>NZ_CP149514.1:2135106-2846808 GCF_045291545.1 Gallaecimonas aegicerasi
GATATGGCAAATATCGGTGGCCGCCCGGCCGGCACCATCACTGCGGCCGCTTTTCTCAGCCGTTTTACCAAGAAATACAACTGGGCTCACCTGGATATCGCCGGTACTGCCTGGGTGTCAGGTAAAAATAAAGGCTCAACTGGCCGCCCGGTGCCACTGCTGACGCAGTTCCTGCTCAATCGCGCGGGTGAAAAAGCCGAAGACTGAGCCCCATGCACACACCTCGACAAGGGCAGTGTAAACTGCCCTTTTTCCGTTCTTGAGGAAAACCGATGGCACAGGTTACGTTCTGCTCGCTGGCTGACGATGAACTGGTGGCATTTGCCTGCCAGTTAGCGGCCTGGGCATACCAGCGCCGCCAGCCGGTGCTGATCACTTGCCAAGACAAAGCCCAGGCGGATGCCGTGGACGAAGCCCTGTGGATCCGCGAACCAGCCTCTTTTATTCCCCATAATCTGGCGGATGAAGGGCCACGTGGCGGTTCTCCTGTGACTATCTACTGGCCCGATGCACCGGCACCGAGCGGCCGCGCGGTACTGATCAATCTGCATGAAGCCGTGCCCACGGTTGCGGTACAATGTGGGCACATTTTTGAGCCTGTTGCCGACAGCGAACACCTCAAAGCTGCTTCGCGGCAGCGGTTTCGCTACTACCGACAACAGGGCGCCACCCCCCAGCACCTGCCACTGGTAGACTTTCTGGCGCAAAACCAATGAGATACAGCTGAAATGGACAAGACATATAACCCCTCTGCGATCGAAGAAGCCCTCTACCAGGCCTGGGAACAAAAAGGCTATTTCAAGCCCAGCGGTGACAGCAGCAACGGTAACTACTGCATCATGATCCCGCCGCCGAATGTGACCGGCAGCCTGCACATGGGTCATGCCTTCCAGCAAACCATCATGGATGCCATGACCCGCTACCAGCGCATGCAAGGGAAAAATACCCTCTGGCAGGTTGGTTCTGACCATGCCGGTATCGCCACGCAGATGGTGGTGGAGCGCAAGCTGGCCGCACAAGGCCAGCCAGACCGCCATGCTCTGGGGCGTGACCAGTTCATCGACAAAATCTGGCAGTGGAAAGAAGAATCCGGTGGCACCATCACCCGCCAGATGCGCCGCTTGGGTAATTCCGTCGATTGGGAACGGGAACGCTTCACCATGGACGAGGGGTTGTCCAACGCCGTACTGGAAGTGTTTGTGCGCCTGTATGAGGACGACCTCATCTACCGTGGTAAACGCCTGGTCAACTGGGATCCGAAGCTGCACACCGCCATTTCCGATCTGGAAGTTGAAAACAAAGAGCAAAAGGGCCACATGTGGCACCTGCGTTACCCACTGGCCGATGGCGTCAAAACTGCTGACGGTAAAGACTACCTGGTGGTAGCCACCACCCGCCCGGAAACCGTGCTGGGTGATACCGGCGTAGCGGTTAACCCGGCTGATCCGCGTTATCAGGATTTGATTGGCAAGTTCATTGAACTGCCGCTGGTAGGCCGGCGGATCCCCATTGTTGGTGACGAGCACGCCGACATGGAAAAGGGTACCGGTTGCGTCAAAATCACCCCGGCCCACGACTTTAATGACTACGAAGTGGGTAAGCGCCACGGTTTGCCAATGGTCAACATTCTGACCCTGGACGCCCATATTCGCAGTACCGCTGAATGCGTTAACAGTGACGGCACCGCTAACAAAACCATGGATGCCAGCCTGCCTGCCGACCTGCAAGGGCTGGAGCGCTTTGCTGCCCGTAAAGCGGTGGTGGCGTACTTTGAGACCGAAGGACTGTTAGAAAAAGTGGATGACCACACCCTGTCTGTCCCCTACGGTGACCGTGGCGGTGTGGTGATCGAGCCGATGCTGACAGACCAGTGGTACGTGCGCGTGGCGCCACTGGCCAAACCGGCTATCGAGGCGGTGGAAGATGGTCGCATCCAGTTTGTTCCCAAGCAGTACGAGAATATGTACTTTGCCTGGATGCGTGACATTCAGGACTGGTGCATCAGCCGCCAGCTGTGGTGGGGGCACCGCATTCCGGCCTGGTATGACGAGGCCGGCAAGGTTTATGTTGGCCGCAGTGAAGAGGAAGTCCGCGCCAAGCACCAGCTGGGCAGTGATGTTACGCTGCGCCAGGATGACGACGTGCTCGATACCTGGTTTAGCTCGGCGCTGTGGAGCTTCTCCACACTGGGTTGGCCGGAGCACACCGAAGCCCTGCGCACCTTCCACCCCACTAACGTACTGGTAACCGGCTTTGACATCATTTTCTTCTGGGTAGCCCGGATGATCATGATGACCATGCACTTCGTTAAAAACGATGACGGCACGCCGCAAGTCCCATTCAAGACGGTTTATGTCACCGGTCTTATCCGCGATGATGAAGGCCAGAAAATGTCCAAGTCCAAGGGCAACGTCATCGACCCACTGGATATGATTGACGGCATCAGCCTGCCTGAGCTGCTCGCCAAGCGCACCGGCAACATGATGCAGCCGCAGCTGGCAGAAAAAATCAAAAAACGCACCGAGCAACAGTTCCCGGACGGTATTGTTGCCCACGGCACTGACGCGTTGCGTTTCACTCTTACTGCTCTTGCTTCTACCGGCCGCGATATCAACTGGGACATGCGCCGCCTTGAGGGTTACCGCAACTTCTGCAACAAAATCTGGAATGCCAGCCGCTTTGTATTGATGAACACCGAAGAGCAAGACTGTGGTTTTGCTGGCGGCGAGATGACGCTGAGCCTGGCTGACCGCTGGATCCTTGGCCAGTTCCAAAGCACTGTCAAAGCGGTGCGTCAGGCTATGGACAGCTACCGCTTCGACATGGCCGCCAACCATCTCTATGAGTTTACCTGGAACCAGTTCTGTGACTGGTATCTGGAACTGACCAAGCCAGTACTGCACAAAGGCACTGATGCCCAGCAACGGGGCACTCGTCACACCCTGGTGACCGTTCTGGAAGCGCTGCTGCGCCTGATGCACCCGGTCATGCCATTTATTACCGAAACCATCTGGCAACGGGTGAAAGTGCTGGCCGGCATTGATGCCGACACCATCATGCTGCAGCCTTACCCGGCGTATCAGCCAGAGCAAGTTGATGCCACCGCAATGGCCGACCTGGAGTGGGTGAAGCAGTTTATTGTGGCCATTCGTAATATCCGCGCTGAAATGGATATTGCGCCAAGTAAGCCGCTGGAAGTATTGCTGGTGAACAGCAGTGACAGTGACCAACGCCGCCTGGCCGATAACGAAAACTTCCTGCTCAATATGGCCAAGCTGACCTCTATTACTTTGGCAGAGGGTGAATTACCCCCCACCGTCACTCAGCTGGTCGGTAGCATGGAAGTGCGTATTCCGATGGCCGGGCTGATAGACAAAGATGCCGAACTGGCCCGCCTTGGCAAACAGCTGGAAAAAACCGAGCAGGAACTGCAGCGTGTGAGCAGCAAGCTGGCTAACGAAGGCTTTGTTGCCAAGGCCCCGGAAGCGGTGATCGCCAAAGAACGCGCCAAGCAGGCTGAACTGGAAGCAACACTGGAAAAACTCAACGCTCAGCGCCGCAGTATCGAAGCGCTCTGAGCATTGTCTGGCCAGTGTCGGTGACACTGGCCTTTTTCATTGTCGCCGAAAATGGCTACAGTAGTGTCATAACAATTACTTACGAGGATCGCATCGACTTGGCCAGCGCCGATACTTTGCTTGCTAACCTGCCATGCCCCCTGCTGTGGCTGACCGCTGATGGCCAGCTACAAGGGCATAATCCGGCTTTTGCAGAGCTGGTCGGCGGTGATGTAGATGCTTTTATAACCAGTGCCACCGGCCGCCAATGGCTGGCGCGCTGCCAGCCGGTGCCCGCCAGCTGGCAAGCCGGCCTCAGCGGTGTGGGGCTGGTGCGGGTCCGGGCCTCAGCCATGGCCGACAACAAAGGGACTTTGGTCTATGTTCAGCCAGTGGTCGACCACCACGGCTCCGTGCTGGATTTGCTGTCTCAGCCTATTTTTGTCCAGGCTACCGATGGCACCCTGCTGGCTGCCAACCAGGCCTTTGCCGATTTCCTGTCCAGCAAGCGGCTGGCCATGCAGGGCGAACCGCTGGACAGCTTTTTAACCGAACCCTGGCAGCAACCGCTGGATAAAGGCCGGGCCGCCTTACTAGCCGGTGACAGTCCGGAGCAGCCCCATATCACCAGCCCGGATGGTCGAATTTGGAGCGTGCACAAACGGCTGCTCAAAGATGATGACACGGCGATTGCCATCATCAATGAGGTGTGGGATATCACCCATCAGCTGCAACTGGAAGCCGAACTCAGCGGCACCCCCACCCAGGACAAACTCACCGGCCTGCTGGCACGTGATGAGTTTCTCCATCAGATGGGTGAACAGGTCAACGTCGCCCGGCGCCTGGGCACAAAGATGGGCCTGGTGATGCTGGATCTGAAAAATTTTCAGCAGATCAACGATGACTATGGCCACCAGGTAGGTGACAGCCTGCTCAGCGCCGTCGCCAAGCGGGTACACCAGACACTGCGTGACACCGACATTCTCGCTCGCCTTGATGGCAACCGTTTTGCGGTGCTGGCCGCGCACCTGAAATCGTCCGAAGACATGGCGCAGGTTCATCACAAATTGTCACTGGCCTTTGATGAGCCTTTTGAGCTGGAAGGTAAACCCTTTGCTCTGGGTTTTCGCGCCGGGGTGGCCATTTACCCGGACGATGCCAACGACAGTGACACCCTGTTCAATAATGCCGAACTGACCCTGCACCAGCTGAAAAAAGACGGTGGTGAAGTGCGCTTTTATGATGAGCGTATCGATGCCATGGTGCGGCTGACCAGAGAGCTGGGTAAAGATCTCCAAGGAGCCGTTGAACAAGGTCAGTTTTTTCTGCGTTATCAACCGATCATCAGCGCCTACGGCAACCGCCTGCAGGGTGTGGAAGCCCTGGTACGTTGGCAACACCCGACCCACGGCATCCTGGTCCCGCAGGAATTTGTCTACATTGCTGAAAATGTCGGCATGATTGACACGCTGGGCGATCACATCATGGATCTGCTAGCCAAGCAGCTGCATCAATGGTTGGATTACGGCATCTATAACCTCTGCATGACCATTAACATTTCTCCGCAGCAACTGCGTAACCACCACCTGTTTGAACGCACCAAGGCACTGGTGGAGGAGCTCGGTGGCCCGGATCAATTCATCATTGAGTTGGAATTAAACGAGGCAGCCATTCACAACAATGGCCAGCGTTATGCCCAGCAGCTCCACGATCTGAAAAAGCTCGGGGTGCGGCTCTCCATTGACGAGTTTGGCTCCATCAACGGCGCGCTGAATAACCTGACCAAGCTGCCTATCGACACCATCAAGATTGACCGCCATTACGTGGCCAAGCTGGGTCGTGATCCGGATGCCGACACGCTGGTTAGGGCCATTATCCGCCTCGGCAAAGACTTGGGTATTCGCACCAGTGCCGTGGGGGTGGAAGAGCTCGATCAGCTCAACTTTCTGCGCAGTGAACATTGCGATCAGGTACAGGGCTTTGCGGTGTCAGAGCCCTTGTCCGGGGAAGATTTTATCTCCTGGTTCCACAACTTTAATCTGGTTCGCGGCGGCATTCAGCCGTAAGTAAAAGTCGCGCTCTGATATCATAAAAAAAGCCCGCCGAAGCGGGCTTTTAGTTTATTTGACGTCCGGGTAGAGCTTGAGCATCCGGGTCTGGTCGGTTATCACCAGATCGTCCAGCTGGTAGTGGCTCAAGTCCTGGCCAGAGACCTTAAACGGCAGGCTAAACACCGCATCGGCATCCACTTGCTGTGCCACTTCCGTGGTTGCCAGGGCCACTTTTTGCTTGCCCTGAACCGACACCAGCGTTGCTTTGATGGCAAAACGCCCTGGCTGTTGAGCCAACAGCGGTACCTTCGCGACAACCGAGCCATCACTGGCGGTTTCCAGGTGGCTACTGCCCAGCGTCGCCGTCTGTTCAGTCTGCATGAATGGCAACGTCGCCGAGCGCGCGACCGTTTGGCCATTAACAGTAGACTCACTGAATACGTTCAGCTGGTAGTAACCGTGCCGGGCACCGACGGCCTGCAGAGGCGTATCAAAGGTGACATTCTGGCCATCATAGTGCACTGGCACCTTGTCACCATCAGGGCTAACCAAAGTCAGTTTTACTCCCTTGGCCGGTAATGCCTGCCCTTGCATGGCCAGCGCCAGAGCCAGTTTTTGCTGCCCCGGGTGCACACGAAAATCCGCCTTGGCATCAAGCACCAGCGGCGAGCCTTTTTCCTTCACATGTACCAGGTACTCGTCGTCATCACGCAGCGGCTGGCTGGTTTTGAGGATATGCGCTTCCAGCGGTGCTTTCATGGCCACCGAGCCGTCTTCAAAACCGGCCTGACGCATCTGTTGCTGTGAGGCGATACGCTGTACGGCCAGCGCTTTGCCCTTGGCACTGCCATGCAGTGACAGCAGGTTCAAGTCCAGGCCGCGGGCCTTTTCGACCTGACCGGCTTGAAAGTGCGCTTTCGGGGCTACCCGCACCAGGTTATCAGCCTGGGTAATATGCAGCGCCACACCGGCTTTTAACTCTTTACCGGTAACCCGTTGCCAGTACTCGTTACTTTGCTTGCTGATGGTCAGCATCGGCTTGGCTTGGATTTGCGGCGCCGGATATTGATACACCACCGGCTTAGCAATAGCCGCAGGGCTGAGCAGTAGCGAAATGGCGATCATAGACATCACTGTTTTCATGGTCGCTCCTAGATACGGTTTTTGATAAAGGTGGGCAGGCCAAAGCAGTTACGGCGGCTTTGCTGATGAGATAACGGCTCTTTGCCATTGGTTTTAGTGATGTCTTTGAACCAGACAACACCCGCCAGCGACTGTGATGAGCAGTTAAGGAAGCCGTCAGAACAGCTATCGAGCCAGTTCTGGGTGACTTCCAGAGCGACCTGATTCTGATAACCACCACAATAGCTGTCGCTGTCCCAGACCGCCGAGTCGACATCACTGCCCACTACCGTTTCAAAATAGCTGGGTAAGGCCGGGCGTCCGGGCGTACCGTACAGCCACTCCGCGTTGTAGGAGGCCATCCAGGACACTTGCTGCATTTTCACCGCGTCACTGGCGTAGCCCAGCAACCAGCCCAGGGTCGTTTCAAACACGTTGCCGGCCACCACCGCATCAGCCAACGGCGTACCGCCACTGGACGGCGCCAGGGCAATCACGTGGTTGGTTTTGTTGATGATGTTAGGGTAACGGCTGTCCCAGGTGGGGTTGGAGAGGATCCAACGCACCACGTTACCGCCATTAGAGTGCGTGATCAGCGTCAGTGAGGTGATTTGCTTGGCATTGATAAAGTCCGTCAATTGCCCGGCCAGGCAGCCGGCGGCTGCACTGTCCCACATGTACTGATCAAAATCGCAGTTAATCACCACATAGTTATTGGGGTTGGGTAACCCCTGACGAACCGTGTCAACAAAGGCACTGGTCCAGTAGTCGTGATATGCGTCCGTTTGTTTGCCCGTACCATGTACGAAAGCAATCCCTTCTTGCGCATTAGCGCTTTGCAATGAAGCTACAACAAGCGCCATCAATAGCATGATTTTCTTCATTTTTTGCCTATCGATGTGATTGGTTTGGGTTAGTAGTGTGATGGGTGCTGCTGCGTACAACATAAAACAGTTGTCACACCCGAGAGTGAAACTAGTAACAAACCATACACAACACAACGACAACCGGCAGTTCTGGCCAAGGGACTTGCCAGAATGTTCACTGGATCACGGTTTGATGGGATAAGTGACAGAAATTTGTCAGGAAAATGAAAGAAAAAGCAGAAAAAAGCCGGCTTCTTGCCGGCTCTTGTTATTCTTCGTCCAGTTCGTCGTCTTCTTCCCCGAAGAAGGTACCCCAACCGTCGTAGTCCACACCAAAGCGGTCGGCCAGTTGCAACAGGGTATCGGTATCTTCGTTCAGCTCCTCAAGCACCAAGGGCCCTTCACGAACAGCATCAAAGCAGAATAGTGTCACCCGGCCTTCCCGGAATTCTTCTGCATCGGCCACTTCATAGCCCAGCTTGTACACTTCCATGGCCATCTTCTCCAGCTTGTCAAAGCTGGGGCTGGCAAAGTGATGTTCAATAACAAAATCCTCGCTCAGATCAGCGCCATCTTCGCGCAGCGAGTCGAGAATATCCTGGTTATCTTGACGCTGGGCGTCCAGGCGGGCAGCAAGTGACATGGCAAACTCCTCTAGCGGTGGCGCTAAGCCTATCATGGCCGGCGCCAAGGCGCCGTCAAATTTCCTTGAGTGTCTGCGCCATCATTTGATGGCAGCGCTCTGACAGGGCTCGGGCTTGGCTGCGATCCAAGCCTTCGGTGCTGACCGGCGGCAGATAGCGTAACGTCACAGTGCCGTTATGCCAGCGGTTGAGGCGCTTATCATCCAGGTTGGAAACGACAATCGGCACTATCGGCACACCGGCAGCAATAGCGGTATAAAACGCACCGGTTTTAAACGGTAACAGGCCCCGGCCGTAACTGCGCGTTCCTTCCGGGAACAACCACACCGACAGGTTATCCTCACGGATGCGCCGGGCCGTTTCATCGATGGTGCCTTTGGCCCGGCTCTTGTTGTTACGGTCAATCAGGATATTACCGCTGAGCCAGTACAGCAGACCGAAAAAGGGGATCCATTTCAGGCTTTTCTTGCCAATGGTGACAGTGCGAGGCCGCACCGCATTGGAGGCGGTAAAAAGATCCCAGGTACTCTGGTGGTTACCGATAAAGACCACCGGCCCCGCGGGCAGGTTTTCCTCGCCCTCAATTTTCACCTTGGCACCCAATAACGGTGCCAGGCCACCAAACAGGTGGGCAAAACGGTAAACATGATTGGGGTGAAAGGGGCGAAGCAGGCAATACAAAGAGCCAAACACGCCCACCAGCATCACAATCAACAGCAATAAAGTCACACGTAAAACGGCAAGCATAATGGCACCGGTGGGAAAAACTGCGCTGCGCATTATACCGGCTTGTTGCCAAGAAACATCCGTTTTAGCGAACAAATGTTCACTCAGCGAGGATCCGCTCCAAGCCATCCACTACTTCATCAACACCAATACCAGCCATCAGCGCTTCGCCCTTGGCACGCTTCCCCCAGGGCAATTGCTGCCAGGGCTGGCCGGTTTGTGCGGTGATATTGGCATCGTAGCGGTTCACGACCCACTGCTGATGGTTATAAGGCCCGGTACGGCGGGGGTTAGAGTGAGCATACAAGCCGATGGTCGCAACCTTCTGACTAGAAGCCATGTGCACCGGCCCGGTGTCTGGAGCCAAGACCACCCTAGCCCGGCCTAACAGTGCCCACAGTGTTTTCAGATCGGTCTGGCCGGTCAAATCGGTTACCGGATACTGGCAATAAGCACTGATCGCCTGGCCTCGCTCTCGTTCTGAGCTGGCCGGGCCACCACACAGCAGTACGCTGAGCCCTTGTTCACTGGCCCAGTCAGCGACTGCCGCATAGCGCTCCGCCAGCCAGGCCCGTTCCGCTTTTGAGGCGCTATGGCAGATCACCAAAGCCTGCTGCCCATCCGGCAGCAACTCAGCCGCTTTACGCGCCGCCACCTCTGGGATCGGAACCGGCAACGGCCACTGGGGTTGGGGGTCGCTTATCCCCAGATAGCGGGCAAAAGCGAGAAAGTTATCCAACACGTGCACGCTGTCAGGTGCCGGTACCTGTTCATTGGTAAACAGCCATTGCCCTTCACCGGCACGGCTACGGGCAAAGCCCAGCCGCCGCTTGGCGCGGATCCCCAAGCTCAGCACGGAAGCGCGCAAGGCAATTTGCATATGCAACAAGGCATCAAAACGCCGCCCGGACAGCTGCCGCCACAGCGCTCGCATTCCTTTAAAGCCGGCTTTTTTGTCAAAAACCACCAGCTCAACGCCATCCAGACCAGCCATTAATTGCGCTTCCGCTTTCCCCAACACCCAGGTGATCTGACAGGCCGGCCAGCGCTGACGGATCACACTGACTAAAGCCAGGGCGTGACAGACATCACCGATAGCCGATAAGCGTAAGATACAGATGGATTTCATGGCAGCTCCAGCACGAAAGCGCGGTCATTATGCAGCCCGCAGGGGCTGATGTACAATGGCCGCAACAGCCTCCGAGAGCCCGATATGAACAGCCCCCACGCCTTCTGGAGCCGACGCCATTTTCTCCTGCACGACCCGCTGCGTTTTAGCCAGCCCGGCCCGGATGAATTTACCCCGCAATACTGGCTCGATCGCCAAGCCGTAACCGGCCAGAGCCATGGCCGCGGTGTCACCTACTTTGTGCAGCAGGGCCAGCAACACTGGGTATTGCGCCACTACCGCCGCGGTGGCCTGATCGGCAAGCTGATCCACGACCGCTATCTTTACACCGGCATTGCCCGCTGCCGGCCGGTCGCCGAGTTTCGGCTGTTGCAGCAGTTGCATCAGCAGGGCTTACCGGTACCCCGGCCCATTGGTGCCCACGTACATAAAGTGGGCCTCTGGTATCGCGGTGACCTACTCATTGAACGTATTGATGGTGCGCGCGATCTGGTGGCCTGGCTGCAACAGCAACCACTGAGTGAGATGCAGTGGCAGGCCGTTGGCCAGCTCTTGCGCCGCTTTCATGATGCCGGTGTCTACCATGCCGATCTCAACAGCCACAATATCCTGATGAATGATGCCAAGGCCCTGTGGCTCATTGATTTTGATCGCGGCGCTGTGCGCGCACCCGGCGTCTGGCAGGAAGATAACCTGGCGCGACTGCTGCGTTCCTTAAACAAAGAACAGCAACGCCTCAGCCCCTTTTACTGGCAACAACAACGGGACTGGCCAGCACTGATGGCCGGCTATGAAAAAGGCGCCTGAACGGCGCCTTTTACTTAGTCGGAGCTTTCCACTTCCACCGCATCCACCCGTTGCAGCCCTCGCGGCAACTTGGCTCCACGGCGGCCTCGTTCGCCCTGATAATGCGCCAGATCATCGGCTTTAAGGGTCAGCTTGCGCTTACCGGCGTAGGCGGTCAGGCTGTCGCCCGGGCCAAGAATGGCCAGTTGCCTTACCACCTCTTCCCTGCTGGCTGCCCGGGCTGACGGGATAGCCATAATTTTATTGCCCTTGCCTTTGGCCAGTGCCGGCAGATCGGCTAACGGGAACAGCAGCATGCGCCCCTCGTTACTGATCGCCACCACCTGGCAGCCGTCCTTGTTAGGTATCTTCAGCGGCGGCAGTAGCTGGGCACCGGTGGGCAGTGTCACTAGTGCTTTACCGTTTTTCTGGCGGCTGACCATGTCGCTGAGCTTACAAATAAAGCCGTAACCTGCATCGGAGGCCAGCAGGTACTGATCGCTGTCTTCTCCCAGCAATACCTGCTCAAAACTCTCCCCGGCCACCAGGTTGAAGCGAGTGGTCAGCGGTTCCCCCTGGGAGCGGGCCGATGGTAGCGAGAAGGCATCACAGGCAAAACTGCGGCCTGAGCTGTCAATAAACACCACCGGCTGATTACTTTTGCCACGGGCTGCCGTTTTAAAACCATCACCGGCTTTGTAGCTGAGTTTTTCCGGCTCGATGTCATGGCCTTTGGCAGTGCGCGCCCAACCGTTGGTCGACAGCACCACTGTCACCGGTTCAGTCGGCATCAGTTCTTTTTCCGTCAGCGCCTTGGCTTCGGCCCTAACTACCAGCGGTGAACGGCGCTGGTCACCGTAGCTTTCGGCATCAGCTTGCAGTTCTTTTTTGATGAGGTTTTTCAGCGCCCGCTCCGAGCCCAGCAGGCGAGTCAGTTCGTCACGCTCTTTGGCCAGCTCGTCCTGTTCAGAGCGGATCTTCATTTCCTCAAGCTTGGCCAAGTGGCGCAATTTCAACTCGAGAATGGCTTCCGCTTGTTTGTCAGACAAACCAAAGCGGGCCATCAACACCGGCTTGGGTTCGTCTTCGCTGCGGATAATGTGGATCACCTCATCGATATTCAAAAAGGCAATCAGCAGGCCCGCCAGCACATGCAGCCGCGCCTCGACTTTATCCAGCCGGTATTGCAGGCGCCGGGTTACCACACCGGTGCGATATTGCAGCCACTCGCTGAGCATCAGGTTCAGTGGCTTGACCTGCGGCCGGCCGTCGAGGCCCAGCACATTCAGGTTCACCCGGTAATTGCGCTCCAGATCGGTAGTGGCAAACAGGTGCGCCATCAGCGCCTCAATGTCGACCCGATTGGATTTGGGCACCACAACCAGGCGTACCGGATTTTCATGATCAGACTCATCACGCAGATCAGCGACCATCGGCAGTTTTTTGGCCTGCATCTGGGCAGCGATCTGCTCGAGAATTTTGCCGCTGGCAGTCTGGTGTGGCAGTGCCGTGATCACCACTTCACCGCTATCAAGTTCGTACTTGGCGCGCATTTTGACGCTGCCCCGACCGCTCTCATAGAGCTTTTGCAGATCCGCCGCTGGGGTAATAATTTCGGCCTCAGTGGGGTAATCCGGGCCAGGCACAAACGCCATCAGCTCAGCCACACTGGCCTTGGGATGAGACAATAAATGGATGCAGGCGGCCGTCAGTTCACACACGTTATGGGGCGGAATGTCGGTGGCCATGCCCACGGCAATGCCGGTAGTGCCATTGATCAGCACATGGGGCAAACGGGCCGGTAAAATGGCCGGTTCATTGAGGGTGCCATCAAAGTTTGGCACCCAATCAACGGTGCCCTGGCCCAACTCCGCCAGCAGTACCTGGGAAAACTTGGCCAACCGCGACTCAGTATAACGCATAGCCGCAAAGGATTTAGGGTCATCCGGTGCCCCCCAGTTCCCCTGGCCGTCAACCAGCGGGTAGCGGTAGGAGAACGGCTGTGCCATCAGCACCATAGCCTCATAGCAGGCGCTGTCTCCGTGCGGGTGATACTTACCCAGCACATCACCGACAGTACGGGCAGATTTTTTGTACTTGGCAGCAGCACTGAGCCCCAGCTCGCTCATGGCGTAAATAATACGCCGCTGCACCGGCTTGAGGCCGTCGCCCAGGTGTGGCAAAGCACGGTCCTGGATAACGTACATGGAATAGTTCAGATACGCCGACTCCGTAAAGCGGCGTAGCGGCATTTGTTCAATGCCGTCCAGACTTGCGGCTATCTCATCCATGGGCGTGTCGTTATGGTCTCTTATTAAACATTCAAGCTACCGCCAGGCTCGGCCACAAGCATTCTGCTGGCTGTGGCTGACCGAACAGGTAACCCTGCATGTAACTGACCTGCAAAATACTCAGCAGCTCAGCCACTTCTTCATCTTCAACAAATTCAGCAACGGTGCGGTAACCGAACTGATCGGCAATATCCACCAGGGCACTGACAAAAATCGAGTCGGCACCCTGATTGGCCAGGCCACGAATAAAGGAGCCATCAATTTTGATGTAATCCACCGGCAGCGACTTGAGGGTGTGGAATGACGAATAGCCCACCCCGAAGTCATCCAGGGCAAAATGGCACCCTAATCTTTTGAGCTGCTCCATGAACTGGCGGGCTTTGTCGAGGTTGGTCAGGGCCGCTGTTTCGGTGATTTCGATAATCAGTAACCGGGCCAGATCCGGACGTTGCTGCAAACGCTTGGCAATCATGGCAATAGCGGTATTCTCACCGAAGGTTTTCGGAGACAGATTGACGGCCAAGCGCACCTGATGTTCCAGATCCAACCTGTCTAACAGCCGCAGCAGTTCATCAAAGACCCACAAATCCAGTTCAGTGGTACGGCCGGTCTGCTCGGCGGCACGAATAAACTCGACCGGTGACACCAGTTCACCGCTACGATCCCGCGCCCGCAACAGTGTTTCATAGTGCGCCACTTCACGGGTTTCGGTATCCACAATCGGCTGAAAATACAGACTCAGGTTATTGCTGTTAATGCCGTGCTTGGACTTTTCTATCCAGTACAGGTGCTGCCCCAACATGGCTTCATTTTCACTGTGCACCACCCGCACCCAGCGGTTTTTGCCCTGCTCTTTGGCACTGTACATGGCGATGTCAGCCCGGGCGAGAATGTCATCGATGTCGTCACCGTCATCCGGCAGGTGGGCCACACCAATGGAAACTGACGGCGAATGCAGCTGGCCACCACCACTGACCCGAACATCCCGCAAGGCATCATAGAGGCCAAGCAGCAGCGACTCTTCCGCCGCTTCAGTCAGTCCCGGTACCAGAACCGCAAATTCATCACCACCAAAACGCGCCACGGTAGCGTTTTCCGGCATCACTTTACTCAGTACCCGGGCAACCCGGGTCAGCAAACGATCACCCACTTTGTGGCCAGCAATATCATTGACCAGTTTGAAGTTATCCAGGTCCATGAACATCAGACTGGCGCGCTGGCGGTAACGCAGCAAGTCCTGCAACTTGACTTCAAAATGGCGGCGATTCAGGAGTCCGGTCAGCACATCGTGGCTGGCCAACCACTCCAGTTCACTGGCCCGGCGCTGCAATTGTTCTTCCATGCTTTCCAGCTGCAGCGACATTTTTTCCAGCCGCCGCCCCAGTACACTAGGCTCGTCCAGCAGGCGCTTGCGATGGCCAATCGCACGCAAACGCACTCTGAACTGTTCATAGGCGCCGTTGGCCAGTAACGGCAGGGAATCGCTGATCGCCGACAACCGGTTCAGTGGCTGGCGCAGTAGCCAGTAAAACAACAATGAAAAAAGCCCCAGGCCAAGCAGACCGAAAATCAGCGCCTGCGTTTGCGCAGCACTGCGCACTGACAGCAGATTACTATCTCGAATCAGGACCCCAAGGCGGTATTGGCTGTCATGCCAGAGGTTCTCATACCAGTAAGGGCTGTTGTCACAACTTCCGCTATCTAGACAGGCCTGGCTCAGCTGTGGTGGCTCTGGAGTAGTGCTGTACAGCAGCGGCTGCTGGGCGTTATTCGCCGTTACCACCAGGTCCAGATCCATAGCCCGGCTCAGTGCACTCAGGGACTGCTGCGCTTTCCCTGACAACAGCTCACAGTCTGTTTGACTGCAATGCAAATGCCAGGGGCCATCGGCATGTAACGCTCGTAACTGATTACTGAAAAGGCTTTGGGCGTAATGCTGACTTTGCTGACGGAGCATCTGGTTCATCTGCCCGGCAAGCCAATTGTTCGAGTGCAGATAACCCACAAAAACCATCGCCAGTAAGGCAAAAGCAGGAAGCAACAACTGCCAGCGCAGGCTGAAGGCAACAGCTCGTTTCACGCCAACTCCGCCTGATGGCCGTGGTTTTCCAGCCACTCCCGACGATCCCCGGAACGCTTTTTCGCCAACAGCATATCCATCAACGCCAGAGTCTGTTCCGCATCATCAACGGTCAACTGCACCAAGCGCCGGGTTGACGGCTCCATGGTGGTTTCCCGAAGCTGCAGCGGGTTCATTTCGCCAAGTCCTTTAAAGCGGGTCACTTGAATTT
Source organism: Gallaecimonas aegicerasi (assembly GCF_045291545.1). Classification (GTDB taxonomy): domain Bacteria; phylum Pseudomonadota; class Gammaproteobacteria; order Enterobacterales; family Gallaecimonadaceae; genus Gallaecimonas. The sequence continues at coordinate 2,150,570 of NZ_CP149514.1, forward strand.
TACCGCGACGATTTTCCGCCGCTAAGCGATCCAAAATGCCCTGCCGCTCCTGCTCATCAAGGGCGTAATAGACATCCTTGCCCACATCAACCCGAAACAGTGGCGGCATGGCGACATAAATATGTCCCTGTTCCACCAGGGGCCGAAAATGCCGTAAAAACAGCGCGCACAGCAAGGTTGCGATGTGCAAGCCATCAGAGTCGGCATCGGCAAGAATGCAAATTTTACCGTAACGCAGTGCGCTCAGGTCAGTGGAGTCCGGGTCCATGCCGATGGCAACAGAAATATCATGCACTTCCTGGCTGGCCAGGATATCTGTCGAGTCCACTTCCCAGGTGTTAAGGATCTTGCCTCGTAGCGGCATCACCGCCTGAAAGTCGCGGTCACGGGCCTGCTTGGCGCTGCCGCCGGCCGAGTCCCCTTCCACCAAAAACAGCTCAGAACGGGATGGGTCATCCGTGGCACAGTCGGTCAATTTGCCAGGCAGTGCCGGGCCGGAAGTTACCTTTTTGCGAGCCACCTTTTTGGCACTGCGGGTACGCCGCTGGGCGTTGCTGATAAAATGCTCGGCGAGCATTTCAGCAATCTCAGTGTTGGAGTTCAGCCACAGACTGAAGGTGTCTTTGACTACCCCGGAGACAAAGCTGGCGCATTGGCGAGACGACAGCCGCTCTTTGGTCTGGCCGGCAAATTGTGGATCCTGCATTTTTACGCTGAGCACAAAGGCGCAGCGGTCCCAGATATCTTCAGGAGTCAGTTTCAGCCCGCGTGGCAGCAAGTTGCGAAACTCACAAAACTCGCGCATAGCCTCCAAGAGTCCTTGTCGCAAGCCATTGACATGGGTGCCCCCCTGCGCGGTGGGGATCAGGTTAACGTAAGATTCCTGAATCAGGTCGCCGCCTTCATGGAGCCACAGCACAGCCCAATCCACCGCTTCGGTGGTCGCCGCAAATTCGCCGACAAAAGGCGCTTCCGGCAGTTTCGGCCACTGCTCTACCGCCTCGAACAGGTAATCCTGAAGACCTTTTTCAAAACACCATTCGTGGGTTTCATCATTGACCTTGTCAACAAAGCGTATGGTCAACCCCGGGCACAAGACGGCCTTGGCTCGCAGGCTGTGGCGCAGCCTAGGTGCGGAAAAACGGGGCGAATCAAAATAGCTGCTGTTAGGCCAGAAACGAACCCGGGTACCGGTATTACGCTTGCCAACACTGCCAACAACGCTCAGTTCTTCAACCTTGGCGCCGTTTTCAAAGGCAATGGTGTATTGCTGGCCATCACGCTTGATGCCCACTTCAACACGGTTAGACAGGGCGTTGACCACCGAAATGCCCACACCGTGCAAGCCCCCTGAAAACTGGTAGTTTTTAGACGAGAACTTGCCGCCAGCGTGCAGTTTGCAAAGGATAAGCTCAACACCGGGCACGCCTTTTTCCGGGTGGATATCCACCGGCATACCACGGCCATCATCAATGACTTCCAGCGACTGATCCTCATGCAGGATCACTTCCACTTTACTGGCAAAGCCAGCCAGTGCTTCGTCGACGGAGTTATCGATGACTTCCTGGCCCAGGTGGTTAGGGCGCGCAGTGTCGGTATACATGCCGGGGCGGCGTTTTACCGGCTCCAGCCCTTCGAGAACTTCCAGATCTTGCGAGGTGTACTGGTTACTCATGACAGGGTCATTCAGACAAGATTAACGCCATGGTCAGGAAAGCCGGAAAACTTGTCAATACAACTTCAAAAATGCAGCGATCTCAGGCAGGTATCGTGACAGGTCGGTGAAGGCATGATCCCCACCGTTATCAATGGTTTGCCTGGCCCCTTGATAGTGTTCACGGGCTTGGCGCCAATCCAGTATTTCATCGCCTTTTTTCTGCAACAGCCAGTAACGCTCAGGGTGAGTGAGCACCGGCCGGTATAATTCCCGTAACTGCTGCATGTGCTGCGGACGCACTTCAAATTGCTCACCGGTATAGGGGTTTTGTTGTGGCCCCAGGTAATCATCCAGTAATTCAAAGGGTTTTACTGCCGGGTTAATCAACACCGCCTGGCAGTCAAACTGCTCAGCCAGGCTGGTGGCATAAAAACCGCCCAGTGAGCTGCCAATCAATGCCAGAGGCCCCTCACAGGCAGCCATCGCCTGGCGCAACTCGGCCATCACAGTCGCTGGCGCAAAATGCAGTGCCGGGCAATGCAGACGGGTTTTCGGGCAGTGGTGCGCCACAAAATCGGCCACCAGGCGGGCCTTATCCGATTGTGGTGAGGAGTTAAAGCCATGCAGGTAGAACAGCTGCATCAGTAACCGCCGGCTTGGCTATCCACCGGGTAGCTATGCTCAGGCAGACGCAATATCCGTGTACTGATACGGCCATCAGCATGCAATGTCAGATGGCGGCCACCGGGAGCGCTGCTGGCCACCGCAAAGTCATCACTGCCGGGAGTAAATTGTACGCAGCTGGCCGGTGTCGCCAGTAGCCGGGTAGCGCCATGATAAAAATCCTGCTGCTGATGGACATGACCGAACAGCACCGCTTTGGCCTGCCGGTGCTGTGCCAGGCGCTGCAATAACGCCTGACCGTTAACCAACTGATGCTGGTCCAGCCAGACGCTGCCCAGCGCTAACGGGTGATGATGCAAAACCACCAGCGTGTGCAAGCTGTCATCGGCATGCTGACTGACCCAGTCCAGCTCAGCGTCGCTCAGCCAGCCACTGACCTGGCCAGGCTGATGCGAATCCAGCAACAGTACTTGCCAGTGGCGCCCCAACAACCGGCGCACACGAGGCCCCATGGCATCGATCATGGCGGCCGGGTCATCATGATTACCAGGGAGCCAGAACCACGGTTGCTGACGCTCTGCCATCAAGGTCGCCAGCCGCTGATAGGTCACGAGTTGATGGTCTTGGGCCAAGTCACCAGTCAACAACCAGGCATCAAACTGGCTCTGGCTTTCCATCATTGCCAAACAATCTTGAAAGCTTTGCCAGCACGGTACACCCAGCAAGGTGCCCTCGGGATCAGCAAACAGATGGGAGTCAGTCAGAATGCTCAACGACAGAGTGTCGCGGTCATTAGCCAGGGCGAGCTGTTCCAAACGGGCCTCTAATTTAGTCGGCTGGTAATATCGTGATTGCTTCGGCCCTGTTGCAAACACAGTCGCAACCAGTCGGACAAAAACAGGTTTACCTGCATTTTTTCATCAGGCTGGTGCATTTTATCATTGGGGTAGGAATAGCGGGGCGCCAGCCTTGAAAAGTGCTGACTGGCGCACACTTCCGCCATGCGCGCATCGTGATACAAGCGTACTTGCATGCGTGCCCGCAAGTATTGTGGCACGGGCCCTAATTGTTCAATACTGACGGTCGAGGTATAGCGGAACTGCTCATCCAGACGCAGCCGAAAACGTTGCCGCGGCCCCACCAGCACCACCAGCGTGTCGCCGACGGCGGTCAATCGGCGAGTTAGCCGCATCAGCGCAGCATAATTGTGCTCGCAGGTGCTGTGCAGCTGCTTCAAACTGGGCCGGTAAGGCCGGTTTAGTGCCATTGCTGACGCAGTTCCTCATGTTTACGCTCCAGCCATTGCAAGCCAATGAGCGTCGCCGCGTTGTCAATAATACCGGCATCCACCATGGCCATGGCCTGCTGCCGTGATACTGCCATTACGGCGATGTCTTCATCTTCGTGATCCAAGCCGTGTAGCCCCCCCGCCTGACTGGCATCCACTTCCACGGCAAACAGGTGTAAGCGCTCACTGCTGCCTCCTGGAGACGCCAAGTAACTCAATATAGACTGGCAGCGGCCCACGGCCAGCCCTGCTTCTTCAGCCGTTTCCCGTATCGCCACCTGTTGCGGGCTCTCACCGGGCTCGATAATGCCGGCCACCAGCTCAAAGAGCCAGGGATCGCTGCTGGTTTCCAGTGCGCCGGCACGGAACTGGCGCAACAACACCACCTGATCGGTACGCGGGTCATAAGGCAAGGCCACGGCAGCATGGCCCCGCTCAAGGATTTCCCGGTGTAACCAGCCGCTCCAGCCACCGGCAAACAAGCGGTGACGGAGCCGAAACCCCACTAATTTAAAAAAACCATTATAAAGTGTGTTTTTCTCGGCGATTTCCACATCGTCAGAGGAAAAAGTGCGCTCCATGAAAACTCCTTTGAATGTCAGGCAAAATAAGCGCTTAAGCAGCATTTGGTAACACATTGTTGCCTGCGTGCTGAATTTATAATCTGTTACACTTGCCACTTGATGTCAGTTCAGTGCGTTATTTACTGTTCCTGCTATTACCGCGATGGCGGACACAAGGAAAGACTCGAATGAAACGAACCCTTATTAGCCTTTTGATCGGCGCCGGTTTTGCAGCCCAGGCTCAGGCCGTCGATCTGATGGATGTCTACAAGCAAGCACTGCAGCACGACCCGCAGTTCCAGCAAGCCGATGCGCAGCGTAATGCTGCCATGTCCGGCGTGGACATCAGCAAGTCTGCCCTGCTGCCGCAGTTGACCGGTAAACTGGGCTACCAGTTCAATACTTACGAACAGTATTTTCAGTTCAATGGCGCCACGTTGACCGGTAAAAGCCATAGCTGGAATGCTTCTGTCTCGTTAGAGCAGGTTATCTACAATCATGGTACCTGGGTACAGCTGGATAAAGCGGAAAAAGCCGCCGCCCAGGCAGAAGTAAACTACGGTGCCGCCCGCCAGGGGCTGATCACCCGCGTTGCCCAGGCGTATTTTGGCGTTTTGCAGGCCAAAGATACCCTGGCCTTTCGCGAAGCTGAGAAAAAGGCCATTGCCCGCCAGCTGGAGCAAACCAAACAGCGCTTCGCGGTTGGCCTGACCGCCATTACCGACGTACATGAAGCACAAGCACAATATGATGCTGCCGTAGCCAATGAAATCAGCGCCCGTAACGCCGTTGCCAACAGCTATGAAGCCTTAAGTGAAATCACCGGTGTGCGCTACACCGATCTAGATGTGCTCAATACCAAACGCTTTGCGCCTTCTGAACCGGCTGGCGCTGTTAAGAGTTGGGTTGACCGTGCCGAGTCCAATAACCTCAGCCTGCAGGCGCAGCGCATGAGTGTGGATATGGCCCGTGATGACATCAAGTTTGCTAAAGCCGGCCATTACCCGACAGTGGGCCTGACTGGCCAGTACAGCACCAGTAAAACAGGCGGTGATGTTGACCAGCCACGTCTGGATAACAGCAGCATTGGCATTGGTGTTAGCGTGCCGATTTTCTCCGGTTTCCGTACCTCCAGCCAGGTAAAACAGGCACAAAGCCAGTTCGTCGTCGCCAGCGAGGAAATGGAGCGTATTCATCGCCAGGTTGTACGCACTATTCGTAATGCCTACAACAACGTCGGTGCCAGCATTTCCTCCGTCAAGGCCTTTGAACAGTCAGTGATTTCCAGCCAATCGGCACTGGAAGCCACAGAAGCAGGCTTTGAGGTGGGTACCCGTACCATCGTTGACGTACTCAACGCCAACCGCCAGCTCTATCAGACAAAACAGCAGCTGGCCCAGGCGCGTTATACCTACATCCTCAACACCCTGACGCTAAAACAGGCCGACGGCACCCTCGGCGATGATGACATTAAAGCCATCAACACCGTACTGGAGCCAGCTGAAGAGGCGCCAAAGGTCAAATAAAGCCACATGAAACACTGACAAAAAACGCCGCTAATGCGGCGTTTTTTTTATGTCAGCGCTTTCAGGCTCCGCGCAATGGCGCCGCGACTTTGTGCCACCACCGCGAGCCCGGCCTGCCCGGCCTGCTGGCGTTTTTCCGGCGACAGTAATAAGGCCAATAATGCTGCGGCCAATTCTTCTGCAGTCACAACTTGGCAATTGCCAACAGCGCATAGCGCTTCGGTAATTTCCTGAAAGTTATGATAAATCGGCCCGGTCAGGGTAGGTAACCCCAGTGCTGCCGGTTCCAGCAGGTTATGGCCACCCACAGGCACAAAAGAGCCGGCAACCACAGCCACCTGAGCAGCGCCAAGCAACGTCAGCATTTCGCCCATGGTATCGGCCAGATACACCGCCGTATCAGCAGTGACCTCCTGCTGTTGGCTGCGCCGGGCAAAGCGCCAGCGCTCGTTCGCTAACAGCTGGGCTACCGCGTCAAAGCGTTGCGGGTGACGCGGCACCAAAATCAACAGCGCCTCTGGCAACTGCTGGCGCAATTGCCGGTGGGCCGCCAGCATCAGGCTGTCTTCACCCTCATGGGTAGAAGCCGCCACCCAGACTGGCCGGCCGTCAAACGTCGCCGCCAGCTGCGCTGCCTGTTGGCGGCTGGCGGTGCTGACAGTGATGTCAAACTTCACCGAGCCGGTTACGGTCAACTGTTCGGGCAACACACCTAATGCCTGAAAACGCTGCGCCTCGGTTGGTGTTTGCACCAGTACCCGCTCAAGCTTTGCCAGCATACTGCGGGCCAGGCCGCTAAAACGCTGATAACGTGCTAATGAGCGGGCCGACAGTCTGGCATTAACCAGGCTTACCCTCATGGTCTCGGCAAACGCTAACCAGTTAGGCCATAACTCCGTTTCCATGATCCACAGCTCAGCTGCTTTTACGCGGCGAAAAAACAGCCACACACAAGGCCAGAGATCAAGAGGTGCATAGACATGCAACAGGCTGTCGCCAAAGGCCGCTTGCAGGCGGCCATAACCGGTACTGGAAGTGGTAGTGAACAGCACCCGTGCCTGCGGGTGCTGCTGCTGCCAGGCTTTGACCAGCGGGATCGCTGCCATGGCCTCACCGACACTGACAGCATGAACCCATAAATCCACCCGCAGGCAAGGTGCCCACCCCAGGGGTTCGGCCCATCGGCCCTGATAATCCTGACGCCGCCCAGGCCAATAGAACCAGGCCAGGATCAACGGCGCCGCCAGTAACAACAGCAGGTTATAGAAAAACCGGCTCATTGGCTCTGAATGCGGCGGATAATATTGCTGGTAGAGTGGCCGTTTTCAAAACCCAGGATTTTCACTGCACCACCATTGGCAACCACTTCCGCACCACCGGCAACCTCATCAGGGCGATAATCACCGCCTTTGACCAGCAGATCCGGCAAGACCCGGCTAATAAGTCGTTGCGGGGTATCTTCGCTAAATGAGACGACCCAATCCACCGCTCCCAGTGCTGCCAGCACCTGCATACGGGCGGCCTGGTCATTAACCGGCCGGGTTTCTCCTTTTAGGCGTCGTACCGAGTCATCATCGTTGACCGCCACCACCAGGCGATCCCCCAGGGCGCGGGCCTGCTGCAGATAACTGACATGGCCGGCATGAAGAATGTCAAAGCAACCGTTGGTCATTACCACGGTTTCGCCACGACGCTGGGCATCACGAACGGCACTGACCAGTTCCGCTTCAGTGACGACTCCCTGCCCCAACAGTTGGCCGTGGCTGAGGGCAGCTGCCAGCTCGCCGGGGCTGACGGTTGAGGTGCCCAGCTTGCCGACGACAATGCCCGCGGCCAGATTGGCCAGTGCACAAGCGTCAGCCAGGCTGGCACCGGTAGCCAGGGCACTGGCCAGGGTAGAGATCACTGTGTCACCGGCGCCGGTAACATCAAAAACTTCTTTGGCCGTGGCCGGCAGGTGCAGCGGCGGCTGATCTTTTTGCAGCAAGGTCATACCGTGCTCTGAACGGGTTACCAGCAGCGCTGACAGAGCAAAACGCTCGATCAGCTCATGGCCTTTGGTGACCAGGGTTTGTTCGTCCGGGCAGGCGCCGGCAACGGCTTCAAATTCACTGAGATTAGGGGTCAGCAAAGTGGCCCCACGGTAACGCTCAAAGTCACTGCCTTTGGGGTCAATCAATACCGCTTTACCGGCGTCCCGGGCCTGTTTTATCAGGCTCTGAACATCACTCAGGGCGCCTTTACCGTAGTCGGACAAAATCACAACTTCGGTGTCGGCCAAAGCTTGCGTGAAGGGTGTATTGAGCAAAGTTGCCTGCGCGGCGCTGAAATTGTCTTCAAAATCCAGCCGCAACAGCTGCTGATGGCGTGACAGTACCCGTAATTTGGTAATGGTCGGGTGCCCCTGCACCTTTGACAGCTGACAGCGGATCCCAACTTCCGATAAGCGCCGGTGTAAAATATTGGCAGCTTCGTCTTCCCCAACCAGCCCCTGCAAAGTTGCCTGGCCGCCGATCGCGGCAATATTCAACGCCACGTTGGCAGCGCCGCCAGGCCTGTCTTCATCCTGTTCCACCTTAACAACCGGTACCGGCGCTTCCGGGGAAATACGTCGGGTAGCGCCGTGCCAGTAGCGGTCCAGCATTACATCCCCAACCACCAGCACACGGGCGTTTTCAAAGACAGGCAAGCTTAATTTCATGACGTTATTTCATTGTTCAATACAGTATGGCCGGCAGTTTACCACAGCCATTTACGCCCTACGCAGTGTCTGTATTTCAGGTAGAATGGCACCACTGTTGACCCATCAGGAGCCAGCCTTTTGGCCATTAAAAAAGTGGCGGCCCCCCGCTTTACCCTGCATTTGCTGCACCCCCGTTACTGGCTCACCTGGCTCGGTGTTGCCTTGATGTACCTGATCAGCTGGCTGCCGTATCGGCTGCAAAAAGCCATGGGCCGGCATTTGGGCCGGTTACTGGCAAAGGTACTGAAAAGACGGGCAAAAATTGCCCGGCGCAACCTGGAACTGTGTTTCCCTGAGATGTCCGTCGATGAACGCGAAGCGCTGCTGTTGGCCAACTTTGAAGCCACCGGTATTGCCATGCTGGAAACCTCCATGGCCTGGTGGTGGCCAAACTGGCGGGTACGCAAGCACATGAAAATCGAAGGGCTGGAACATCTGCAAGCCGCTCAGGCGAACGGCCAGGGCGTGGTGATGATGGCCATGCACTTTGTCACCCTGGAAATGGGCGGGCGCATGCTTGGTCAGGTTTATCCGGCAGTGGGCTTTTACCGCCCCCATAACAACCCGGTAATGGAGTACCTGCAGTATCACGGCCGGGTCCGCTCCAACCGCTACCTGATCGAAAAGCGTGATGTACGCGGCATGATTGAAGCCCTGAAAGAAGGTGAAGCCGTCTGGTATGCCCCGGATCAGGACTACGGGCGCCGCCGGGCAGCCTTTGTGCCCTTTTTCAACGTGCCCGACGCGGCAACAGTGAATGCCACCTCGATGTTTGCCCGCCAGGGTAACGCCAAGATTGTCACCTTCGTGCAAACCCGTAACAGTGATGGCAGCTACACCCTGAAGCTGTACCCGCCATTAAAAACCCTACCAAGCGGCGACGATGACCACGACACCCGGCTGATCAACCGTATCGTCGAGCGCGAAGTCCGCAAACAGCCGGAGCAGTACATGTGGGTGCACCGGCGTTTTAAAACCCGCCCCAGCGAAGACATGCCTTCGTATTACGACTGAAAAGTCTTCGCCCAGATGCCGCTGACCAGCGCCCGTTCAGCGGCAAAATCGGCCGCTGGCGCCAGCGTGTTGCCGTCATCCAGGCTCTGATGATGCAAGCGCTGGCGTAAACGGGTATATGCCGTTTTCAGTTGCTCGGCCATCGTTGCCGTAATATATCCGGCAGTGGCCAGAGCATCGAGCTGACGCAGGTTGTCGCTATGGTGGATCAGCGCCGGCTCAGCAGCTGCCAACAACCAGTACTGCACCAAAAACTCAATGTCGGTTATACCACCTTCGCCCTGTTTCAAATCAAATGTGGTTGGTGTTGAACGGTTCAGATGACGGCGCATTTTTTCACGCATGGCCGCCACCTCGGTTTTTAACTGCAGGCCGTCACGCGGCTGGCACAATACGTCCTGGCGAATGGTCTGAAAGCGCTGCTGTAACGCCGGGCAGCCCAGTACCGGTCGGGCTCTGACCAGAGCCTGATGCTCCCACAACCAGGCGTCTTGCTGCTGGTACTGGGCAAAGGCAGTCAGGGTTGTTACCAGTAGCCCGGAGGCACCGGAAGGGCGCAGTCGCATGTCAATGTCATACAACACCCCGGCCAGGGTTCGGGTAGCCAGCCAGTGGGTCAGCCGCTGCACCAGCTTGAGATAAAACTCCCGCACACTGATTGGCCGGGGGCCATCAGTGCTGGCATCAGCCTCGTCTGCCCCCAGATCCGTCATCACCACCAGATCCAGATCCGAACTGTAGCCCAGCTCCAGGCCGCCCAGTTTGCCGTAGGCGACAATCAGCAAGCCATGTTGGCTGGCATCACACCCTGGTGGCTGGCCATGGCGTCGCGCCAGATCGCGCCAGGCCAGTGGCAAGCAAGCCGCCAGCAAAGCTTCTGCCAGATAACTGAGGTGATCCGACACCACCGTGACCGCCAGCGCACCGGTTACATCGGCGGCGGCAATACGTAGCACCTGCGCCGCCTTAAAGTGTCGTAAGGCATCCATCTGCCCTTCCAGATCGTCCGGTTCAATACGCAGCATAAAACGCTGCAATTCACTGGCGTACAGCGCTGGTGCGGTTGGTGCATAGAGGTGGCGCGGGTCAATCAGTTCATCGAGCAGTAGAGGCATGGCCGTCAGTTGTTCCCCGATAAAGCGGGACTGCCCTACCAGCTTCAATAGCTGCTGCCGGGCACCAGGATTTTCCAGCAGCAAATCCAGATAAACGGTACGGCTAACCACCTGTGTCAGTAATTTTCCCAGCCGCGCCAGTGTCTGCGCCGGCGTACCGTCATCCACCAGTCCCTGACACAATAAAGGCAACAGCCTGGCGAGCTGACGCTGCCCACGATCGCCAATGGATTTACGGGCCAGTTGCTGTCGTAGCCCAGCAAAAGTACTGGCCACGGCGTGCGGTTCGGCCAAGCCGATATCAGTAAACATGACGCTCAGCTCAGCCTCCGACCAGTCGGAGGCCATCAACCCTCGCAGGGGCTTGGCCACATTGTCACGGTGGCTTTCTTCAGCAATCAGATCCTGAAAAAGATGATGGATAAATTGCTGGTGACTTTGCAATTCATCCCGCAGTGCCGGGTAACTATCAAAGCCCTGCAAAGCCGCCAGGCGTGCTTGATCCAACTCCGCACTCGGCAAGGTTTGCGTCTGTTTATCGGCAATCGCCTGCAAGTTGTTTTCCAGGCGCCGTAAAAACAGGTAGCTACGGCGCAAGCGCGAGGCTTCTTGCTCGCTAAGCACCCCCAGCGATGGCAGCATTGCCAGTGCCGCCAGTAACGATGGCGTACGCAATGCCGGTTCCCGACCTCCGCGAATAAGCTGGAACACCTGCACCAAAAATTCCACTTCACGGATCCCACCCGGGCCCAGCTTGATGTTGTCGGTCAGGTTACGGCGCCGCACCTCCGCCTCGATCAGCTGCTTCATATCTCGCAGCGAATCAATGGTGGAGTAATCCAGGTAGCGCCGGTAGACAAAGGGACGAAGTAAGGCATCCAGTTCGCCTTCAAAGCCCTGGCCGCCGCCCATCAGCCGTCCTTTGACCATGGCATAACGTTCCCACTCACGGCCCTGCGATTGGTAGTAATCCTCCAATGCCGCAAACGACAACGCCAAGGGGCCTGCCTCGCCAAAAGGCCGCAGGCGCATATCGACCCGGTACACAAAGCCGTCGGCATCAACGTTATCCAGCGCCTGGATCAATTTTTGCCCCAGCCGGGTAAAAAACTCATGGTTATCCATGACACGCCGGCCACCACGGGTTTCGCCGCTACGCGGGTAGAGAAAAATCAGGTCAATATCGGAGGAAAAATTCAGCTCACCACCGCCAAGCTTGCCCATTCCCAATACCAGCAGCGGCACACTGTTGCCCTGCTCGTCGGTTGGCACGCCACGCAGGCTACACTGCTGGGCATAGAGCCAGTCGCGAGCAGCAACAATCAGCCCCTCTGCCAGCCGTGACAAACCATGCAAACGGTCTTCTTCACTAAAATCTGTCTGCAGGCTCAGCCACACCAGTGCCGCCAGGTGACGATGCCGGTACTGGCGCAGCGTCCGGTACAGGGCTTTTTCATTATCGATATCGTGCAGGGCCGGCTGTACCGCCTGTTGCAGATATTGGCGCGGTGACAATGACAGCAGCCAAGGCAGTAAACTGGCATCACGGCGCAGTTGCTGGGCAAAAAAGTCTGAGCAGGCCAGCGCCTGGCGCAGTAACTGACGCTGCGCTGGCGTCAAGTCATCCATCGATACCGCCGGCAACCCGGCCAGGGCCTGGTCAGCCTGCGCTGCCAGTAACGTTTCAGCAGACATAAAAGCCCCTGATAAACCTTTAATGGCCAGAGCATAGCGCCCTCGCCCTGGCGCTGTCATTGGCAATATCCCGCCCCCTCATGCAAGATAAAGGTGCTCTTACGTCAGCAACTTAAGGCAGGTACAAGGTGAATTCGCAGCTTCGGGTACTGGCTCCCACGCCCATCGAACTGGCCATGATGGTGTTGTCGCTGCTGGCTGTGCTGGTGGTGCTGGCCTTGCAATTTGCCCCTTTGCGGCCCGACGAACGCGAATTGCTGATTTACCTCGACACCAGCATTTGCGTGATTTTTTTAAGCCGCTTTGTTATCGGCCTGGTGCGCGCAACTCACAAGTGGGAGTTTGTACGCAGCCACTGGATTGATGTGGTTGCCAGTATTCCCATGGTCGATGTACTGCGTTATGGCCGGCTGTTCCAGGTGATCCGGGTGCTGCGTATTTTGCGCATGGCCAACCATGTGATCCGCCAGCTCATGCACCAAAGCGCCAACGCCGTCTTTGCCATTATGCTGCTGACCCTGGTACTGGTGGTCGGCGGCAGCTCCATTGCCATTTTGCTAGCCGAAAGCGGCCAGCCCGGTTCCAACATTCATACCGCTGAAGATGCCATCTGGTGGGCTTTGGTGACCATTTCTACGGTAGGCTACGGTGATTACTACCCGGTAACCACCGCCGGGCGGGTCATTACCGGTTTTGTCATTGTCGCCGGCGTGTCGCTGTTTGGTGGTGTCAGTGGTCTGATTGCTTCGCGGCTACTGCATAGCCGCGAAGACGAAGACAGGCGCCAACGTTCACTGCACAACCAACTGGCCAGCTTGGAACAGCAGGTGGTGCAACTGCAAAATCAGTTAACTCTGCTCAGCAACCAGCTCACGGCCAAAACGGCAACTGCTCCAGACACAACTGACGAGACTGCTCCATCGCCGTCAGCAGCGACTGACGCTTACGAGTAAGCCAGCCTTCAAACTGTTCGGCGTCGTCATCGGTCATATCCAGGCGACTGGCCAACTGCGCCAGGCCATCCAGGCGTAAGCCCTCTTCAATGCCTTCGAGCAGATCCTGCCATTGCTCCTGCATGTCGTTGGCCTGCTCGTTGTCGTATAACGCCGCAAAGGTACGGCAGGCCGCTAAAAAGCGGCTGATACGGCTTTGCTGGTCCAGATAACCGGCCACCGATAGGCCTTTGACCAAATTCCGTTTCAGTTCGGCCTGGGCGCGGGCCAGCTGTGTGTCGGCAAACCACTTGATGGGTTTGTCCAGCTCGGCCAGGGCTTTGTCGTCCAGGCGCGCTCGCCAGCCTTTGAGGGTAACAAAGCGCAGTGCCATCAGCTTCAGGCGGTTGGCGCGCTGGCTGGCAAACAGGGTGGTGAAATCGCCCATGGTGGGCAGTTCCTGATGCCGCTGCTCGGCTATTTCCCGTAGTTCTTCACCAATACTGAGCTTTTTCAAATAACTGGCCTTAGCCGACAACAGCTTACTTAACCGCGCCTGGGTCTGCGCCTGAGCTAGCAGATCAGCCAACCACTGGCATTCCTGGCGCAATTCACTGGAAGCTTTGCGTGGCACCAGAGCGCCAAACAGGCTCAGTACCTGGCGAAAATACTGTAAGGCGCGGGCAATGGCCATCAGCGGCTTCCAGCCTGGCTGCAACAAAAACACATCTTCGGCCTGTTGCCATTGTGTCAGTGCCGCCTGCAACGCCTGCCCCAGTACCTGCTCGTTATTCATCTGGCGGTTAATGTCCGGATTAGGCTCAGCGAGGCTCAATGCCGGTTTATCGCCAGCCAGCCAGTTACCCCGGGCCGCTTTTGACAAGCCAAAACACTGCACCCCATCAACCAGTAGCCGTTCCGCCACAATGAACAGTTGGCTGACATCATCGCCTTTGAGCTCCAGTTCCAGTTCGCGCAATGACAAGCAACGGCTGGCCGCACTGATTTCGCCCTGATCCCAGGCCAATTCCAGTTGGCCATCCGCCACCAGCCCGGCTTGCCGTTGAAAGTCCGTGGAAAAAACCGGCACCAATGCAGCGTTCAAAGCCTCAATATCGGTATCTTCCGGCCAGATGCTGCGCTCAAAGGCCCGCAGATCAGGCTTGTCGCCACTGACCGGCAGGTTAAATTCCGGCCGCGCCGACAAAGCACTGCCATCTGTACCAGCCAGTTTCAGTGTCTGCTCACGCTGGCCAGCCACCTCGCGAATACGCAACCCCATACGCCAGGCAGCCAGTTGCCCGTCGGGAGTATCGAAGTAGGTGTTTTTCAACTGCTGCACCGGCGCATCAGGCAGTAACTCAGCCAGTAAGGTGTCAGCATCGACTGCTTCAGCAAGACGTAATTTCAGTTCAGTTTCTGTGGCCATCATGGGCATATGTTTGACGAGTGTCGTGCTGATTATAACGGCAGCCACTTCAAAAAAAACACGTCACCCCGGCACCGGGCCATCAGTGGCAGACCGAACCCCTGATAGGGGCAGCTCTCGCGCGATACCGTTGTACTGACTGGCAAAGCCATTTCATACTGAGCGCCGCAGTACCTGCCCACGGCCGTGACGGGGTGGCCGTCAACCTTGTAACCCAACATGAAAATGCCGGTGTTCACTGTGGTTCTACATGCAGCGCTGATATTCTGATGAACCACAGCGATGCCGATGCTTGTCAGCGCCGCTACAGCTCTCTAGGATGAAACAGCGATTGTTTCAAGGAAATCTAAACTGATGCTCAAGCGTGCCTTGCTGCTGGCGCTGGCCTTGTCGCCGGCGCTTTATTCATCTGCCGTAGCCGCCAAACCGGCCTATGTCAGTAACGATGTGTTCATTTACCTGCATTCGGGCCCGTCCCGCCAGTACCGTATTATCGGTACCATCAATGCCGGCGAGCCGGTTGACCTGCTGCAAAGCGGTGATACCTTTTCCCAGGTCAAAGACAGCAGCGGCCGTGAAGGCTGGGTGCAAAACCAGTTTCTGACTGACCAGGCAACCTTTCGAGTGACATTGCCGAAGTTGCAAAGCCAGCTCAAGGACGCTGAAGACAAGCTGGCTCAGTTAGCCGGTAACCGTAGCGATCTAAACCGCCAATTACAGAGCCTGGCGGATGATAAGGCCAAGCTGTCGGCCCAGGTAGCCGATCAGCAGGCCACCATTACCCAGCTCAAGGCACAGGTCGCCGGCATGGATCAAAGCAATATGATGCTATGGCTGATGTATGGCGGCGGCGTCGCCGGGGGCGGCCTGTTACTGGGCCTGTTGCTGCCCCACATAATGCCACGGCGCAAACGCAAAGACATGTGGATGTAAGTACCTGAAATAAAACAAAAAAGGCTGCCGTAGGCGGCCTTTTTTATTGGTCGGCTTCAGGCCAGAAAGCAGACCTCTATCAATGGTTGGAAAAATAGGGTGAACGGGGGATTTTCATGCAGAGTGTATATTGTATACTCTGCCCACCTTACCACCCGCTCTGGTGGTATTTTCATCAGCCTTTCTGGCGTTCTGGCCCCGCCGCAGCGCCCTGTTCTAAAGGTGTCTAGCCAATGTTTAACGCAAGCCAAGTGATTGCTCCTGATTACCAGGCACCCTCCCTCGACGCCCTGCGTGAGGCCATTAGTGCCAACTACGCCGTGGACGAAGAGCAGTATCTGACCAACCTTATGCGCCTGGTCCCCGATGACGCCAACGACAATACCGCCATAACCCGCGACACTCAGCGTCTGGTTACTAAGATCCGCGAGCGCCATGACAACGGCGACACCATTCAGGCATTTTTGCAGCAATACAGCCTCGATACTCAAGAAGGCATTATTCTGATGTGCCTGGCTGAAGCCTTACTGCGTATCCCTGACGCCGACACCGCCGAATCACTGATCCGCGACAAGCTCTCTGGCGCCGACTGGGCTAAGCACTTTCGTAAGTCGGCATCAGCGCTGGTCAATGCTTCCACCTGGGGGCTGATGCTGACCGGCAAAGTGATCACCATGGACAAACGCCTGGACGGTAGTCCGGCCAACCTGCTGAACCGAATGATCAACCGCCTGGGCGAGCCGGTTGTGCGCAAGGCCATGTACGCCGCCATGAAGATCATGGGCCGGCAATTTGTGCTGGGCCGTACCATTGGTGAGGCTCTGAAAAACTCCCGTAAGTACCGGCAAAGCGGCTACACCCATTCCTACGACATGCTGGGCGAAGCGGCGCTAACCATGGCCGACGCCCGCAAGTATTTTGACGATTACGCCAGTGCCATCGCCGCTCTGGGTAAAGAACAGTACGACAGCAGCCAGGCCCCGCGGCCCACCATTTCTATCAAACTGTCGGCGCTACACCCCCGTTATGACGTGCAAAATGCCGACCGTGCCCGTAGCGAAATGGTAGACATTGTTGGCCGACTGGTAGAACAAGCCCGGGCGGTGGATATTGGCCTGCAAATTGACGCCGAAGAAGCTGACCGCTTGGAACTGTCGCTGGATATTTTTGAAACCGTTTACCGCCAGCAAGGTAAGGGCTGGGGCAATTTCGGACTGGTGGTACAGGCCTTTTCCAAGCGGGCCCTGCCGGTACTGGTTTGGCTCAATAAACTGGCGGGCGAGCAAGGCGATCTGATCCCGGTGCGGCTGGTCAAAGGAGCTTACTGGGATACCGAGATCAAACTGTGCCAGCAAGCCGGTCTGGCCGGCTACCCGGTGTTTACCCGTAAAGCGGCTACCGATGTTTCATACCTGGCCTGCGCCCGCTACCTGCTTTGCGCGCATACCGACGGCAAACTGTACCCGCAATTTGCCTCACACAATGCCCAGACCGTGGTGGCCATCAAGGCCCTGGCCCAGGGCCGGGCCTTTGAATACCAGCGCCTGTGGGGTATGGGTGACGAACTCTATGACACCGTGCTGGAAGAAAACCCAGGCCAGCCCGTACGCATTTATGCGCCGGTGGGCAGCCATAAGGATCTGCTGCCCTACCTGGTACGGCGCCTGCTGGAAAACGGCGCTAACAGTTCTTTTGTACACAAGCTGGTGGACCCGAAAACCCCGGTTGAAAGTCTTGCCAGCCATCCGCTGGAAACCCTCAAAGCCGCGCCCAGCCTGGCCAACCATCGTATTCCGCTGCCGGCGGCCATTTATGGTACCCGCACCAACTCCGGAGGCATCAACTTGCATATTGGATCCGAAGCTCAACCTTTCTTTGAGGCGCTGGCGCCCTTTAAAAACAAACACTGGCAAGCTGGCCCCATCGTAGGTGGTAAAGCCGTTAAAGGTGAGCCGCAGCAGGTGTTGTCACCGCAAAACCACCAGGACGTTGTCGGCCAGGTCGACTTTGCTGACCGCGACACCGTCGATAACGCCGTGAGCCTGGCACTGCAAGCCTTCCCGGCCTGGCGTAACAGCAATGTCGAAGAACGCGCGCGAGCGTTGGAAACCTTTGCCGACTTGCTTGAAGCCAACCGTGCCGAGCTGATTGCCCTGGTTACCCGTGAAGCCGGTCGTATCTTGCAGGACGGTATCGATGAAGTGCGTGAGGCCGTGGATTTTTGCCGTTACTACGCGCAGCAAGCCCGCAAAATGTTCAACGGCGCAGAAGTACTGCCCGGCCCTACCGGTGAGCTCAACGAATTGTTGCTGCAAGGCCGTGGGGTGTTTGTCTGCATCAGCCCCTGGAACTTCCCGCTGGCCATCTTTACCGGCCAGGTGGCCGCCGCCCTGGCTACCGGTAATACCGTTATCGCCAAGCCGGCAGAGCAAACCTGTCTGGTGGCCCACCGCGCCATTGAGCTGGCTCACCAGGCTGGCATTCCTGGCGACGTACTGCACTTTCTGCCAGGCGACGGTGCCACCGTTGGCGCCGCCTTGACCGCCGATGACCGCATTGCCGGCGTAGTCTTTACTGGTTCCACCGGTACCGCCAAGGCCATCAATAAAGCTCTGGCTGACCATGACGGCGCCATTAAAACCCTGATCGCCGAAACCGGTGGTCAGAACGCCATGATAGTCGACTCCACTGCCCTGCCCGAGCAGGTGGTTAAAGATGTGATTGCCTCCGCCTTTACCTCTGCCGGCCAGCGCTGTTCGGCGCTGCGCGTGCTGTATGTACAGGATGATGTGGCGGAACGCATCATCGACTTACTCAAAGGCGCCATGCAGGAGCTGGTGGTGGGCGACCCCTGGCACTACAAAACCGATGTTGGCCCGGTTATCGACCACGATGCCAAAGCGTTGCTGGACGAGCATCTGGCCAACCTGAAGGACTTTGCCAAACCCATCGCGACCGCACCATTGACTGATGACACCCGTCACGGCTCTTTTGTCACCCCGACTGCGGTAGAAATCGCCAGTATCAGCCAACTGACCCGTGAGAACTTTGGGCCAATTCTGCATGTGGTACGTTTTAAAGCCAGTGAGCTGGATAAGGTACTGGATGACATCAACGCCACCGGCTATGGCCTGACCATGGGTGTACACAGCCGCAACGAAAGTCTGGCACTGGCCATTGCTGATAAAATCAATGCCGGTAACTGCTATATCAACCGTAACCAGATTGGCGCTATGGTCGGTACCCAGCCCTTCGGTGGCCAGGGGCTGTCCGGTACCGGGCCGAAGGCTGGTGGCCCACACTACCTCTATCGTTTCGTGACCGAAAAGACCCGCACCAACAACATCACCGCCGTCGGTGGCAATGCCACCTTGCTGACGCTCGGTGAATAAAAATATGTTTACAAATAAAGGCGGCCTACCAGGCCGCCTTCCTGTATCCATGGCTTAATCACTTTGGCATAATCCGCACCGGCTAAAGGAGCTTTTTACACATAGGATATGAAGTATGAAACGTTATTCTCTGCTGATGTTGGCGCTGATGGGTACTCCTGCACTGGCTGCACAACCGGGTGTTTACGGTGGTGCCCACCTGAGTGCAGTAAACGTCAACAACGGTGACGGTTTTAAAGCTGACTTCACTACTCTGGGTGGTCAGCTGGGTTACCAAATCAATGACAATTTTGCTGTTGAAGGCCGCTTGGCATTTGGCGTCAAAGATGACACTGTGAACATTTACGGTTCTCACGTAAAAGTGAAGTTGGACAATTACGTCGGTATCTATGCGGTACCGCAGGTACCGTTGAACGACAATATTTCGCTGTACGGCCTGCTGGGCTGGAACAAGGTGAAAGTCAAAGCTTCTTACATGGGTTCAAGTGGTTCTGGCAGTACCACCAGTTTCGCCTATGGCGCTGGTATCAAAATGCCGGTGGCTGACAACGCCAACCTGTATATCGAGTACGCCAAACTGGCCAGTGACACCAAAGGCCTGACCTTCGGCGTCAACTTCAAGTTCTAAAAAAACGCGGCTACAGGCCGCGTTTTTTTATGGCTGCAATGGCCAGTTCACCAATGCATCCAGCCAGAACGTTTGGCCATTGATAGCCACTTCGGTACTGTTCGGGCCAATACGCAATACCTTAATACCTCCCAAACGCTCCCCTTCACGTAATTTATGGCCATTGAAAATAACGTAGCGCTGCGCCGCTGTTGAGGCATAAAAGTGCGCCGAGTAGGCAATACTTAGCGGGCCAGCTGTTTTTTCAGGTGCTTTCACTTTCGGTACTGGCCGTTGGCTGAGCGGTGCCTTTGGCATGGCTTTGGGCGCGGCAAAAAACGGGTCTTGTGCCAGTGCCGGCATGGGCACCGGTTGCACCTTGGCAGCAGGTGCTGCCACCACTGGCAGTTTAGCGGTAACTGGTGCAGCTGTTGGCCAGTGGCGATAAGCAAACCAAGCCGCCACTAACAGCAAAAACGCCAGCACCACCAACAATAAGCGCTGGCGTAGTAACGCCGTATCCCGGTAAAAGCGGCCTTCTGCCGCGGTTACGTCAGCGGCAGGCTCTCGCTGGGCCAGCGCCTTACTGAGTAAGCTCATAATCGCGGCCCCGGCGTACCCAACGCCCGATTCAAGCGCACCAGCGTATTGTCTCCGGCGAGGCCATCCGCCTTTAAGCCCACCTGACGCTGAAACTGTGTTACCCGTTGCTGCAAGGCGCCGTTGTATTCATCGGTGTTCAACGGCGGCTGCTTGAGCACTTGTGCCAACGCCGCATCCAGCCAGAGCACCACTGGCCCCTGGTTGCCAGGCAACAGTGCCTGAGCAAAGCCCTGTGGTGGCCGCCACAGCAAAATGGCATTACCGCGATAGTGGCCATCCAGCCACTGACTGGAAACCGACACCTTGGCGCTGCTCAATGCCAGTTGAAATCGGTTATCTGCCGCCAGCAAGGTGGCAAAAAAGCGCTCACCGCTGTCATCCAGTAGCTCCAGCACAGCCGGCCGGCCTAATGACACCAGCTCCCGCCACGGCGCATGCAAGCGCAAACAACGAAAGCCAAGCGTGTCAGCCTGTTGGCATGGGTCGCCCGTCGGTGCCGCCATACCCCAGGCGCTGAACAGCTGATCAAAAGCCACCAGCGACACCCGATCACGGCTGCCAGGAATAACCTGGTTCGCCTGACTCGGAACGCCCTTTCTGGCCAGCGCCTCACTGGCACTGGGTGCCGGCGGCCACAAGCTGTAAAAACTGAGCGCCAGGCCCACCAGCACAGCCCCAGCCAGTGCCCACGGCCAGCGGTGCGGCCGTGCCGGCAGTTGCTCGCCGAGGATCTCAGCTCCGGCTTTGGCCATCAGCCGGGTATCTACCCGCTCCTGCTGTAGCCCGTATGCGCCCATTAAGGCGCGGTCACAAAGCAGGTTGATCAGCCGTGGTATACCGCCACTGAGTTTGTGTAAGCGATTGATGGCGGCACCGGTAAATAAGGGCTGTTCACGCCCG
Source organism: Gallaecimonas aegicerasi (assembly GCF_045291545.1). Taxonomy (GTDB): domain Bacteria; phylum Pseudomonadota; class Gammaproteobacteria; order Enterobacterales; family Gallaecimonadaceae; genus Gallaecimonas. The sequence goes on from NZ_CP149514.1 coordinate 2,171,591, forward strand.
GCTATACGCAACCGGTGCAATACGTAACGGCCACAGTCTTTGCGGCTCAGCGGTAACAGGTGGTAACGGGCGGTGATGCGCTGGGCAAGCTGGCGTAACTCCTGGCGGCGCAGCAGCTGGTTCAGCTCCGGCTGGCCAATCAGAATGATTTTCAGCAGCTTCTGGGTGTCTGTTTCAAGGTTGGTCAGCAACCGCAACTGTTCGAGTACCGACACCTTCAGGTGCTGCGCCTCATCCACCAGCAATACTGTTTGTCGGCCTGCCTGGTGGTTTTGCTGTAAAAAGGCCTGAATAGCGTCGGTCAGCTGCTTGAGCGTCGGCTCTGGCGGGTAAGCAATATTAAGTTCATCACACAAGGTGGCCAGCAGCTCACTTTCGGTGAGCATCGGGTTCAGCACAAAGGCCAGGTCGGTATTGTCCGGCAACTCATTGAGCAAGCGCCGCGAAACGGTGGTTTTACCGGTACCCACTTCACCGGTCAGCAAGACAAAACCGCCGGTTTCCCGCAAGCCGAATTTCAGGTGCGCCAGCGCGTCCCGATGACGCTCACTCATGTACAAAAAGTGCGGATTCGGGGCAATAGAAAACGGATTTTCACTCAGGCCAAAAAATGACTCATACATGGTATTTGGGTACGGCTGGCAACAAGGCTTTTATGGTTGCGCGCCCCGGCCACTTTGGCAAGGTATAATGGCGCAGTAAAAGAGGAGGTCTGGTGAACTGTTATCTGGTAGGCGGCGCCGTACGCGATAAGTTGTTGGGATTGGCGGTACATGAGCGGGACTGGGTGGTCGTTGGCGAAACCCCCGAGGCTATGCTAGCCCGTGGTTTTAGCCAGGTTGGCCGCGACTTCCCGGTGTTTTTGCACCCCAACAGCCACGAAGAATACGCACTGGCTCGCACCGAGCGTAAAAAAGGCCAGGGTTATACCGGCTTTGAGGTTTTTGCCAGCCCGGATGTCACCCTGGAAGAAGACCTGATTCGCCGCGACCTCACCATTAACGCCATCGCCGAAGATGCCAGCGGCAACCTGGTTGACCCTTATGGCGGTGTCAGTGATTTACAAAACCGTATTCTGCGCCATGTTTCCGATGCCTTTAGCGAAGACCCATTGCGGGTGCTCCGGCTGGCCCGTTTTGCCGCCCGTTTTGCGCACCTGGGTTTTACCATCGCCCCACAAACCCAGGCACTGCTCAGCAGCATGGCTGCCAGTGGCGAGCTGCAGGCGTTAACCCCGGAACGGGTAACCAAAGAGCTGGAAAAGGCTCTGGCCACCCGCTCACCGCAGGTGTTTTTCCAAGTGCTGCGTGACTGCGGTGCACTGGCCGATATTTTGCCAGAGCTGGACAACCTCTTTGGAATACCGGCGCCCGCCAAGTGGCACCCGGAAATCGACACTGGCATACACAGCCTGATGGTGATGGAAGCCGTAGCCTCCCTCACTGACGATCTGGCCGTGCGCTTCGCCGCCCTGTGCCATGACTTTGGCAAGGCGCTGACCCCCAAAGAAAAATGGCCCAGCCATCATGGCCATGGGCAAAGCGGCCTGGCGCTGATCCGCCAGTGCTGCGCCCGCCTGAAAGTGCCCAATCAGTGGCGCGATCTGGCGTTACTGGTCTCGGATCTGCACTGCACAATACACAGCATTGCCAGTTTGCGCCCGGCCACGCTGGTCAAAGTGCTGGATAAGCTGGACGCCTGGCGCAAGCCCGAGCGGGTGGAACAACTGGCGCTGGCCTGCACTGCCGACTTTAAGGGCCGCAGCGGCTTTTTTAACCTCCCCTACCCGCAGGCTGACTGGCTGCGCGGCGCCTATACGGCAGCAAAAGAAGTGAATGTTCAGGATATTATTGCCAGCGGCGCCAAAGGCCCGGCAATTGGTGAGGCGGTGCGCCAGGCGCGCATCAGCCAGGTCGCTGTGTTTAAAGAAACTTATTCAGAAAACGGCACTGGCCACAGCGCCTGATCACCACGAAAGGCCTGCCATAGCTGCCGGTAACTTTGTTCAGTGCCAGGCAGTTGCTGCTCCGGCACCAATTCCGCCAGCGGCCAAAGCACAAAAGCCAGCGTGAGAATATCCGGTCGCGGCAAAACAACCGGCTCGATACAGACGGTGTCACCGTACGTCAGCAGATCAATATCGAGGGTGCGGGGTGCATATTTTTTGGCATTTTGCGGGCGACCATGGGCGTATTCCACCGCCTTGATCCATGCCAGGATCTTAGGCAGCGGCCAGTCGGTCTCGGCTTTCACAGCCATATTAAGAAAGTTGGTGCCGGCAAACCCCACCGGCTCAGCTTCAAAAACCGGCGAACAGTGCAGTTCCCCAAAAGCGTCGCGCAGGGCTTTGAGGCCCGCTCGCAGGTGTGCCTCGGGGGTAACATTGGAGCCAAGGCTGAATAAAACCTCGGTCATGAAGCGGTACGTTCAATGATGATGCCGACATTACTGGCATTGGCCACAGCGCCGGGTTTGGAGAGCTTCATCTTCAGCCAGCTGACCGCAAATTCACTGATCAGCAGCTGTGCAATGTTCTCTGCCAGTGTCTCCAGCAGCTCATATTGATGCTGCTGGCAATAGTCGGTGATCGCCTGGCTAATGGTGCCGTAACACAGGGCCAGGCCGTAATCATCGCCTTTGGCGGCGGCGGCAACGTCGGTGGCCAGCTCCAGGTCAAACACCAGTTTGCGCTGGCGTTCCTTTTCCCAGTCGAACACACCGATCAGGGTGTAAACTTCCAGCCCTTCAATGAAAATGCGATCAGTCACAGGTCGGGTCTCGTTTTCGTGCAGGCCCTGTTAAGCTCGCGGCCTGCTTGTTTACACGGGCAGTCAAGTTTACCTTATCGACTAACCGGAACAAACTGCGCTGCCGATGATTGCTACCGCCGTATTGATGATACTGGTCGCCTACCTGCTCGGGTCGGTGTCCAGCGCTGTCATTGTCTGCCGCCTGACAGGGCTGCCGGACCCGCGCCAGCATGGCTCCGGTAACCCCGGCGCCACCAATGTGCTGCGCCTCGGTGGCAAGGGGCCTGCGGCACTGGTGCTGGCAGCGGATGTTCTCAAAGGCACCATACCGGTCTGGAGCGCGTTCTTTCTGGGGATCGATGCCATCTGGCTAGGGGTGATCGCCATCGCTGCCTGCCTGGGGCACATTTTTCCGATTTTCTTTCGCTTTCGCGGCGGTAAAGGGGTTGCCACTGCTTTTGGGGCTATGGCGCCCATTGGTTTGACCCTGACCGGCCTGCAGATCCTGACCTGGATGCTGGTGGTGTACCTGACCCGGCTGTCGTCCCTGGCGGCCATAGTGACCGCGGCTTTGTCACCGCTGTATACCTGGTTTATCAAACCCACTTACGTTATACCGGTAGCGATGCTGGCCAGCCTGATTATCCTGCGCCACAAAGACAACATTCGCCGCCTGTTTCAGGGCACCGAATCAAAAATGCGCTTTCGCAAACCGAAATAAAAAAGGTGGCCGAAGCCACCTTTTTTATTGCCTGGTATACACCTTAGGCATGTTCAATGGCGGCCAATGTATCCATGGGCCAGCGCGGCTGTACCTTGACCGCCAGCTCGCGGCTGCCTTCGGCTTGCAGGCGCAAGGCTCCGGCCAGGGCAATCATTGCGCCGTTGTCGGTACAAAATGCCGGGCGAGCGTAAAAAACTTCACCGCCAAGGCTTTGCATCAGCGCTTCTAACTTGCCACGCAGGCGGGTATTGGCACTGACCCCACCCGCCACTACCAGCCGTTGGTAGCCACTTTCCTTTAGCGCCCGGCGGCATTTAATGGCCAGGGTATCGACCACCGCCTGCTCAAAGGCCCGGGCAATGTCCGCCTGGGTTTGGGCGTCATTGCCCTCGCTGCGAATCACATTGGCTGCCGCCGTTTTCAGGCCCGAGAAGCTAAAATCCAGGCCTGGGCGGTCAGTCATTGGCCGCGGAAAGGTAAAGCGATCCGGGTTGCCCTGTTCAGCCAGAGCCGCCAGCCGCGGCCCACCGGGGTAATCCAGGCCCAGCAGTTTGGCCGTTTTATCAAAGGCTTCACCGGCTGCATCATCAATAGACTCACCCATGATGCGGTAACGGCCAATAGCCTCTACAGCCACCAACTGGGTGTGGCCGCCAGACACCAGCAGCGCCACAAAAGGAAACGCCGGCGGGTTGTCTTCCAGCATCGGCGCCAGCAGGTGCCCTTCCATGTGGTGAACTGCCACCGACGGAATATTCCAGCCATAGGCCAGGCTTTTACCTATTGTTGCCCCAACCAGCAATGCCCCCACCAGGCCAGGGCCTGCGGTGTAGGCAATGCCATCGAGGTCGCGGCCATCAAGCTGACATTCGGCCAACACTTCTTTGACCAGAGGCAAGGTTTTACGCACATGATCGCGTGACGCCAGCTCCGGCACGACGCCGCCATAATCGGCATGCAGCTTGACCTGACTGTACAAACGGTGCGCCAGCAGGCCTTGCTCACTGTCGTAGATGGCAATGCCGGTTTCGTCACAGGAGGTTTCAATGCCTAAAACACGCATGGCGGGCCTCAATACTCAAAGGGGCCGCTATCTTACCCAGACACCGGTTCAAGCTCTACCCTTTATGGCATCACTGCGGCTTTACATCGCTTGAGGTGCGCGTTAGAATTTCGCACCATTTTTAGACACCGTGGCCAAACTACAAGGTCACTAACCGAACAACCCCTGAGGTGATGGTAAATGCCGGTAATTAAAGTACGCGAAAATGAACCCTTTGACGTTGCTCTGCGTCGCTTCAAGCGCTCCTGCGAAAAAGCAGGCATTCTGGCTGAATGCCGCAAGCGTGAGTTCTTCGAAAAGCCGACTGCTGAGCGTAAGCGCAAAAAAGCCGCTGCCGTTAAGCGCCACGCTAAGAAGCTGGCTCGCGAAAACGCCCGTCGGGTTCGCCTGTACTGATTGACTGCGCATCCGGAGCCGTTATGAGTCTCAAAGAGCAACTCACCGACGCGCAAAAAGATGCCATGCGTGCCAAGGACAAACCGCGCCTTGGCACGTTGCGTTTGGCCCTCGCTGCCATTAAGCAGGTCGAGGTTGATGAACGCAAAGAACTGGCTGACGACGACGTGCTGACCATCTTGACCAAGATGATCAAACAACGTCGCGATTCCATCAGCCAGTATGAAGAGGCAGGTCGCCAGGATTTAGCCGACGCTGAAGCCGCAGAAATTCAAGTGTTGCAGGAATTTTTGCCCAAGCAGCTGAGCACCGATGAAATTGCCCAGCTGATCGACGACGCCATTGCTGCCACTGGCGCTGCCAGCCCGGCAGACATGGGCAAGGTAATGGCTTGGCTCAAACCCAAGCTGCAAGGCCGAGCCGAAATGGGCCCGGTGAGCGGCATGGTCAAGGGCAAGCTCTCCGCCTGACCTGGCTGAAGGGGCTCTGCCCCTTCTTTCTTCTCTTTCCATTGCTGATTGGAGTGTCATGGCTGGAACTATTCCCCGTGATTTTATCGACGATCTGTTGGCCCGTACCGACATCGTTGAGCTGATCAGCAGCCGCGTCAAATTGAAAAAGACCGGCAAGAACTACAGCGCCTGCTGCCCTTTTCACAGCGAAAAAACACCGTCCTTTTCGGTCAGTCCGCAAAAGCAGTTCTATTACTGCTTTGGTTGTGGTGCCAAAGGCGATGCCATCAAGTTTGTGGAAGAGTTCGACCGTATCGGCTTTGCCGAGGCCGTCGAAGAACTGGCCGCCCTGCACGGCATGGAAGTGCCTCGAGAGCAGAGCCACCAGCGCAACCCCAAAGCAGAAGAACGCCGCCAGGATGCCTACAGCCTGATGCAGCAGGTACAGCGCTATTACTACCAGAACCTCAAGCAATACCCGGCAGCGGTAGACTACCTCAAAGGCCGCGGGCTGTCGGGCGAGATAGTGAAAACTTTTGGCATCGGCTACGTGCCGGAGCAATGGGACAGCGTGCTGAAACAATTTGGCCAGCACTTTGACGATCAGCAACTGCTGATGGACACCGGCATGCTGGTGCAAAACGACAAAGGCCGGCGCTATGACCGCTTTCGCGACCGTATTATGTTTCCCATTCGCGATCGCCGGGGCCGCACTATCGCCTTTGGTGGCCGGGTGCTGGGCGATGGTACGCCCAAGTATCTGAACTCACCGGAAACACGGATTTACCATAAAGGCCAGGAACTGTACGGTCTTTATGAAGCGCGCCAGGCCAACCGCGAATTAGCGCGGCTGGTGGTGGTAGAGGGTTATATGGACGTGGTGGCGCTGTATCAGGCGGGCGTAACCTACGCCGTGGCAAGCCTGGGCACGTCCACCACCGCCGAGCAGCTGGAACTACTGTTTCGTTCCACGCCGGAAGTGATCTGCTGTTACGACGGCGACCGCGCTGGCCGCGAAGCCGCCTGGCGGGCCATGGAAAACGCCCTGCCGCTGCTGCGCGATGGCCGGACTCTGAAATTCATCTTCCTGCCAGACGGCGAAGATCCGGATTCACTGGTTCGCGCCCAGGGCAAAGAAGCCTTTGAGGCAGCCTTGGGCGAAGCGTTGCCGTTGTCACAGTTTCTGTTTCAGGAGCTGGAAAAGAGCATCGACATGGCCAGCCCTGACAGCCGCTCACGACTGGCCGAGAGCGCCCTGCCACTGCTCGAAAGGCTGCCCGACTCGGTATACCGGGTGATGCTGCGTGAGCAACTGGCCAAACGCCTGGGCGTGGCCGAAGAACAATTGGGCCGCTTCCTGCGTAAAAACCCGGAGCCGGCCAGCAAGACATCGGCGCAAAAGCCGCGCAAGCTAACCCCGATGCGCATGGCACTGGCCATTTTGGTGCAGTATCCGGCCCTGGCCGAGACACTTCCGGATGATTTGGATCTGGCTAGCCTGAACGTACCGGGGGCGCCGGTATTGGGCACCCTGATTAGCGCCATTAAGGCGGGCCCGGTTCCGACTACAGGGCAACTGCTGCGGCGTATCGACGATACTGACGCCGCCGCCATACTGGAAAAACTGGTGAGCTGGGATTTAAACCTGGCCGACGACAGCCGTGTACCAGTGTTACTGGACACGATAGACAGGATTCTCACTGAATCCTTGGAGCGCCGCTATGACGAGCTACTCCAGAAAAGCAAGAACAAAACGGCGGATCAGCAAGAACTTCAAGAGCTTACCGAGCTTTTGCAAGCACTTAAGCTGAGCCAGTAACCAATCCGTTGAGCTAGAAGTAAACAGGGCAAGTCGCTATACTGTCCTATTCACTTTTTGGCTTGGCACATAAATTCTGAGCGGATGATGTCTATGGAGCAAACCCCACAGTCACAGCTGAAACTTTTGGTCGCAAAGGGTAAGGAACAGGGCTACCTGACTTACGCTGAAGTGAATGACCATCTGCCGGACGACATAGTCGATTCCGATCAGATTGAAGACATCATTCAAATGATCAATGACATGGGTATCCAGGTGTTCGAAAGCGCACCGGACAGCGATACCTTGATGATGTCTGAAGATTCTACCGACGAAGACGCTGTTGAAGCCGCTGCCCAGGCACTGGCTACCGTTGAAAGCGAACTGGGCCGTACCACCGACCCGGTGCGCATGTACATGCGTGAAATGGGCACCGTTGAGCTGCTGACCCGTGAAGGCGAAATCAACATCGCCAAGCGTATCGAAGACGGCATTAACCAGGTGCAGTGCTCGGTTGCCGAGTACCCGGAAGCCATTACCTCACTGCTGGATCAGTACGACAAAGTCGAAGCGGGTGAAGCCCGCCTGACCGACCTGATCTCCGGCTTTGTTGACCCGAACGCCGAAGAAGAAGCCGCACCTACGGCAACGCACGTGGGTTCCGAGCTGTCCAAAGAGCAGCTTGATGATGAAGACGACGATGACGACAGCGACGACGAGGATGATGCATCCGAAGACGATAACGCGCTGGACCCGGAAGTCGCCCGCGAAAAATTTGCCGAGCTGCGCAAGCAATACGAAGCCGCCTGCAAAGTAATGAAAAGCGAGGGCCGTGCCTCTGACGCGGCTCGCGAAGAAGTACTGAAGCTGGCCGACATCTTCAAAGAGTTCCGCCTGGTACCCAAGCAGTTTGACCGTCTGGTTGCCGAAATGCGCCAGATGATGGACCGCGTGCGGGTGCAGGAACGGCTGCTGATGCGCATGCTGGTCGAAGAAGCCAAAATGCCGCGCAAGGTGTTCATGAAAACCTTCCCCGGCAACGAGTCCAACATGGGCTGGCTGGACGGCCACATTGAAGCCGGTAAAGGCTACTCCAATGTGATGAAGGAAATGGACGAAGATCTGCGTCGCTGTGTGCAGAAACTGCAAAACATCGAGCAGGAAACCGGCCTGACCATCGAAGCCATCAAAGACATCAACCGCCGCATGAGCATCGGTGAGGCCAAGGCCCGCCGCGCCAAAAAGGAAATGGTTGAGGCTAACCTGCGTCTGGTTATCTCCATCGCCAAGAAGTACACCAACCGTGGCCTGCAATTCCTGGACTTGATCCAGGAAGGCAACATCGGCCTGATGAAGGCCGTCGACAAGTTCGAATACCGTCGCGGTTATAAGTTCTCAACCTACGCCACCTGGTGGATCCGTCAGGCCATTACCCGCTCCATCGCGGATCAGGCCCGTACCATCCGTATTCCGGTGCACATGATTGAGACCATCAATAAGCTCAACCGTATTTCCCGGCAGATGCTGCAGGAAATGGGCCGCGAGCCGACCCCGGATGAGCTGGCCATTCGCATGGCCATGCCGGAAGACAAAATCCGCAAGGTACTGAAGATCGCCAAAGAGCCGATCTCCATGGAAACCCCTATCGGTGATGATGAAGATTCGCATCTGGGGGATTTCATCGAGGACAACACCCTCGAGCTGCCAGCGGACGCTGCCACCAGCGAAAGCCTCAAGTTTGCCACTCAGGAAGTGCTGTCCAGCCTCACCCCGCGTGAAGCCAAAGTACTGCGTATGCGCTTCGGTATTGATATGAATACCGACCACACCCTGGAAGAAGTGGGCAAGCAGTTTGACGTGACCCGTGAGCGGATCCGCCAAATTGAGGCCAAAGCGCTGCGTAAGCTGCGCCACCCATCGCGCTCGGAAATTCTGCGAAGTTTCCTCGACGAGTAAAAAAAACGGCGCCGCAAGGCGCCGTTTTTGTATCAGGCCAGGAGTAACGCCATCAGCAGTGGCGTTGCCAGGCTCAATAAAAACCCGGACACAATGGCCACCGGCACCGCCTGGCTACCACCGCTTTTTTGAATAACCGGCAAAGAAAAATCCATTGCCGTGGCGCCAGCGCAACCCACTGCCAGCGGTAACGCCCGCTGCATCAAGGTAGGAATCAAAGCCAGTGCCAGCAGCTCACGGAATAGATCGACAAAAAAGCTGGTTGCGCCCCATAGCGGCCCCAGCGCGTCAGACACCAAAATACCCGACAAGCTATACCAGCCAAAGCCACTGACCACGCCCATGGCCTGGCGCACCGGCAACCCCAGCCAGGGCGCGAGCAGCGCCCCGGCCGCCAGGCTGGTCACCAGTACCACCGTAGCAATTTGCACCCCTTGGCGGTTCAGAAACAGCTGCCTGAGCCCCATGCCGGCTGACTTTAACTGCATGCCAATCAATAGCAGCAACAGCCCCAACGCCAGCTCGGAAAAAAGCTGCGCCGGCACCACCAGCCATAACCCCAGTAGCGCTCCGAGCACGACCGCCGCCACCAGTTTGGCGGCGTCACCCAGCACCACCGCCCAGGCCACCGGCTGGCGCTGCCCTGCCCGGCCGCCATCAGCGCGCCAACGGGCCAGTAACCAAAGGCCCAGGCCATTAGCCGCCATTACCGCCACAAACAGGCCTACTGTGGTGCCCGCCATACGTGTAAGGGCTGGCAGCAGGTTATCAATGGCCGCCAACCCCAAGCCCATCAGAAACAAAATGATGTACACCAAAGCGCTAATAGCACGATTCAGCCAGTGCAGCGGCGCACCGCTTAGCCGGGGAAAGGCAAAGCCCAGCAACAACGGCAGCAAAATAACAGCAAGAGACGCGAGCATAAAACGGGCCCAAAGGAGTTCAGGCCCGGCAGGTTAACAGGTTTTCAGGCGGTTGGCGCGAATGCGCTCCCACAGCTTTTCATGAAAGAAATAAGCCACGGTATTGCAGGCAGGCTCCACCAGCGCCATCACCCCGCCCACCACCACAGAGCCGGTCATCAGGTAGGCAAGGGAAAAGGCCACCGTCATATGAATAGCGGCAAAACTCAGGGTTTTTAACATGGCAATTTTCCTCCCGGCTGTACATCAGTTTCATAAATGATAGCTATTCTTATTTGAGAAGCTAATCAGAATTACCGAACAAGCCGACCATAAATTCGCCAACTGCTTCAATTTCCGCCCTTTTCGCCTACCTTCACGGGTGACAGCCACCGCCGCGCCCCTTATAATTCCCGGCCACGGCCCCTTAGCTCAGTTGGTTAGAGCACACGACTCATAATCGTTAGGTCCCCAGTTCAAGTCTGGGAGGGGCCACCATCTTTCAAGGCTTCCAGGCCTTTGCAGTTCCCCCGCAAATGCCTGGTGCTACCTCAGTGCTACCAAGAAAACTGCTATATCAATATTCTTTGTTACCCCATCTGCGCTTCTCCTCCGATACGTCGGGTGATCGGATCACGGCAAGACAGAATGGTTCAACGCATTTGGGAAACAACGCCCTTCAGAAGGCGTGAAAACAATAGGCAAGCGCCGATACCGCTTGGCATGTTGAAAGTCCAAGTCGCCCAGCTCAATACTCAGCACCTTGTGGTAAAGAAATGCCAGTGCATTCAAAGCAGTTTTTTGCGTATTGATAGATACATGTTTCTCGTTTGACAGCCATGTAAGAAAGGCACGCACTTCCTGAGCCCCCATCTGTTCCGGATAGGTCAGTCGGTGGAAGTAGATATAGCGCTTGATCCAGTGAAGGTATGTCTTCTCCGTGCGCATACTATATCCGCGCAACCTGAGTTCTTGACGAATGTGGTTCAGGAATGAGCTCCGTCCCATGTCAGCACCTCCTGTGCGTAACTGACTATATTATTCTGTGTTTATGTACAGTTTATATCGATGTGTCGAGTACCTGTGCATGAATCGATGCACAGGTGTGCTCATTTGCTACTGGAATCAGCGCTTAAAACGGTTCAGTATCAGGTTATTATGGACATTGTGTAGTGGGATACTGTGCACAAAATTTTATACAAATGCGCATGCTCGTTTTCAACGGAGGAGAATGGCTGTGATTCATCATTTATCCAGTCTATACAGTCAGTTAGTGACATCTTCTCGGTTCTTTGCTTGAGCCAAAACACGCATGCGCGGTATTAAAATGTTAGGCATTTATGAGAGTCTCATCCACTAGAATTGCCATGGGCATATTTTTGGCACCGCTTGCGACTTTGCTGGTTGTGATACCGGTGTTTGCCCAAGCAGTCATTACGAAACCTCCTCCTCTCGGTCAGATTCCTGGCTACATTTTTATTTTCCTAATGTTTTGTAGTGGTTTCTATGTGAGTGCTTTCTTAGTTACCGCATTCGTGGGAGCACCCATTCACTTACTGTTGGATAAGCTAAAAATAGACCATTGGGCCGTCTATACGGGCTTGGGACTGATTATAGGATTCGCTTATGATCGTTTTGAAATCTATGTCAGTCATTCCCCGGACTTTGGTACGTATCCCATAAGCATGGCCAGTGGTGCAGTCGTGGCATTCGCATTCTGGTTGGTTGCTGCTAGAAAGAAGGGCAGCGGATGTAATTTTTTCCGAACAAATGAATGAAGCCGACCAATTTTCCGCTGCCGTTCCAAATTGGCGGCTTATTCAAGGCATTATATAGCTCTATGAAATTAACTTTACCTGCAGCATTTCTTTTACTTTATACTACGAGCATCGGTAGTAACCTGGACTTCGAAGTGCATAGTAATAAACTTGCCACGGTTCACCTCCTCACTGTTTCTGGCCCTGGTACAGAGGGTGCGGACTTGGTTGAACCCTGGTACGAGAAGGCGCAAAGCCTTTGTCCTAAAGGTATTAATAGAATTGAACCGCAAGGCCAACCGTTAGTCAGGGATAAAACCTGCGGCGATGCCATTGAGCATATCGATGGTAAACCGCAATGCGAAGTCATAAGGGCAAGTGTCTTTGGAAAGATTATTTGTAATGCTCCATAACAAGCACCTTAAAAATGCGCACTTCGTGCGCCGGACTCGCAACAAGTTGCTCGCCGTTTAGGCGGGCGTTATATGCCTTTTAGGAAATGAGTAAATATGGACATTCAAGAACAATATAGTGATGAAGCAAGAATACAGCTGAACTTTGCTTCGTTTATGGTTGTGGCAGTTTGGGTTTGTTTTGGTGTAGGACTATCTTTTTCGGTAGCATTTCATTTTTTTATTACAAATGTTGCCTCTGACATGGCTTCGGAAAATACAATGTTCTGGTTTTCATCTGCTATATATGGCTTTCTAGGTTTTATTTTTTCATTAATAGGTTCTGCTGTGATTTACCCTGCATATAGTTTTTGGTGCGAGCGTATGCGAGGGCAACGAGTTAAAGGTAAATTTGCGCTGGTTCGACGCGGCATATAACAAGCCAATTAAGTGCGGGATGGACTGCTAAAGCTTGGCTCCGCTGCGCTACACAATTTTAGCCAAGTATTATCAGCCCCTTATTGGGGCGTTATGCGCAAGGAAATAAATCGAGGAGTTTAGATGATTGATTTTTTTTGGGATTTATTTCAACAAGGTCAAATTAGTGACGTAAAAAAGGATATAGAGTTAGGTCGGGAAAAAGCCAAATATCAAGATGGTCAAAACCTAAATTTAGAGCGAAGGTTAAGAGAGCTTGAAAGGCGTCATGAACAACTGAAGTTGGTAACTTTAGCTATGTGGTCATTATTAAGAGACCACTCAGGATTGCTAGAGTCCGATTTAAGAAAATATGTCGAAACAATTGATTTAATGGATGGAAAAAGGGACGGTAAGGTTTCGTTCGCAAAAGAGAAAGTTACTTGTCAAGGTTGTGGCAGGGTGATGTTGTCAACATCTTTGGTTTGTGCGTATTGTGGCAATAACATGTCATCTAACAACCCATTTCATGGAGCTTAAAAAATGAAATCGCATAACAAAGCGCTTCAGTCGGACCTACCTCCATTCCGCGCTTTTTGTGGCCCGCTGAGCACGGCGTTAGTGCTACAAAGTATGGCGTTGTTGATCAAATCAGAGCTTGGAAAGCCTGCCTCTAAAGGGCTTACTGCCCTTAGCTGACCTTACGAACAGGCATGCCGAGGCCCAGCATTTTGTTCATCACCTTCACCCCGGCCAAAGCCTCTGCCACTTGGCCGTTGTAGTCGCGCAGACTCAGCTTCAGGCTGATGAGCTGCTGGTATCGCGACATGGCCGTTTCCGCTTTTGAGCGTTGGTGATAACCGCTTTCCCTTTTCCACTCGGCCAGTTGCCCGGTTTGCAGCGCTGCCACTGCCTCGTTCCTTGGGTGACATTGCTCCCAGAAGCCCGCTGTCTTGCGAGGCGTAATGGTCACTTTGGCCCTTTTCTTTGTAGTGGCCTTATTCTTTGATTTACTCACTAAAACCCAAACTGTCTCAAGCTATTAGGCATCTGCTTCATCCTCTGCCATGCTGCTTAGGCTTATAGCTATTTCAGGAATAACAATGACCATAACGCAAGCACAGCAGGATATGCGCTACGCCTACCACGGTGGCGGTTTTGGGGTATTGGTGTCGGGCCTGGTGTGGTTACTGGCCATGGTGGTGGCTCTTGGGGTATCTGACTGGGCCAGTATGCTGACGCTGTTTTTTGGCGGCATGGCCATTTTTCCGTTGAGTGTGGCGCTGTCAAAGCTGTTTGGCCGGCCGGGCCACCATGGGGCGGGCAACCCGCTGGGCACGGCGGCCATAGAGAGCCTGGCCATCCTCTTGGTAGGGTTGTTTGTGGCGTTTGCCAGCGCTCGGTTTGGCCACTTTTTCTTTTACCCGGTGATGTTGCTGGCCATTGGCAGCCGTTACATGGGCTTTAATACCCTTTATGGCAACCGCCTGTACTGGCTGTTGGGTGCCTTATTGATGGCTGCCGGGGCGTTCCTGTTGGTATTAAAAGCGCCGCCCTGGCAAGGGGCGGCCAGTGGTGCAGTACTGGAAATTACCTTTGCCAGCCTATTTTTGTGGCAACAAAAGACCGCCAAGGAGAGACCGGTATGACAATTAACGGCACCTTTGATGTGACCTTGACCCCGCTGGCATCCGCCCACTGATAACGATGGCGTAGCACTAAAGTTCATGGCCATTGCTAAGCTCTTTCATAGCGAACTGGCGGGCCAACGCTCAGCGCCATACCGGGTGCAGTGAGTCGGGTCATGTTACGCCGCTCCTGACGTTCATCAAGCTACGCCAGTCTCGTTTAAGGCCATGGGCAACTTTCGAAGCCGTCACCAAAGCGTTCAGAGCTGTGGCGGCGATAACGTATGAACACAGCACCTTTGCTAAGCAAAAGGCGGCTGTTTTCGACGTTTTGCCCCGCTTGCCATGGCGCTGAAGGCAACGCCAATGGACGAGAGCAACCTTACCCCTGGGTCCCAGCCAGTAGAGATTGAGCAAAGCGTGGTGGTACTTCGCCCGGGTGCTGATTGGATACCTGGCGTGGTCAATCGGTTGTTGCCGGCGACAAACCGGGGTCGCCGCAAAGTTAAGCGCAATGGCTCAGTCAATTTAGGAAAAAACGCCCTATAACAATCTAATATCAGCAAATTAGCGACAAAAATAACGTTGTCGGAAGCAATTTAGGCTTAATGCCGGAGAACATATGAGCCTTAACAACCAGCGAACAGACGATTACCTGGGCCAAACCGCCCGGCATACGGCAAGGCAGCTGCAGGTGGTCCCCGCCACCGGCCTCACCGACAGCGAAGTTCAGGCCAGGTTGCAGCGCTTTGGCTACAACGAGATCACCGCCCGGGAAGAACCCCTGTGGCATCGCGTGTTTCGCCGCTTCTGGGGGCCAATACCCTGGATGATCGAGGTTGCGGCAGTGCTGTCTGTGGTGGTTGGCAAGTGGGATGACCTTGTCATCATTACCATTATGCTGCTGGTGAATGCCGGGCTGGACTTTTTTCAGGAGCACCGGGCTCTTAACTCCCTTAAGGCTCTCAAGCAACGCCTCAAGGCCGAGAGCATCGTGTTACGCAACGGAGCATTTAAGACCATCCCCACACGGGAGCTGGTTCCGGGTGACATTGTCAGGCTGCGTATTGGCAATATCGTACCCGCGGATGTACAGCTTCTTGATGGCGACTACCTGTCGCTGGACCAATCGGCACTTACCGGCGAGTCACTGCCCGTCAACAAGAAGGCCGACGAGATTGCCTATGCCAGCACCATCGTCAAGCAGGGGGAGATGCTGGCAGTGGTGGTCAATACCGCTGCCCGAACCAATTTCCACAGTGTGGTTGCGCTAGTGGCCAAGGCATCGCTGGAAGAGCGTAGCCACTTCCAGAAGATGGTGATCCGTATCGGTGACTTCCTGATCCTGCTCACCATCGCCCTGGTGGTGCTGATCGTCATGGTGTCACTGTTTCGCCACGAACATTATCTGGAAATCGTCCGCTTCGCCCTGGTACTCGCGGTGGCGGCCATTCCGGTGGCCTTGCCGGCGGTGCTGTCGGTAACCATGGCGGTGGGTGCACTCAACCTGGCCCGCCGGCAGGCCATCGTGTCGCGCCTGACCGCCATCGAGGAACTGGCCGGGGTGGACGTGTTCTGCTCTGACAAAACCGGCACTCTGACACAGAACCAAATGCAGGTGGCCGAGCCGGTAGTCTTTGCCGGCCACGATTTAGCTGATCTGTTCCGCCTGGCGGCGCTAGCCTCCAAGCTGGAAAATCAGGACCCCATCGAACTGCCGATATTCGAGTACATCAAAAATAAACTGCCGGATGCGGACTGGCAGTCCTACCGCCAACTTTCCTTCACGCCCTTTGATCCGATCCGCAAACGCACCGAGGCTGAGGTGCAAAAAGGCGAGGACCGGTTCGTGGCCATGAAGGGCGCGGCCCAGGTTATGCTGGCGATGGCAGAGCTCGACGACCAGCAGATACATGACATTAACCAGACCGTGGAGCAACTCGCTGGCAAGGGCTATCGAACCCTGGCGGTCGGCCGCCAGCGTGGTGATGCGCCGCTGGAGCTGCTGGGCCTGCTACCACTTTACGACCCGCCTCGGGAGGACTCCAGGCAGGTCATCGCTGACATGAACGCAGACGGTGTCGAGGTGAAGATGGTCACCGGCGACAACCTAGCCATTGCCCGCCAGATCGGTGGCCTGCTGGGGCTGGCACAGCACAGTTTGCGCGCCAGGCAGCTAACGGGCAGCGCCAGTAATGAGCTGCTGGCCCTGGCTTCGGTACTGTCGGGGGCTATCTACCAGAAGCTAAAGCCGGAGGTAAGCAGCAAGGATGTACAGCGTTTTGCCGCAGAGGTGATCGAAACCCTAAAGGCAAACTATGACACCAGCCTGCTGGATCAAGAATTTATCCACACCCACGAATCGGCCATCGTGAAGATGATCGAGTCGGTAAACGTTTTTGCCGAAGTGGTGCCAGAGGATAAGTACCGTATCGTCGACGCCCTGCAAAAGGCCGGGCACATCGTTGCCATGACCGGTGATGGCGTCAACGACGCCCCGGCGCTGAAGAAGGCCGACTGCGGTATCGCCGTGGCTAATGCCACTGATGCGGCACGCGCGGCCGCCGATATTATACTGACCGCGCCTAGCTTGGGAGTCATCAATGCAGCACTGAAACAGGCGCGGATCACCTTCGAGCGGATGAAGAGCTATTCCATCTTCCGCATCACCGAAACCATCCGCATCATCCTGTTCATAGCGCTCAGCATCGTAGTCTTCAATTTCTATCCCATCACCGCACTGATGATCATCCTGTTGGCACTGCTGAATGACCTGCCCATCCTGGCCATTGCCTACGATAACACCAAGGTCAGCCCACGCCCGGTGCGCTGGAATATGCAGGAGATCCTGATAATTGCCAGTGTACTTGGCATAGCCGGCGTGACTGCCTCCTTTTTGCTGTTCTTCCTGTTGCAAAAAGCTGGTGTCGCCGAGCCGGTGATCCAGACCATGCTATTTCTCAAGCTGATTGTGGCGGGGCACAGCACGCTGTATATCACGCGCTCACAGAGCTGGTTCTGGAAGCGCCCCTACCCGGCACCGCTGTTGCTGGCGGCCACCTTCGGCACAGAGTTCGTCGGCACCCTGATGGCGGTTTATGGGATATTCGTCACGGCTATTGGCTGGGAGAACGCCCTGTGGATGTGGGGCTATGCGCTGGCATGGTTCGTGGTCAATGACGTGCTCAAGATGCTCACCTACCGGATGCTACGGGCCAGGGAAATGATCTGAATGGGGCAAGAGGCTGCTATCGGTGCTTCATTGCAAAGCGCTTTTGCCAGCCTACGCTTATGGCAACAAAACCACCAAGGAGAGACCGGCATGATAATTAACGGCACTTTTGATGTGACCTTGAGCCCGCTGGCATCCACCCTCACTGATAACGCCGGCGTAGTCATAAAACGCATGGCCATTGCAAAGACCTTTCATGGTGAACTGGCGGCCCAAAGCCAGGGCGAGATGCTCAGCGCCATGGCAGCCACGCCGGGTTCGGCCGGTTATGTGGCCCTTGAACAGGTGTCAGGTACGTTGGCCGGTAAACAAGGCAGCTTTGTGCTGATGCACTACGGAGTAATGGCTGACGGCCATAACCGCTTGCAGCTGGAAGTCGTGCCGGGCTCCGGCAGTGATGAGCTGGCAGGGCTATCTGGCAGCATGGGTATTACCATCAAAGAAGGGCAACACTTTTACACTTTTGATTATCAGCTTGGCTAAACCGCTGGTGCAGACAGCAGCGCCGCCAGCGGTTACAATTTCGCACTCTGTTATCTGTGAAGAAGCATTCCCATGGGCCGAGCGTTTAACAACCGTAAAGAATCCATGGCCAAAACGGCCGCAACCAAAACCAAGATTTATTCCAAGTACGGCCGCAGTATCTATGTCTGCGCCAAGCAAGGCGGCACTGACCCCAACGGTAACCTGACCCTGCGCGGCCTGATTGACCGCGCGAAAAAAGATCAGGTGCCTGCGCACGTGATTGAAAAAGCCCTCGACAAAGCCAGCGGTGCCGGTGGTGAAGACTTTCAGCCCGCACTGTACGAAGGCATTGGCCCCGGTGGCGCCATGGTGCTGATCAGCGCCCTGACCGACAACCCCAACCGTACCTTTGGCGAAATTCGCGGGGTGTTCTCGCGCTGCAAGGCAAAACTGGGCACCCAGGGGTCGGTGTCACACATGTTCGACAACCGCGCCATGTTCGTGTTTGCCGGCGACGACGAAGAGCCTGCATTGGAAGCACTGATGGAAGCGGATGTGGATGTTTCTGACATCGACTGCGAAGATGGCATGATTACCGTGCTGGTGCCGCCAACCGAGTTCTACAAAACCAAAACTGCGTTGCAGGAAATGAACCCGGAAATTGACTTCGAAGTAGAAGAAATCACCTACCTGCCGCATGTTGAGCACGCCCTGGCCGGTGAAGATGCTGAAAGCTTTGAACGCTTTGCTGGCATGCTGAACGAACTGGAAGACGTGCAGGAGATCTACCACAACGGCAGCTTTACCAGCTAACCTGCCTAGTAGCACCCCGAGCAGCAAAACGGCGCCAAGTGGCGCCGTTTTTGTTGCTCAATCCTGGTCGCTGGCGGGGGTGGAAAGGCCCACCAGAATGCCGTAGTAGCGGCCATTTTGTTGGCGAATGGGCAAGGCTTTAAGGTCAATGTTACCGCTCAGGCGCTGGTCACTGACGATGCCCTGAATACCGGAACTGATGGCCTGGCGGTCGCCACTGGAAAGCACCACACCACACAGCTCGTCAGAGCAACCAAGGTTGTCAGTGTAGATGCCCTGGCCAGCATCGGCGGTGTTCTGCGCCACCACTTCCACCAGCAGGCTTTCGTTATCAGAGGCTGATGAATCTGATTGCTGCATCGACAGCGCTGAAATACCGTTTTGAATCTGCATGATGCTGAGTTTGTCGAGGCTGTCAGCATCAAAGTGCAGGTTGCCGTCTTTGTCGGTACTGACCAGCCTATCAAGATTTGGTAGCGTACTTTGGTCCAGCGACACCTTAGGTTTGGCCGGAGTGCTGCCATCGTTGTCGCTATTATCACTGCTGCTGGTGTTGTTATCGCCGCTGTCGTTGCTGGCGCTCATGGCGCTGTTGTCATCCATTGGCGTTACAGCGACGCCTTGCTGCGGTTGCGGCGGTGGCCCGTCGTGCATAAACAGCTTCACATAGGCCAGCAGTACCAGCGCCAAACCCAGAATCACAAAGGCAATATTTCTCATCACGGCAGTCGACTAATAAATGGAGTACTTACGGTGGCAAATCCGGCATGCTTTTGGCAAGCCCAAGGGCACTTTTGTTTAGGCAGGGTTGGTGAAAGATAAATAGCCTGGCCCCGGTCTGATGTTTTGGCTGCCTGCGCCGCCATAACAACGTAACATCAACCCCGTAACAACATTGGATGGCAAATAGCACCATGCTCAGTTTTTCCATTGGCCCCCTAGCCTTACCCGCTCGGCCCCTGCTGTTACTGATCGCCTTTGGCCTGGCAGTGCTGGCCGGCAGCCTGGCGGCAAAACGGCAAGGCCGAAACCCGGAGTCAGCTCTTTTTGCACTACTGCTGTTTGGCCTGCTGGTAGCACGGGTAGGCTTTGTATTGCGTTATCAGCAGCAATATCAGAGTAACTGGTGGCAGGCGCTGGATGTGCGAGACGGTGGTTTTTGGCTGTGGCCGGCCTTGCTGGCAGTGCTGCTGGGAGCTGTGGCACTGGCCTGGAGGAAACCAGCGCTGCGCTGGACCCTGGGGCTGGCGCTGGGTACCGGTATGGTCACCGGCCTGACCGGGCTGGCATTGATCCGCCACCTGGAACTGCAACAGCCACTACCCAATGAAACCCTGTATTCGCTGGCTGGCCAGCCAGCCAGTCTCAGCCAGTTTCACGGTAAGCCGCTGGTGGTCAATTACTGGGCGAGCTGGTGCCCGCCGTGCCGCCGGGAAATGCCGGTACTGGCCGAGGCTCAGCAACACTACCCCGATGTGCAGTTTGTGTTCGTTAATCAGGGCGAAGATCTGATGACCGTGGCAAACTACCTGCAACAGCAAAAGCTGAACCTTCAGCATGTGCTGCTGGCCCCCAAGGGAGCCAGCGCCGTACCCATGACACTCTTTTTTGATGCCAGTGGCAAACTGGCAGACAGTCACTTAGGTAGCCTGTCTGCGGCAACTCTGGCACATTACCTTCAGCAGATAAAATCCGACAGGAGTATGAAATGAGAGCCTTATTGGCACTAGTGCTGGCCAGCGGTCTGGCCCAGGCAGCCGACAAACTGCCCGCCCCCATCGCCATGATGGAACAGCAAGGCGTGAAAATCGTCGGCACCTTTGATGCCCCCGGTGGCCTCAAAGGCTACGCAGCGCAGGTGCGCAATCAGGCCCTGGCCCTGTACCTGACTCCGGACGGTAAGCACGTGATCACCGGCTACATGTACGACACCAAGGGCAATAACGTCAGCGAAGAGATCCTCGACAAACTGGTTTACCAGCCGCAGTACAAAAAAGACTGGCAGGCGCTGCAATCGAGCAACTACATCAAGGACGGCGCTGACAGTGCCAAGCGCGTTATTTACATGTTCAGTGACGCCAACTGCCCTTACTGTAACCACGTCTGGCGTGACGCCCGCCCCTGGGTAGAAGCCGGTAAAGTGCAGATCCGCCACGTCATGGTCGGCATTTTGCGCCAAAGCAGCCTGACCAAGGCCGCAGCCATTATGGCCTCTAAAGATCCGTCAAAAACCCTGCACAACTATGAGCAGAACCGCGAACACGCGCAGCTGCCGGATATGGCCAAGATCCCCGACAACATCCGCAAGGAGCTGAGCCATAACTATCAGCTGATGCAACAAATGGGCATTAACGCCACTCCGGCCATTTACTTCAAAAATGATGACGGCCAGGTGCAGCGCATCAACGGCGCGCCGCGTGGTGCCCAGTTAGAAATGGTGTTTGGACCCAAGCCCTGATGCCCCTGCCGTTAGGTACCATCAAGCACTGGCCCGGCAACGTCACGTTGCCGGACTCCACGTCACTGAAGGCCGTGCTGACGCTCAGTCAGGCTGACAACACGGCCAGTGCGCTGGAAAAAACAGCCCGCACCCTCAATCTGGCTGAATATGCCGGCATTACTACGGTGCAGCTGAAGCTGTTGTTATCTGGCCCAGCGGCGCAACTGGCCAATACCAGCAGTGCTCTTTATGTCGCTCATCAGACGACCCTCAGCACCTTGTACAGCGCGGGTATTGAGGTTGCCGTGTGTAGCCAGGCGTTGGCCAGCCAGAGTATTCTCCCGGCACAAGTTGCGCCCGGCGTCACGGTGGTATTGTCAGCACTGACCAGCAGTATTGACTGGCAACAGCAGGGTTTTGCACTGTTGCCACAGGATTAAAAAAACCGGCCTAACAGCCGGTTTTTTTATTGCCGGGGCATACGGTAGAACAGGCTGTAGAGCACCGGTAGCACAATCAGGGTCAGCACCGTGGCAAAGCCCAGCCCGAACATGATCACCACCGCCAAGGATTGGAAAAAGGCGTCAAACAACAGCGGGATCATCCCCAAAATCGTGGTGATGGCCGCCATGCACACCGGCCGAACCCGGCTCACCGCAGCATGGATCAGCGCACTGAGCGGTGCCTTGCCGTCTTCCTGTTCCAGTTTGATTTGTTCCACCAGGACGATGCCGTTTTTGACCAGCATGCCGCTCAGTGACAACAGCCCCAGCAACGCCATGAAGCTAAAAGAGGCATTCATCAGCAACAAACCACTGCTGACACCAATCAGTGCCAGCGGCACCGTCAGCCAGATCACCAGGGGCTGGCGCACCGAGTTAAACAGCAACACGGTGATAATGAACATCAGCAGGTAGCCCATGGGCAGGCTCGAGAACAGGCTTTTTTGTGCATCGGCAGACTTTTCCTGTTCGCCACCCCAGCTCAGCTGGTAACCGGTCGGCAAGGTAATGGCCTCTACCGCTGGCCGAACCCTGGCGAGGATCTGGGCGGCGGTTTGTTCGCCCATGACATTAGGTTCGGCCTGCACGGTAATGGTGCGTTTGCGGTCACGACGCAAGATCAGCGGGTCTTCCCAGTCAGTATGAAAATCCGACACCACCTGGGTAATGGGCAGGTAACGGTTATAAACCGGACTCCACAGTTGCACATCACGAATGTTATCAGCCGCCAGCCGTTCACTGGCCGGTGGCCGGGCGATGATCGGCAGCATTTGGCTACCGTCCCGGTACAAGCCAACCATGGTGCCGGAAAAATTCATCGCCAGTACTTCGTCCAGTTGCTGGCGGGTAATACCGGAGCGGCGCGCCTGGGCTTCAGCAAACTGTGGGCGGATCACCTTGACCCGTTGGCGCCAGTCATGGCGAATCGACTCCAGCGCCGGATCTTGCTGGAATACCGCCTCGGCCTGAGCGGCCAGCGTACGCAGCACTTGTGGGTCCGGGCCGCTAAAACGCGCCTCAATACTGGCCTTGGGACTGGGGCCAATCATCAGCCGTTTTACCTTGGCAAAGGCATCACTGTGCTGGTGGCGCAGCAGCGCCCGGGTGGCAGCGATGACGCTATTGAGTTGCTGGCGATCATCCAGGCTGATAATCAGCTGCCCGTAGGCGTCGTTATGCAGCTCCGGGGCATAAGTGAGCATAAAGCGCTGCGCCCCCTGGCCAATGGTGCTGGTGACCGCGCTAACATGCGGCACCTGCAACAGGCTGGCTTCCAGGCGCTTGATGTGCGCCTCGGTGGCGCGAATATCGCTACCCTGAGGCAGCCAGTAATCCACCAGAAACATGGGAGTATTGGACGGCGGAAAGAACGACTGCTTAACCTGGCCAAAGCCCAGGACTGCCGCAACCAGTGCTACCAGCATCAACAGTAGCGTCAGTGGCCGGTGGCGAATGCACAGCGCCAGTAACCGCCGATAGGCCTGATAAACCGCGCCTTGATAAGGGTCCTGTGGCGCGTCACTGCTGGCCACTGGCGATTCTTTGAAAAACAGATCACAGAAAAACGGCGTCAGGGTAATAGCGGTAAGCCACGACAGCCCTAAAGAGATCAACAGTACCCAAAACAACGAGCCGGCATATTCGCCGGTAGCATCTGCCGACAGGCCGATGGGCGCGAAAGCGGTAATGGCGATAACCGTCGCCCCCAGCAGTGGCCATTTGGTTTGCGCCACCACCTGCTTGGCTGCCTCAAGCTTGGTGAGCCGTTTTTGCAGGCCGATCAGCACTCCTTCGGTAATGACAATGGCGTTATCCACCAGCATCCCCAGCGCAATGATCAGCGCCCCCAGAGAGATCCGTTGCAGCTCAATGTCCATCAGCTTCATGGCAATGAAGGTGCCGAGAATGGTCAGCAGCAGGATCAGCCCCATCAGCACACCAGAGCGCACGCCCATGAACAGCAGTAGCACAATAATGACAATGGCTACCGCTTCGGCCAGGTTTACCAGGAAGTTGTTGACCGAATCGTCAACCAGCTGCGGCTGGTTGTAGATGGTTGCCAGCTGCATACCCACCGGCTGCTGATACGCCAGCGCCGCCAACCGCGCCCGGACCGCCTGCCCTACATCCACCACATTCACACTGCTGGCAAAGGACACCCCCAGCGTCAGCGCCGGCTGGCCGTTGTAGCGGTACAGATGTGACGGCACCTCGGCATAACCGCGGTGAATGCTGGCGACATCGCCAAGATACACCTGCGCCTGGGCACCCGGCTGGGAGATCAGTAGCTTTTCCATATCCTTGACTGACTGAAACTCGCCGGTGGGGTAGATACGCAGGTATTCATTGCCAACCCGGACATGGCCGCTGGCATTGACCGAGTTCTGGCTCGACAGCAACGCGAAGATCCGCTGCATGCTGATCCCCAGCGCCGCCAGCCGCGCCCGCGACAGCTCAACGTAGACCTGTTGGCGCTGAGCGCCTTCCAGCTGCACCTTACCTACCCCCGGCACCAGTACCAGCTCGCGGCGCAGGTAATCGGCGTAGTTTTTCAGGTCCTGATAGGAATAGCCCTTACCGGTGATGGCGAAAAACATGCCATAAACATCGGCGTAATCATCTATTACCTTGATCCGCTGCACACCGCCAGGCAGGGTTGGCTGCAAATCGCCGAGCTTGTTGCGCAGCTCATCCCAGATCTGTTGCAGGGCCTTTTTGCGGTAGATGGGCTTCATTTCCACCACTACCTGCGACAACCCTTCACTGGACGTGGAAGTGACGTAGTCAACATACGGCAGCGCCTGAATGGTCTGCTCGATGGGCAGGGTCAGTTCTTCTTCTACCTGGGTCGGGGACGCGCCGGGGTAACGGGTGATGATCATGGCCGACTTAATGGTAAAAGCCGGATCTTCCAGTTTTCCCAGGTCAAAAAACGCCAGGGTACCGCCCACCAGCAGCAGCAAGGCAATAAGCCAGCTGATCACCCGCCGGCGAATGGCAAATTCAGCAACCGACATTACAGCCCCCGTTCTTTGACCAATGGCCTGACGGCTTGGCCCTCTCGCAGGAAACTGGCGCCAGCGGCAACCACCACATCACCATGACTCAGGCCGCTGGTAATGGCGATACCGCTGCTGCTGACTTCCCCCAGCGTTACCGGGGTTAGCACTACCTTACCGGCTTGATAGCGCCAGACGTAGCTGCCGGATTTGCCGTCAGGCTGAAATACGGCTTCAGCTGGCACCGTTAACGGCTGCTGCGCCGCCAGGGCAAAGACCTTGTGCATATTCACCTGCACATCCACAGACATGCCCGCCAGCACCTGTAATGACGAAGGCTTGGCCATCGTCAGGATAACCCTGAAGGTGCGGGTGGCCGGGTCAGCCACGGCATCGTGTTCTTTGTAACGCGCTAAAAATACCTGCCCTGGCACCCCTGCAAAACGCACCTGTGGCTGGTAGTTCACAGCGTTATCGCGCACTCGGCTCATCAGGCTTTCCGGCAGTTGAATGGCAATGTCCAGCATCTGCTTGTTTTGCAGCTGAAAAATAGGTTCTTTGGCCTGCACAAACTGAAAACTGTCAACAAAACGTTTGGCGATCACCCCGTCGTAAGGGGCGCGCAGACGGGTGTAGCTGAGATTGTCACGGGCCAGCCGCAGCGCCGCTTCGGCTTGCGTACGGCGCGCCTTGGCTTCGTCAAAGCTGGCCTGCGGAATGAGCTTTCTCGCCAGCATCTGCTCAGCCCGTTTAAATTGCACATTGGCTAAATCAAACTGGGCCTGGCGGTCCAGCAGCTGGTTTTGCAGGCCGGTGTCATCAAGGCGGGCCAAGAGCTGGCCTTTTTTTACCGCCTGGCCATTGCGTACAGCCAGTTGCTGCAACTGCCCAGGCAAACGAAATGCCAGCACCGAACCGCCCGTGGTAGCCACCACACCGGGAAAGTGACGCACCGCCGCCTCCGTGGCGCCGCCCACGGTATAGAGCTTGACCGGTGGCGCCGCCATATTGTCAGCACTTTTATCTGCCTGGACATGGCAGCCGCACAGCAGCATGGCTGCCAGTAACACGCCGGTTCGCATCATAAATCCCTCATGGTTGTGGCGGCACAGTCTAGCCGTCATGACTGGTCAGACAAGACCAACCATGTTGACACATTGTTATGCAAAATGATCACAAATGGGACTGTTTTGCCTGCTTTACAGCCATGGCAATAACAAAACGTCAGCACGGCTTGTTATTCGATAAGGAAAGAGGCTAGTCTTTAAATACCCCATAGGGTATAGACCGACTGCCGGAGGACATATGACCCAAGCCATCGTAACCCCGTTTTTTGATGAAGCCACCTTTACCTACAGCTATGTAGTGCAGGACCCTGGCAGCAAAGCGGCGGTGGTCATTGACTCAGTGCTGGATTTTGACCCAGCTTCTGGCCGTACCGCCTTTGACAGCGCCGATGCCATCATCGCTTTTGTTGAACGCCAGAGCCTAGAGGTGCATTACCTGCTGGAAACCCACGTTCATGCCGACCACCTTTCTGCCGCCCCCTACCTCAAGGAAAAACTCGGCGGCCAGCTGGCTATTGGTGAGCACATACTTACGGTTCAGGAGGTATTTGGTAAAGCCTTTAACGCTGGTAGTGAGTTTGCCCGCGACGGCAGCCAATTCGATCAGCTGCTCAAAGACGGCGACACCCTGAGCTTTGGTGCCACGACAGTGCAGGTATTTCATACACCGGGCCACACCCCGGCTTGCGTCAGCTATTTGATTGGCGATGCCCTGTTTGTCGGTGACACCCTGTTTATGCCCGATTTTGGTACCGCCCGCTGCGATTTCCCCGGTGGCAGTGCCAGCACCTTGTACCAGTCCATCCAGAAACTGTTTACCTTGCCAGACAGCACCCGGGTGTTTCTCTGCCATGACTACAAAGCCAAGGGCCGTGACCACTATCAGGGCGAAACCACCTTGGGCGAGGAAAAGCGCCACAACATCCATATTCACCAAGGGGTCAGCGAAGCAGACTTTGTGGCCATGCGCGAAGGCCGCGATGCTACCTTGTCCATGCCACGGCTGATCCTGCCATCGGTGCAGGTCAATATGCGTGCCGGCCAACTGCCACCGGCAGAAGACAACGGCGTTCGCTACCTGAAACTGCCACTGAATCTGTTCTAAGCAAAAGCCCGCCACACCGGCGGGCTTTTTTCACTCAAAAAACGTGGTCAAAACTTGCACAGAGTCGAGGGTAAGCGTTAACCTTAAAATTAATCAGTCGATTAATTAATTATAGATATGCCCATACTTGATGAACCCAACCGCGGCGATGCAACCCGCCAGGCACTGATCGCTACCGCCACAGACGTTTTTGCCCACAGTGGCTACGATGGTGTTAGCACCCGCGCCATTGCCCGCGCGGCCGGCATCAACCAGGCATTGATCAGCTACCATTTTGGTAGCAAGGAAGGACTTTACCTGGCGGTTTTTGAAGCCATTGCCGAGGCACTAAATGAAAAAATCAGCCCGTTAGCCAGCAGCATGGAAAAACTGTTTACCGGCCAAGGCCAGCCACGCAGTCAGTATTTACAGGCATTCGAGCAATTGGCCAGTGCCATGGTCGACCTGATGGTCAGCCCGCAGACCGCCCATTGGTCACAGCTGGTACTGCGGGAACAACAACACCCGACCAAAGCCTTTGATGTGCTCTACGACCGTTTCATGGGCCGGTTGCTGGGCTTGATGACCCAACTGATCCAGCGGCTACGCCCAACCTTGAGTGAAACGGATGCCCGCTTGCTGATGCTCACCTTGTTAGGCCAGGTGCTGGTTTGGCGCTTTGCCCGCACCAGCGTTGAACGCCAAATGGGCTGGCATGACCTGGACCCGGACGCCATTAAAGCTCGCCTCTTTACTAATTTGCGCCTGTTGCTCGAAGGAGACTCCTCATGTTGAAAAAACCGGTTATCGCCCTGGTGGTTGTGGCGGTGCTTGGCGCCGCCGGTTACGGCTGGTACCGCCACCAGCAACAGCAGGCAGAGCCACTGACCCTGTACGGTAATGTGGATATTCGCGAGCTGTCGCTGGCATTTCGCCAGGGGGGGCGTATTGCCAGCATGAATGTGGATGAAGGTGACAGTGTTGACGCCGGCCAGGTGTTAGCCAAACTCGATGCCACCCCCTTGCAGCAACAAGCCGATGCCGCCCAAGCGCAAGTGGCGGTGGCCAAGGCCAAGCTCGATGCCCTGCTGGCAGGCAACCGCCAGCAGACCATTCAAGCGGCAGAAGAAAACCAACGTCAGGCCAGTGCCGTTTTTAACAGCCGCCGCCTGGAATACCAGCGCACCCAGGATCTGGCCAAACGCGGTTCAGCCAGCCAGCAGGCGCTCGACAGTGCCCGCTATGCCCTTGATGAAGCCCGCGCCCGGCTGGCCGCCAGTAAGGCCACCTTGTCACTGCTACAAGAGGGTCCACGCCCGGAAGACATAGCCGCTGCCCGTGCCCAATTGCAGGCTGCCAAGGCACAGCTGGCGCTGGCCGACACGGCACTGAACGACGCCACACTGGTGGCGCCCAGTAGCGGTATTGTACTAAGCCGGGTAGTACAGCCCGGCGCCATGGTGCAACCGGGCAGCCCGGTATTCAGCCTGTCATTGCGCCAGCCAGTCTATGTGCGGGCGTACGTCAGCGAGAATAACCTCGGTAAGGTTGCCCCTGGTACCGCCGTGCTGCTGAGTACGGACTCAAGCAGCCACCGCTACCACGGCAAGGTCGGTTTTGTTTCACCGCGAGCCGAATTTACTCCCAAGTCAGTGCAAACCCCGTCGTTACGTACCGATCTGGTCTACCGGCTGCGTATTGTCGTCAGCGACGCCGATAACAGACTGCTACAAGGCATGCCGGTCACCATCACCCTGGCGTCGTCATGAGCGCCGCCATTGTCATTGATGAGCTGCACAAAGCCTTTGGGCAAACCCAGGCGCTGCGCGGCATCAGTGCTCAAATTGCTTCGGGTCGACTGACCGGCCTGGTGGGCCCGGACGGCGCTGGCAAAACCACGCTGATACGGATGATGGCCGGGCTACTCAGCCCCGACAGTGGCAGCCTCAGAGTGGCGGGGCTGAACCCGGAACAAGACGGCGATGCGCTGGCCGACACCATCGGCTACATGCCACAACGCTTCGGTCTCTATGAAGATCTGTCGGTGATGGAAAATCTGCGCCTCTATGCCGAGCTACGCGGCCTGGAGCGCCAGCAATATCAGCAAACTTTTGACAAGCTGCTGGACTTTACCCGCCTGGGCCCTTTTACCCGGCGGCTGGCCGGGCAACTGTCTGGCGGCATGAAGCAAAAGCTGGGGTTGGCTTGCGCCTTGATTACCTCGCCTAGCGTGCTGTTACTGGACGAACCTGGCGTTGGTGTTGACCCGGTCAGCCGCCAGGATCTGTGGCGCATGGTGCAAGCCCTGACCGATAACGGCATGGCCGTGCTCTGGGCCACCGCCTATCTGGAAGAAGCCGAACGCTGTGAAGATGTGTTGTTACTCAGCGACGGCCAGCTACATTACCGCGGCGAGCCGGCCACCTTGACCGCTCGTCTTGCCGGCCGCTGTTTTCGCCTGCAAGGTCAAGGCAGCACCGATAAACGGGCACTGCTACGCCAGGCTCTGGCTGAAGAGAACGTCCGTGACGGCGTTATTGAAGGCGATGCCATCCGGCTGGTAGTGGCCAAAGACGCCAGCACTGACAACCTCCAGCCCCTGGGGCAGTTAACGCCCACTGCGCCGCGTTTTGAAGACGCCTTTATCGATCTGCTCGGCGGTGGCCCCGGCGGCCATTCGCCGCTGGCCGACACCATGGCCACAGTGACATTAAGCGGCGACATGGTCAGCTGCCAGCACCTGAGTAAACGTTTCGGTGATTTTGCCGCCACCGATGACGTCAGTTTTGCCGTTAAAAAAGGTGAGATCTTCGGTTTACTGGGCCCCAACGGCGCCGGTAAATCCACCACCTTCAAGATGCTCTGCGGGCTGCTGCGCCCCAGCAGTGGTGAGGCCCGAGTAGCAGGTTTTGACCTGGCCCAAGGCGCTTCGGCAGCCAAACACCAGCTGGGCTACATGGCACAGAAATTTTCGCTGTACGGCTTGCTGTCGGTGCGCCAGAACCTGGCGTTTAGCGCCGGTGTTTATGGTCTCAGTGGCCGCCAGCGCCAGCAGCGTATCGATGAAATGATCAGCAGTTTTGGCCTGGCGCCCTTTCTCGACAGTGCCCCGGATGACCTGTCACTGGGCTACAAACAGCGTTTGGCACTGGCTTGCGCCCTGATGCACCAGCCGCCCATCTTGTTTCTTGATGAACCCACCTCCGGTGTTGACCCCATCACCCGCCGCGAATTCTGGACTCACATCAATGGTCTGGTCAGCAAAGGGGTTACCGTGCTTGTCACCACGCATTTTATGGACGAGGCGGAATACTGTGATCGGGTGGCGCTGATGTACAAAGGGCAAGTGATCGCGCTGGACAGCCCCGACGCACTCAAAGCCCAGGCCGGCGACAACGCCAGCATGGAGCAGGCTTTTATTCATCTGATTGAGGCGCAGCATCATGACTAGCCGCCGGCTGTTTGCCCTGGTGAAAAAGGAGAGTTTGCAGGTACTGCGCGACCCTTCCGCCATCTTAATTGCCTTTGTTCTGCCGGTCATTTTACTGTTTCTGTTTGCCTATGCGGTGTCGCTGGATATCCGTCAGGTACACCTGGGCGTAGTTGTGCAGAGCGACAGCGCCAAAGCCCATTCGCTGGCCTCCGCCTTTGCCGGCACGCCTTACTTCAAGGTGCTGCCCGCCCGCCACCGGCGAACAGTAGAAGCACAACTGGTCAGTGGTGATATCAAAGGCTATGTGGTGATCCCTGCCGACTTTGACCGCCGCCTGGCACACCGCCAGACCCTGGTGCAAATCGTCACCGATGGCACCCAGCCAAATACCGCCAACTTTGTTGCCGGCTATGCCCAAGGCGTGATCAGTAACTGGCTGATAAGCAATGGCGTCAGCATGCCGGTAAACCTGGCACCACGGGTCTGGTTTAATCCGGATGTGGAAAGCCGGCGCTTTCTGATCCCCGGGGCCATTGCCATCATCATGACCATGATCGGCACCTTGCTGACCGCGCTGGTGGTGGCCCGGGAGTGGGAGCGCGGCACCATGGAGGCCTTGCTGTCGACGCCGGCACGGGTACCGGAAATTCTGCTCGGCAAATTGCTGCCCTACTTTGGCCTGGGGCTGCTGGCCACATTGGGTAGCACAGTTCTGGCGATCACCGTCTTTGATGTCCCCCTGCGCGGTAGCTGGCTGGCACTGCTGGCGCTGTCCAGTTGCTTTTTAATTCCGGCACTGGGGCAAGGGCTGCTGATCTCGGCCCTGGCCAAAAATCAGTTTATTGCCGCACAGCTGGCGCTTTTTTCCGGTTTTTTACCAGCCTTCATGCTGTCTGGCTTTATTTTTGAGATCGATGCCATGCCACTGCCGCTGCGATTGCTGACGCACATAGTACCGGCACGCTATTTCATCGAGTCACTACAGACCGTTTTTCTGGTGGGTGACGTCTGGCCGCTGATGCTGCCCGATATGGCAGCCATGGTTTTGATTGGTCTGGTGATGTTTGCCATTGCCCGGGCCAAAACCCGCAAATCACTGGAGTAAGACCATGTCATTTGCTCGCCTGCGGGCGCAAATCATCAAAGAATTTCTGAGCCTGCTGCGTGACCCAAAAGCCCGGGCGATACTGATTGTGCCGCCGATGCTGCAGCTGTTTATCCTGTCTTTTGCTGCCACCTTGGACGTTAAAAACGCCACCGTCGGTATCTACAACCAGGATAGCGGCCAAAGTGCTTATGAGCTGGTGCAGGCCATTGAGCACGCCAGCTTCGTTGGCAACTTGGTGGCTGTGCATAGCGAACAAGGCCAGCAGCAACTGATTGACCAGCATAAAGCACTGCTGGTGGTGCATATTCCCGAGGATTATTCACACCACCGGCTGGCTGGCACCGCCGCCACAGTGCAGGTACTGATGGACGGGCGCCGCGCCAATGCTGCCCAGGTGGCTCTTAATTACCTACAGCAAATTGCCTTGAGCCAAGGCGGCGTCACCGAGCCGGTACGCTTGCGTCACAACTTTAACCCTAATCTGATCTATCGCTGGTTTATTGTGCCGGGCCTGTCCGGCATTCTGGCGATGTTTGTGTCGCTGGTGATCACCTCGCTGTCTATCGCCCGTGAGCGCGAGCTGGGCACCTTTGATCAGTTGCTGGTATCGCCAACCCGGCCCCTGGAAATCATCATCGCCAAGTGTATTCCGGCAGTGGTGGTGGGGTTTGCTTTGGGGTCGTTGATGATCCTGGCCGCGTTGCTGGTTTTTCAGGTGCCGCTCAGTGGTTCATTGCTGACAATGGCGGCCTCATTGCTGCTGTTTATTGTCTCGGTGGTGGGTATCGGCTTGATGATCTCGGCGCTGGCCATGACCCAGCAGCAGGCGATCCTCGGCGCCTTTGCCGTCGGCATTCCGATGATCCTGATGTCAGGCTTTGCTACCCCGATTGAGAATATGCCGGCGCTGTTACGGGCGGTGGCCGAAGCCATCCCCCTGACCCACTACCTGGTTTTGATCCATGGTATTTTTCTCAAAGCCGCGCCAGCGGCAGTCATCAGCCAGCATCTGTGGCCCATGGCACTGATAACGCTGGTCACCCTCAGTGGCGCCACTATCATGGTGCGCTGGCGCCTGCAGTAAATCAGGGCAGGTGAAAACGCAGGGCCTGAGGCCGTACCTTGATATCAAAGTGGCGGCCGGTGATCGGCTCGCCATCTAAGTTCAGGTGCAATGTTTGCTCGGTGCTGAGCGTAAAGTGCGCCAGTGACTGACGCTTAACCCAGTCTTGATGGCCCGCCCCCCCTTGTTCGATAAAACCCTGCAACAAGGTGGTAATGGATTGCTGCGGATTGGGGGGTAACAAGGTCAGCTCCAGCAGGCCATCATCAAGGGCGGCACCCGGGCACAAACGGATGCCGCCGCCGGCCTGCTGGCCGTTACCAATGGCCAGCGCCAGCAAGTCGCCCTGCCAGTGAAAGTCGTCGCTGTCGATACGGGCGCTGATCGGTGAGAATTCAAATAGCTTACTGAGACCGGTCAAAAGATAAGAGGCTTTGCCCAGCCAGTTTTTCAAGTTCGGGTCGGTATTGACGGTCACTTGCGAACCAAAGCCGCCGGTGGCCACATTGAGAAACAGCTTGTCGTTGATCTGTCCGGCATCAATAGCCCGCGCCGGACGCTCAACAATAACTGCCAGTGCGGCTGCCAAATCGTCACTGGCAATACCGGCGCCACCGGCAAAGTCATTGGCCGTACCCATCGGCAGTAAACCCAGAGCGTAATCGGGCTCACCGCCGTCCAGCGCACCGTGCAGCACTTCATTGAGGGTGCCATCACCACCGGCGGCAATGACGGTGTCATAGCCCTGCCCCCTGGCCTGATGAGCAAACCGCTGGGCATCGCCGGCTTCAAAAGTCACCTGCACGGAAACGCGGTGGCCGTCATCCCGGCACTGTTCAACCAACTTGCGCAGGCGCGGCTCCGTGGCGGCTTTACCATGAATAATCAGGTGCAGAGATTTCCCCATGAACGGCCTCTTAGTGGTGAACGATGTCGCCGCGAAAATACACTTCCAGGCGCAGCTTGATTTCCCAACTGGGGTCAAAGCCGGCTTCCTTGGGAAAATGCAGCGATGGCGCCACATCCAGAAATAAAAAGCCATGGTGCAAATCGCGGCGGTATAAGGCTTCCAGATAGTAATCGTCAGCCCGCGGCTGATGGCCACCATGCCCGAGAATACCCAGCGAGTAACGCATAACGCTGCGGCGGTTCAGGCGCTGATAAAACTCGGTCTTATGGTAGAACTCCAGGTAATCGTAGGTTTCCTGCCATTGCAATTGGGTAAGAAAACGCAGGTAATGGTTTTCATCCAGAGGGCGGCCGACATCAACAAAAGTACGGGCCGAGTAACCGCTACTGTCAAACCAGGACAGGCGGTTGTTGAGCTCCAATGTCCAGGGCGACTGCCCCAGTTGCCAGAGCCGTTCATTGGTAAAGCGCAGGTAAGGGTCTAGGGGCATATGCAGCTTGATACCACCGGACAGCCGATTGCTCCAGCCTTCCAGTTTATTCACGCTGTCCGACTTCTCCAGGCCAATAACAGAGCCCTTGCCACCGTCGAAACGGCCGGTGCGAAAGTCCTGCCGGGCCTGCTGCTCGAGAGTACCAAGGCCTTCTTCCGGATCACTTTCGATGATCAATTTCAGGCGTTCGCGGGTGGTGGGGATATGCAGTTTGTAACGCAGCGCTAAGTCGTTCTCATTGCTGCGATGTTGCCGCAGCAATAGCTCTTCACTCAGGCGCAGGTAGGAATGATTCTCGACTTTCAGGGAATCGTCAGAGCCGAAGTAGCCATCAATGTTGCGCGACACATTATCAACCCAACCGGAAACCCAGTCATATACCGGCGTTATGCGTTCCACCGCCCAAGGAGGCAGATCTGTGTCATCGTCATGCTGCTTTGTTGCTGACGGCTCCG
The DNA here is from genome assembly GCF_045291545.1 of Gallaecimonas aegicerasi. Classification (GTDB taxonomy): domain Bacteria; phylum Pseudomonadota; class Gammaproteobacteria; order Enterobacterales; family Gallaecimonadaceae; genus Gallaecimonas. The sequence continues at coordinate 2,205,891 of NZ_CP149514.1, forward strand.
CCGCCCACACCGGTAGCATCAGGCATAGCATGGTTATGGCAACCGCAAGGCGCATTCCCTGACCTCATCTTCGCTCTCTGTTAACCTGATTATTACACCGTACTAGGTGAATAACCCAAGTACCATCTCATCTTAACCAGTTGAAAAAGAGGTTGCCTTTTATCAGTTGCTCTCAAACAATCATTACTACAGCGCCTCACACCACCCAGCATGATGATAAAAAATAATACGCTGTGGTTGCCTGTCAGCCTGGTTTTCGTTCTGGTGATGTTTACAACCCAGTACGTTGCACATTTGCAACACCAGTCGAATACAGAAGCACAGCGTGCCAAAGACATGGCCAGCCTGACCGAACTGCGGGCCAGGCTGGAATCCAAGCTCAACTCCACCCTGTATCTGGGGCAGGGGCTCGCTTCTTTTTTGCGTACGCACCCGGATGCGTCAGCCCAGCAAATTAAGGCTGTGCTGGCCGATATTTTCACCTCGGCCAAATACCTGCGGGACATGGTGGTTGCCCCGGATCTGGTGATGCGCTACGTCTATCCGCTTAAGGGTAACGAAGGGGTACTCAACGTTGATTACCGGACGCTGCCCAAGCAGTGGCCGCTGGTGGAATACAGCATCCGCCAGAAGAAAACCATTTTGGATGGCCCGGTCAGGCTGATCCAGGGAGGCAATGGCCTGGTGGCCCGCACACCGATATTTGTCGACGGTAAGCTCTGGGGGTTGAGCGCCGTGGTTATCAATATCGATGATGTGATGCGCGCGACCGGCGTGCGGCAGCTTACCTCTCGCTTTTCCTTGCAGATCACCAATCCCAGTAAGGCCGACAGCTTGATTTTTGGTGCGCATTACCTCCCTGACCCGACCTTTCAGCTACCCATATCGGTACTCAATGACCACTGGCAGCTACGCGCGACACCGCTGTCCCAACACTGGGATGACGGCTTGGTGTTGCATGGTGTCGCCATTGCTCTGTCAGTACTGCTGACCCTGCTGACTTTTTTGCTGCTCCGGGAGCACCAGCTGGCGAAGTTTCTGGCCAACCATGATCCGCTGACCTCGCTGGCCAATCGCCGTCAGTTTATGAAAGCGCTGGAAGAAGCCGTCAGACAATGGCAGCTCAAGCGCCGCCCTTTCGCACTTTTTTATATTGATCTTAATGAATTCAAGAATGTAAACGACAACTACGGCCATGCTGCCGGTGATGCCGTACTACTGGAAACAGCCCAAAGATTGCGCCAGGTTGCCCGGCGCAGCGATCTGGTCGCCCGGATTGGCGGTGATGAATTTGTGCTGTTACTACCCGATATGGGAGGGGACAAACAAATTCAACGCATTGTTGAGCGTTATCTGGAAACCCTACAACGGCCAATTCAGGTAGGCGAGCATAGTCTTAACATCAAAGTCGCGCTGGGTCAGGCAAGACCCAGCGAGAACACCCGCAATGCCGATGATCTGATCCGCAAAGCCGATATGGCGATGTACCAGCAAAAACCCTACGCTACTTCTTAACCCACTGTCCTTCCGGGGTTTTGACGTATTGCCCCTGGGGAGTACGGGCAATGGCTTTCTGGCCTGCCAACAAGGCCACCTGCTCCAGGCTAATACCATTTTGGCGGGCAATTTCCAGATATGCCTTACGGCGTTTACTGTTCACCTCTTCAGCCAGCGCCACCGCCTCCGGTGTGGCTTTGACCACGCCCAGATAACCATTGGGCTGCTCACCCAGCAATCCGGCCTGCTTCGCATCACCGAGGGTCAACGCCAGGGCCGCCAGCGGCAGCAGTAACACCATGACACCGGTCAATATCCACTTTTTCATCACTCCCCCCTTAAAACAAGTCACTGTTTTTGCTGAACAGGGCATCGAGATCCTTATCCACCTTAACGCGGATCTCATGCTCTATTTTCACATTCAGGTTAATGGTAATGGGCTTTTCCGGCGCCTCCAGCGCCACCCGTGGTGAGCAGGCGGTCAGCACCAGAGCGGCCACCGGCGTCAGTAGCCAGACTGCATGTTTCATGGTGTCTCTCCTTGTTGCACCTGCTGTTGTAACTGTTGGCTAAGGGTGTCACCCATGCGCAGGCTGCGCAGCAGTTGCAGCAGGTTCTCCTGATGAGCGTAATTGAGGTTGACCGGTAAGTCACCTTGTTCGGGGTTGTGGCCACGTAGATGCACTGTCAGTGTGGCCTGGCCGTCTGCCGCCATATCCAGTACCGCTGTCAGCTGATCTACGGCCAAGTCTCCCAGAGCATCCAAGGCCACCTTAACTGAAGTGCTGCCACTTTTCAGACGCTTGACGGCATCGGTATCCAACACTTTCAGGGCCACCGGACTCACATTATGTAACCGGGCATTTTCGATACGTAGGCTACGGCGGCCCAGCTGAATGGGTACCTGGCCACTGAGCTGGCCACTAAGGGCGACCACCGGCTTATTCTGTAAGGCCCCCAGCTGCGCCAGTGACAGACCACTAAGCTCTACGGGCTGTAGCTGATGGCCAGGCCAGTCCAGCCTGGCTGCCTGCAAGTGGCCGCCCAGCAGCTTTGCCGTCAGTTCGGTCAGGGTCAAGGTTTGCTGATGCCAGTGCAGCTGACAGGCCAGTTGGGTCAGCTTAATGCCTGTGGCCAAGGTTGCCAGCTGCACGTGCCCTGTGCCTTGCCAGGGCGCCGGGCCGGAAAACTGTAACTGCCCCTGGGCACCACTAAAAGCATTGGCCCCCAGCAGGCCACGGCCGTCTTTGAGGGTCAGCTGGCCATGCACCTTCGCCGGCCACTGCCATTGCCCCTGGCTATGCAACCGCCCACCGTCGAAGGTCACAGGTAACAACCCGGACAGTGCCGGCGTCAGCACTAGCTCCCCCTGCCAGTGCCCTGTTAAGCCCTGTTGCATATCAAAGTCGCCTTGCACCTGAGCTTGCCAGCCGGGCACCTGTAGCTGCCAGCGCCCTTGTTGGCCGGCCACCGTCAGTTGCCCTTGCCAGGCTGGCAGCCGCAGCTGCGCGGTAGCCAGCCCCTGGCCACTTACCGCCAGCGAGCCGCGCAGCGGGGCCAGCGTCAGGCTGTCACGTAAGGTCAGTTGCATAGGTAGCAGTAGATAGTGTTCTAGCAAGCCACGGCTGACGGTGAGGTGACTGCCCGCCAGCAGTCGGGGATGAGGCTCGGCGGCAAAAGCACCGGTCAGCGTAAGCACCGGGCCATTGGCTTGCAGCGGCGCAGTACGGGCATGAACCCCACCCAGCCAGCCGTTATCAGTGCGGGTCAGGCTAACATCACCATTAAGTTGCTGCTGGCGGTAGCGCCAATGCAGCGCCAACGCCAGGCTCGGCGCCGCCAGCCGGATCTGCTGCGCCTTATTGCTCTGCAACTGTCCCTGCCCCCAAGGGCCTGTAACGGTTACAGCAAAAGGCGCCAGCTGTATATGTTCAGGGGTTGCCGTCAGTGGCACAGCGCCGCGCACCTGATAATCACTCAGCTGGCCACGCAGCTGCGCTTGCCCGGAAAACAGCAACGCCGGCCAGTGCAGTTGCCCGGTGATACTGGCATTAATACGTTGGTAATGGCCGGCCAGCTGCACTGGCAGCGGTGTTGTAGCCTGCCAAGGCAACATCAGAGGCTGGTGCAAGCTGACGCCATAATCGGCCTGCTGGTAATGCGCTGTTGCCACCTGTAAGCCACTGGCCGTCAGCGTGCCGTTAGCGCTGACACCGCTGCCACTGAGCTGCCAGCTAAGCTCGTTCAGAACCTGGGTAGTGGCGGTCAGTTGCATCGGCCCCAAGGTGGTTACCAGTGGCACCTTTAAGGTAGCGTGGCTTAACTGTTTGCCCTGCCCGGCTGCCGTCAATTGCCCCTCGGCACTACCCAGCCCCTTTAATGGCCAGGAGGATGGAGTATGGGCCTTAAGCTGCCAGTGTTGCCCTTTGGCAGCCAGCTGCAAGCTGACCGGGCCACTGATTTGCCCTGCCGCCAATTGCCCTTGGGCGGCAAGCTGCAACTGGCCATCATGCCAAGAGCCTTGCCCGGCCAACTGCCAGTGGCTGGCAGCCGTTAATGGCAGATGCCCTTGCCCTTGCAGCCGTAAAGCGCCGGTAGCCGGCTGCCACTGCCCTTGGAGCTGCCCCAAGTCGTTGCTGGCACGGACATGCAGTACTTTGCCATCACTTTGTAAGGTCAGCGCCAGGGGGGGTAAATCTGCCAGCGACAGTGCTGCCAGAGACAGGGAAAAGGCCGGCAGGCTGGTCACGGCGCCATTAGTGGCTGTGCCGCATGGTGTGAATTGAGCCTGCTGGGCGCTAATGACGGGCGGAAATAGTCGAGTGAGCCTGACCTGGCGCAATTTCAGCAGTTGGCAATGGCCCTGGCGATATTCGACAGCGCCGGCCTGCCAGCCATGCCAACCCTGTACGCTCAGCCCGGATGGCCATTGCCACCACAGCCCAAGCACTATCGCCAGCAGCAGTACCAGCGCCCCCCAGAGGATCCTTTTCACCTGAACTCACTTATGTGATGCCCTGATTCTCAAGGCTAACTTGGGCATAATGCAGAGACAACGTCTTAGCCAAGGAAGCGTATGCATCGTCAGTTTGTTGTCATCGGTCTCGGTCAGTTTGGCCGTACTATTGCATTGGAAATGATGCGACAGGGCCATCAGGTACTGGGGCTGGATTCCGACCAGCAACTGGTTAATCAACTGGCTCCCCAGCTGACGCAGGCACTGGTGGTAGATGCCACCGACGAGCAGGCACTCAGTGAGTTGAACCTGCATGATGCCACCGCCGTGGTGGTGGCCATCGGTGAAAATATCCAGTCATCCATTCTCTGCACCCTACACCTGAAAACCCTGAAAGTGCCGGAAGTCTGGGTCAAAGCCCTGAACCCGGCTCATCACAAGATCCTCGCCAAACTGGGGGCTGACCGCATCGTGCACCCGGAGTATGAAATGGGGCTGCGGGTCGCGCAAAGCCTCAATTACCCTCTGGTTCAAGACTACATTGCCTTGGGCAATGAATATTACATGGTGGAAATCACCGTCTCGGACAGCATGGATGGCCAACCGCTGGCCAGCCTGGAACTGGATGAACGGCAAGTTACCCTGTCAGCCCACAAAAGAGGCACTGACCTGCAACCCCGGCCACCTGCCGATTTGGTGCTGGCGCAGGGTGACATTCTGCTGCTGCTGGGCAAGCTGGCTGATCTGCAAAAATTGTCGGCCAAACTATGAAGCAATGGCACCAACGCATCCGCCCGCGCCAATGGCAGGGCCGCCACCGCACCCTGGCGATGAGCCCACCGGCGGTACTGGCCAGCGGTTTTGCCTCACTGATCCTGCTGGGCGCCGTATTGTTATGGCTGCCCTGGTCGTTAAAAGCGCCACTGCGTTTTTCCGATGCCCTGTTCACCGCGACCTCTGCCGTTACAGTGACCGGCCTGAGTGTGGTAGACACCGCCAGTCATTTTACCCTGTTCGGCCAGAGTGTGTTGTTGATGCTGATCCAGCTTGGCGGCCTCGGTTTTATGACCTTCGGGGTATTGGTGTTGTTACTGCTGGCGGGGAAAATGTCTTTTAACCAGCAGTTTTTGATCCGCGAAAGCCTCAATCAGACGCAACTGACGGATGTTGCCCGGCTGCTGCGCCACTTGCTGCGCTTTGTGCTTTTGGCCGAAGGCCTGGGAGTGCTGCTACTGGCACTGATTTGGGTGCCGCAACTAGGCTGGCAGCAAGGACTATGGCAAGCGCTGTTCTACACCATTTCAGCCTTCAATAACGCCGGCTTCGGGCTGGCACCGGACAGTCTTAGTGCCAGTGTCGCCAGCGGGCCGGTGAATATGGTGATCTCTGGGCTGTTTATCACCGGTGGTATTGGTTTTGCTGTGGTCTCGGAGCTGGCTCAGAAGCGGCGGCTGACCGGCTTGTCGCTGCACACTCGGGTCATGCTGTTAGGATCTTTATTGCTGGCGTTGCTGGCAATGCTGCTGTTTGCCCTTATCGAATGGCACAACCCGGCCACACTGGGGCCACTGGATACCGCCGGTAAGCTCTGGGCCAGTTGGTTTCAGGCTGTAACCCCTCGCACTGCCGGTTTTAATACCGTGCCCATCAGCGGTTTGATGCCGGCATCAGTAATGCTGATGCTGTTGCTCATGCTGATAGGTGCCGGCCCCGGCTCTACCGCCTCCGGCATTAAGGTCACCACCTTTGCAGTGCTGTTGGCAGCTACCCGCGCCTTTTTGTTGCGCCGGCGCCAGACCCTGCTGTTGGGGCGAGCAGTGCCCGCGGTACTGGTGTTCAAGGCACTGGCGGTGACATTGCTGAGCCTGATGCTGATCTTTGTGGCGCTGTTTATTCTGACCATCAGCGACGGCCATCAACATTTTCTGGATCTGACTTTCGAGGTGGTCTCTGCCTTTGGCACTGTTGGCCTGACCCGTGGTATTACCCCGGAACTGAGCGATACCGGCCGAGCGGTGATCATGGTGCTGATGTTCCTTGGCCGCCTTGGGCCACTGACGCTCGGCTTTATGCTGGCTACACCACGAACCCATAACATTCGTTATGCAGAAGAGTCACTGGCCATCGGTTGATATCAGCGGGCATCAGCGTTTGCAGAGCGTTGAGGCAGGCTATCGCCGGTTTTACTGCTCAGCCGTTAGCAGTTGGCTTTTATAGCGACGGCTGGCTCGAACCTGATGGCCGCCCCGTAACTTGAGCTGCAGATCGCCTCCGGCCAAGGGGGTAAGCTGTTCAATCATGGCGCGATTGACCAGCACCGAACGATGTACCCGCACCACATCCAGCCCTTGTTCAGCCAGAACCTCGGCCAGTTCTTTGAGGGTGACACGCGCCAGCAACTCACCGCCGCGGGTAATGACATCAGCATAATTGGCCGCTGCCCGCGCAAAGATAAAGTCTGCCGCCAGGAAGCGGATACGGGTAGCACCGCTGCGTAATTCAACCGCCGGACTGTTGGCCCGCTCCTGCGGCTGGACATTAAGCACAAAAAAGCCTGCCAGCAAGACCACGAAGGTGCGGGCATCCTTCCAGTATTCATAGCTGATGGCGTCATAGCCGCTGCTGAAAAAGTCGTAATGGCCACCGAACAACACCGGCAGCAGCCCTTTTCGTAACAGCACCATCAGCGTCACATGGCCCGCTGAAAAGACCAGACTGGCTGCCACATAGCGAGGCAGCTGTCGTAGCCAGTTGCTGCGCATTAGCGGCCAGCGCTCGGCCACTGTAATCAGCCATGGCAGCATAATAAGAATAGCCAGGGCACTGGTCACTTCGTAAAACAGCGACTTACCCCAGAAAATAGACTGCCCGGCGCGCTCATAATCGCTGACCATTGATACGGTATTAACGGCACAAAACAGTGCAGTCAGCAGCAGCGTTGCCAACACAAAGCGAGGGTAACGCCGAAAAGTACCCAGGTAGGCGGAGGCCTGAATTGTTCTCATAGTAAGGCAGTCTATAAGGTCGTCAGTAAAGCGCAAGCCCTTTCAAGACAAGGGCTATACCGGTTATCCCAGCAGCCCAACCGGTTATCCCAGCAGGTAAAAACCTGATTACCGGCTATCCCAAGGAGCCACTCAGTGGCCCCGGTGCAGTGGCAGCCAATACGCGACCAGGGCACCTTCATGGCATTGCCGTTAATCAACAGGACACCCCATGAATACCTTGCCAAGCTTGCCACGCCGCCACGATCTCGACTGGCTGCGGATCATCGCCTTTGCGTTACTGATTTTTTATCACATCGGCATGTATTACGTGCCCTGGGGCTGGCATGTCAAAAGCCCCTATGTGAACACCTCACCAGAAGCGCCGATGATGCTGCTCAACCCCTGGCGCTTGTCGCTGCTGTTTTTTATCTCCGGCGTTGCACTGCGCTTTGCTGCCGACAAACGCCGTGCCCTGCCGTTCACCGCCAGCCGTTTCAGCAAGTTGTTTATACCCTTGGTATTTGGCATGGCAGTAGTGGTCGCCCCGCAGTCTTACTTACAGCTACTGCGACTACATGAAATAGCCCCCGGTTTCCTGGCCTTCTGGCCCCGTTATCTGGCAGCCGAGCATTTCAGTATTATCGTGCCGACCTGGAACCACCTTTGGTATGTGGCCTATCTCATCGTTTATACGTTGCTGGCCATGGCCTTGTTGCCGCTGCTACGGATGCTGGCAGCAAAGCTCGATAGCGCCCCGGTTGCACGCTGGCTGAGCGGTGGCCGACTGCTGCTGTTGCCGCTGATCCCTTTTGTGATTTTCCGCTTTACCACCGACAAATGGTTTCCCACCACCCATGCGCTGGTGGACGACTGGAACGCACATGCCAATTACTTCACCATTTTTGTTTACGGCTTGCTGGTAGCCAAAAGTACGGTATTTTGGCGGCTCGTGGCGCAGCAGTGGCGGCTGTGCCTGCTGGTTGCAGTCAGTCTTGGCACGGTGCTGACCCCGGTCTGGTTACACTGGCAGGAGTGGATGAATGACCGACCCGTACTGACCGCGGTTGCCCAGGCGGCACGTGTGCTTTATGCCTGGGCAGTGATACTGACGGTACTGGGCGCAGCACAAGCCTATCTGAATAAACCCAGCCCGGCGCTGCGTTATCTGACCCAGGCTATTTTTCCGTTTTATATCCTGCACCAGACGCTGATCATTGTCTTCGGGGTCTGGCTGTCACAGTTCCGTTTAGGTGCAATAGGCGAGTTTTCGGCGCTGCTGGTGCTGACCGTGCTTGGCTGCCTGGTGCTCTGGCAATACCTGATCCGGCCCTTGCCATGGCTCAGGCCGTTGTTTGGGGTTTTTACAGACAAAGCAAAGCGCCCTGCGACAAAAGCTGCAGAAATGGTGGTCAGGTAGGAAAGTAAAATATGGCCAGTGACTGTGCAGCCGTAACGGCTGCACAGTACTTAGGCTTACTGGGCCAATTGCCCTTGCAGAACCTTGCCATAGGCAACCATCAAGCGGCGATGGCCTTCTGTTGGCCGTTCCGGGTCCAGTGCCGCCAAGCCAGGGAAACGCTGGACACCGGTCGCCAGAGCCTGAGCCTCAGCCAATATCTGCTGGCCATAATAGCCGCTCAAAGCACGCTCATAAGCAGTCAGGTCCCGGCCATCAAGTAGCAGTTCCAAAACCGCAAACAAGGCCCGGTAACCTTGCCGCTCTTGTGCCGTTAAGTGCCCGGATGCCAACACCGAACCGAGCTGTTCAAACGCCTCTTCCTGTTCACCCAATGCCAGCAGTAACCACAAGCGCAGCTCACCGACTCGCAGGCGAGCCCAGGGTGTGCCTTTATCACCGACAATACCGGCCCACTCCAGCACCCGCAGTTGATCGTTCACGGCATGCTCGTCCAGCGCTTCCAGTAAACCCTGCCAATCATCGCGGCTGGCAGCAGCCAAATTGAACAACACCGGCCGCCACATCAGGGCTTGGTTATTGTTATTCCAGACGAGCTCATCGGCGGGGTAAATGTCCGAGAACCCAGGCACCAGAATACGACAGGCATAAGCGCCCAAGCCCTGGTATTCGGCGATATACACCTGATGACCTTCTGCATGCAGCAGATCAATCAACGCCTGGCGTTCAAATGCGTTGTTGTGCTGGTCATCCCAGTCGGCAAAGGGCATGTCCGGCGTGTCGGACAACAGCCCCCAACCCACCACACCAGATGAGTCAATAAAGTGCAGCTCCAGATTGTGGGGGTCGGTTAGCTGTTCCCGGTCACAGCTGGGCGCCGGAAAACCCGCCAGCTCGTCCAGAGCACGGCCTTGCAGCAACTCGGTCAATGCCCGCTCAAGCGCCACGGCAAATTTCGGGTGAGCGCCAAAAGACGCAAAAATACCGCCGTCTGCCGGGTTTTGCAGTACCACACACATCACCGGATAGCGCCCTCCCAAGGACGCATCCAGTGCCCGAATATGAAAGCCTTCCTCCTCCAGCGCCGTGATACCGGCGACTATCTGCGGGTAGCGCGCCAGCACTGCCGGCGGTACCTGCGGTAAGGCGATATCCTCGGCGATAATGCGGTTCTTGATGGCCCGCTCAAAGATCTCTGACAACCCTTGCACCTGTGCTTCATCACGGGTGTTGCCGGCACTCATGCCATTGGAAACAAAAATATTGCCAATCAGATTGACCGGCATGTACACCGTTTGGCTGTCAGACTGACGCACATAAGGCAGCGCACAAACACCTTTGTCACTGTCGCCCCCGTTGTGATCAATCAGATCGTCCAGTTCCAGCTCACCCTCGGGGTCATAAATTGCGCGACAGTGGCGGTCAAGCAGGTCAGCTGGCCAGTCGCCTTGTGGGTCATACCACCGTTCATCTGCCTGATGAACGTGGCCAAAGGTAGCCAAGGCGGATGTCAGGCGAAAGTCGGCCCACAGGTAACGGGTTGCCAGGCGCTCCAGCAGTTCACCGTAAGCCGAGGCCAGCGCCGCCTCACGGCTGGCGCCTTTACCGTTGGCAAATACCTGCGGGCAATCCTGGTCACGAATATGGACTGACCAGATAAAGGGCGCGGGGTTAAGCCAACGGGCCTCCTCAATGGTAAAACCCAACTCACTGATGGCGGCACCCAGCCGGGCGATGGAATCTTCCAGGGCGGCATCTTTGCCGGGAATATAGGTTTTTTGCATCGAACTGACCTTTGGGCAATAAGTGGCGCGAGTCTAGCACGGTAGCTGTACCGTCACCCAGACAGGGCGATGATCGGAACTCTCTGGTGCACTCACCCAGTTACTGCCAGGTTCATCGCCCTGGGGCCAGAACACACCGTTATCAACCAATTTCAGCATGGTGGACGGCAGTACATAGTCAACACGTTTCTGCCAGTCTGCGGTGATATCACCACCGCTATGTTGCGGTATCGGTAGGCTCTGCAGGCGCGGGTGGTTTAAAAGCGTGGTAATGGCGCCCGGGGCGCTGTCGCCTCGCTGCGGGTCGGCATTGAGGTCACCCAGCAGTACAAACGCAGCTCCGGCCGGCAGACCGCCAGTTCTGCGCTGATCATCCGCAATCCAGGGTTCATCATCCAGGTAATGACACCAAAAACGAATTTCGTCGGCATTGCGGCATTGGTTGCGCCGTTCCGGACCATCAAATACCGGTGGCGTCGGGTGGCTGGCCAGTATATGCAAGCGCTGCTGGCCAATGAGCACCGGTATATCCCAATGGGACTTGGACGACAACCGCAGTTGCTGCCAGAGGCCATCCGGATAATAAAAACGGCCATGCAGCCGTGGCCGGTTGGGATTGGGCAAAGCAGCCCAGCGAAAGCGCCGAAAAGTGCGTATGGCCGTTGTATCTAGCGGGAAACGGCTCAGCAGAGCCATGCCGTACTGCCCGGGAAATCGTCCAAAGCCATGATTTTCACCGGAGTTTCCTACTTTTACCCCGGTATTTACCGGTGCAACGTAACAATAGGGATAAGGTTTTGGCAGATACTGATGATTGAATGCCTCAATGCCGGCCGAGGCATCAGCAATGTAGTCAAACTCATTGAGCAACACAATGTCGGCATCCAGCAAGGTTAGCTGGGCCGCAGCATTGCTCAGGAGTGGGTGATTACTGCCCGCTAGCGCTCGGCGTAGCGCCAAGGGATCTGGATCACTTTTTCGGCAAAAACGTCCCGCTTCCAATGCGGCATTAAAGGTTGCTAGCTTTACGAACATAGGCCCCCAGGCTCAGATGATTAGCCGCAAAAACCGGGCTGTTAGCGACACGTTCACCGAAAAAACCGTTTGAGCCAACGTTTTCATATGACCTTTTGCAACGTGACAGAATAATGACACCGGGTTGTTGCTCTGTTAAATTACGCCCCCGGAACACCCCAGCGACATAAAACTGTCAAATTTATGCTGTAGAACAGTGCTCGCTGTGGTTCCAAGCAGCTGAAAAACCATAATCGACGGTGTTTTTTAACTAACTTCACAGGAACCTGACATGATCAAGGGTCTCGTAAAAAGTCGCCTGGCACTGGCTCTGAGCCTTGCCCTGGGCGCTTCGACGGCTGCGTATGCAGCTGACACCACCTCTGCGGTGCGCGGCACCATTACTGGCCCGAACGGCCAGCCCGCCGCCAACACCAAGATCACTCTGGTACACACCCCTACCGGTACCACCACCGAAATCACCACTAATGCAGATGGCTCTTTCAGCGCCACTGGCCTGCGTGTAGGCGGTCCCTACCTGGTAGTGATTGATTCCGACAAGTACCAGGACGTATCGAAAGACGACGTATTCCTGAAGCTGGGTGAAACCCTGCGCCTTAACGAGCAGCTCAAAGCAGCTGGCGCAGCAGAGACCCTGACTGTTTACGGTTCCAAAATCGCCTACTCCAAAAACGCCGGCGGCGCCAGCGTATTCAGTGAAGACGACATCAAGAATGCTCCGTCATTCAACCGTGATATCAAAGACGTGGTTCGCGCTAACCCGCTGGCTACCACCCTCGGCGGTACTGATGACCCGCTGACAGTAGCTGGTCAAAATCCTAAGTACAACAGCATCAGCATCGACGGTGTTGGCCTGAACGACGACTTCGGTCTGAACAACAACGGTTACCCGACTCAGCGTTCACCGATTTCCATGGACGCCATCGAGCAGGTTTCTATTGACGTTAACCCCTTTGATGCTAAATACGGCGGTTTCTCCGGCGCGCGCATCAACGCGGTAACCAAATCCGGTACCAACGAATTCCACGGTGGTGTTTTCTACGAGAAAACCTCCGACTCCTGGGCCGGTAAAGCAAAAGACCCCTACAGTGGTAACGAGCTTGAAATTAACGGTGTCAAGAGCGACACCTACGGCTTTAACGTTGGTGGCCCGATCATCAAAGACAAGCTGTTCTTCTTCTTGAACTACGAGAACTACAAAAAACCGAGTTCCGTACTGTGGGGTCCTGCTGGCTCTGGTGCCGCTAACCAAACCCAGTGGACTGACAGCGCGTTCAAAGAGGTTCGTGACTTCACTCAGCAAAAATACGGTGTTGATATCGGCGACTGGAACAGCGCGCCGGAAGAAACCAACAAAACCATGCTGGCGAAGATCGACTGGAACATCAATGATGACCAGCGGGCGTCTTTCTCTTACCAGCGTGTACGTGGTAACCAGGTTCGTAACCAGACCACCAACCCTAACACTCTGAAGCCGTCCAGCAACTGGTATAACAACCAGCAGGACCTGGATGCCTACGCCCTGCACCTGTACTCCGACTGGAACACCAACTTCTCTACCGAATTGGCTGTATCCTACAAAGACGTTAAGACTGCGTCTGTACCGGGAACCAAGGCTATCGGCACCGTCATCATTGACAACATGGATGCTACCAACGACGATGGCGCGAAAATCCAGTTTGGCCCGGACGTTTATCGCCACGCCAACGAGCTGGAAACCAAAACCTGGAAAGTGGACCTGGACGGTACCTACCTGGTTGGTGACCACAAGCTGAGCTTCGGCTGGCAGTATAAGCGCCTGGACATCTACAACCTGTTCGCGCCGACTTCCCTGGGTCAGTGGACCTTTGACGATATCGCCGCTTACAAAGCCGGTACCGCCAAAAGCTTTGCTTACTCCAACGCCTACACCAACAACGCTCAGGACGCTGCCGCGACCTTCGTGATGGGTACCAATGCGTTCTACATTCAGGACGACTGGAACCTGAACGACACCGTCACCCTGAGCGGCGGTCTGCGTTACAAGCGACTCTTTAACAACGACACACCGACCTTCAACCAGAACTTCTTTGACCGCTACGGTATCACCAACCAGACTAATCTGGATGGCAAAGATATTCTGATGCCGCGTCTGGGCTTCAAGTGGTATGCCACTGACGCTCTGACCGTACACGGTGGTATTGGCCGCTTCTCCGGTGGTGCGCCGAACGTTTGGATCTCCAACTCCTACAGCAACGACGGCATTACCTACGTGAACTACAACAGCAACGCTGTTGTGGGTGACTACCTGAACAACGTTGATGTTACTCAGGTACCGCAAAACGTACAGGACACCATGGTTGCTGGCGACGGTAGCGTTGCTGCGGTTGACCCGAACTTCAAGATCCCGTCCAGCTGGCGCGCCAGCATCGGTTTCGACTACCAGTTCGACATCCCAACACTGGGTGACAACTTCACCTGGAGTGGTCAGTTCCTGCGTATCGACAACAAGGACGATCTGAACTGGATTGACCTGAACCGTGTTGACAACGGTGCTCGCACCAGCGACGGCCGCATCATGTATGACTACGTGGATCCAGCGGTAGCGGGCCACACCGACATGCTGCTGACCAATGCTGATAAAGATGGCCACTCCAACATCATCAGCACCAGTCTTAGCAAGAACTGGGACAACGGCCTGTACATGACCGCTTCGTACACCCACCAGGATGTACAAGAAGGTAACCCGGGCACCAGCTCTATCGCTTCGTCCAACTACAAGTACAACGTTATGGTTAACCGTAACGAAACCTTGATGGGCACGGGTAGATACGAAGTTGAGCACAGCTTCAAGCTGAACCTGGGCTGGAGCCACGAGTTCTATAAAGGCTACGCTACCAAGTTCAACATGTTCTTCTCTCGCCGCTCCGGCCTGCCGTTTAGCTGGGTTCTCAACAGCTACAAGAGCAGTGGTGCGCTGGGTGATAATGGCTACATTTCCAAGTACTCCGAGTATGTACCATACATCCCGACTGGTCCTAACGACCCGAACGTGGCCTACGCGGGTGGCATGACCTACGACAGCTTCATGAAAGATGTGAACGCTGCTGGCCTGGGTAAATATGCAGGTGGTTTCGTACCGAAGGACGCTTCTCGTACCCCTTGGATCAACACCATGGACATCTCTGTTCAGCAGGAAGTGCCCGGCTTTGCCGCTGGCCAGAAAGGTACTGTGTACCTGACTGTGAAAAACTTCCTGAACATGCTGAACAAAGACTGGGGCCGTGTTATCGACAACCAGTACGGCACCAAGAACCTGGTTGGCGCCAAGTGGGATAGCACCACTGGTCAGCTGACTTACTCGCCGGTTTACGGTGGCTTTGACACCAAGCAAACCTTCGAGAGTGACCGTTCTACCTGGTACCTGAAAGTGGGCGTACGCTACACCTTCTAAGCACCATGACAGAACGTAAAAAAGCCAGCCTTCGGGCTGGCTTTTTTGTTTTCATAAAAAAGAAACAAAAAACATATTGAATACAAAATGTTAAATAATATAATAGGCGACGTTACTTTATACGGGTAACAATTAACATAAATCAATATATGGATGTGTTTTTATGAAGAAGATTATCCCAGTCTTTGCACTTTCTTTTATTGCAGCGACGATGCCTCTCCACGCTACAGCGGAAGAAACTGCTCCAACTCTTGCACAATCAATAACGAAGAAAGTAACGAACGCGATAGCAGGTAATGTAGCATCACTATTATCAGATGCTATTTTTGGCTCAAGTGGGCAAACTCAATATGCTACGCTGAGTGAAGAGAGCCTTAGAAAAATTGAGGATATAGTAAACAAGCAACTAGTAAAGTCTTCAGAATATGATCTTTTTGCTAATATTGACTCGCTAGGAGACACTATTAATTATTACCATGCATCCGTTACGAATAACAATCCAGACTACAGCATACTAGATAATGCCTTAATCAAAGCGAATGATGTGGTAAACCACCAGGCTTTCAACCAAAATTATAACCCGAATTATTACTATCTCGCTGATTCCTATTCCGTTGCAGGGTCTTTAGCTATAAGTGTTTATACAGAAAGATATTTGCAAGGTTATATCTCTGCTGCTGCTGTTTCTGATGAAGCTCATACTTTGGCAAATAAGTTAGAAGCCATGGTTAATGTACGTAAAAGCATGGAGCTTCCTCTTTTTGATCATTGTGTAATGATCAGCTCCCCTTATGACCCGTATGAAAGATCTCGCTGCACTCTAGAAACTCAAGATGGACACATTATTTATCAAAAAGATATTGACAGTTCATCTGATGCGGGTTTTCAAACTTGGGATGCAAAAATGCAAACTCAAAAAGAAGTATATTACCAAGAAAATTATGGCGTGCTTGACAATGTAATTGCTGATTGGAAAGCATTATAATTCATGTTTTAAGCGAAGGCCCCCTTGGGCCTTCCTTATTAATTAATCGGCTACCACGGATAAAAATGGCGTAATAGTGCCGTCAATCGGGCCAGCCAGAGGCAAGTGCAGGATCCTTGCGACCAGTGGATAAACATCAATGTTGTCGAAGGGTTTCAACATAATCCCTTTTTTGAAGGCCGGGCCTTCTGCTACAAAGAGCGCGCCCATGTCTTTAAAGTAGCTGTAGCCGTGGTTGCCATGGCCGTGGCGATCCTTGAGCGCCTTGTCGGTAAAATAGCGTGGCGCAGTCGTCTCTAAAATAATATCAGCCACTCGCGGACTACCGGTGTAATGCCGGGCAGCCAGCTCGGCTTCTGTGCGTACCACAAAGCGGTCATCGCCCTTGAGTGCGGCTTTTTGTCGGGCAATAGCTGCGGCATCGGTGCCGGGTTTGGCATAAAGCAGCAGCCGGGTGCTGGCATTAACGACCTTGAAGTCTTTACTGACCGGTAACTGGCGATAATCAATGGCTTGCGCCGGGTCGATATTGGTCATGCCATGGTCGGCCACCACTATCAGGTTGACCGGCTGCTTCACCTTGTCGCGAATACCGTCACGCAGCTCACCAATGATGCTGTCGACGTAATGCACCGCTTTTGCCGTCTCTGCCGAATCCGGGCCAAAGTTATGGCCCTTGGTATCAACCAGTGAGAAATAGCCGGCAATAAAGTGCGGCCGGGTTGCCGCCGGCATGTTCAGCCAGGCGATGATCTGCTTGACCCGCTGGTGGTAGTCCGATTTCTGGGAGTAATGGTAATAATAATTTGGCGTCATGCCACCGATCCGGGCATCTGACTCAGGCCAGAAATAGGCGGCACTTTTAACCCCGTTCATCCGCGCCAGATTCCACAGCGGCACCCCATGTAGCCAGGTACTGTCAGCTTTGCCGTCGCCCAGGTCATAGCACTGCCAGCGGTCTTTGTCGCAAAAATGGTTATCAACAATACCGTGGTGAACCGGGTACAAACCGGTGATAAGGCTCAGGTGGTTCGGGAAGGTTTTAGTGGGATATACCGGCCGCATCTGTTCGGCGCGTACGCCATTTTTGGCAATGGCCGCCAGGTTGGGGGCGCCGTGTTTTTCAATGTAATCCCAACGAAAACCATCGAGGGAGATCATCACCACGGTCGGCTCAGTTGTTGCCAACGCTTTGGGCGCAGGCATGGTGCTCTGGCAGCCGGCCAGCAACAGAGCGGCAAGTAAAGAATAGAAAATAGGTTTCATGACAGTTCCTGTGAAAATAGCCGCCCCCCTTTTACCAGCCTTTAGTGGCAATTTCAGGACAATAGGGGCGGACGCCAATAAAAAAGCGCCTAACGGCGCTTAGTTCAGAGAATGCGGTTTTCGTTCCAGAGCGCTTCTTTGGCTTTTCGCTTGGCCGCTTCTTTGGCCAGCTTCTTTTTCTTGTTGTCACAGGGTTCGGGGCAGTCGCAAGCCTTATCCAGGCCTAGGGAGCTGATGCCACCACAGGAGCCGGAAATACTCTTGCGCTGAAAAATAAACCCCACTGCCATGGCAACGATGACCAGTAAAAAAATCCCGAATGCGTACAGAAAAATCATCATTACTGTGCCTCTTAAGCTGGGAGGGGTGACGGCCGCCAGTTTAACGCTCCGGGCCGCCGATGTCAGCGCTCTAGAGATAAACGGCTGGATAAAAAAATGGCTGGCACCAGGGCCAGCCATTTGCATGCAGGAACAACCACGGCACTTAGCCGCCGAAGTCATCCAGCAGGATGTTTTCGTCTTCCACACCCAGATCTTTGAGCATCTTGATAACGGATGCGTTCATGATCGGCGGCCCACACATGTAGAACTCGCAGTCTTCCGGGGCGTCGTGATCCTTGAGGTAGTTCTCGTAAACCACGTTGTGGATAAAGCCCGTGTAACCGTCCCAGTTATCTTCCGGCTGCGGATCAGACAGAGCGACATACCAGTTAAAGTTGTCATTCTCTTTTTGCAGCATGTCGAAATCTTCGGTGTAGAACATTTCGCGCTTGGAACGGGCACCATACCAGAAGGTGATCTTCCGATCTGACTTCAGGCGGCGAAGCTGATCAAAGATATGGCTACGCATCGGCGCCATACCGGCACCACCACCAATGAAGACCATTTCCGCATCGGTATCTTTAGCGAAGAACTCACCGAAGGGACCGGAAATCGTTACCTTGTCACCCTCTTTAAGAGACCAGATATACGACGACATCTTGCCGCAAGGCAGGCTGAGGTTATTCGGTGGCGGCGTGGCGATACGGACGTTCAGCATGATGATGCCTTTCTCGTCCGGATAGTTAGCCATGGAATAAGCACGGATGGTGGTGTCATCCACTTTTGATTCCAGATTAAAGAAGCCAAAACGCTCCCAGTCTGGGCGGAATTTCTCCGGCACATCAAAGTCTTTGTACTTAATGTGGTGCGGCGGCGCCTCGATCTGAATATAACCACCAGCACGGAATGGAACATCTTCCCCTTCCGGAATGGCCAGTTTCAGTTCTTTGATAAAGGTCGCCTTGTTGTCATTGGAAATGACGGTGCATTCCCACTGCTTGACACCAAAAATTTCTTCCGGCACTTCAATTTGCATGTCTTGCTTGACAGCAACCTGACACGACAGGCGGCAACCTTCTTTGGCTTCACGCTTGTTGATGTGGGACTGCTCGGTAGGCAGGATCTCACCGCCACCTTCTTTGACCACCACACGGCACTGACCGCAGGTACCACCGCCACCACAGGCGGAGGAAACAAAGATACCACTGGATGCCAGAGCGCCCAGCAGCTTACCACCGGCCGGCACACTGATAGCCTTGTCCGGATCGTCATTAATAATAATAGTTACGTCACCACTGGAGACCAGCTTGGCGCGGGCAGCAAGGATCACCACCACCAGAGCCAGTACGATCAGGGTAAACATCACTACGCCGAGAATAATTTCCATCGACTTTTCCTTTGCGCTTTGGGCGCGGCTTTAGCCGCGCTTACAACTGAACCCCTGAGAAGGACATGAAACCCAGTGCCATCAGGCCAGCAGTAATGAACACACTGCCCAGGCCGCGCAACCCATCAGGGATGTCGGCATACTTGAGTTTCTCACGAATACCGGCCAGCAGAACGATGGCCAGTGCCCAACCCACACCGGAACCGAAACCAAACACCACCGATTCGGTAAAGGTGTACTCGCGCAGCGCCATAAAGGACACCGCACCGAAAATGGCACAGTTAACGGTGATCAGCGGCAGGAAGATACCCAGGGCGTTGTACAGAGCCGGGAAGAACTTATCGAGGATCATCTCGAGGATCTGCACAATCGCGGCAATAACACCAATCCAGGTAATGAAGCTGAGGAAGCTCAGGTCCATCCCTTTAACCAGGGCATCAGGCGCCAGAATGTAGTGGGTAACCAGCTGGTTCATCGGTACGGAAATGGTCAGTACCACGATAACGGCAATACCCAGACCCAGCGCCGTGGAGATCTTCTTGGACACCGCCAGGAAGGTACACATGCCCAGGAAGAACGACAGCGCCATGTTTTCGATGAAAATCGAGCGCACCAACAGGCTGATGTAATGTTCCATGGTGTTTACTCCTTAGGCTCGACTTGCTCGGGGCGGAAGGTCCGCAGAACCCAGATCAGGCCACCGATAATGAAGAACGCACTGGGCGGTAACAGCAGCAGGCCATTAGGCTGATACCAGCCACCGTCTTTGACCAACGGCAGTACATGGAAACCAAATACCGTGCCGGAACCGAACAGTTCACGGATGAAACCTACGGTCATCAGCAAGGCACCGTAACCCAGGCCGTTACCGATGCCGTCCAGGAACGACATCAGCGGCGGGCTCTTCATGGCGTAGGCTTCGGCCCGGCCCATAACGATACAGTTGGTGATGATCAGGCCCACAAATACCGACAGTTCTTTGGACAGCTCGTAAGCGTAAGCCCGCAGCACCTGGTCAACCACGATAACCAAAGAAGCAATGATGGCCATCTGTACGATGATCCGCACACTGTTGGGAATGTGGTTACGAATCAGTGAAATGAACAGGTTGGAAAAGCCGGTCACCAGCGTCAGCGCCAGTGACATAACGAAGGCTTTGTCCATCCGGCCGGTAACCGCCAGCGCCGAACAGATCCCCAGCACCTGAAGGGCAATAGGGTTGTTGGCGAGGATCGGCCCCAGCAATACGCTCTTGATTTCTTTGCTGTTAGCCATTGCTCAGTTCTCCTTTACGGACCTTGTCCAGATACGGGCCAAAGCCCTCCTGCCCCATCCAGAAGGTAAAGGTGTGCTGAACACCATTACTGGTCAGGGTAGCACCGGACAGTGCGTCTACATCGTGCTTGGAGCCAGCAGGGGCACCACCTTTCACCACCTTGATGGCAGGCTGTCCCTGAGCATTGTAGATTTTCTTGCCAACCCACTTGGCACGCCAGTTCGGGTTTTCTACTTCACCGCCGAGCCCGGGAGTTTCACCCTGCTCGTAGTACGTCAGGCCGGAAATGGTGTTGCCGTCAGGTTTTACCGCGACAAAGGCATACATCATTGACCACAGGCCATAACCACGCACCGGCAGCACCACAGAGGTCACTTGGCCAGCATCGTTTTTGGCCAGGTATACCGAAGCATACTGGGCGCGACGCTTGAGTTTGGCCACGTCCACTTTCGGGCTCAGCTCTTTGTTGAGCTTGGGATCTTTAGACGCTTTGCGTTGGTTATAGTGAGCCGGATCTTCACCCGCCACTTCCTTGACGTAGTCACCGGTCGACAGGTCAACAATCTTCGGCACGATGTGCGAGTTGTAAACCGACAAAACGGCCTTGGCATTCATGCCCGGCTTGAGCAAGCCGGCGGCATCAAGGATGTTACGTTGCTTATCCAGCAGTTTGTTTCGCTGTTGCGCGGGTTTGAGGGCCACGGCGGCAGCAGATACCACCACGGAACACACCAGGCTTATCGCCAGAACCACGCCGATTGTCTTAGCGATACTATCGTTGCTCTTAGACATTACGGGCAAGTCTCCGCTTGATGTTGGCCTGAACCACAAAGTGGTCGAACAGAGGGGCAAAGAGGTTGGCAAACAAGATGGCCAGCATCATGCCTTCCGGGAAGGCCGGGTTGACCACACGGATCAAGACCACCATGACACCAATCAGCAAACCATAAGCCCACTTGGCCTTGTCGGTGAAAGACGCTGACACCGGATCGGTAGCCATAAACATCATACCGAAGGCAAAGCCGCCCAGAACCAGATGCCAGTACCACGGCATGGCGAACATCGGGTTGGTGGTAGAGCCAATCCAGTTGAACACCGTCGCCATGGCAGCCATGCCCAGGAAGGTGCCCAGCACAATACGCCAGGAGGCGATGCGCAGGAAGATAATGGCCAGACCGCCAATCAGAATAGCCAGGGTAGAGGTTTCACCCATAGAGCCCTGAATGTTGCCGTAAAACGCCTGCCACCAGGTGTCGTTCAGTGCATAACTCATCTGCCCAGCAGCGGCTTGGCTCAGGTAAGTTGCACCAGAAAAACCGTCTACGGCAGTCCAGACGCTGTCACCAGACATAAAGGCCGGGTAAGCAAAGAACAGGAAAGCACGGCCAGCCAGTGCCGGGTTCAGGAAGTTTCGGCCAGTACCACCGAAGATTTCCTTGGCCATGACCACGCCGAAGGAAATACCCAGAGCGGCTTGCCACAGTGGAATGGTCGGCGGCAGGATCAGCGCAAACAGGATAGAGGTCACGAAGAAGCCTTCGTTGATCTCGTGTTTGCGAATCGAGGCAAAGACCACTTCCCAGAAACCACCGACGATAAACACGGTGATATAAACCGGCATAAAGAAGCAGGCACCGTACCACATCATGCTGCCCCAACCGGAATTGGCGCTCAGCTCACCACCAAGGGCGTGAAACAGGCCTACCTGCCAGACATCCGCCAGCTGGTAGCCCGCCGCCAGCGCTTGCTGCGCCTGGTGACCGATGTTGTACATGCCATAGAACATGGCCGGAAATACCGACAACCAGACCATGATCATGATGCGCTTGAGATCAATGGCATCACGAACGTGGGTCTGGCCACGGTTCACCTGGCCCGGGGTATAGAAGATAGTGGCCGCTGCTTCGTAAAGCGCGTACCACTTCTCGTACTTACCGCCTTTTTCGAACTGCGGCTCAATACGTTCGATGAAGTTCTTCAGGCCCATGGTTAACCTTCCTTCTCGATCTTGGTCAGGCAAGCACGCAGGGCAGTGCCGTAGTCATATTTGCCTGGACAAACAAAGGTACAGAGCGCCAGATCTTCTTCATCCAGTTCCAGTACCCCCAGTTTCTGCGCACTGTCGGTATCACCGGACAGAATGTCACGCAGCAGCAGGGTCGGCAGGATGTCCAGCGGCATCACCCGCTCATAGTTGCCAATCGGCACCATGGCGCGAGGAGAACCATTGGTGGTGGTGCTCATACCAAACAGTTTTTTACCAAAATGGCCAAGATAGGCACGGGTCACGGAGAACTTGTCGCTGCCTGGTGTCAACCAGCCAAACAATTCCTTCTCACGGCCTTCCGGCAGTACGCTGACCTGCACGTGGAAGCGGCCCAGATAACCATGTACCCCATGGGCATTGGCACCAGACAATACGGACCCGGAAACCACCCGGTTTTCACCGGTTTTCAGCTCACCGGTAGTCAGCTCAGCCAGGTTGGCACCAAGCTGGGTACGTACCAGGCGGGGCTTGTTGACACTGGGGCCAGCCAGTGCAACGACGCGGCTGCTATCAAGCTTGCCGGTAGTGAACAGCTTGCCGATCGCAATCACGTCCTGGTAGCCCAGATGCCAGGCCATACGGTTCTGGGCGGCACCAAACAGATAGTGGATCTGTGTACCAACCAGGCCAGCCGGGTGCGGGCCACGCACGTCATTAAGCGCGACCTGCGGCGCAGTGACTTTGAGATCACTGCCGGCGGCCTTGGACACAAACAACTTGCCGTCAGTCAAACGCGACAACACGGTCAGGCCTTGGTTAAAGGCATCCAGTTGTTCGTTGATGATGACAGCCGGGTCAGCGGCGAGAGGGTTGGTGTCCAGAGCAGAAACGAAGATGGCGGCGGGTGCAGAGTCAACAGCGGGAGCCTTGGAGTAAGGCCGGGTCCGCAGTGCAACCCAGAGGCCGGATTCAACCAGTTGGTCAACGACCGCCTGGCGCTCCAGCTCAGCCAGCTTGGCCGGGTCATGGGCGGTAAAGGTGATTTCGTCATCGCCGTCAATTTCAATCACCACAGATTGCAGCACACGCTGCGCTCCACGATTAATTGCCGCGACCTTACCGGCTGCGGGGGCGGTGTACTTCACACCAGGATTTTTTTTGTCGTCAAAAATGATCTGCCCTTTCTTGACAGTATCACCTTCCCGGACGTGCATCGTCGGCCGCATACCGACGTACTCTTCGCCCAGGACGGCAACTGTCTTGATGGCTGGACCATCATGGATCACTTGCTCAGGCGTTCCGCTGATTGGAACGTCAAGTCCTTTCTTGATGGTAATCATACGCACATTGCACAACAGTTAAGGGAAATCTGTAGGCTGACCGCGGCCCCGACAGTGTGTTGCCAGAGCGGCGAGAAAAGCGTTTTTATGCCGGATACAGGATCCGGGGGTTATTCAGGCGGCGTATTTTAGCACCCCTACCCCTGCCGTTACCAATGCAAATCGGTGTATTCGCAGCAGTTTCTTTTTTTAATACGGGTAGGGGTATAGGTATAAGCCCGATAACTCAGTGCTGAGCAGAGCCGCCACGGCAAGCCGGTGAGTCAGGCACCTGCTGGTGCTCGCTTCGCCACTCCTCAGGAGAATAAGTATGCAGCGCGAGCGCATGAACTCCATTGGCCAGTTCGCCAGCCAAGGCCTTGTTAACTGCCCGGTGGCGGCTCAATAGCCGCTGCCCGGCAAATTGCGCTGACACTAACACCACCTTGAAGTGGCTTTCTGTGGCAGGCCCGCCATGCATGTGAGACTCATTGATCACCGACAGATATTGCGGCGCAAAGGTGGCTTGTAATGTGTTTTCAATACGGGCGGCGACTGACATCGTTAACTCCTTGGTAATGGCATGATCTGGCGAAAAGTCAGGCTGATACGCCCCGTTGTAACCCCCTGGCGAGCAGGCAGACTGTGCTGCCATTGCTGCTGTAAGCCCGGCCCCATCACCAGCAGGCTGCCCGCGGGCAAACTGACCGAAAAACGCGCCTGGCCCTGACGGCGACGAAATGCCAGCTCACGACAGGCCCCCAGGCTTATCATGGCAATAACCGGCCCCAGCTCCGGCTCATCATCACTGTGCCAGCCCATTTTATCCTGCCCCTGGCGATACCAGTTCGCCAACACCGAATTAAAGGGGTGGCGCAAAAACATCGACAACTGCGCGGCCCAATCCTGCAATAGTGGGTGCCAGGGCATCGGTTGAAAATCCCTGCCGGCGTAGCCGTAATGGGCATCTTGGTCTCCCATCCATACCTGTCGGCGCGGGATCGGGTGGCTTTTGCCATAGACTGTCAGCTCCGGCTGCTGCCAATGCAACTGCTGCTGTAACAGCTGGTAATAACGGCTGGCACTGGCTTCATCCAATACCGCTGGCCACAACGCCAGCTGGTCAGGGGCAATCTGGCTCTGTACCGACTCGCCCATTGTGGCAAAATGCAGCTTTGCTTGTTGTGGAACCTGCTGCTGACTGTGCTGACTGCTCACCTGCCCTCACTTGATCGTTTTCCCCCGGCCCCGGATTCGCCCCTGCAAGCCTGGGACAGTGCTGATCAGTATCTCCTTCAGAGCCTGCTAGCTAATGCCTTGCAGCCAGACCGGCCGATACTGATTTTTGATGACCGTTTTGGTGCCCTGGCCTGCGCACTGGCGGCACTGCCAGTGACCAGTATCAGTGACTCTTACGTCAGCCACCAGGCGCTGGCACACAACCTTGCCAAGTTGGGCCTACCGGCGGTACAAACCGCCACGCCTCTGGATGACTGGCCGGCACGGCCACAATTGGTATTGATACGCCTGCCCAAGCAGTTGTCGTTGCTGCGTCATTATCTGGCCCGTCTCAAGCCCCTGCTGGCAGCCGACACCATGATACTGGCTGCCGGCCGGGATCGGGATATTCCCGAGCGCGCCGAAAGCCTGCTTGGCCAATACCTGGGACATTGTGAGCGTTTACTGGGCTGGAAAAAAGCCCGGGCATTTCTTTGCCATAGTGATGGCCAACCGGCCCCGGCTCTGCCAGCCCCCCTGTGCTGGCCCTTGGAAGGAAGTCCTTTTACTCTTAGCCACCAGGCTAATGTGTTTTCCCGCCAAAGCCTGGATATCGGCGCCCGGCTGATGCTAGCCAACCTGCCCAGTGGCCGTTTCCAACGGATTATTGATCTGGGCTGTGGCAACGGCGTGCTGGCCCTGATGATGGCCAGCCGTTACCCCGACAGTCAGTACACCTTGGTGGATGAATCCTATCTGGCGGTGGCTTCAGCCAGTCAGAACATGACCAGCAACCTGCCGCAGGTGCACGCCAAGGTGCAGGCTAATAACTGCCTGGACGGTTTTGCCAGCGCCAGTGCCGATTTAGTGCTGTGCAACCCGCCTTTTCATCAGCAACAAGCCGTTACCGACCATATTGCCTGGCAGATGTTTAAAGACAGCCTGCGAGTACTACGCCCGGGCGGCCAGTTATGGATCGTCGGTAACCGCCATCTCGGTTACCATCTGAAACTCAAACGGTTGTTCGGAGGCTGCCAGGTGGTAGCCTCCGATCGTAAATTTGTGGTGCTCAAAGCCATCAAGAGGACATCCCGATGAAAGCACTATGGATAGCGGCCTGCCTGTTCCTGGCAGGCTGTGTCAGCGTTCCCAAGACAGCCTGGTTGGACCCGGATGCTCCTGTCGTTATGCCTGATGCCAGCTTGGTGGCAGTGAACTTCCGCTTTGACGACCAACGCCCCAATAGCGTTGCGCTGCACTATCCGGACGGTAGCCAGGTCAGTACCGACCCGGAATTTCCGTTGCGTCTGCAACAGCGCCTGGCCCAGGGCCTGGAGGCGCGGGGTTATGCCATTTCCAACGATGCCAACGCCCAGCTGACCGTCAGCTTGCAAAGCGTGCAGGCCAATATTGGCCATGGCCTGGTTCGCCACACTAGCGACCTGACCGTGGTGACCAAGGTCATCGCCCGGCGTGGTAACCATACTCTGACCCGCCGTTTTACTACAGCCGGCAAACTAACGGCGCCGCTGAAAGCCGATGCCGGGCGCATAGAGTCGGAAATGAACCGCTTGCTGGAAAAAAATATGCTGGCCATTTTGACCGACTCGCAGTTATCGCGTTTCTTCAATGTCACCACAGGAGAATAAGAATGAAAATTTGGCTTAGCGCCCTCTTATTACTATTTACCGGCCTGACCCAGGCGGCCATGAAAACAGCCGACCTGCAACCTGACAACCTGTTTCCCCGGGTACGTTTTGAAACCAACTACGGCAATTTTGTGGTTGAGCTGGATCGCACCCGTGCGCCTATTACTGTCGACAATTTTTTGCGTTACGCCGTAGATGGGCATTACAACAAAACGCTGTTTCATCGCATCGTCAAAAACTTTGTGGTTCAGGGCGGCGGCTACGACTTTAAATTTAACGAGCGGCCCACCCGCAAAGCCATTGTCAATGAATCTGGTAATGGTCTGCGCAATGAAGTGGGAACCATTGCCATGGCCCGGGAAGATGACCCGCACAGCGCCACCAGCCAGTTTTACTTCAACCTTAAAGACAACAAAAATCTTGACCCAAGCCCTAGACGCTGGGGCTACGCCGTTTTTGGTGAAGTGGTTGACGGTATGGATGTACTGAAAAAAATGGGTAATGTTGCGACCGGAACCGACGCCAATACCGGTTTTGAAAATGTGCCCATCGCCCCGGTGATGCTCAACAAAGTGGTATTACTGCCTCCTATTCAGTGAGCAACAAGCGCCGTCACTGACTGGCGGCGCTATACTGTCGACATGAAAATAGCTTCTGCAACCTATCAGTCGTCGTCTTTGACGGCGTTTTTTGATCAGCATATTCCGGCCCTGATCGATATCAGCCGGCGGCTGCTTGATCAGGCTATCGATGCCCTCAGCCTGGAACAGCAATTACTGGCCATTCTTGAGCACTGGCAATGCCTGGCAGTATCCGATGCCAAAATCGACTCTCCTCGTGAGCAAGCCTTCTGGCAGACCTTTGATCTGCTGAGTCGCTTTCAGCCCCATCGGCTACGCGGCCACTGGGCTATTCGCCAGCAACTGGAAAACTGCCTGGCCTTTTTACAAGAAGGCGGCCCTTTGCCACAACCGCTGAGCGCCCTGCGCCCTTGAGGTTGCCTTTAAAACCAATGCTGGTACCTTGCTAAGCCAGATCTTATTTCCGGCAAGGACTTTGCTGTGCCCCAGCCTCCCTGGTGGTCGCTAATACTCAAGCGCCGCTTTTTTTTGTGTATTCTCACCGGCTTTGCCTCCGGCCTGCCGCTGTTTTTCCTGTTCCAGCTGGTACCGGGCTGGCTGCGTGATCAGCACGTGGATCTGGCCAGCATTGGCTTATTGTCACTGGTGCAGTTTCCCTATACCTGGAAGTTTCTCTGGGCCCCTCTGATGGACCGCTTCGAGCTGCCCTTTTTAGGCTTGCGGCGAGGTTGGCTGTTGCTGACTCAGCTAGGACTGTTGGCCGCTATGGCAACGTTTGCCTTGTGCGATCCGAAACAGGGGCTGGAGCCGATTGTCTGGGTGGCTATTCTGGTGGCAGCCTTTTCCGCCTCACAGGATATTGTTATCGATGCTTTTCGCCGGGAAATTCTCGCCGATAACGAACTGGGGCTGGGTAATGCCATTCACATCAACGCCTACCGGCTGGCGGGGTTGATCCCCGGCTCGCTGTCGTTGATCCTGGCGGACCACCTGCCCTGGTCCACGGTGTTTGTGATCACCGCCGGATTTATGGCTGTGGGCCTGCTGTTGACCCTGATCGCTGATGAGCCAACCCACGAACGCCACCCCAGCACCTGGCAACAAGCCGTAGTGGAACCCTTTCACGAGTTTTTCAGCCGCCATGGCGTGAAAGCAGCGCTGTTGTTATTGGCTTTTATGGTGCTGTACAAGCTTGGCGATAATATGGCTACCGCCCTGCAAACGCCCTTTTATCTGGATATGGGCTATAGCAAATCAGAAATTGGCCTGGTGGCTAAACATGCGGCGCTATGGCCAGCAGTGTTCGGTGGTTTGCTCGGCGGTATCTTGATGCTGAAGATCGGCATCAACCGTTCACTGTGGCTATTTGGCCTGGTGCAGATGGTCAGTATTCTAGGTTATGCCTTGCTGGCCTGGTTACCACTGGAAACGCGCAATCTGTGGTGGCTGGCCTTGGTCGTGGCAACGGAATATCTGGGAGTTGGCCTTGGCGCCGCCGCACTGACGGCCTTTATCGCTCGTGAAGCCAACAAGACTTTTCTGGCCACGCAACTGGCGCTGCTGACAGCCCTGACTGCCGTGCCCAGGGTGCTGGCCAATGCCGCCACTGGTTTTATGGTGGATAGTGTTGGCTGGGTACATTTTTATCTGATTTGTGCGCTGGTCGCTTTACCGGGTATGGCCTTGCTCCCCTGGGTGGCTCCTTGGCAGCGCAAGACTGACTAACGATTCAGCCTTGAGCCAGCACAGGGGCACTAGGTTACAATGACATCGACTCTGTTCAAGGAGAAAGGATGCCGGCGTTGCTGTTGTCCAAACGCACCTATCGACTGTTACTGATCGTCACAGTACTGGCCACAGCCTTTTTGGCGGTTACAAAGGCCCATTACCCACAACCGGGGGGCGACAAGTCGATGCACATTCTGGCCTTTTTTGTACTCAGCCTGCTGACCTACGGCGCCGTGCGGCGGCCGCTGTGGCCACAATGGCTGGCGCTGGCCGGCTATGGAGCAGCTATTGAACTGGTGCAAGAATGGCTGCCTTATCGCGAGTCCAGCATTTATGACTGGCTGGCCGATGTGGTGGGTATCAGCATGGCTTATATGCTGCTGTGGCTGGTGAAGCAATGGCGCCGGTAGGCATCATTGGTGACGGTGCCATTGGCCGGCTGATTGCCAGCCGCCTGCGCTGCCAAGACTGGCCGGTCCTGCTGGCCGGGCGGCAGCACCCGAAAAATACCCCGGTGTGCCTGTGGCTTATCTGCACCAAAAGTTATCAGGTAGCAGAAGCGGTGGCCACGCTGGATACGCAAACGCCGCTGGTGTTACTCAGCAATGGCCTCGGCCCCCATCAGCAACTGGCGTTGCGCCCCAATCCACTGTATCTGGGCACCACCACTTACGGTGCCCGCCGCCAGGGCAGTAACGTCGAACTGACCGGCCGCGGCCATTGTGATTACGGCCACTATGCCGGCCATAGCCGTCACCTGCCCCTGGTGCACACAGTGCTTAATGCCGCATTGCCACCGGCTCGCCAGCATCTGGTGGTGATGCCGGCACTCTTGCGCAAACTGGCCATCAACGCGGTGATTAATCCTTTGACCGCCCGTGACGGCGTTAGCAATGGTGCTTTGCTGGCAGAGCATTATCGTCAGGAGATACAAACCCTCGTCGACCAGATGCAACCGGTGCTCTATGGTCTGGGGCTGCCCGACGATAATGCCACTTTATCTGCCCAGCTTTACCGGGTTGCCGCCAACACCGCGGCCAATCATTCCTCGATGCTGCAAGACATCACTAATGGAAGAAAAACTGAAATTGACAGTATTACCGGTTATCTTTGTCAGCAGGCCCAACAGCAGCATTTGCCGGTACCTGCACACCAGGCACTGCTGGAGATAATCAAGGACCTAGCAAATGAGTGATGTGTGGATCCTCTGCACCCACGGCTGTGAAGCCACCGAAGTGGTTGCGGTAGCTGACTTGCTACGCCGGGCAAACCTTAAATGCCGGTTGGTCAGCATGGAAGACAGTCAAACCCTGCAATGTGCCCGCAAAATTATCATCAAAGCTGATCTCAGTTGGCAGGAAGCCACCACCATGCCCAGAGCCATGGTCTTACCCGGTGGTATGGAAGGCACCGAACGATTACTGGAAAGCAGCGTACTTGATAAGTGGGTAGAGCAACTGCAGGCAGAAGAAGGCTGGCTGGCGGCCAGTGGGGTGGCTCCGGCGCTGATCCTGGCCAGCAAACCCTGGCTGCCGGAACATACCCGCTTAACCAGCCACCCGGGGTTTCACCCACAGTTACCAATAGCCGGGCGACAAGATAATGCCTTGGTGGTCACCGACCATCTGCAGCGGGTGATCAGCAGTCAAGGGCCCGGCACCGGCATGTTGCTGGCGCTGGCCATCATAGAGGTACTGGCGGGCGACGAAATGGCGCAGCGTATCGCCGCGCCACTGGTGCTGACTTAACGGGGTCGATACACCCGTACATTGTTAAAGCCCTGCTCCTGCAGATATAAAGCCTGCAGCTGGCTCATAACGCCGCGTTGGCAATACAGGTAGTAGGTTTGCTGAGGAGGTAATTCGGCAAATACCGTCGCCAATTTATAAAAAGGCACAGCTTTCACTTCATGGCCGGCCACCACCAGTGGCGCCTGTTCCTGCTCTTCCGGCGGGCGAATATCCAGCACCACCGCGCCAGTGGCTACGGCCTGCTCAGTGGCCACTTCCTGCACCTGCTCGGCAGCCTGATGGGCGATGTCACGGATATCCATCACCACGGCGTTGGCAAGGGCTTCGTCCAGCACCGCCATGTCAAACTGGGCTTCGCTGGCTTCGACCTTGGCCAGATCGGCACGAACATTGGGGTTCTTGGAAATCACCCCACAAAACTCCGGCATGCTCTCGGCTATTTCGAAGGTGCCAATGCGTTTGGCGGTATCAACAATCTCTTGCTTGTCCATGAAGATCAGCGGCCGCAACACCAGCTTTTCGCTGGCCTTGTCAATCACCGCCAGATTCGTCAGTGTCTGGCTGGACACCTGCCCAACAGCTTCTCCTGTCACTAGCGCCTGGATTTTCATCCGTTCGGCAACCTGACTGGCGGCCCGTACCATCATCCGCTTCAACACCACGCCCATCAGGCCATCGTCGATCTTTTCCAGGATCTCGCCAACCACCTGCTCAAACGGCACAGTGATGAACTTGACGCGGTGAGAAGCCCCAAAACGCTCCCAAAGTTGGTAGGCCATCTGTTTGGTGCCCATCTCATGGGAGCGGCCACCCAGGTTGAAAAAACAGTAATGGGTGCGAGAGCCACGACGAATGGCGTGGTAAGAGGCCACACCGGAGTCAAAACCACCGGAGATAAGGCTGAGCAAATCTTCCTGGGTCTTGATAGGAAAGCCACCCAAACCCTCATGGCGCTGCTGCACCAGATAGCAGTAGTCACCGTCAATCTCGATGTTGAGAGTAAGGTCGGGGTTTTTCAGCCGCACACCGGCGGTGTCATTGTGCTGATTCAGGCCACCACCGACGTAGCGTTCCACTTCAATTGAGCTGAAATCGTGCTTGCCGTGGCGCTTAACCCGCACACAAAAGGTTTTGCCGGTAAGCTCTGCGCCCCAATTTTGCTGCGCCACCTCATAGATGTCGTGCAGGTTCTCGAAGGGGTATTGCGCCACTTCCAGAACGTGGGCGACCCCTGGGGTGCTGCGCAGTTTGTCAATTACCGCCAGGCGATCAAGGTGGTCTGGCGCCCGCACTTCCAGCTTATCCCAGAAGCGGTCCACTTTAATGTCGTCACCCACCCTGCGCAGCGCCACCCGCACATTGGATTCGAGCAGCTTGATAAAGCGCAGCCGCACTGACTTACTTTTGATGGTGATTTCCGGGTGGAGCTTGAGGATGAACTTCACGGTAAAACCCTGGCTGGTGGCAAAGCGAGCGGATTATACCGGGCCAGTCCGTTCACTGCACCCGCAGCGCTGATTTTTATCAGCGCTGGCGCTGTGGCGCCGGGCCGGCGGCATCGATTTCGTCAGTCACCTTCGCTTTGCCCTGATTGATGGCAATTTCCACGCGGCGGTTTTTAGCGCGGTTGGCTGCCGAAGTATTCGGCACCAGCGGTTTAGTGTCAGCAAAACCACGCACGACTAATCGGTCAGGGTCCAGTCCCTGTACCTTAAGTAACTCATGGGTAACAGCCAACGCCCGCTGCACCGACAGATCCCAGTTAGAGCTGTACAGTTCCGAGTTGACTTTCAGATCGTCGGTATGTCCGGATACGGTGATTTCTCCCGGTACTGTTTTTAGCAACTCGCCCACTTCCCGGATAATGGGGCGAAAACGTGGCTGCAAGAACGCCGAACCAGAAGGAAAAGAACCTTTTTCACGGATCCGAATGATGATCTGCTGGCCCAATGCTTCCAGCTCAATAGAGCCATCGCGGATCTCTGCGTTCAGGGCTTTGGCCATTTTACGGGCCAAGTCATTCATCTGCTGCTGTGATTCAGCGCTGGTTTTTTTAGCTCCCTGACTAGACGCCTCACCACTTTGATTGTCCCGGTTCTGACTCTTGCCGCCAGCATAGCGGCTTTCCCCTTTTTGAAACTCCAGACTTTGCTGAGTCATTTCCATGGTTTGTTGCTGCACCGTTTCGATCGGTGTCGGCTCAGGCTTACCAGGACTGAACTCCTGCGCAATAACGGAAGTACCTTTAGGGATGTCTTTGACTTCAATGCGGTTTTGTACACCAAAGGCAAATTTCATGGAGCCGGCGATCTGCTTGAACTTCAGTACGTCCATTTCCGAGAACGATAACAGCAGTACAAAGAAACACATCAGCAGCGACATCAAATCAGCAAAAGTCCCCATCCAGGGTGGTAACCCCGGCGGTGGACATTTGCACTTCTGCTGCTCGTCACTCATGGCTTATTCATCCGTGGTGGCGATCTGACGTTTGGATTCCGCCAGATAATTTTTCAGCATGTTTTCAATCACCCTTGGGTTCAAGCCGGCCTGAATGGCCAGTACCGCGTCCATGATCAAGCGGCGGTTGAGCATTTCTTCTTCCATCCGCAAGGTCAGTTTGTCAGCAATAGGAATAGCCACCATGTTGGCTAACACGGCACCATAAAGGGTTGTCAGCAAGGCCACCGCCATCGCCGGGCCGATAGACTTGGGGTCATCCATGTTTTTCAACATGGCGACCAGGCCAATCAGCGTACCGATCATCCCCATGGCCGGGGCCACATCGGCAGTGGCTTTGAAAATGCCGATACCACGCTCATGGCGCTCGACGGTTTCGGCAATGTCTTTTGACAGGTTACTGCGCACCACATCTTCATCATGGCCATCGACCAGCAAGTCGATGCCCTTTTGCATGAAGCTGTTGGTAATTTCCGCCTCTTCCAGTGCCAAAAAGCCGCCTTTGCGGGCCGCATCAGCCATTTCCACCGCCTTCTCGATCAGTTCCTCTGGCTTTTCCAGCTTGAACATGAAGGCTTTCATGGCAATTTTGGTGGCACCAAAAAACTGCCCCATGTTGTACTTCATCAGTACCACACACATGGAGCCTGCAACGACGATGAGTACCGATGGTACGTCCATAAAGGCGCTGATGGAGCCGCCCATAACCATCGCCATGACGATAAAGGCAAAAGCGCCCACAATCCCGATGAGTGTTGCCAGATCCAAGGGGCATCTCTCCTTAAACTTTTAAGCGTCACGTATTAGGGTATAGCCTGACGCCGCTAATTTTTGCTGTTGCGGGCGAGAAGAGCAAGGTTGATATTTGCGTTTGTAACCGCTTGGCAGTACTTTGTGCGCCCAATCCTTCATCGACCTCACAGGCACAGACTTAAGGATAACTCATGGCAAAAAAGCAGCCGGAAAACATGACGTTTGAACAGAGCCTGGGTGAACTCGAACAGGTAGTGCAGCTGCTCGAACAGGGCGAGCTGAGCCTGGACGAGGCGCTCAAGCAATTTGAACGTGGCGTTGCCTTGAGTCGTGCCAGCGAGCAGAAACTACAGGCCGCTGAGCAGAAAGTCCAGGTACTGCTGGCTGACGGCAATATCCTGGCGCCTTTTGAAGGCGACAGCGAATGACTCTGACAGCTGTATCCGCTCATTATCGCCAGCATATCGATCAGCATTTACAGAACGTGCTGGCAGCACTGCCCAATGAAGCGGCACCACTGCACGGCGCCATGCACCATGCCTTGCTGCTTGGCGGCAAACGCATTCGCCCCTTTCTGGTCTATGCCACTGGCCAGATGCTGGGACTGAGCATGACCGCGCTGGATCCGCTGGCTACCGCAGTCGAATGCATTCATGCCTATTCGCTGGTTCATGACGATTTGCCGGCCATGGACGATGACGAATTACGCCGCGGCCAGCCAACGGTGCACGTCGCTTTTGATGAAGCCACTGCCGTACTGGCAGGCGATGCCTTACAGACACTGGCGTTTGCCCAGTTAGCCATGGTCGAAACCGACCGCGCCGATTGTTTGCGCCAGTTACTGGCCCTGCTCAGCGAGGCGGCAGGTTTACCGGGTATGGTCGGCGGCCAGGCTCTGGACATGGCGGCCACAGGGCACCAGACCGATTTACCCGCCCTGGAGCGTATTCACCGCCTGAAAACCGGCGCCTTGATCCGCGCCAGCGTACTGTTACCCGCCATACTGGCGGATGTGGATGCCACGCAGCAACAGGCACTCAGTACCTTTGCCACCGCCCTGGGGCTGGCTTTTCAGGTACAAGACGACATTCTGGATGTGGTCTCCGACACCGATACCCTCGGCAAAACGCAGGGCAAGGATGCACGTGACAGTAAAGCCACTTATCCTGCCTTGCTGGGCCTTGACGGTGCCAAAGACAAAGCTGAACAACTGGTCGAACAAGCGCTGTTGTGTCTGGCGACATTACCCTACAATAGCGACATCCTGGCCGAACTCGCCCGTTTCGTGGTTACCCGCGAGCAGTAACAAGCCGACACAATATAATGAGCACAGAACAACATTACCCGCTGTTAAACGGCATTAACTCCCCCGAGGCGCTACGTAAGCTGCCTCAGGAGAAACTGCCCCAGGTTGCTGACGAGCTGCGTCGCTGCCTGCTCGACTCGGTCAGCCAGTCCTCTGGGCACCTGGCCTCAGGCCTGGGTACCGTTGAGCTGACCGTGGCCCTGCATTATGTCTATCAGACCCCCTTTGACCGCCTGATCTGGGACGTTGGCCACCAGGCCTACCCGCACAAGATCCTGACCGGCCGACGCGAGCAGATGCACAGCATTCGCCAAAAAGGCGGCTTGCACCCCTTTCCATGGCGTGAGGAAAGCCCCTATGACGTTTTGTCCGTAGGCCACTCATCCACGTCCATTTCTGCTGGTTTGTCCATGGCCATCGCCGCCGAGCGTGAAGCCAAAGGCCGGAAAGTGGTTTCCGTGATTGGCGACGGTGCCATGACCGCCGGTATGGTCTTTGAGGCCATGAACCACGCCGGTGACCTGGATACCGACATGGTGGTGGTACTGAACGACAATGAGATGTCGATTTCAGAGAATGTCGGGGCACTGAACAAGCACCTGGCACGGCTGCTGTCCGGCAGCCTCTATACCTCGTTCAGAGAAGGCGGCAAGAAAGTGTTGTCTGGCCTGCCCCCGATCAAGGAGCTGGCTCGCAAAGCCGAAGAACACCTCAAAGGCATGGTGGTTCCAGGCACACTGTTTGAAGAGCTGGGCTTTAACTACATTGGCCCGATTGACGGCCATGACGTACTGGCGCTGGTCGATTGCCTGCGCAATATGCGCAACCTCAAAGGGCCGCAATTACTGCACGTCATGACCAAAAAAGGCAAAGGTTATGCACCGGCCGAAAAAGATCCTATCGGTTATCACGGGGTACCCAAGTTTGACCCTGCCCAAGCCAGCCTGCCCAAAGCCAAAGCAGCCAGCCCCAGCTATTCTGCTATTTTCGGCGACTGGTTGTGCGACATGGCCAAGCAGGATAACAAGCTGATGGCCATCACCCCGGCCATGCGCGAAGGCTCGGGCATGGTGCGCTTTTCGCAAGAATTTCCGGAGCAATACTTTGATGTTGCCATTGCAGAGCAGCATGCCGTGACTTTTGCCGCCGGTTTTGCCATAGAAGGGCTCAAACCGGTTGTCGCTATCTACTCAAGCTTTTTACAACGGGCCTACGATCAGCTGATCCACGATGTCGCGCTGATGAACCTGCCGGTGCTGTTTGCCATTGATAGGGCCGGCATTGTCGGCGCTGATGGCCCGACCCATCAGGGCGCCTTTGACTTGAGCTATCTGCGCTGCGTGCCCAACATGGTAGTGATGACGCCAGCAGATGAGAACCAATGCCGGCAGATGCTCTATACCGGCTACCAGCTCAACCAACCCGCGGCAGTGCGCTACCCTCGCGGCAGTGGTATTGGTGCCGAGATTGATGACACCATGACGGCGCTGCCAGTGGGTAAAGGAGAGCAGATCAGGCATGGTAAAGGCGTTGCCATTCTCGCGTTCGGAACCCTGCTTCATGAAGCCATCAGCGCAGCTGAAGCACTCGACGCCAGTGTCTGTGACATGCGTTTTGTAAAACCCCTTGATGAGGCACTGATCAAAACCATGGCCGAGCAGCATCAGTTGCTGGTGACGCTGGAAGAAAACGTCATTGCTGGTGGTGCTGGTTCCGCTGTCAGTGAATGGCTCAATAGCGCCGGCATAACGGTCCCGCTACTGCATTTGGGGCTGCCGGACGAGTTCATCAAACACGGTAGTCAGCAGGAGATCCTGGCCGAGCTGGGACTCGACAGCGCCGGTATTGAGGCGGCCATCAGAGCCCGCCTTGGGCAATAAGAAAAACGCCGCTGTTGCGGCGTTTTTTATGCCAGGCCGTAGCGCAAGGCCTGCAAGCAGGCAAACGCCATCAGGCCGGCCAGCACATCATCAAACATAATGCCAAAGCCACCATGCAGGTGCTTATCACACCAACTGATAGGCCAGGGCTTGAGTACATCAAAAAAGCGGAAGAACAGGAAGCCTAAGGCCAGCCAAAGCGGCGTCATCGGTAATAAAAAGCAGCTGATCAGCATGCCGGCCACTTCATCCCACACGATCGCCCCATGGTCATGGACGCCCATGTCACGGCTGGCTCTGGCACAAATATAGACACCGGCATAGACCGCCAGCATCGTCACCAGTAAATAGCCCAGCCACGGTAACTGCCCGGCCAGCCAGACTACCGGTAACGCCGCCAGACTGCCCATGGTACCGGGAGCCTTCGGGCTCAAACCACTACCAAAACCCAGGGCCAGAAAATGCCAGGGATTGCTCAGGCGCAGCCGCTTGCGCGGATCGCCATCAGCACCACTGATGTTCATAACCGCGCACATTCAGCTCCACCGGCTGACCATGATTGAGATAAGTGATGCCCTCACCGCCACGCAGTTGGCCAATACAGCAATGACGCACGCCACTGTGGGCCAGCGCCGTATCCAATGCGCCACGTTGCGCTTCTGGCACGGTAAAGGCCAGCTCGTAGTCATCACCGGCGGCAAGGGCATAATGCCAGGCCGTTTCCAAAGCAACCGTGCCCAGCAGAGCAGGACTCAGTGGCAGCTTGTCGAGAAAGACATTGGCGCCACAGCCGCTGGCGTCGAGGATATGTTGCAGATCTGAAGCCAGACCATCAGAAAGGTCAATGGCACTGGACGCCAGTGGCCGTAAAGCCTGCCCGGCGGCCAGCCGTGGCGTTGGATAAAAATGCCGGCTAATCAGGTACTCCCGGTGATCGGCACTGGCCTGTTCACGGCCTTGTAAAATGGCCAACCCCAGCCCGGCGTCACCCAATGAACCGGTCACATAAAGCCAGTCGCCGGGTTTACCGCCACTTCGCAGCAGCGCCTTACCAGCCGGTATTTTGCCCTGTGCGGTAATGGTCACCGCCAGGGGGCCACGGGTGGTATCACCGCCAATCAGGCTGACCCCATAATATTCGCAAACTTCCATTACACCGTCGGCAAAAGCCTGCAGCCATGGCTCGTTTGCTTCCGGCAAGGTGAGCGCTAGCGACAGCCAGGCCTGATCAGCGCCCATGGCCGCCAAATCTGACAAATTCACGGCAACAGCCTTATGACCCACCGCGCGCGGGTCGGTATCAGCAAGGAAGTGAACGCCACTGACCAGTGTGTCAGTGGTAACGGCCAGTTCGCTATTTTCATCCAGGCGAACCAAGGCACAATCATCGCCCACACCCAGCAGCACATCTTTACGCTGGTGGCCACGGTGCTTGAAGTACTGGTCAATGAGTGCAAATTCTTGCTTTGCCATCAGTAAAAAGCCAGCATCAAAGCTGGCCCTCCGTTGCTTCCATAGCCCGCGGCTTAGCCACGTTGCTGGTCGCGAATAAATTTATCCAGCACACCGTTAACGAATTTGTGGCTGTCCTCGGCCGCAAATGCCTTGGCCAGTTCAATGGCTTCGTTGAGTGCCACTTTATAAGGCACATCCTTGCGCTGGGTCAGTTCATAAAGCCCCAGACGCAGTGCCGCTTTTTCCACATGATCAACATCGCTCAGCGGGCGACTGACATACTGGCTAAGAATAGCGTCCAGTTCCTCGGTACGGGTGGCCACGCCAACAATCAGATCCCGGAAATAATCCACATCGACTTC
Source organism: Gallaecimonas aegicerasi (assembly GCF_045291545.1). Lineage (GTDB taxonomy): Bacteria > Pseudomonadota > Gammaproteobacteria > Enterobacterales > Gallaecimonadaceae > Gallaecimonas. The sequence continues at coordinate 2,244,683 of NZ_CP149514.1, forward strand.
ACTGACGTCCTGCTCGGTCAGGAACTGGTGCTCAACATCAGCAATAGGATCGTTAGTCATTTGCCACTGATACAGGGCCTGCAACGCCAAGCGGCGAGCCTTACGACGAAATGCCGGTTTCATCAGCCCTCCAGCTCGTCAAGTACGTTGACCATTTCCAGCGCCGACAGCGCTGCTTCCGCGCCTTTGTTACCGGCTTTGGTACCAGCGCGCTCAATGGCTTGTTCAATGCTGTCGGTGGTCAGAACCCCAAAAGCGACAGGAATGTCGTACTGCAAAGACACGGAGGCCAGGCCCTTGTTGCACTCACTGCAGACATAATCAAAATGTGGCGTACCACCGCGGATCACTGCGCCCAGAGAAATAATTGCGTCATATTTTTTGCTGGCAGCGACCCGTTTGGCCGCCAACGGCAATTCAACGGCGCCGGGCACCTTGACGATGGTAATGTGCTCCGCCGGTACCTGACCGTGACGCTTCAGAGCATCCAGCGCCCCTTCTACCAGGGAATCGACGATAAAGCTGTTAAAGCGGGATACCACCAGCGCGAACTTGTGCTTGGGGGCCGCAAAACCACCTTCAATGATATTCATAGCCTGACTCTATACCCGAAGAAAAACCGCGCCATGTTACCACAGCGCAGCAATGGCGGCCTACTTATTCGGCCACGTACTCCACCACATCCAGGCCAAAACCACCCAGGGCGTGATAGCGTTTGTCACTACTGGAAAGCAGGCGCATTTTACCAACGCCCAGGTCAGCCAGGATCTGCGAGCCAATGCCAACCCGGCGGCTGGTGCCCGACCAAGGTGCGGGCGCCGGCACATCGCTTTTGTCTTCGGCGGCAAAGTGCAGCAGCTTGCGCACCAGATCACTGTCGGACTCTTCCGAGGCCAGCAATACCAGCACACCGCCGTCCTGGCCAATACGCTCCATCGCCTTATACAGCGGCCAGCTACGGCTGACACTGCGATCAGACAGCAGCAGATCGGTCAGGCGATTGTGCAGGTGCACTCGCACCAGCGTCGGGCTGTCAGTGCTGACCGGGCCTTTTTTCAGGGCAAAATGCAGACGGCCATCAATAGTGTCGCGGTAACTGACCAGTTCAAAATCACCATACAGGGTCGGCAACTGGCACTGGCTGAGCCGTTCAATCGTGGTTTCATTCAGTGACCGGTATTCAATCAAGTCGGCAATGGTGCCCACCTTGATACCGTGCTTTTCACCAAAAGCTTCCAGCTGCGGGCGCCGGGCCATGGTGCCGTCTTCATTGAGGATCTCAACGATCACCGCTGAAGGCTCAAAGCCTGCCATACGGGCCAGATCGCAACCGGCTTCGGTATGGCCGGCCCGGGTCAGCACGCCGCCATCCTGAGCCATGATCGGAAAAATATGGCCAGGTTGCACCACATCTGCGGCCTTGGCATCTTTGGCGACGGCCGCCTGAACCGTACGGGCACGGTCTGCAGCACTGATACCGGTAGTCACCCCTTGGGCCGCTTCAATGGACACCGTAAAAGCGGTGCCGAACTGGGCATTGTTGTCTTTGGCCATCAAGGGCAGGTTCAAGCGCTGGCAACGCTCGCGGTTCATGGTCAGGCAGATCAGGCCGCGGCCATGGGTTGCCATGAAGTTAATGACATCCGGCGTTACCTTTTCTGCTGCGATGATCAAGTCACCTTCATTTTCACGGTCTTCGTCGTCCATGAGGATGACCATTTTGCCGGCGCGAATATCATCGATGATGTCTTGAATGGGGGACAGTGCCATGGGTCTTCCTTATTTGATGAAGCCACTACGGGCCAGTAATTCATGGGTGACAGCCTGCTTGCCAGTGTCAGTTGGCAACAGCAGGCGCTCAACGTAGCGGGCCAGCAGATCCACTTCCAGGTTCACCTGGCTGCCCGGGCGCCACTGATTGACGGTAGTGTGCTGCTGACTGTGAGGAACAAGGGTGATACGGAACTGACTATCGGCAACGCTGTTCACGGTCAGGCTGATGCCATCGAGCGTGACCGAGCCCTTTTCCGCAATGTAACGGGCCAGCTCAGGTGGTGCCTGCAACCAAAAATCAATGGCCCGGCCATTATTGTCACGGCGCACTATCTGCGCCAGACCATCAACATGGCCACTGACCAGATGCCCACCAAGGCGGCTATTGGCCTGCAGGGCCTTTTCCAGATTAACCTGGCTGCCGGCCTGCAGCTGGCCAAGACTGGAACAGGCCAGTGTTTCGGCGGAAACATCGGCGCTAAAACCGTCTTGAAAAAGTGCCGTCACCGTCAGGCAAACACCATTGGTGGCGATGGAGTCACCCAGCTTGACGTCACTGAGATCCAACTGGCCACTGGCAATACGCAACTGCCGGTCGGCGCCCTGCCCGCTGAGACTAACTACCCTACCCAGGGCTTCTACAAGTCCGGTAAACATTACAGCTCCACCGTTAAACGCAGATCGTCACCGACCATGCGGCTATCTTTAATACGCCAGCGTGGCGCGTCGCTCATCTGTTGCAGCAGCGGCAAGGTCATTAACCCGCGGCCACGATCACCCAGCGCCGTGGGGGCCAGATAGAGCACCAACTCATCGACCAAGCCAGCGCTAATAAAGGCACCAGCCAGGCGGGCACCGGCTTCCACCAACACCGAGTTAACCGGCAGTGCCTTCAGCAGCGCAGGCAGCAACTGCTGCTCTGAAAAACAGTGTTTTTCCACATGGTCGGGAAAGTCCCGGTGGTCTTTGTGATGGCTGACCACCCAGGCCGCAGTGGGCACCTGAAAAAAGCCATTGTCGCTGCCCAAGCGCTGCCGCCTGTCAATGACCACCCTAAGTGGCTGACGTATATTCGCCAGCGGATAAGGGTCGGGAAACTGACCGGCCCGTACGGTCAGCGCCGGTTCATCAGCCAGTACCGTTCCAGCACCGGTCACAATGGCACCGGCTGCGGCCCGCAAACGCTGCACATCCGCCCGCGCATCAGGGCCGGTGATCCACTTGGACTGACCATTTTCCAAAGCAGTGCGGCCATCAAGACTGGCCGCCAGTTTCAGCCGCACCCACGGCAAGCCGGTGGTCATCTTTTTGATAAAGCCGGGATTCAGCGCCCGTGCATCGCTTTCTAACAGGCCGCTGGCCACGTCGATACCCGCCTCCGCCAGGCGTTTAAGGCCCCTGCCTGCCACCTGCGGGTTAGGGTCAACCATGGCGGCAACCACCCGACTGACGCCGGCATCAATAAGCGCATCGGCGCAAGGCGGCGTACGGCCATGATGTGAACAGGGTTCTAACGTGACATAGACCGTGGCCCCCCGGGCGCGCTCGCCGGCCATGGCCAGCGCCTGCACTTCGGCATGGCCGCTGCCGGCCTGCTGGTGCCAGCCTTCACCAACCAGCTCACCATCTTTGACCAACACACAGCCAACTGCCGGGTTCGGCTCGGTGGTGTAGCGCCCTTGTGCCGCCAGGGTGATGGCGCGGGCCATCCAGTGGGCATCCTGCACCTCAGTCCTCCAGACGGGCGATGGCTTCGCCGAATTCGCGGACGTCTTCGAAGCTTCGGTAGACCGAAGCAAAACGGATATAGGCCACTTTATCCAGGCCCTTCAGGGCGTCCATCACCAGCTCACCGAGCATATTGGAGGACAGCTCCCGCTCACCGGTGGCGCGCAGGGTGCTTTGGATTTTATTGATCGCCTGTTCTACCTGTTCGGCACTGACCGGGCGTTTTTCCAGCGCCCGCATGATACCAGCCCGCAGCTTGTCCTCGTCGAAGGGTTCACGCACCCCATCGCGCTTGATGATGCGGGGCATCACCAACTCGGCACTTTCAAAGGTGGTGAAGCGTTCGTGGCAGTGCAGGCACTCACGCCGGCGGCGCACCTGATGCCCTTCGGCCACCAGCCGCGAATCAATTACTTTAGTATCGTCAGCGCTACAAAAAGGACAGTGCATAGGGTCTCCAAGACAACACTGGCCGCAAATGCGGCCAGTACAGCTCAGCCAGTTACCTGACCGGGCTTAGCCGTATACCGGGAAGCGACGGCACAGTGCGACAACGTCGTTACGCACGCGCGCAATGACGGTTTCATCACTGATGTTATCCAGCACATCACAAATCCAGCCAGCCACTTGCTCGGCTTCGGCCCGGCCAAAGCCACGCATGGTCATCGCCGGTGTCCCTAAACGCAGGCCGGAGGTAACAAAAGGTGAACGCGGGTCGTTCGGCACCGAGTTTTTGTTCACGGTGATATTAGCCTGGCCGAGCGCGGCATCGGCATCTTTACCGGTGATGTCTTTATCAATCAAATCCACCAGGAACAAATGGTTGTGAGTGCCGCCGGAGACGATCTTGTAACCCCGTTGCTGCATCACGCTGACCATGGTCTTGGCGTTATCCAGCACCTGTTGCTGGTAAGCTTTGAACTCCGGGCTCAGCGCTTCTTTGAAGGCCACAGCTTTGGCTGCAATCACGTGCATCAGCGGGCCACCCTGGCTGCCAGGGAATACCGCGGAGTTGAGCTTTTTGTAAATATCTTCGTCACCACAGGAAGACAAAATCAGGCCACCACGAGGGCCGGCCAGGGTCTTGTGGGTAGTGGTGGTAACCACATGTGCATGCGGCAGCGGGTTCGGGTATAAACCCGCCGCTACCAGGCCGGCGACATGGGCCATGTCGACAAACAGGTAAGCGCCCACTTGGTCAGCAATTTCGCGGAACTTGGCCCAGTCAATCACCCCGGAGTAAGCAGAGAAGCCGGCGATGATCATCTTCGGCTGGTGCTCACGGGCCTGTGCCAGCACGTCATCGTAATCAATTTCGCCGGTTTCTTCGTTGATGCCGTACTGCACCGCATTGTAGGTTTTGCCGGAAAAGTTCGGCTTGGCGCCGTGGGTCAGGTGGCCGCCGTGGGCCAGGCTCATACCCAGCACGGTATCACCAGGCTGCACCAGTGCCAGGAACACCGCGTTATTGGCCTGGGAGCCGGAATGCGGCTGAACATTGGCGTACTCGGCGCCAAACAGCTCCTTGGCGCGCGCAATAGCCAGGTCTTCAGCAATATCCACGTACTCACAACCACCGTAGTAGCGTTTGTGCGGGTAGCCTTCAGCATATTTGTTGGTCAGTTGCGAGCCTTGTGCCGCCATGACCCGGGAGGAGGTGTAGTTTTCTGAGGCAATCAGCTCAATGTGGTCTTCCTGACGACGCACTTCCTTTTGCATGGCCTCCCACAGTTCGGGATCAAAGTCGGCAAGGGCAAGTTTGGAATCCAGCATGGTATCTCCCGGGTGTCTGACCCGTGTTATCTGATTGAAATATGAAATTGGCCGCTATTTTAGCCGAAGAGGCAAGCGCTTTCCTAGCCAGGCGATGTCAAGGTGCCAAGCTTGCGATACAATGCGCGCAACTTCGTACCCTGATAAGAGATAACAGTATGGCTCAGTACATTTACACCATGAGCCGGGTGAGCAAGGTTGTGCCGCCCAAGAAATACATCTTAAAAGACATTTCCCTGTCTTTTTTTCCCGGTGCCAAAATTGGCGTACTGGGCCTCAACGGTGCCGGTAAATCAACGCTGCTGCGGATCATGGCCGGTATCGATAAGGAAATCGATGGCGAAGCGCGGCCACAGGCCGGCATCAATGTCGGTTACCTGCCGCAGGAACCGCAGCTGGACCCGAACAAAGACGTGCGGGGCAACGTCGAAGAAGCCGTTGCTGACGTTATCGGCGCCATGGCCGAGCTTGACCAGGTCTATGCCGCCTATGCAGACCCCGATGCTGACTTTGACAAGCTGGCCAAGCGCCAGGGGGAACTGGAAAATCTGATCCAGGCCAAAGACGGCCACAATCTGGAAAATACGCTGGAGCGTGCCGCCGAAGCGCTGCGTCTGCCGCCGTGGGACGCCGATGTCAACAAACTGTCTGGTGGTGAACGCCGCCGGGTAGCACTGTGCCGGCTGCTGTTGTCACGCCCTGACATGCTGCTGCTGGACGAACCCACCAACCACCTGGATGCTGAATCCGTTGCCTGGCTTGAGCGTTTCTTGCACGACTACAACGGCACCGTCGTGGCCATTACCCACGACCGTTATTTCCTCGATAACGTCGCCGGCTGGATTTTGGAGCTGGACCGGGGTGAAGGTATCCCGTGGGAAGGTAACTATTCTTCCTGGCTGGAACAGAAAGAAAAACGCCTGGAGCAGGAAGAAAAATCGGAAGCCGCCCGTCAGCGCTCTATCCAAAAAGAACTGGAGTGGGTACGCCAAAATCCCAAAGGGCGCCAGGCCAAGTCCAAGGCACGGATGGCCCGCTTTGAAGAACTGCAAAGCCAGGACTTCCAAAAGCGTAATGAAACCAACGAGCTGTTTATCCCACCTGGCCCTCGCTTGGGTGACAAGGTGCTGGAAGTCAATCACCTGAAAAAGAGCTACGGTGATCGGGTACTGATTGATGACCTGAGCTTTGCCGTACCGAAAGGTGCCATCGTCGGCATTATCGGCCCTAACGGCGCCGGTAAATCCACGCTGTTTCGGATGATCCAGGGGATTGAGCAGCCGGACGGCGGCGAGCTGGTGCTGGGCGAAACCGTCCAGGTCGCGGCTGTTGATCAGTTCCGCGACGCCATGGACGACAAGAAAACCGTCTGGGAAGAAGTTTCCGGTGGCCAGGATATCCTGAAAGTCGGCAATATCGAGATCCCCAGCCGCGCTTATGTTGGCCGCTTTAACTTCCGCGGTAACGACCAGCAAAAACGGGTTGGCGAACTGTCTGGTGGTGAACGTGGCCGCCTGCACCTGGCCAAGCTGCTGCAAGCCGGTGGCAACTTCCTGTTACTCGATGAGCCCACCAACGACCTGGATGTGGAAACCCTGCGGGCGCTGGAAAATGCCCTGCTGGAGTTCCCCGGTTGTGCCATGGTGATCTCGCACGACCGCTGGTTCCTGGACCGTGTTGCCACACACATTCTTGATTACCGTGATGAAGGCAAGGTGAATTTCTTCGAAGGCAGCTACACCGACTACGAGGAATACATGAAGGCTCAGTTTGGTGCTCAGGCCATGGAGCCGCACCGTATCAAATACAAAAAGCTGGCCTGAACCTTAGCACCAGCTTAATAAAATGCCGCCTTGGGGCGGCATTTTTTATTGCCGCTGCCTATACTTAGATAACTTTTCACGGACAGACGCCATGGTTGAGCGACGTCGTTTCATCCAATTTGTTGGCAACACTCCAGCCCGCCTATGTAAAGGTGAACGCTGCTGGAACGCGTCTGTTCTTGATCTGTCCTTACAAGGGGCCATTATCACTGGCCCTGCCCCCGCTGATATCTTCATTGGAGACCGCCTGGCCCTGAGCCTGCGGCTGGCAGAAGGAGACGCCTTTATCCAGATGCAGGCACAGCTGCGTTTTGTTGAGCAACAACGCCTGGGCCTGGAATGCCTGCACATTTGCTCGGATTCCTCCGGCCACCTCAGGCGCATGGCAGCACTGTATCTGGGTTCAACCAATTGGCTTTATCGCGACTGCATGACTCTGTGGGAGGATCAATGGTAATTGCCAAAGAACGTCGTTACTTCGACCGGATCCCTTTTAGCCATCAGGTCAGTCTTTGCCTCGGCAAACATTGCTGGGAGACCGAAGTGCTGGATTTGTCTTTAAGAGGCGCGCTGGTTCGCCAGCCCGAGCGCTGGCCAGCTCACATCGGCGAGGCCTGCACACTACACCTGCCGCTGGATGACAATGACCAGACCGGTATCGATATGCGCTGCACGCTGGTGGGTCGCCACGATAACCGGCTGCATTTACTGGTTGAACATATCGATGTGGAATCAGTCAGCCGCCTGCGCCGGCTAGTCGAGCTGAACCTAGGCCAGGCCGAACTACTGGAACGTAACCTCGGCCACCTGATTGACTCCCACGGCACCGGCCACTGATCAAAACAGCGCTTCCAGCGCCTCGGTCAGCTTATTGACGCCGATCACCTCCATCCCCTTGGGAGGTGTTTTCGGCAGGTTGGCTTTGGGCACAATGGCCCGGGTAAAGCCATGCTTGGCCGCTTCATTGAGGCGCTCACCACCACTGGGCACCGGCCTGATTTCGCCGGCCAGCCCCACCTCGCCAAAAATGACCAGATCCCGCGGTATTTCCCGGTTTTTAAAGCTCGACACCATGGCCAGCAACAACGCCAGATCGGCGCTGGTTTCGGCAACACGCACACCGCCAACAACATTTACAAAGACATCCTGATCAGCCATTTGCAAACCACCATGGCGATGCATTACCGCCAGCAGCATCGACAGCCGGTTTTGCTCCAGTCCTACCGCGACGCGTCGGGGGTTAGCTAATTGGGAATGGTCCACCAACGCTTGCAGTTCCACCAGCAATGGCCGGGTGCCTTCCCAGATCACCATCACCACCGAGCCCGGCGCCTGATCCTCGGCGCGCTGCAAAAAGATCGCCGACGGGTTAGCCACTTCCCGTAGCCCCTGCCCGGTCATGGCAAACACCCCCAGCTCATTGACCGCTCCAAAGCGGTTCTTATGACCACGCAGCGTCCGAAAGCGCGAGTCAGCATCGCCATCAAGCATCACCGAACAGTCGATACAGTGCTCCAGTACCTTTGGCCCGGCTAGCGAACCATCTTTGGTGACATGGCCGACCATGATAATGGCGACGCCTTTTTGCTTGGCATAACGCGTCAGGTACGCTGCCGATTCGCGCACTTGCGAGACAGATCCGGGGGCCGACTGAATGTCCGCCATATGCATGACCTGGATGGAGTCAATTACCATCACCTTCGGCTGTTCGCGTTCCGCCAATGCCAAAATGGCTTCAATGCTGGTTTCCGCCAGCATTTTCAGCTTACCTGTTGGCAGCCCCAGACGCTGCGCGCGCATGGCCACCTGCTGTAAAGATTCTTCACCGGTGACATACAGGGTCGGCATGCGTTCTGCCAGGTAACACATGGTCTGTAACAGCAGCGTAGACTTACCGGCTCCGGGGCTGCCACCGATCAGTACCGCTGAACCTGGCACAATACCGCCGCCAAGCACCCGATCGAACTCGCTAAAGCCACTGTGCACCCGTGGCAGCTCAGTCAGGTCCACATCCGCCAGCAAGGTGATTTCAGCCTGGGTCTGGCCGGCATAACCACTGCGGCTGCTGGCCGTCGGAGCAGCACTGGGCAGGCGCATTTCACTGATGGTGTTCCAGGCACCGCATTCACTGCACTGGCCTTGCCAGCGGGGAAAATCGGCACCACAGTCACTGCAGACGTAGGCGGTTTTGCGTTTTGCCATGAAGTCGTTGTCCGTTTTTTGACGCTACACTCGACAGCCTTCTACAGGCACCACATAATGAGGGCAACATCAGATATGAAAGATATGCTGTGTTTGAATTTCGTCCAGAATATAAGGATGTATCCAATCATCCGATCATCGGTCAGTTACGCTCTTATGTCGGCAAGCCCGAATTCGAGCCTCTGTTTAATCACCTGACCGCCGACGAGAACAACAATACCCGCTTTTTACTGCGTATGGAGCTGCGCCGTGTGGCAGCCCCTTGCAATCGTATTATCGATTTACGCCGCCATGGCATCAAGAATACGCAGCTGGTGGAATTCAACAGCAAGATGCATTACATGGATGATGGTGGCCGCCGCGTTTTTACTGCCGGCATGAAAGAGTTTGGCCGCTACACCCTCGGCGTATTTGAAGACGTAGAGCATTACGCTCGGGAAGTCCGTCGCGCCCGACAGCAGGGTGAACTTGACGACAAGCCCAATGATGTCTGGCTGCAGCTGGTCAATTTCGGAAACCCCATCAGCCGTGACAGTGACCGCATGCATTTTTCCACGCCACTGTTGATAAGCCAGGGCGGCATCATTGATTTGGAAGCCACCTCGCTGGACATCTCACTGAGCGGCATTCAACTGCAACTGGGCCAGCCCGCTTATATTCACCCGGATGTGGATGTCGAGGTGAACTTTATCCGCCTGTTCGACAGCCAGCGAAACCCCTGGCCGCCGCTGACCTACCAGCTCATTTCCCAGGATGATCTGACCGTACGGCTGCGCCTGAAAACACAGGACGCCCAGGCTACGCAATTAATTCAGAACCTGATTGTCCATCACCAGCGTCGCTACAAACTGGATGTTCGCCACCTGCAGGAAACCACGCTGGCCAAAGGCTTTGAGCAGATGCTGCTCAATCATTCCGGAGCCTTGCCGCTGTTTATTGACCAGCAAAACAATAGCCGTTTCTGCCTGACTACGGGCAGCAACCGCAAGCTTTGGTATCGGCTCAGTAAAAGTGGCGCCAGCTTGCTGCCGGCCATGCTGTCGTCGGCACGCCTGAACCGTATTCTGGCGCTGGATGTTACCGAGCGGGAAACGTTCTTCTTTCTGTTTGAACACCACCAGCAAGGCAAGGTGTTCCATTTTGCCGCTGAATACCATGAACTGAAGGAAGACGGCCAGCTGGAGGATTTCCTGCACTTTGCCGTGCAAAAGCCGGGCTGGATGGTGATCAAGGGGCAGCTGTTCCCCATTGATAACGCCGATATGGAAGAGTGCAACGATGGCATAAACAGCAGTGATCTGACTCTGCCCAGCGAGCCGCTGCCAAAAGAGCTACAAGATCTGCGGCAATTGATGCTGCTGCGCGATGTCACTCAAGACTGGCTCAATCAGTATAGTCAGACACAGCCGGACAAAGGCTACGACCCGAACGTCTTGGCGCCTTATCGTATCAAGATGACCAAAGGCGTTATCCGCATTGCCATGCGTTTTAACAACATGCGTATCGAGCCCCGTTACCGCTACCCTTCTACCGCCAAGATAAGCTTTGCCGACCACAGCCTGGAAGGGGAAATTCGCGACTTTTCTACTCAGGGATTGTGCCTGCAGCTCAATGAACCGGCTTATGATTTACCGGACGTTGTTGATGTGGCCTTACCCAAGTTTCAAAAGCTCTCCAGCCGCTTTGATCTCACGCAGCTGCCGTATCGGGTGGTTCACTATGACCCATCCAATCACCGCCTGCATCTGATGATCGTGCATGCCTCCGATCCACACCCGGCCAAGCGCTTCTTTCATCAGTTAATCAATGCTAACCAAGGCCGGCTACCCACCGTTGACGATAACGAAGAAAGCTTTGATATTGCCCGGGCACTGCGGCGCAGTATTGCCGCTACCGCGATGCCGGTCACACTGTTCTTGCAAAAACAGCAAGGCAAACTGCTCCCGCACTGGCTGGGTGTGCCGGTCAGCAGCCGGCCATTACCGAACCTGCTCAGCCGCCTCAGTAAAATATCCGAAGGCAAAATCGACTTTGAAAACCTGATGTCGATACCGCTTTATGAACAAATCATCCGCGACTGGCAGGCTGGTAAAAAGCAGCAATCGCTGCTGGTGGTAATGGACGAGGATGGCTTTCCGGTAATGACCCGACTGCAACAACAGCTGCCCGGTAAGGAAAGCTACGAGTACTTGAAAAAAGCACTGGAGCGCGGCCCTTGGGCGGTATGGCGCCTGGAGATGCATAAAACACCCAAGCCGGATCTGCAGTTTATCCAGGATGATCTGACCGCCATTGGCCGCCAAGCACTGCACCGAGCCAAGCGCCTGGAAGCCGACCTGTGGAATACCTTCGGGATGATTGAAGTTAACGACGTGACGATGCTGGCATCGGCGATGCTGCGCTTGCCAGCCAAGCGTTAACCTGTGGGAACACTTCGGCGCTAGCCTGTGCCCCCACCAGCATGTTCAGGTGGTCATAGTTACAACCGTAGCCCTGCTTTTTACCCAGGATGGTCAGGTGGCCTGGAGCGCCCATTTCCTGCTGAAAACGGGCCACATCGGCGGGGTTACCCAGCGCTTTATCCCCCTGCCCGGCCAGCATCCACAGCCTTGGCCAAGCCACCTTAGCGGCCTGTTGTTGGTAGTCAAAGTGGTCGTGTGCATCACGCCACTGGTCACTGCTCACCCAATGGATAGAGTCAGCCAGTGAGCCAGGGGTTTCATCATCAGCACCAATGCCCTTTTGCCGGGCCGGCAGATAACCATAACGCCGAGCCCAGTACGGCGCCAAGCGACGCCATACCAGTTCAACTTTCACTAAACGCTCCAGGCTCCAGCTACGGATCTGCCGTTTACTGCCAAAGAATGTAAGGCTGGCCACCTGCGCTGCCAGCTGTGGGTAACGTACTAGGGTAGCGGCCATCAGTACGCCTCCCCAGGAGTGCGCCAGCCAGTGTACCGGCTGTGTTGGGTGGCGCGCGCGAATAAACTGCTGTAAAGCCGGCAGATCATCACAAATGGCTTCCCGTTGCCCATGATCGGCCCGCTCGGCAATGGTTGGCTGGCTCTGCCCGCGGCCACGTAAGTCCGCGACATAGGTACAAAAGCCCTGCGCCGCCAGATAAGGAGCCAGGCCTTTCCCGGAGTCAGAATAAAACACCCGGCCATTGCTGATTGCGCCATGCAACAGCAACGCCGGTACGCCTTGTTCTGGGCCGAAACGGCGCAGGTGCAGGCGGTGGCCAGCAATCGCAACGAAATGACTGTCAGCCATGATGGCCTTCCACATCCAGCATCGCCAGCAAGGCTTCTGCGTGGTAGTGCACCAGCGCCCCGGATGTGGCCAAACGCACTGCCGGTTTACCGTGGTAGGCCAAGCCCATACCTGCTGCCTGTAGCATCGGCACATCATTGGCACCATCACCTAAAGCCAGCACCTGCCGGGCAGGCAAGGCAGCAGCGTCACGTAACCGTTCCAGCGTCATTTTCTTATAGTTGCCATCAACAATCTGGCCCAAAACCTGCCCGGTCAACTTGCCATCGATGATCTCCAGCACATTGGCTTCCGCCAGGCTCAACCCCAGCTGTTGCTGCAAGCGGTGGGCAAAAAATGTGAAGCCCCCTGACACCAGCGCCGTTTGCCAGCCGGCCTGTTGCAACCGGGCTACCAGCGCCGGTATGCCCGGCGTGTAGTGCAGGTTGTTGGCCACCCGCTCCAGTATGGTCGCCGGTGTACCCGCCAGCTTTGCCACGCGCAGCCGTAAGCTCTCGGCGAAGTCCAGCTCGCCACGCATGGCCTGGGCTGTCACTTGCGCAACAGCCTCGCCGCAACCGGCCAGCTCCGCAATATCGTCGATACATTCGCCACAGATAGCCGTGGAGTCCATATCCATCACCAGCAACCCTGGCTCACGCAGACTGGGAAATGGCCCGGCAATCAACTCTACCGCCAACGCTTCGGCACGGGATTGGTACAACGCCTTATCCGGCAGTATCGGCACGGATAGTTCATAAACATCACCATTAAGCCAGCGTAGACGATGCCAACGCAGCCCGGCTAGCAGGCTATCTAACCCGGCTAAGGTCAACGCCGGCGCATACAGGCGCAGCGTCTGCTGGCCCTCGCTGACGATTGCCTGCACTGGAGTCAAAGGCCAGCCGGTGCGGGTCAGAGCACAAGATGCGGCCAAAGCCGCACCACCATCGCTGGGGTATAACAGCCGTTGCTCAGCAGGCAGGGCTTGCATCATCAGCGCAAGTGTCAGGCTGGGTTCGGGGCGAAAACAGGCATTGTGTTGCAAAGTAGTCTTCCAAATGGCGTCTCTAGGGCTATCATAACCTCATGATCAAAAAGGCAACACCTTCCTTTCCCGGGCGCCGTCGGCGCTGGCTGCGGTTACTGGCCCTGACGAGCGGCATTGTGCTGCTGGGGTTATTGCTGTGGCGCTGGCAGGATCTGACCCGTGCCGGCAAGCAGGTTGAGCGTCAGCAGGTCAGCGTCATGACCCGGGCTCTGACCTCACAAGCGGCTTTTGCTGCTGGCCAACTAATGCAACAGGACGACAAGAAAGCCCTGCAGGGGCTGGTAAACCGGCTGGCCAAAGAACCGCAATTACTGGACGCGGCCATTTATGATGCCAGCGGTACACTGTTGGCCCGCAGTGGCAGCCAGGCGCCGGTTCTGAGCCTGCTGGAAAAAGCCGCCAGCGAACAGTTGATCCCTTATGTCTCGGAGATCCATCATCAGGGCCAGGTCAGTGGTTATCTGCGCATCACCTTGTCTGAAGACAATGTAGTGAAAAATGCCCGTCATTACCGCCAGCAGGTCAATCAAGCGCTCAAAGTCATGTTGGCGCTGGCCTTTTTTGTCGGGGTGTTACTGATGGCGGCTCTGAGGCCATAAAAAAAGCGCCCTTAGGCGCCTTTTTTATCTCGAGACGACGCTCAGTCGCCCAATAACACCGATTCCAGCGCCACTTCAATCATGTCGTTGAAGGTCACCTGACGTTCTTCCGCCGTGGTCTCTTCACCGGTGCGGATGTGGTCGGAAACGGTCACAATACAGACGGCCTGAGCACCAAACTCTGCTGCCGCACCGTACAACCCTGCCGCTTCCATTTCCACGCCCAAAATACCGTGCTTTTCCATGACATCAAACATGCCAGGGTCAGGGTTGTAGAACAGGTCAGCCGAGAAAATATTCCCGACCCGTACCGGCACACCCTTGGTATTGGCAGCATCAACGGCGTTACGCACCAGCGCAAAGTCAGCAATAGCGGCGAAATCATGGTCGCGAAAACGCATCCGGTTGACCTTGGAGTCAGTACAGGCACCCATGCCGATGATCACATCCCGTACTTTCACATCGGTACTGATGGCGCCACAGGAGCCAACCCGGATCAGCTTTTTCACACCGTATTCGGTGATCAGTTCCTTGGCGTAAATCGAGACCGAGGGAATGCCCATGCCGTGGCCCATAACAGAGACCGGCCGCCCCTTATAGGTGCCGGTAAAGCCCAGCATGTTGCGTACCGTGGTCACTTCCCGAACGTCGTCCAGAAAAGTCTCGGCGATGTACTTGGCGCGCAGGGGATCCCCTGGCATCAGCACCACATCGGCGAAATCACCCGCATTCGCATTAATGTGCGGTGTTGCCATAGCGTTTCCTTATTTCCTTAAACATTTTTATGGTGTTGTTGCCACCGTTAGCAGCCAGCGCGCAAGCCAAAAACGCTACTGACCCGGTAACAACAATTGCAACTAACAACTGACCAGCCTGCCATGACTGACCTTACTCAGCATACCTCAGTCTGCTGATACGCTTGTGTGAATATGCTGCCTATCACTGGTGGCGCCTGGCAAGGCCCCAGGGACATGGCCCCGCGCACTGCCGCCGCAGCCCGGTTGAGATCCGCTTCGCTGCGGCCATGAACCACCGCCAGCGGTTTCTCGGCAGTGTTCTCGCCCAGGGCAATCAGGTTACTGAGTCCCACCGCCGGGTCAATACTGTCACCACTATGGCGGCGCCCCCCACCCAGGGCGACGACTGCCATACCCAGAGCTCGGGTATCCATGGCTGCAACAGTACCGTGCCGCTCTGCCCAGATTTCCTTGCTAAGTGGAGCGGACGGCAAATAGTGCGCCGGTCTGGCCAGCAGATCCGCTGGGCCGCCGAGGCCTGCTACCATGCGAGCAAAACGCTCGGCGCCGGCGCCTGAAGACAGCGCTTTTGCTAACTGGCTTTCAGCCTGCTCAGTACTGTTGGCCAGGCCCCCTAACAGCAGCATCTCCCGGCCCAATGTCATGACCACCTGCTGTAGCCGTGGATTCACCCTGTCCCCTCGCAAAAAGGCGATGGCTTCTGCCACTTCCAGGGCGTTGCCGGCACTACTGGCCAGCACCTGACTCATGTCGGTAAGCACCGCCCGTGTGGGTGTTCCGGCCCCGACCGCCACTTGCACCAGAGACTGGGCCAATGCTTGCGCATCCGCTTCAGTGGCCATAAAAGCGCCGCTGCCGGTTTTGACATCCATGATCAGTCCATCTAAACCACAGGCCAGTTTTTTCGACAAAATAGAAGCGGTGATCAGAGCAATGGATTCTACGGTTGCGGTGGTATCACGAGTGGCATAAAAGCGCTTATCGGCCGGCGCCAGATGGGCGGTCTGGCCGATAATGGCAACACCATTGGCCTTTACCAGCGCCCGGAACTGCTCAGCCGATGGGCTGACGTTATAACCAGGGATCGCTTCGAGTTTATCCAGGGTACCGCCGGTATGGCCCAGACCACGGCCGGAAATCATCGGCACATAGCCACCGCAAGCGGCAACCAGCGGCCCCAGTACCAGTGACACCAGATCGCCAACCCCGCCGGTGGAGTGTTTATCCAGCACCGGCCCGTTCAGCGCCAGGTCCTGCCACTGCAGCACATCACCGGAATCCCGCATGGCAGTAACCAGTGCTACCCGTTCATCCAGACTCATGTCATTAAAATAAATGGCCATCGCCATGGCGGCGATTTGCCCTTCACTGACCGTATTGTCGCGAATGCCATTAACGAAATAACGGATCTCGGCTACCGATAATGCCAGGCCATCACGCTTTTTGCGGATCAATTCCTGCACCAGCATCAGTAGCCCTCCTGCTGCTCCTCAACCTGAACCCCAAGGGTATTGAGCAAGCTACCAAGCAAGCTGGAGGCGCCAAAGCGAAAGTGCGCGGCACTCAACCAACCGTTGCCCATGATGTTTTCAGCCAGGGTAAGGTAAGCAGCAGCATCGGCAGCGCTGCGTACCCCACCGGCGGCTTTAAAACCGACATTTTTGCCGCTGTCCTTGATGGCACCGAGCATAATTTCGGCGGCCTCCAAGGTGGCATTGACCGCTACCTTACCGGTAGAGGTTTTAATAAAGTCAGCGCCAGCAGCAATGGCAATATCAGAGGCCTGGCGAATAAGCGCGGCACTGCCAAGCTCACCACTTTCAATGATCACTTTCAGTAAAACATCGCCACAGACGGCCTTACAGGCTTTGACCATGGCCAAGCCCACCTGCTCGTTACCGGCCATCAGTGCTCGGTAAGGGAATACCAGATCCACCTCATCGGCTCCGGCCGCCACAGCAGCACGGGTTTGGGCAACGGCACTGTCGATATCATCACCGCCGGCAGGAAAGTTGGTCACAGTAGCAATTTTTACCTGCCCGGCCACACCCAGTTCGTTCAGGGTGTTACGGGCAATGCCGATAAAACGGGGATAAATACAGATAGCCGCGGTGTTACCTACCGGCGTTACCGCGTCATGGCATAACGCCACCACTTTGGCATCGGTATCATCGTCGTTGAGCGTCGTCAGATCCATCAGGCTCAGTGCCTGACAGGCAGCAGCAGTCAGTTCCATACAGGGGCTCCCCTTCTTGGTACGCCAGTGCCCTGCGCGTACCCGTGCCTAAGCTTGGCCTGCCAGTTATGGCAGACCATCGGGGCGGACTTGGTTCCGTGAAGATTGAGAGGTTGCGGAAATTCCATTTTCCCACGCCAGATTGTCTGTAGTGGCGCCTACCGATGCAGGCGCCGCGAGAGTATGCCAGAACCATTTAAAAAGTGGTACTGGCTTGCTTTTAGTGTGCGCCCAGAGCGATAAAGAGCCCGGCCAGAGTGGCACTCATCAGGTTCGACAGTGAACCGGCCGCCACCGCTTTTAGGCCCATACGGGCAATATCATGGCGACGGCTCGGCGCCATACCACCGAGGCCGCCCAGCAAAATGGCAATGGAGGACAAGTTGGCAAAGCCACACAGCGCAAAAGTGATAATTGCCTGGGTATGGTCAGACAGCTCCTTGGCCTTACCCACAAAGTCAGCATAGGCCACAAACTCATTCAAAATCAGCTTCTGGCCGATGAAAGAACCGGCTGTGATGGCTTCATGCCAAGGTACGCCCATCAAAAAGGCCAGCGGCGCAAACACATAGCCAAGCAACATCTGCATGGACAAGTCCGGCATACCAAACCAGCCACCGATGCCCCCCAAGAGAATATTCAGCAAGGCAATCAGACCAATGAACGCCAGCAGCATGGCGCCAACATTGAGCGCCAGCTGCAAACCGGAAGAGGCGCCAGTGGCGGCCGCATCAATCACGTTAGCGGGTTGATCTTCGTTATCATCCACCACCTGTTCCAGATCCTGGTTCGGCGTTTCCGTTTCCGGCTTGATGATTTTCGCCATCAACAGGCCACCGGGGGCAGCCATAAACGAAGCGGCAATCAGGTACTTCAGTTCAATGCCCATGGCCGCATAACCGGCCAGTACCGAGCCGGCCACCGATGCCAAGCCCCCTACCATGACAGCAAACAGCTCCGACTGGGTCATCTTGCTGACAAAAGGTCGTACCACCAATGGCGCTTCAGTCTGACCCACAAAGATATTGGCCGTAGCAGACAGCGACTCCGGGCGCGAAGTGCCTAGGGCTTTTTGCAAAGCGCCACCGATAATATTGATCACAAACTGCATGGCGCCGATGTAATAAAGCACGGCGATCAGTGATGAGAAGAAAATAATGATGGGCAGTACCCGCAGGGCAAAAATAAAGCCGCCGCTACCGAATACTTTGAACATATCGTCCGACACCAGCGGCCCGAACAGGAAGCTGACCCCCACCTGGGACGCATTAATGACATCCTGAACACCGCTGGATACCGCCTGCAATACGTCCTTACCAAAAGGCACATAAAGTACGAACGCCGCAAACGCCGCCTGAATAGTAAAAGCACCGACAACGGTACGCACCTTGATCGCTTTACGGTTGTCGGACAACAGCACAGCGATGGCCAGCAGGGCAATGATCCCCACCAGTCCCATCAAAACATTCATGAAGTCTTCCTTACTGAAATAGGTGTTATGTTACGCCCGTTACTGGCGAACAGGTTGCGCGCATTATAGCGAAAGGCGCATCCAAGCCCATGGCGTAGACTGCTTTTTCTTGAACGCTGTCCCGTTTCTACAATGCAAACAGGGCTTTGGCATTACACGAAAGCGTTTTCCCAAGAGTCTCTGGTGCCAGATGCAGCGTTGCGGCCAGGCTGGCGAGGATCTCTGGCAGAAATTCTGGGCTGTTGTGTTCAGCCTCGAGGCCAGCCGGTAGCAGGCTGGGGGCATCGGTTTCCAGCAGTAAGTGCTGCGGCCCCACCGCAGCCACAGCGCGGCGGCTTTTATGAGCACTGGCACGCGTCAACACCCCGCCAGCTCCCAGATAAAGGCCCTGGCGGACAAAAGCCTGCGCTTGCTCCACACTGCCAGAAAAGGCATGGACCACACCTCGGATGCCCTTAAAGTGCTGCAGTGTTTTGAGGAGTAAATCATGAGTACCGACGCTGTGCAGGATCACCGGCTTATCGAGTTCACAAGCCAATACCAGCTGCTGTTCCAACCACCACTGCTGCTCGCTAAGGGCAGGGCCACGGTGCTTGTCCAAGCCAACCTCCCCTATCGCAACAAGCGCATGGCGATGCTCATAAGCAAACGCCTGCAAAGTCGCTAATACAGCTCTTTCGCTAGGTAAAAACCAAGGGTGAAAGCCCGCTGCCGGGTAGACCTCAGCATATCGGTGTGCCAGCGCCAGCGGCCGGCCCAAATGCTCAAGGCTGACACCGGGCACCACTATGGCGCCCACGCCCTTGGCCCGGCAACGTGCCAGCAGCGGCGCAACCGGAGCCAGCTCGGCAAAATCCAGGTGGCAGTGTGAATCAATCAGCATAAAAAAGCCCCGCAACGCGGGGCCTTGGTAGGATTAATGTTCCCGCGTCTTACGCAGAATAATATCGGGATAACGCTCAGCCGTCAGGTTGAGGTTCACCATGGTCGGTGCAATGTAAGTCAGATTGTCGCCGCCATCCAACGCCAGGTTGTTGGCACATTTACGCTCAAACTCGGCCAGCTTTTTGGCATCAGTGCATTCAACCCAACGCGCCGTTGCTACGTTAATAGCTTCGTAAATGGCTTCAACGTTGTATTCGGCTTTCAGCCGCGCCACCACCACATCAAACTGCAGAACCCCAACCGCACCAACAATGAGATCGTTGTTTTCTAATGGCCGGAAAACCTGCACCGCTCCTTCTTCGGACAGCTGCACCAAGCCTTTAAGAAGCTGCTTTTGTTTCAACGGGTCGCGCAGCCGGATACGTCGGAACAGCTCAGGGGCAAAATTGGGAATACCGGTGAATTTGAGTTTTTCCCCTTGCGTGAAGGTGTCACCAATCTGGATGGTGCCATGGTTGTGCAAACCGATAATGTCGCCAGGATAGGCTTCGGTCACAGCACTGCGATCGCCGGCCATGAAGGTCAGTGCGTCGGCAATATTGACATCCTTGCCGATACGTACCTGATGCATTTTCATGCCTTTTTGGTACTTGCCGGAAACAATGCGCAAGAAGGCCACCCGGTCACGGTGTTTCGGATCCATGTTGGCCTGGATTTTAAAGACAAAGCCGCTGAAACTGTCATCAGCCGCGGTCACCGTGCGCTCGTCGGTTTCCCGAGGTTGTGGTGTGGGCGCCCATGCGGTCAGGCCATCAAGCATATGGTCAACACCAAAGTTGCCTAGTGCCGTACCCCAGTACACCGGGGTCAGCTCACCCTTTAAGAAGGCGTCAAGTTCAAAGGCATTGGACGCCCCCTGCACCAGCTCCAGCTCGTCGCGCAGGTTTTGTGCATCGCCGCCGAGCAGGGTATCGAGTTCTGGGTTATTCAGGCCCTGAATAGTCCGTTTTTCCTGAATGGTATGACCCTGACCCGATTGGTAAAGAATCACTTCATCGCTGAGCAGGTTATAAACCCCCTTAAAGCCCTTACCACAGCCAATCGGCCAGGTAATGGGTGCGCAGCGGATCTTCAGAACCTCTTCGACTTCGTCCATCAGCTCCATCGGGTCGCGAATATCGCGGTCCAGCTTGTTCATGAAGGTGATGATCGGCGTATCGCGTAGACGGGTCACCTCCATCAGCTTGATGGTGCGATCCTCAACCCCTTTGGCGGAATCAATAACCATTAGGCAGGAATCAACCGCGGTCAGGGTACGGTAAGTGTCTTCTGAGAAATCTTCGTGGCCGGGGGTGTCCAGCAAGTTGACCAAACAACCGGAGTAAGGAAACTGCATCACCGAGGTGGTGACCGAGATGCCCCGCTCTTTTTCCATTTCCATCCAGTCTGATTTGGCGTGCTGGCCAGAGCCGCGGCCTTTTACTGTACCGGCTTTTTGTAACGCCTGACCGAACAGCAACACCTTTTCGGTAATGGTGGTTTTACCGGCATCGGGGTGGGAAATAATAGCGAAGGTACGACGCTTGGCGACTTCGGCGGCAATGGACATGAGGCTCTCACCAACAAGCTGAAAATGACAGCCGCGGATTATACCCCGTTGAGCGCCAGGCGCATAACCAGGGCATCTTCGCGGCCGTCGGCCGTTGGGTAATAACCCCGTCGGTGGCCAACAGTAGCAAAACCGGCCCGTTGATAAAGCGCAGTAGCCGCCTGATTGCTGGCGCGAACTTCCAAAAACAGAGCTTGGTCTGCCTGTTGTTGCGCTTCCGCAATACAATCCGCCAGTAACTGTTGCCCCAGCCCCTGCCCGCGAAAAGCCGGTAAGACGCAGATATTGAAGAGCGTTGACTCATCCAGCACCCGTTGACACACCGTAAAGCCAATGGCCTGTTGGCCATGCCACAACAGGCGCACCCGGTAGCCGTCAGCGAAGCAGCTGGTTAACTGTGCATCAGACCAGGGGTAATGCTGACACGCTTCAATGCCCGCCAGTAGAGGCAGCTCAGCCAGCGTTGCGGTGGTAATGGTCATACAGAGGGTACAGTTGCTGCCACAGTTGGCGTTTATGGTCGGCACTGGCAATGCATTGGTGCGGATCAATAGTGATATCACCACCATCGCCCCAGTGCAGGGCGCCATTATCATCGACCAGCGTCATTCCCAAAGCTTCAGCAACCGCCACACAAAATGCCCGGCTTTGCGGGTCAAGCGGGTAACTTACCGCCAGAGTATGGCCGGTGCTGTTGGCACTTTTCGGGACGTAAGCAACTAGCCCCAAGGCATTGAGAATATCCACACGCACGGCTCCAAAAAGGGCCTCCAGTATAAGCCCTTAGCAGCCATAGCAAAAGGCGGGGCCAAGCCCCGCCCTGTATCAGCGCAGTACTTCCGTGTGGTACTGCAAGGCTTCTGGCAGAGCATCTTGGCGATGATTGATATGCACCGAGAAGGTTGCCTTACTCAACTCATCAGCACTGAGATCAGAGAGATCAAAGAACGCTTCTACACCCAAGTGAGTCTGACAGTTCTTACAATGCTTGACGTTCCAGCGACTTAATACCGTGTGATGGCCAAGCGGGATCTGCTTACCGCCCACGTCGGCATAAGCGCTAATCACAAAAGAACCACTGAGCAGACTACGGTCAATACCCCACACCCGTAATAGCGGCTGCTCCGCCTTCGCGGTTTTTGCAAAAAGGCGCTGGCCAGAGGCCAGAGAGCCGGCGCTGTAAGTCACACCCAGCTGGCTTTCACTGTTAATGCAATCGCGAGAGGTAAAGTAGCTGTTGGGGTCAGTGGCATCTTTGATGAAAGGATACAAAGGTGTATCCATGGTCAGCTCTTCGCCCATCTCCTGGCCAACCGCCGGGCCCTGGCCACCCTGTGGCAAAGTGTTAGCGCTGGTACCGGCATAACCGGCGATAATATCGAACGAATCAGTATGGCCGGTCTGTTGCTGCCAGAGCCAGAACATCCGATCGACATTACAGTGGTGGAAAAAGAAAATTGGGTCGAGGCCAGCCGTGTTGTTCTCACCCATGTCGCCGTTAGCGCCACTTATCTGACCGAATTCGCCTTCGTTGTAAACGTCAAAGCCGCCTACCGCTAGGTGAATATCATTGTGAGGCTGTTCCAGCGGCACTGTCTTAACCTTGTATTCTTTGGTCCAGGCAGCCGCTGAGGTGGTATTGGAAAAAGCCGTATAATTTGGCGCGTCCAGGCAGGTTTCAAATTGCCAGTAAACACCGCCTTTTAACGGGTGAGGATCGCTGTTGGTGACCGGGCCGCCTTTGAGCCAGGCAACAACGTTGCTATTGAGTAGGTTGGTGTTGGTCACTGGATCTTTGAACTTGGCATTATGCATTTCCGTTTGTGCTTGTGCCTCGGCTGTACCTACCAGGCCCGACAACGGATAGCGCACGGTTTCATAGCCCGCCGGTTTGCTGTAGCGCTTGTCATCACCGGCTACCGCGTCATTGACCGCTTTTTGCAGCACATAAGAGCGCAAGGGGTTGTCGACTTGCTTGCCATCCAGCTCAACCTTTTGCGCGGTCAGAATAGACGGGATCCCCTGCATCCGGGTTTGCTCACTGGTCTCGTCCCAATATGGCATGGTGACACCCGGCACGATTGACTGCAGGGCTTTTTCAATGCGCCATACATAGACCCGGTGCCAGGTAGGAAAAAGCACATTACCGTGGTTACAGTAGCCACCCCAGTAAGACGGATCAGTAGCGCCTTGGCCGGCAAAAGGTTCGCCGTGGTAACCGCCAAGAACAAAAAAGGAGTTCAAATCTTCCGGTGGCAGCGCCTTGATGCCAATCCATGCCCGCAGCAAATCCTCCAAGGGTTGCTTATTACCGGCGTCGTATTGCTGCTGTAATTCCCGTACGGAATAGCGCGTGTTCAGTGATGACATAACAGAGTCCTTGTTAGCGAATAAGACGGCGCCGAGGCGCCCATAGAGTAAGCCCGGCGGTCGGCTTCCAGCTGGCCACCAATACTCCGCCGAGCCACAGTCCGAGCATGTCGCCGACCGTCATCCCCAGTGTCATCAGGATGTGGTGCAGCAACGGCAGCGACATCATTTGCGAAGGTAGCCAGTGGTGAGTCAGCCCCATACCTACCAACATCAGTGCTGCGGCAGGTAAGTGCAGTAACAATTGCACTGACCAAGCGTGCTGATGCCCACAGAGCAACCAGCAGGCAATGACACAGGCCGGCACCATCATGAGGCTGGGCAAACTCATCAACGCAGGGTGATGAACTTTAACCAACCAAGAGCCGATCACCATTGCAGCCCCACCAAGACTCCAGGTGATCAAGCCACATTGGGCTACCATTCCTAAGGTTTTCGGATTGATGGCAAAGAAGATGCCAGTGAGAAGAAACAGCCAAGAATACGCCGGCATCAGCTGCCAGGCCCATAGCCATTGCACTACAAGGCCAATCATACCGACGGCATATACCCAGCGTCCCTGCATTGTCATGGTCATCCTCTACCTAAAGGTAATACTACCTGTGTACAACCAACATAGAGGATAAACAAATGGTGGTCAAATGACCATTAGGTTAATTACGGCGATTCAGCATAGAACTGCGCTTTAAGTAAAAGCACGGGTGGGGATTTTTATCCTGGGCCATACAAAACAAAAAAGCCTGCTCAAATGAGCAGGCTTTTTTGTTTTGTATGGCAGGGGCGGAGGGACTCGAACCCCCAACTTTCGGTTTTGGAGACCGACGCTCTACCAATTGAACTACGCCCCTGTAAAGCGGTTGCCATTATAGCGGTTAGGGCATACAGGTAAAGGCTTTTCCCTCACAAAAATATCTGAATGCTGTCTTTTTATACGGCGTTGAGAAATGGGCTGTCTTCTTCTTGTAGCTGCTGGTAAACACTGGTCAATGTCGGCCAGTCCAGCCCCAACGCTTCAGCGGTTTTTTGTGGCCAGATCTCCGGTGCTTGTTCAGGCAAGGTCGGCTGCGCCAGTAACCACTTACTGAGATAGAGTACAGCGGCTTCAGCACTAAAGGGCTTTTCAGCCAATGGTGCAAACTGTTTTTTGATCCCTTGAATAATCACATCTGGGAAGCGCCATTGATTGGCTAATTCAGCGCCGATATCCGCCGTCGAAAAACCCAGCAACGTTCGTTCAGCATCCAACCGCCCCTGGCGCTGAGCCAAGGCCCTGACATCATCAGCTGTATCTGGGAAGGTCAGCACCAGAATCAACATCCCCAGATCATGCAACATACCGCAGGTAAAATGCTGCTCTCCAGGTAAATGAGCAGCCTCAGACAGCAACCGACAGGCTTCAGCGGTCATGAAGCTTTGCTTCCAGAACGCTTTGATATCGATACCTTTGACAGACTCGGTGGCACAAGTCAGCCCGGATGCAATAATCAATGTCCGCAGACGATCCAGACCTAACCGCAAGGATGCATCCCGTACCGAAGAAATTTCTCTAACGCCGCCAAAACGAGCGGAGTTCGCCAGTCTCAGCACCTTAGCTGATAACACCGGGTCCTTGCTAAAGTCCGTAATAATACGATGAAAGTCCGGATCAGGCTGCTCAAACGTAGCAATTAGATCCTGCACAACCTCTGGCATGTGCGGCAATAGATGTGGCTTCGAAAAGCAGTCTTTTAGTTGCATGGAGATCCTCTGGCATCTTGCTCGTTATGGTTATTATGGTCTTTCAATGATGTTGTTATGCTGCTGTTTTAACCTTAAGGCATACGCCATACTGGCACCAGCGCTTTATCACCACACTTAGCAGCCTTTTCCAATACGTCTGTTGGTGATATTAAGCTCAAACCATTGAAAACGAAAAAGGCCCAGTCGTTAGACTGGGCCTTCTCGTGTATTAGGTGCCTGGCAGTGACCTACTCTCACATGGCGAATGCCACACTACCATCGGCGCAACTGCGTTTCACTGCTGAGTTCGGAATGGAGTCAGGTGGTTCCACAGCGCTATTGCCGCCAGGCGAATTTGTTGGAGTCCGCTCATATGAGCCAACTCATTCAATTCGGATTAAAGCTGATAACAATGCTTAGATTCTCAGTCTTGCTTGGCGCCCTACAAAACCCTTTGGGTGTTGTATGGTTAAGCCTCACGGGCAATTAGTACTGGTTAGCTCAACGTATCACTACGCTTACACACCCAGCCTATCAACGTTGTGGTCTTCAACGACCCTTTAGGAGACTCGAAGTCTCAGGGATGACTCATCTCAGGGCTCGCTTCCCGCTTAGATGCTTTCAGCGGTTATCGATTCCGAACTTAGCTACCGGGCAGTGCCACTGGCGTGACAACCCGAACACCAGAGGTTCGTTCACTCCGGTCCTCTCGTACTAGGAGCAACTCCCTTCAATCATCCAACGCCCACGGCAGATAGGGACCGAACTGTCTCACGACGTTCTGAACCCAGCTCGCGTACCACTTTAAATGGCGAACAGCCATACCCTTGGGACCGACTTCAGCCCCAGGATGTGATGAGCCGACATCGAGGTGCCAAACACCGCCGTCGATATGAACTCTTGGGCGGTATCAGCCTGTTATCCCCGGAGTACCTTTTATCCGTTGAGCGATGGCCCTTCCATTCAGAACCACCGGATCACTATGACCTACTTTCGTATCTGCTCGACGTGTCTGTCTCGCAGTTAAGCTGGCTTATGCCATTGCACTAACCTCCTGATGTCCGACCAGGATTAGCCAACCTTCGTGCTCCTCCGTTACACTTTGGGAGGAGACCGCCCCAGTCAAACTACCCACCAGACACTGTCCCTAACCCAGATAATGGGCCGAGGTTAGAACATCAAACATACAAGGGTGGTATTTCAAGGTTGGCTCCACACATACTGGCGTACGTGCTTCATAGCCTCCCACCTATCCTACACATGTAGGCTCAATGTTCAGTGTCAAGCTGTAGTAAAGGTTCACGGGGTCTTTCCGTCTAGCCGCGGGTACACTGCATCTTCACAGCGATTTCAATTTCACTGAGTCTCGGATGGAGACAGCGTGGCCATGGTTACACCATTCGTGCAGGTCGGAACTTACCCGACAAGGAATTTCGCTACCTTAGGACCGTTATAGTTACGGCCGCCGTTTACCGGGGCTTCGATCAAGAGCTTCACCTTACGGCTAACCCCATCAATTAACCTTCCGGCACCGGGCAGGTGTCACACCGTATACGTCCTCTTTCGAGTTTGCACAGTGCTGTGTTTTTGATAAACAGTCCCAGCCACCTGGTCACTGCGGCTGCCAACAGCTTACGACGCGAAGTCTTCACCGTCAGCAGCGTACCTTCTCCCGAAGTTACGGTACTATTTTGCCTAGTTCCTTCACCCGAGTTCTCTCAAGCGCCTTAGTATTCTCTACCTGACCACCAGTGTTGGTTTGGGGTACGGTTCCTGCGCAACTGACGCTTAGAGGCTTTTCCTGGAAGCGTGGCATCAACAGCTTCGTTGCCGTAGCAACTCGTCTCGTGTCTCGACCTTAAGGACCCGGATTTGCCTAAGTCCTCAGCCTACGCACTTTCACATGGACAACCAACGCCATGCCTGCCTAGCCTTCTCCGTCCCCCCTTCGCATTG
Organism: Gallaecimonas aegicerasi; assembly: GCF_045291545.1. Classification (GTDB taxonomy): domain Bacteria; phylum Pseudomonadota; class Gammaproteobacteria; order Enterobacterales; family Gallaecimonadaceae; genus Gallaecimonas. The sequence goes on from NZ_CP149514.1 coordinate 2,271,888, forward strand.
CGCAGAAGTACAGAAATATTAATCTGTTTCCCATCGACTACGGCTTTCGCCCTCGCCTTAGGAGCCGACTCACCCTGCCCCGATTAACGTTGGACAGGAACCCTTGGTCTTCCGGCGTGGAGGTTTTTCACCCCCATTAACGTTACTCATGTCAGCATTCGCACTTGTGATACCTCCAGCATGCCTCCCGGCACACCTTCAACAGCTTACACAACGCTCCTCTACCACTCCCGTAGGAGTCCGCAGCTTCGGTGCATAGCTTAGCCCCGTTACATCTTCCGCGCAGACCGACTCGACTAGTGAGCTATTACGCTTTCTTTAAAGGGTGGCTGCTTCTAAGCCAACCTCCTAGCTGTCTGAGCCTTTCCACATCGTTTCCCACTTAGCTATGACTTGGGGACCTTAGCTGGCGGTCTGGGTTGTTTCCCTTTTGACGACGGACGTTAGCACCCGCCGTCTGTCTCCCGGATAGTACTCTTGGGTATTCGGAGTTTGCATGGGTTTGGTAAGTCGGGATGACCCCCTAGCCCAAACAGTGCTCTACCCCCCAAGGTATTCGTCCGAGGCGCTACCTAAATAGCTTTCGAGGAGAACCAGCTATCTCCCGGTTTGATTGGCCTTTCACCCCTAATCACAGGTCATCCCCTACTTTTGCAACAGTAGTGGGTTCGGTCCTCCAGTTGGTGTTACCCAACCTTCAACCTGCCCATGACTAGATCACCGGGTTTCGGGTCTATGCCTTGCGACTGGACGCCCAGTTAAGACTCGGTTTCCCTACGGCTCCCCTATTTGGTTAACCTCGCCACAAAACATAAGTCGCTGACCCATTATACAAAAGGTACGCAGTCACACCCGAAGGTGCTCCTACTGCTTGTACGTACAGGGTTTCAGGTTCTATTTCACTCCCCTCGCCGGGGTTCTTTTCGCCTTTCCCTCACGGTACTGGTTCACTATCGGTCAGTTGGGAGTATTTAGCCTTGGAGGATGGTCCCCCCATATTCAGTCAAGATACCACGTGTCCCGACCTACTCTTCGTATGCAACAACAGCTGGCATTTCGTGTACGGGACTATCACCCTCTATCGCGGCACTTTCCAGAGCCTTCCACTATACCAACTGCTGATAAACACACTGGGCTCTTTCCCGTTCGCTCGCCGCTACTGAGGAAATCTCGTTTGATTTCTTTTCCTCGGGGTACTTAGATGTTTCAGTTCTCCCGGTTCGCCTCGTTACGCTATGTATTCACGTAACGATACTTGCTTATGCAAGTGGGTTTCCCCATTCGGAAATCGTTGGCTCATGCGGGTCTTATCACCTCGCCAACGCTTATCGCAGATTAGCACGTCCTTCATCGCCTCCAACTGCCTAGGCATCCACCCTGTACGCTTAGTCACTTAACCATACAACCCCTAAGGGTTTCGCTTGCGCGAACACATCCTCACGAATGAGCATGTCCGTATGTGACTAACACCTGGTTTTTTCGCCGGACGCTCAAGTAAAACTGAGAGTCTCATTTAAATTGCAGTGTTATCAGCTTTCCGAATTGTTAAAGAGCAAGGCTTAAAAAAGCCTAAGGTAAATCTGACGATTTAACTTAGGCATTTCTCGAGCAAACACATAAATGGCGTCCCCTAGGGGATTCGAACCCCTGTTACCGCCGTGAAAGGGCGGTGTCCTAGGCCTCTAGACGAAGGGGACTTCAATCATGGTGGGCTGCTGTTGCAACCACAAACACTAAATGGTGGAGCTAAGCGGGATCGAACCGCTGACCTCCTGCGTGCAAAGCAGGCGCTCTCCCAGCTGAGCTATAGCCCCATATAAAGTGTGGTGGGTCTGAGTGGACTTGAACCACCGACCTCACCCTTATCAGGGGTGCGCTCTAACCAGCTGAGCTACAGACCCACACCTGTATTCGCTCTTACTCATCCAAGTAATCTGTGTGGACACTGCGCAAACAGTACGCCTCTTTTAGTAAGGAGGTGATCCAGCCGCAGGTTCCCCTACGGCTACCTTGTTACGACTTCACCCCAGTCATGAACCACACCGTGGTAAACGCCCTCCCGAAGGTTAAGCTATCTACTTCTGGTGCAGCCCACTCCCATGGTGTGACGGGCGGTGTGTACAAGGCCCGGGAACGTATTCACCGTGGCATTCTGATCCACGATTACTAGCGATTCCGACTTCACGGAGTCGAGTTGCAGACTCCGATCCGGACTACGACGCGCTTTTTGGGATCCGCTTGCTCTCGCGAGGTCGCTTCCCTCTGTACGCGCCATTGTAGCACGTGTGTAGCCCTACTCGTAAGGGCCATGATGACTTGACGTCGTCCCCACCTTCCTCCGGTTTATCACCGGCAGTCTCCTTTGAGTTCCCGACCTGATCGCTGGCAACAAAGGATAGGGGTTGCGCTCGTTGCGGGACTTAACCCAACATTTCACAACACGAGCTGACGACAGCCATGCAGCACCTGTCTCAGAGTTCCCGAAGGCACCAATGCATCTCTGCAAAGTTCTCTGGATGTCAAGAGTAGGTAAGGTTCTTCGCGTTGCATCGAATTAAACCACATGCTCCACCGCTTGTGCGGGCCCCCGTCAATTCATTTGAGTTTTAACCTTGCGGCCGTACTCCCCAGGCGGTCAACTTAACGCGTTAGCTCCGGGATCCACAGTGCATGACCACAGACCCCAAGTTGACATCGTTTACGGCGTGGACTACCAGGGTATCTAATCCTGTTTGCTCCCCACGCTTTCGCACATGAGCGTCAGTCTTTGGCCAGGGGGTCGCCTTCGCCACTGATGTTCCTTCCGATCTCTACGCATTTCACCGCTACACCGGAAATTCCACCCCCCTCTCCAAGACTCTAGCCTGCCAGTCTTAAATGCCATTCCCAGGTTAAGCCCGGGGCTTTCACATCTAACTTAACAGGCCGCCTGCGTGCCCTTTACGCCCAGTAATTCCGATTAACGCTCGCACCCTCCGTATTACCGCGGCTGCTGGCACGGAGTTAGCCGGTGCTTCTTCTGCGAGTAACGTCACAGCAAGCGGTTATTAACCACTCGCCTTTCCTCCTCGCTGAAAGTGCTTTACAACCCGAAGGCCTTCTTCACACACGCGGCATGGCTGGATCAGGGTTGCCCCCATTGTCCAATATTCCCCACTGCTGCCTCCCGTAGGAGTCTGGGCCGTGTCTCAGTCCCAGTGTGGCTGATCATCCTCTCAAACCAGCTAGGGATCGTCGCCTTGGTGAGCCGTTACCTCACCAACTAGCTAATCCCACGTAGGCGCATCCGATAGCAAGAGGCCCGAAGGTCCCCCTCTTTGGTCCGTAGACATTATGCGGTATTAGCCATCGTTTCCAATGGTTATCCCCCTCTATCGGGCAGCTCCCTACGCTTTACTCACCCGTCCGCCGCTCGTCATCTTCTAGCAAGCTAGAAATGTTACCGCTCGACTTGCATGTGTTAGGCCTGCCGCCAGCGTTCAATCTGAGCCATGATCAAACTCTTCAATTAAAAGTTTGATGCTCAATGAATTGCTGAAGTGTTGAACACTTCGCAGTCATCGAGTAAATCTCAATTTTTTGAGATGTACCCTCTGCGAGTGCCCACACAGATTACTTGGATTATCTTGTTAAAGAACGTCGCTCTTGCTGAGCGAGGAAGCGCATTCTACCGCTTCCAGAACACCTGTCAAGCGCTTTGCTCACCAGGGCTTTGAAGCAACTGACCTTAACCGGCGTTGTCGTTCGAAGCGAGGCGCATTCTACTGCTGTGAGACTGGCTGTCAACGCTCTTTTCCACTCTTTTCGCGTGACTGCTGGATATCTAAGCAAAAAGGGGCGTCAACGCCCCTTTTTGCTTGTATTTCATTCAGCTTTAGTTGCTTTTGCTTTCGTCGTCATCACTTTTTTCAAAGTCGGCATCGCTATTATCTCCCACCACATGCTCCATTTTTAATTCCTTGACGGAACGGATGGTGATCACCGGACCCGAGATGGCGTAAAGCGTAAAGACCGTAAACAGCACCAAAGCCGGTTGCAGTGACACCACAACCAAGACTCCAACCACGATGAGAATAGCCAGGAAGGAGACTTTTTCTTTCCACGCCACCTCTTTAAAGGAGGGATAACGAAAGTTAGACACCATTAATACCCCGGCCAGGAAAGTGATCACTGCCACCAGCCAGGAAATAGTGTGCCCTGGTATATCAAAGTCACTGCCTACCCAAACCAGACCAACAACAATGGCCGCCGCCGCTGGGCTCGCCAGTCCCTGGAAGTAGCGCTTATCGGCAATACCCACCTGCGTATTGAAACGGGCCAACCGTAAGGCTGCTCCGACGGTATAGATGAATGCCGCCAACCAGCCGACTTTGCCTAAACCGGATAGCGCCCAGTTATACGCGACCAAGGCAGGTGCCACACCAAAGGAAACCATATCTGCCATGGAATCATACTCAGCACCAAAGGCACTTTGGGTATTGGTCATACGGGCTATGCGGCCATCGAAGCTGTCAAACAGCATGGCAACAAATACGGCTACAGCCGCGGCAGTAAAGTGCCCTTGCATAGACGCAATAACGGCATAGAAACCGGAAAATAGCCCGGCGGTGGTAAATAAATTGGGAAGCAGGTAAATGCCTTTACCCCGAGGGGTGTCGTTAGGCTGTTGCTCACTCATTATGGAAATCTCGCTTGGCGTCGCCATGAGGGTTAGACTGAATACGATATCACAGCCGCTTGGCCGCCCCCAAGATGGTAGGAGAGAGACAATGTTGAAACAGTTTCTGGTTGTGCTTGGCTGCTTGGTCGCCTTTGCTGCCGCCGCTTCAACAGCTACAGACAATGACAAAAACACCGTTTACCGGTGGGTTGATGAACAAGGCAATGTGCATTTTGCCCAAACCCCTCCCGCTGGTATTGCTGCGCAAAAAATCAATATTGACGTGCCACTGGCCGCCAGCCCGGCTCCCGAGCAAGATGCAAAAGCGACTCCGCAGCCGGAAAAAACGTCAGAGCCCAAGTCTAACGATGGCGCACTGACCAACATCAAGCAGCAATTACAACAGGCTTGTGAGCAGGCCAAGAAAAACCTCAATGTACTGCAAAGCTTTGATCGGGTTCGTATCAAGCAAAGTAACGGCGAGTACCGATTTTTGTCTGAACAGGAAAAGCAGGCACAAATAAAGCAGTACCAGCAGCAGATAAAAGAAGCCTGTAAAGATCAATAAAAAGGCCGGCAATGCCGGCCTTTGAGGTTTATTGCGTCAGTTGCAGCTCAGTTTCCCCGGCATCCACATGGATAGGTTTGCCGGGCACCAACTCTCCTTTGAGAATGCGGTTTGCCAGCGGGTTCTCCAGCCGATTCTGGATGGCTCGCTTGAGCGGCCGCGCGCCAAACAACGGGTCAAAACCGGCTTCGGCCAACTGCGCCATGGCAGCATCGGTCAACACCAGTTCAAAGTCTCGCTCGGCCAAGCGGGCTTTCAAGTTAGCCAGCTGGATGTCCGCTATCTGACGGATGATGCTGTTGCTAAGCGGATGAAATACCACCGTTTCATCAATCCGGTTAATAAACTCTGGACGGAAATGGTGGGCAACCACATCCATCACCATCGCTTTCATGACGTCGTAGTCTTTCTCACCCGCGTGTTCCTGAATACGATCTGAGCCCAAGTTCGAGGTCATAATCACCACCGTATTGCGAAAGTCCACGGTGCGCCCCTGGCTATCCGTCAGGCGGCCGTCATCAAGAACTTGCAGCAGCATGTTGAATACATCCGGGTGCGCTTTTTCTACCTCATCAAGCAAAATCACCGAATAAGGACGACGGCGCACTGCTTCGGTCAAATAGCCACCCTCTTCGTAACCAACATACCCTGGAGGCGCCCCTACCAGCCGTGATACGGCGTGTTTTTCCATAAACTCGGACATATCGAGGCGCACCATGGCTTCCTCGGTGTCAAACAGGAACTGAGCTAACGCCTTACATAGCTCAGTTTTACCAACACCGGTTGGCCCCAGGAACAAAAAGGAGCCAATAGGCCGACGCGGATCAGACAGCCCGGCCCGGCTACGACGAATAGCATTGGCCACAGCACTGACGGCTTCTTCCTGACCGACGACCCGCTGATGCAAATTGGCTTCCATTTGCAACAGTTTTTCCCGCTCGCCTTCGAGCATCTTGGCAACCGGAATACCAGTCCAACGCGACACTACCTCAGCGATTTCACTGTCAGTAACGCGGTTTTTCAGTAGTTTCATTTCCTGCATTTCTGCAGCACTGGCCAGATCAAGCTGTTTTTCAAGCTCTGGTATACGGCCATACTGAAGCTCGGACATACGCTCGTAGTTAGCAGCCCGGCGAGCAACATCCAGCTCCTGGCGGGCCTGTTCCAGTTGCGCCTTTATTTGCTGAGTTCCAGATAGCGCCGCTTTCTCGCCTTTCCAGATTTCATCGAGCTCTTCAAAGCGCCCATCCAAGTCGGCCAGCTCTTCATCCAGTAGGGCCAGACGTTTTTTCGAGGCCTCATCGGCTTCTTTAACCAACGCCTGACGTTCCAGTTTTAACTGGATCATACGCCGCTCCAGGCGGTCCAACTCTTCCGGCTTGGAGTCGATCTGCATGCGAATGCTGGAGGCCGCTTCGTCAATCAGATCAATGGCTTTGTCGGGCAGTTGTCGGTCAGTAATGTAGCGATGCGACAGGTTTGCTGCGGCAACAATCGCCGGATCGGTGATCTCAACGCTGTGGTGCAACTCGTAGCGCTCTTTGAGCCCCCGCAAAATCGCGATGGTATCTTCAACACTGGGCTCATCGACCAGTACCTTTTGGAAACGGCGCTCCAGCGCTGCATCTTTTTCAATGTACTGGCGGTATTCATCCAGCGTAGTGGCACCCATGCAGTGCAGCTCACCGCGGGCCAGAGCCGGCTTGAGCATGTTGCCGGCATCCATAGCGCCATCGGCTTTACCTGCCCCTACCATGGTGTGCAACTCATCAATAAACAGAATGACATTGCCTTCTTCTTTGGCCAGTTCATTGAGCAGCGCCTTGAGGCGCTCTTCAAATTCACCACGGTATTTGGCGCCGGCCAGCAGTGCGCCCAAGTCCAGTGACAACACCCGTTTATTCTTCAAACCTTCGGGGACTTCACCATTGATGATGCGCTGTGCCAGCCCTTCGACAATGGCCGTTTTACCGACCCCGGGTTCGCCGATCAGTACCGGGTTGTTCTTGGTGCGCCGCTGCAGTACCTGAATAGCGCGACGGATTTCTTCGTCACGGCCGATCACCGGGTCCAACTTGCCTTGCTCGGCCCGTTCAGTCAGATCAATGGTGTAGCGTTCCAGCGACTGGCGGGTATCCTCGGCGTTCGGGTCATCCACTTTCTGGCCACCACGTAACAGCTCAATGGACTGCTCCACCTTTTCTTTACTGAGGTGGTGCTTTTTCAACAGGCTACCCAGTTCACCCTGATCATCCAGGGCCGCCAAGACAAACAATTCCGAAGAAATAAACTTGTCTTTACGTTTTTGAGCCAGTTTGTCACAGAGGTTCAGCAGGTTTGCTAACGCGCGTGACACCTGCACTTCACCACCGGTACCTTCGACCTTGGGCAGCCTTTCCAGTACTTCGCCAAGTTCCGAGCGAAACCGGTTAAAGTCCACATTATTCTGGGAAAATAAAGACTTAACCACACTACTATCCTGATTGATGAGTGCCATCATCAGGTGTGCAGGTTCGATGAATTGATTGTCTCGACCCAGTGCCAAGGACTGTGCGTCGGACAAAGCCAGCTGAAATTTGCTGGTAAATCGTTCAGGGTGCATCCGGGCCTCCAATAATTCAGTGAGTTACTGACTATGTGGTAGCTCAGAGAGGATTTTTCAAGTCACTTTTTACGAACAATCACAAATGCCATGCGCCCGCACTGGCCGTCCCGGCGGTAAGAGAAAAAGCGCTGACGTTGCTGGTAAGTGCAGGAACTGTCCTGATGGATATCGCGCACTCCCAGATGTTGCAGACGCTGGCGAGCCAGTTGCTGCAGGTCAGCGAGGTAACGCGCACCATGCTGGACAAAAGCTGAGGCCGCCTCAGGCTGCCGGGTAACAAAAGCATCCCGTACTTCTGTACCCACTTCAAAAGCCCGGGGGCCGATACAGGGGCCAAGCCAGGCCGTCAGCTTGACCGGGGCGACAGCCATGCTGGTCACAGCGTTCTCGATAACGCCGGCAGCCAGACCTCGCCAACCGGCATGCGCCACGCCAATATGCTGGCCATCCTGACTGGCCAGCAATACCGGCAAGCAGTCAGCTGTCATCACCACCAGTGCCTGCCCCATCGCATTGCTCACAGCGCCATCGGCGCAAGCAGAAGCCGTACCAGGCAAACGCAGTACTGTATTACTGTGCACCTGCTCCAGCCACGCCGGCTCCGTCACTAAGCCGCTTTGCCATAACAGCAAGCGGCGGTTATACGCCACACGCGACGGTACATCAGCCACATGGTCGCCAACGTTAAAGCCGTGGTATGGCCCCTTACTGACACCACCAAGGCGATCGGTGAACCAGGCGCTGATGTTGTCGGCAAAAACACCATTGATGGAATTAACCGCCATGGTTAGCCAAATCGTCTCGCAACAAGGCATACAGCGCCTGCATATCATCCGGTATTGGCGCCTGCCATTCCATTCGTTCGCCCGATACCGGGTGCGCCAAAATCAACCGCGCGGCGTGCAGGGCCTGGCGGGGGAAGTCACGCAACTGTTGCTGTGTATCTGCGTCCGCCCCTTTGGGTAAACGGGCCCGGCCGCCGTATAGCGGGTCGCCCACCAAGGGGTGACCAATGTGCGTCATGTGCACCCGGATTTGGTGTGTCCTACCCGACTCCAGGCGTAACCGCAGGCGGGTATGCAACCGAAATTTTTCAGCCACTCGATAGTGGGTGACAGCAGGCTTACCGTCTCGAACCACTGCCATGTGAGTACGTTTGGTTGGATGACGACCAATGGCAGCATCAACACTACCACCGGCGGTCATCAGGCCAATAGCCAAGGCTTCATACTCGCGGGTGATATCTCGCGCCTGCAGCTTTTCCACCAAGTGGGTTTGGGCTGCCAATGTTTTCGCCACCACCATCAGACCGGTGGTGTCTTTATCAAGACGGTGCACAATTCCTGCCCGAGGCACGACCGCAATCTGCGGATAATGGTGCAACAAGGCATTCAATAGGGTACCGTCGGCATTGCCTGCTCCAGGGTGCACTACCAGCCCGGCCGGTTTGTTAAGCACCAGAATGTGCTCATCTTCAAAGACAATATTGAGGCTGATATCCTGAGCCTCAAAACGAGGATCAGCCTCCACTTCAGCTTCAATGGCAATGGTTTCCAAGCCCAGCATCTTGTGCCGGGGTTTGTCGATAACATCACCATCAAGGGTGACATTACCGGCCAGGATCCATTCTTTTAAGCGGGATCGGGAATGGTCGGGGAACAAATCGGCCAACACCTGATCCAAGCGTAAGCCAAGGTGTTGACTACTGGCTTGTGCAGTCAATGCAATTACTTCACGCATAGAAGACTCGTTGTGGCCCCTGTGACAGAACAGGGTAGTGGGTTAGAATGCGCCAAAACGGATAGTTTACTCCCCTTTGGCGCTGAACACAGTGGCTTCGACAAAACGGTACGGGAAAGAATCGAGCATGATGAATAAAAAAGGATATGGTATCCCCCTGCTTCTGGCTCTGGGCCTGGCGTTAGGCGGGTGTGCCAGCAGTAAAGATGACAAAGCGCTCAAGTCGTCACCACAGGTGAGTTTTGAGGCCGCACAGTCGGCCATGGCTTCCGGGAATTTTAATAAAGCGGTTAAACAGCTGGAAAGCCTGGACTCACGCTATCCGTTTGGCCCTTACTCGCACCAGGTACAGCTGGATTTGATGTATGCCTATTATAAAAAAGGCGATTACAGCTCTGCCATTTCAATCATCGACCGCTTTATCAAGCTCAATCCGCAGCATGCTGATCTGGACTACGCCTATTACATGCGCGGTCTGAACCACATGGCAATGGATCATAATTTCTTCCAAGAGCTGCTGTGGGTGAAGCATACCGATAAGGATCCGTCGAATACCAAGGCAGCATTCAATGATTTTGCGACGCTGCTCAAACGCTATCCGCACTCCAAGTATGCTGCTGACGCGCAAAAGCGCATGCTGTTTTTGAAAAGCCGCCTGGCCAACTATCAGCTGGCCGTTGCCCGTTACTATGTGAAGCGTAACGCTTGGGTTGCTGCGGCGAATCGAGCTCAGGATGTTGTCGATAACTACGCCGGTACCAAGGCACAAGAAGATGCCTTGGTACTACTGGTCACCTGCTACGACAAACTGGGTATTGATGAGTTGAAACAGCACGCATTGGCTGTGCTGAAAAAGAACTACCCGGACAACAGTCTGGTGAAATAAAAAAGCGGCCTTCAGGCCGCTTTTTTATACCGCTTCTTCGTTTTCCTCACCGGTACGAATGCGAATCACCCGTTCCACAGCGGTCACAAAAATCTTGCCATCACCAATTTTGCCGGTTTGAGCCGTTTGCATAATGGCATCAATGCAACGCTCGACTTCTTCATCGCCGACAACAAGCTCAAGCTTCACCTTGGGCAAAAAGTCCACCATGTACTCAGCACCGCGGTAAAGTTCGGTATGCCCTTTCTGGCGACCAAACCCTTTGACTTCGGTCACCGTCATACCGGTGATCCCAACTTCCGCCAGCGCTTCACGCACGTCATCGAGTTTAAAGGGCTTGATGATGGCTTCGATTTTCTTCATTTTCCTAACCACATGGACACGTTTGCCTACCGCCAAGCATAGCGGTTTGCACCTAGCCATCACAATGTTTCAGGGGCTTATATCGACAGATAACTGATCTTGATGCCACTGCTGGGCATCCGCCAGATCAGTGGGCAAGCTCTGCGTCAACGCACTGTTACTGCTACCAATACGTGCCATGACAACCGCACTGGCGGCGTTGCCAACCTGTACGTAAACCTTGCTGTCGTAGTGTTCTACCGCCACCCCTTGGCCGGAGCTTTGCCAATATGCCAGCTGGCTCAACTCCAGTTCATAAAAGGGCACCCTGGCCGGCCATTGAGGGCTGCTAAGCCGGGCTGCCAAATCAACATGGTCGGCATCACTGAGATGCTCCAGATAAATGCCTCGTAACAGTACCCTGCTACGCCCAGCACTAGTCAGTGAGCGCACCAGCGTGGTTTTATCGGCGTTTTGCGAGCCGGTAATGGCATCTTTGACACGTGCCAATACAAACCGCTGGTAACGCGCTTGATTCTCAGGCTTGGCAAACCACGCTGCAGGTATCATTACGACTTCGAGCAACTGCCAGTCCGGTAACACGCGGTAGTAACCTTTCACTCGCAACATTCGACAGGCTTCGAGATAGGCGCCAGTCAGTACGGGTTGAAAATCTCCCGCTGTCAGCGTGGCACTAGTAAAAGGATTGAAATCTGCGCCGGCAAACAGGTAATGGCCGTGGCCAATACCCCGTGGCGGATCATAGGGGAAATCGGCATGGCCGGTACGATCGTGGTGGTCGCGACAACAACGAGCACAGTAAGATGATGTCTCGTCACTGCTGACGCCACTGTGCTTGCTGACAACCTCACCCACCTCCGCACGTAATCCGGTGCTGGAGCTGTCTGGGCGAATACGTGTTGGTGTTGCACCATAGCCCGCCTCATTTAGCTGGCAACGACAGCTTAGGGTCGCAAAGTCGTCGCGGCGTAAGGTCTTGTTCTGCTCATCAAACGTCACCGTAGAAAACTGGCTAAGCCAGTCCCCTGATGTGGCCAAGTCAGTAGTTTTAACCTGACTGGTCTGGCGCCGTAATCCCTCGGTACTGCTCTCATTCAGGACAATAGCCAAGGTATCTGACGCACTGTCAGGCGGCTGTAGCACACTTGGTAACGCGGCCATGGCGGGCGCCGCCAGTAAGTTTTGAGGTGACGCAACAGATGGCGCTGCCAGCGAGGATGACAGCATCAGTGATTGCTCACCCTGTGCCCAGCTAATCTCCACAAAAAGCTGTTGTTGATGCGGGTAATGCTGCCCGGTAGTGTTAGACCCTCCCCCCGCAAAATACTGCGGCGTCACCGTCCAGCGCCGCTGATAAGTCGTACCTGATAGCGTCAGTTGCTCCTGCCCTGACTGCATTTGTAGATAACCCGCTAAATCGGCCCCCTGATGCCGTAACCGCGCCAGCATCCCCTGGGCAAGGCTCACTGCCGTGGTCTGCTGAATATCGGTACCGGCCTCACGTAACAGCGTTTTCTGGTAAGCCATGACACCGGCAACACCAATGCTGACAATCAGCATGGCAATCATCACTTCAATCAGCCCGAAGCCACGACTAGGCCGCTGCATCACCAGTCCCTCCAGCTGCCAGGCAGGGCCCAAGCACGCAGAAATTCAGATGAGTGACCCAGATTATTCAGTAGCTCCGGCTGATACCGTACTTTCAAAACACCGCTACTCACTGCAACATCATGATTGGCCAGTAAGGCTCCCGCAATGCTGGCTGTACCATCAATGCTGATGACCGAGCTCTGTGACGGCTCGGTATGAAAACTGAAAACGACACCGTAAAATTGCCGGTTACCGCTAAAGTTCAGATTACCGTTTACCACCAGCAACAAGACAGGTGTGGCTGGTTGTCCCAGATCAACAGCTAGCTGGCAATTACCAGTGATCACCACTAACCCCGTTTGCCCAGGCTTTAAAGCAGTACAGTCATCAGCAACCACTTGGGCATCAACAGCCAACTGCTGCCATTGATTAGCTGGCAGTCCGAAAGTGGCCTGAAATAGATCGTCAGGGAAGGCATTACTGTTAGCCAAAATATCACTCCCTGAACTCATGCCTTGGGAGTAACTGGCTTGGCTGCAACCGGCAGCTTGCCACTCCTGCTGCCCACAACTGGTAAAAGTACCGGGTAGTGCCACACTGGCCGCTGACCAAATAGAAAGCGCCACTCCTGAACCTGCCGCATCCGCGCTGGCCGCTATATGAGCCTGTCCAGCCAAGCTTAGTTGCCCCGCCACCATCAGAGGCACAGAAGGGGGCTGGCTCACAATAGGAGACGCCACTACTGTTAAGCGATGCTCACTAGTGGTGCTGCCATCAGGCGCAATTCCCTGAGCTACTAGCTCACTGACCGGGTAGGTAACAGTGTTGCCCCCGGCGCCAATAAAACTGGCCTCTGCCGGTTGCGCAGATACCGTAAAGCGCCCTTGTGGGTTACCACTATCACTGCTGCTGAAGGTAAAGGTGGTAGTCGCAGCAGAGGGCTGGCGCTGCAACTGCGCAGTGGCATAACTCAGGCCACTTTCCGCCGCTTCAAAAGCCAACAAATACTGCTGTTCCGCTCGCATCATACGCTGCTTGGTGACCGCCATACGCGTCGTAAAAGCGGTAATGCCTACTACCAGCGTCATCATGATCAGCACCACAGCCAAGGTCATCATACCTGTTTCAGCGCGCATCATTACGCAGCCTCACTTGCTGGTTCAGCGTCATCATGACACCCGGCTCGCTCTGACTATGGCCACTGACTTTGATTGCAACAGAGTGCCCTCCGCTACTATCAGCCAGTAAGCTAAACCGAACCTCGGTGAGTTTGACGTCCGTTTTCCAGGTCAGTGACTCTCGCAGGTAGCGGCCATGGCAGCTGGGAGTACCATAGAAATATTTGATAAAATACAATGTGTTGTTAGCAAACACATATCCTCTGACTTCGGCGGTATCAGTTTGATCAAAATGACCGTCGTTATCAGCATCAGTACGGGCGATCAGGCAATGCTCATCCAGATCGCGCACCGCCTGGAACGAAAAGGGGCATTGCGTTTCATGATCTGTGCAGCCACCCTGGCCAAGAGCCGACGTCGCCTTGCCATTAAAACCGGCCCGACGGATATCATCACTGAGTAGGTGTGCAACCGTTGCCAGCTCGTTACGTAACACAGTCATTTTCAACGACAGTTTGCTGGCCCCCAAAGTGGCAGCAAACAGGCTGGTAGCTGCCAGCATCACCAGCAACCCCAACGCCATGGCCACCATCAGCTCACTGAGACTGTTACCTGACTGCCGTTTATGGCTCAGCATACGCAATCTCCCTTTGCATCCAGCAGGCAGGTGCGAACACGTGCTAACGCTGACACCAGCACACAGCGCCCTTCATCTTCCCCTGCCATCTGCAAATTAAAGCGACCGGCATTCAAGCCACCACTGAGACTGCCAGCCCCGCGATTTCGCGCTTTCAGTACGACGGCGTTGTCGCGAAAGTTAGAAGTAACGGTAATGTGCGGGTAACGCTCGCTACCTACAGTGCGAATAAGGGCAGGATTTCCCAAGGTACAGTTGGCTTGCTCAGAGGCCATTGCCAGCGCGTCACAATCGCAATCATTGCCGCGATTTAGCGCAGTGTCGGTTAAACCGGCACACCAGCCACCTCGGTGTGACAAAAAGACAGTGATGTCTCGGCCACGGCGAAAAGCTTCCACCTTGGCCATTTGCACCTGACTTCGCAGTGTTTCAGTTGCCTGCTCAAGCTGCCGCTGCTTGTTCAGATGTACATAGGAAGGAATGGCAACCGCCGCCAACACAGCCACTAGCGCTGTGGTTAGCAACAACTCGGGTAATGTCAGTCCCTTTACGTGATGCGAGCGTTCCATCGCCCACCCCCGAAAGTGTCTATATTTTGTTCAACAGTTCCAGTATAGACGCTCAGGCAAGGATGCAACGATGAAAGAAATGCACGGCATTACTCTTTTGGAGTTATTAATTACTCTGGCGATAATGGCCATTATCGCTGTTATCGCCTACCCCAGTTATCAGCAATTTATACTAAAAGGCCGCAGAGCCGAGGCCCAGAGCCAGCTTTTGATGTTGCAGTTGGCGCAAGAACAATACCGCTTACGAAACGGTCTTTTTGCCGAAGATCCTGAACAACTTAGCGTTTTAGATAATCCCTACTATCAGTTTGCCGTCCGAAACGTTGCCGAGACCACCTATACTTTGCAGGCAAGTGCAGTGGGGCCGCAGCAACAAGACACCCCCTGTACAACGCTAACCGTGGATCACAATGATGTAAAAAATCCGCCAAGTTGCTGGTAAGTCACCAAAACCACTGGCAAAGTTGGTTACATCAAGGTAATCAAAAAAGAGTCTGGGGAAGGGATGAAACAACGGGGTTTCACTTTAGTGGAGTTGATGGTGACGTTGCTGGTTGCCGGTATTCTGGTCACTATCAGTTACCCGTCACTGAGTCGTTTCTTCCGGGACAACCAGTTGTCCAGCCAAGCGAGTGAACTGCAGTCCTTGTTGGTTACGGCCCGCAATTATGCTTTGAGTTATCAGGTGCCGGTGGTTGTTTGCCCGCTAAGTGGCAGTAGTTGTACGAGCAGCTGGGGCAAGGAAATTACCGCTTTTGCAGACACCAATGGTAACGGCCAAAAAGATGGCAGCGACGAAACTCTACTGACCATGGGCGCCACCACCCTCACCCGCTACTTCAGCCAAAGCAGTATTCGCTACACCGCCGATGGCACTCTGGCTTCTACACCCGGTACTGTCGAGTTGTGCGAAGGGTCTGACAATACCTTGTATAACGGTGTTGTGATTACCCTGTCAGGGCGCAGCCGCACCGCCACTGACGACAATGACGACGGCGTGCGTGATGATGACGCTGGCGCCTCCATTGACTGTCATTGATCAGCGCGGCGCTTTAGCTTCAAGCGCCCGCGCCCGGGCTGAATGAAAAGCTGTTTTCACAGAAACACACTCGAACACCTTGGTGATGACAGGCTTACCCGGCCAATCTAATTTGGTATGTGGCAAGCCGAACACCAGCGCTTTAGCCTGCTCTTCGCTACGCTTGATAAAGTGGACTATTTTCTCCTGCTTGCCATTGAGTTGCAGGTAGCATTTATATTCTACGCTTTTCGCCTGAGCGCCAGCAGATATAACAACCGCGGCGGCGGCGAACATCAGTTTACCAACACCCATTAGAACTCCCGTTACTGCTGTTTTTCGATGTCTTCTGGCCATTTTCATCAATAGCCATTACTGCACAGTTGCTGTCTTGACTGGCCTGACGGCTAGATGCTGTCGCCGTCAGGGTCAGGCTGTCTGTGCCGGCTGCCGCGGTAATAGTAAAACTGCCTTTAGCGACGGTGTAACCACTGGCAGGGGACCCTAGTTTTGTCAAATCCGCCGTGTAAGTACGATGATCAACCCGGTACTGCTCTTCCAGCGCCGCCAGGCGCATCAGTTCGGTCTGCGCTTCGGCACGGTTAGACTTCGCGATATAGCTGGTATAGGACGGATAGGCAATGGCAGCCAAAATAGCCACCACCGCCACTGTGACCATCAGTTCTATTAACGTAAAGCCTGTTGTCCTTAACGCTTTCATCGTTCACCCACGTAGTAATAAATTCGGCTTGGCGCCATGGAGACATTAATCGGTAATGTCGGACGCGGACCATCCGGCGTGTCGACTCGGCCAACACCAATGATACGGATAACACTGTCACCGTTTGCATCCACCCCTGCATGAACTACCGGTGTATCGGGCAGCTTACCGGGAATATCCACCACGCCCCAGTTGTAGGCATTAAAGCCATGGTGCAAGTCCAACGCATAGAGCCGCCCCATCCCTGGTATCAAACAGGTATCAGAATTAGGATCCGGCACCCCTGGCGGAGTAAAGGTGGTGAAATAAGCCACACCGTCAATAACCAAAGGTGTAGACAGCGCTTTTTCCCCCGTGTGGGTCAAATCGAAGAACCACCCTTCTGACGACCCCAAAGCCAGCTCCTGTGTTTGCCGATCTGCGGCAGTCATGGTGCTGGTAAAGGGCTGACCGCTCATGTCATACAGGTTCGCCAACGTGATGGGTGCCGGTGTATTACTGGCTGTTGCCGAACGAGTAACGATATTGGTATCCCGCAGCATAAAGAGCTTGTTCGAGACGGTTGTCCCCAATGGATCGGGGCGCTTACCACTGCCCAGTAGCACCGCGTCGAAAGGCAACAGCTGAGTAGTAACTTGCGATGACGTGCTGCCATCCGGGTTTGTAACCGTGGTTGTTACCGTTTGCGTGTATTGTGTTTGTACTACCGTCGGCCCGGAATAGAAGCGGCGATCGGTTGCAGTACCGGAAGTCCCCCCCAGGCTAGCCAGTTTATAGACCGTCCAAGGGTTAGTACCAAACGGCTGGGCTGAAGGCATATCCACCCGCCAGATATTACCTGCTGTATCACTGAGGTAGAGACGGTCGATCAAGCCATCCCGATCACTGTCCAGCGCGGCCACCTTGTTAGGAATGGAAGCCGTAAAAGGCACCTGCAAATTGGTCGCACTGGTGGCTGCCGGGGTGGCACTCCACACCAAGGCACCAGTTTTGGCATCGACAATAAAGACTCCCCTGCCGGAGGTTGCCGATGTGGCCGCACCACTGTCTGTTGCTGGATCATAACCAGCCCCAAAGATAAGCACTGGCCCCGTATGGCCCGGGATATGAGCAATCACTGGCACAGACCAGGTTTGCCCCAGTTCGCTCATCCCGGCACTAGTATTGTCAATTCGCCATAGTCGGGAAGGGCTGTCGGGGTTACTGATATCCAAACCATAGTAGGCGCGGCCACCGCGGCGCTGGCCTATGTACGCCCAGACTTTATCGCCGTCCGAGGTCTCAATGATGCCGTTGTCGTTATGGTCATAGACATAAGCCGCCGGTGACAAGTCCATGGAGTAAACCTTGGTGTCACTCTCGCTGTTCACCCGCAGCTTATAAGCCTTATGGAGTTCCTTAAACGGAAAATAGGCCCAGTTCTCTTCAACAGTGCTGCCATTATCCTGGAACATCTCGACAGAACCCTGATTAGTCCCTACCAACAGATGCACATTGGCCTGATTGCCACTGGCGCCATAGTTAATGGCCAGTGGTTTTGAGTGCAATGGGTCCCCCATCAACTCAGGGCGAATATCGGTAGTTGAGCCGTCCTTGTTGTCGTCATCCACGTCATAGCCGTACAACCAGTTCATGGTGTTGTCGATTTCGGAATCAGGCATATCCAGTAAGGTTGCTAAGTCAGCCTCACTGGCAGCATTTTTTAACAGAGCACTGTGCGTCAGCGCTTCAATGCCGTTAGGCGTGTCGGTGAGGAGCTTGCGGGTCTTACTTTTCGCCTGCGCCACCATGTACTGGTTGACACCACCAGCACGGGTGTCATTACCGTCAACGACGGAGCTCCAGAACGTTTGTGCCGTTTCATCAATATCACCGGACGCAGTAATGGCACTTTTACCATTCACATCAACAATGTCATTGTTGTTAGTGACTTCCAGTTTTTTGATGTTACCTATCCAGCGGGGACCCGCTGACGGCAAAAACATGGCGTAGTAGATGGAATTCAGCGAGCGCGTCCGGTCAAAGTTGTTAGCAGCGATTGAAGGCGAAGTGAACGCAGATGACTTAGTCGACACCTCGGCAATGATTTTTTGCAGGGCAGCACTCAGATCAGAGGCTTTACTGGCAGCAAAGTATTTACCACCCCCCACCTTGGCTGCTTCTTTCAAAATGGGTTCGGCACTATCTCCTTGGTCTAAACCAAAGCCAACTGTGTATAAATCCGTGGTCTGAGTTCCTGCCAGGTTCGGATTCAAGTCATGCGTATGCATCCATGCTGCCAGAGGGGGCAACATGGTGGTATCAGTGTAAGTGCCACCATTCCAGCCCGAATAGCTGTAGGTGTAAGGACCTCCTACACCGGGCAACGCACTGACTGCATTGTCGGCGCGATGATCTTTGGTCGGCTGACCATCAGTAACCAGCACCACATAGATTTTATCCTGGCAGGTAGTGAAAGGAGAGATATAGGTACCGCCAGAATCAGCAGTAGAATCCTTAGGTGGATCTAATTTTGCCTCATTATGATTACCAAACCAGACCGCTTCACCACCGAAGTATTTTTTCACTTCATACATGGTTTCACACAGCGGCGTGAAGGTATCAGCACCCAGAGCATTAACCGTACTGATAAAGCCACTAAGGTCACTACGATCTTTTATGCGCTTAACTACCCGGCCACCGGAGTCTTCCGAGGTGGTCAAATCATCTTTATTGTTTTCGTTAAAGACAACCAAGCCGTAATCAACACCCGGAGACGAGTTAATTAAATCACTGACGGCTTCTTTCGCTACTTGTAGTTTGGATTTTGGACCATCCAACCAGCCCGCATCAATCTGTGCCATGTAGCGCAAATAGTTGGCTGTAAACAGGGTAAAACCGGTGCGATTACGATAAAAGTTCCAGAAGTCGCTTTGATAGAAATCAGTCGTATAGGGGTCTTGGTTCTTGGCAGGGGTCGTACGTGGCCAACCAGAGCTGTAACCCGCCGCATTAGTGCTGTCATGATTCATAAAATCATCAAGACAATCTACTACCGGCTTGTTACCCAGCCCCGAGTTGTTTGGCAAAGGCAACCATTGCCCAGACTGCCCCTGATATTTCACATACTTGATGACGCCAGAGTAACGCCCCTGATTGGCTAAGGGGGTCAAGCTGGCTGCACAGCCGTTCTCCAGTACATTAAAACGCCGCTTTTTGGTATCGAAGTCGGCTAACGGGGGTACTTCAAACGAGCCAGTTAATTCACTATTAGGAATGTAATAAACAATATCGTCCTGATACTGATGTGCAGCATCAACAGGTGCATAGGTTTTCGTTGGGTCGTACTGGTCATAGGCCGTGTCCATCATGTCGCCCATGGATCCAGAGTTATCAAAAATAATCAGCACCTGCGGCCGATAATTCGTCACCCCACCATTACGCAATACGTATAGATCAATATCTTCCGAGTGAGCCGGTGGCGCTGCCAGAATCGGCAGCAGCAAAAATGCCACAAAAACGAGAAAACGGTTCATTTGTCAGCTCCCTGTGGGTGCAACCAGCGGTTGAGAAATACCATTGGTGACGGTTAACTGGCCCAGGCCTTTACGACCAAAATTGACCTGCGAGCTATCACGAAAGTGCCGGCAAACAAAAGTACCGGCGCTTGTTCCCCGTTCCGCTCGTGGGCATGGGCCTTCCACTTCAAACTGTATTGTTGCCTGACGAGGGGCACCAGTTGAGTCACTAAGACCGGTATTGACGTTAAAGCCACCGGCGTAATTGCCCAGATCCTGCAAAAAAGCCCGGGTGGTATCGGCGTTGAGTAACACGTCATCCAGCACACCATTTGCCGTTTGCAGGGCATTGGTGCGATCGGTTACCGCACCCGACATTTTCACATCCATGGCGCTATTGGACAGCAGTGCTACGCCAAGTACGGTAATGATTAACAGGAATACCAGGGCGACAAAAAGCACCATGCCATGTTGAGTTCGCTTCATACCGGGCCTCAGTTGTTTACCTGCTGATACTGCGGATTAGGCAGGTTGATGGTGGTCTGAACCAGCAACCGCCGGAAATGGTCCGCCGGTGTATAAGCCGCCTGATCACCTAAGGTATAGCTGAAATTACCACTAAAACTGGGGTCAGCCTCACGGGCTCTGGCCAGAATATACAATCGCGCTGACACCACCCGTTGCCCTGTCGAACCAATCCAATCAGCATCAGGCATAGTATCGGCGCTTGCATAAAAATTCGCCAAGGCATCGCCGTCGGTATCGATCCCATACATGACATGAAACCGTTCAATGCCTTCAACCAGGGTTTCATCGGCCATGTGCACGCCAGTAGCATCAACCGTCAGATAACGGCGCCGCAGCACCGGTATGGTACGAGTGCCCCGTGTTTCATTGGCGATGTAGTAAACATGATGGAGATAAGGAAAGTATTGGCCATCGGGAATGCCTGCGGGAAAGACGGGTGCCGTAGTGCCTGGCCAGAAGCGCACCTGTGTGCTGTTCACCAGGGCATAGAGCCGATCATTACGCCAGGTAGCCGCCGTGGCCGGCGGCCCTGCCAAACGCTTGACCTGTAAAATGTCAGTGCCGGTAACTGGGCTGAAGGTAGGGGTGCCACTGCAGACCATAGGGTTGGTGCCGGCAATTCCGCCCCAGAGCATGGTAAAGCTGCCCGCTGGAGCCGTGTTACGTGGCAAGGAGGCATTATTAACACCGCCACCAAAGCAATCATTGCCCACCACGACGCCGTTGAGGTCGGTGTTAGTACCCACCACCAGCGGTGCACCTAAAGGCCCAAGCATGTTCGCCTGGCGCAAGTCTTCGCTGATCAAGCGCATGGCAAAACTGGCCGACTCCTGCAACTCACCAATCTGGTCGGTAGAACGCACCCCGGTTTTAGACGCTACAAAGACGGCGGAAATGGCCGCCGCCATGATCAACCCCAGCACCATGGCAATCATCAGTTCAATCATGGAAAAGCCGCGCTGCCTTACCATACAACGCTCCTTACCTGAACTTGTCGGCGCCGGTTTGAGGCGGTGCCACAGCTACCATCAATGGCGCCATCAGAAGTACCATGCAGGCTCTGCCAAGACACTGTGACCGTCATAATATTGGCCGCTACAGTAACGCAGCCAACTGCATCTTCCAGCACCGCGACGTTATTACCGCCTTCTTGTGTGGCGCCCCCCAACAGCTCTTGGTACCACTGATACTTGTCCCAGTCAGCCAGGGCGGTATTGGTGCAGGTACTGCCACGGGTACAGCTGGCTACCGCCGTCACCGAATGACCGGTGCCGATAGTACCGGCATAGCTGGCCAGCTGGATCGGGTTACCCCGCGCCCGTTCGATGTAATCATTGGCCAGGCTCATGGCCTGGGTACGTTCCAAAGCGCCAAAACTGCCACGTTTGGCGGCCAGCTGCATGGCCACGGCACCAAGAATGCCGAAACTCAATACAACCAACGCTACCAGTACTTCCAGCAGAGAAAAGCCTTTGGAGCGTCGACAGGTCCCCTCAAACACTGCCTTCTCCCGGCACGCTCAGTGCACTGTTAATATCAGGTTAATCTACCAGCGGTTCGACTGCCTGGCAAAAAAATGTCGCCAACTAGGCGACATTTAAAACGCTAATTTTATTAATGCCTTAGCGCAAATCTGCGGGCACTGCAAAGACGATATTTTCTTCTCTGCCTTGGGTTTCAGTCACCGTGTCCGCCCCCCATTCACGCAGTTTTTCAATCACTTGCTGCACCAATATCTCCGGCGCAGAGGCTCCGGCAGTAACACCAACGGCGTTGACGCCAGCAAGCCAGCTTTTATCTATATTATCTGCTGCATCAATGAGATAGGCCGTAGAGCCAACTTTCTCAGCCAGCTCCCGGAGGCGGTTGGAATTGGACGAGTTTTTCGCGCCAACCACTAGAACCAGCTGAGCCTGGTGCGCCAGTGCCCGCACCGCATCCTGGCGATTTTGGGTGGCGTAGCAGATATCATCCTTGCGGGGGCCTTCAATTTCCGGGAAGCGCTGACGCAAGGCGTCAATCACATCAGAGGTATCATCAACAGACAGCGTGGTCTGGGTCACGAAACAAAGGTTAGCGGCATCCTTGACCTGCAAGCGGCTTACATCCGCGGGGGATTCCACCAGATAAATGCCACCCTCGGCATTGTGATACTGCCCCATGGTACCTTCCACTTCCGGGTGTCCGGCATGGCCAATAAGGATGGTTTCCATCCCCTTTTTAGAGGCTCGGGCCACTTCCATATGCACTTTGGTGACTAACGGGCAGGTTGCATCAAAAACACGCAGGCCGCGCGCTTTCGCTTCATTGCGTACCGCCTGTGACACCCCGTGGGCACTGAAGATGACAATGGCATCATCCGGCACTTCGCTGAGTTCATCGACGAATACAGCGCCGCGGTCTCGCAAAGAGCCCACCACATATTTGTTATGGACCACTTCATGGCGCACATAAATGGGCGCGCCAAACAGCTCCAGCGCCCGTTCAACGATGCTGATGGCGCGGTCAACGCCAGCACAAAAGCCACGAGGATTGGCCAAAAGTACCTGCATCAGTCAGCTACCTCTACAATTTCCACCTCAAAGGTGAGCTTCTGGCCCGCCAGCGGATGATTGAAATCGACCGTCACGGAGTTACCCGCCACAGCGCGGATAATGCCCGGAATTTCGGCGCCATTGGGCTGTTCAAATAACATCACCGCGCCTTCTTCCGGCACTTCGCCAGCAAACTTTTCCCGATCAACATGATAGATGTTGTCAGGGTTGGGCTGGCCAAAAGCATCTTCTGGCTCCAGCTCAAACGTCTTTTGCTGACCGGCCACCAGGCCCAGCAGGCACTTTTCAAAGTTTTCGGTCAGGCTACCATCACCCATGCGAAACTTTGCCGGTTTACCGCTCATGCGGGTACTGTCGGCGGCGCTGCCATCACTGAGCTTGATGGTGAAATGCATCACCACCTGGCTGTTGCCTGTAATACTGTTACTGCTCATTTGCTCTTCTCATCTTTGCGAAAGGACGCCAGCACCAGCAGCACGGCGCCCATACAGATGGCGGAATCAGCGACGTTAAACGCCGGCCAACTCCACTGGCCCAGATGAAAGTCGAGAAAATCGACCACAAAACCGTGGATCATCCGGTCGTACAGGTTACCTAGGGCACCGCCTATGACCAGCGCGCTGCCACCGGCCTGCAAAAAGTCTTTTGCTGGTAACCGCCGCATCCAGATCAGCAATGCCAGGCACACCGCAATGGCCAGCCCGGTAAACAACCAGCGCTGCCAGCCACCGGCTTCGCTTAAAAACGAGAAGGCCGCGCCATAGTTGCGCACATAGGTAAGGTTAAAAAAGCCGGTGATCACCTTGCGTTCAAAGAGCGCAAAGTGATGCAGCACCGCGTATTTAGTGGCCAGATCAACAGCGATCACTACTGCCGTCAGCCATAACCAACGAAGACCGGTAGACATCATACGAAATGGCGCTCCTCACCCTGACCGTCGACATTACTGACACAGCGCAGGCAAATGCTCGGATGCTCGGGGTTTTGCCCGACATCACTACGGTGATGCCAGCAGCGCTCGCACTTTTCACCTTCAGCACGTTCAACCTGCACGGCCAGGCCGGTAATTTCGCTGCTCTGCCAGGCCTCTGCGTTGCTGTCAGTACTGAGACTGGCAGCAGACGTCAGCAAGGCAAAGCGCAGCTCATCACCGAGGCTGGCCAAGCGCTCATGGAGTACGGTGTCGCAATACAGTGTCACTTTGGCATCCAATGGGCCGCCGATAAGACCGTTGTTACGCGCCTGCTCCAGGGCTTTATTGACTTCGTCACGAACGCTGAGCATTTGCAGCCAGAAGCCATCACCCAGCTCAGCTTCGTCAGCAAGGCGCTGTAAACCGCTGAACCATTCGGCAGTGAATACAAAGCGGCCACGCTCGCCCGGCAGCGCTTCCCAGATCTCCTGGGCGGTAAAGCTGAGGATCGGCGCCATCCAGCGCACCAGCGCTTCACTGATGAGATACAGCGCACTCTGGCAGGAGCGGCGTGCGTTGGAATCGGCCTTGGCGGTGTACTGGCGGTCTTTAATCACATCCAGATAGAAGCTGCCCAGTTCAATGGAGCAGAAATGCATGAGCTTCTGATAAACCACATGGAACTGGTAGCTGTCATAGGCCTGGATAATATCCTCTTGCAGCTGCGCGGCGCGGCTCACCATCCAGCGGTCCAACGCTACCATCTCATCCAACGCTACCATATCGGTGGCCGGATCAAAGCCGCTCATATTCGCCAGCAGGAAGCGGCCGGTATTACGGATGCGCCGATAGGCATCCGCGGAACGCTTAAGAATTTCATCGGAGACCGTCATCTCGGCGGTGTAGTTGCTGGAAGCCACCCACAACCGCAGGATATCCGCCCCCAAGGCATTCATGACTTTCTGCGGGGCGATAACATTGCCCAGTGACTTAGACATCTTGCGGCCTTTGCCGTCGACGGTGAAGCCGTGTGTGAGCAACGCTTTATACGGCGCATGGCCATCAATGGCACAACCGGTCAGCAGCGAGGAGTGAAACCAGCCACGGTGCTGATCTGAGCCTTCCAGGTACAGATCGGCCACCGGCCCTTGCTGATGCGCCAACGGATTTGAACCACGCAGCACGTGCCAGTGAGTGGTGCCGGAATCAAACCAGACATCCAGGGTGTCACTGATCTTGTCGTAGTCAGCGGCGTCATCACCCAGCAACTCACCGGCGTCGAGCTTGAACCAGGCTTCAATACCACCCTGCTCTACCCGCTGCGCTACCGCTTCCATCAGCTCCAGCGTGCGCGGGTGCTGCTCGCCGGTAGCTTTGTGCAGGAAAAAGGGAATTGGCACGCCCCAGTTGCGCTGGCGTGAGATACACCAATCCGGGCGGCCGGCAATCATGTTGTGCAGCCGTGGTTTACCCCAGGCAGGCACGAATTCGGTCTGTTCAATGGCTTCCAAGGCGCTCTCGCGCAGGGTTTTGCCATTACTGCCCTGCACGTCCATCCCCACAAACCATTGGGCGGTGGCACGGTAAATCACCGGCGTTTTGTGACGCCAGCAATGCATGTAGCTGTGATTGATCCGCTTGTGTGCTAGCAGATTGCCACTCTCGGCCAGCTTTTCGACAATTTTCGGGTTGGCATCCCAGATTTTCAGGCCGCCAAAATACGGCAGGTCATCCACATAAACACCGTCACCCTGCACCGGGTTAATGATGTCGTCATTGCTCATACCGTAGTGCTTGCAGGTGTAGAAGTCGTCTTCACCATAAGCCGGGGCGGAATGGACAATACCGGTACCGGCGTCCATTTCGACGTAATCAGCCAGAAAAACCGGTGAGTAACGCTCATAAAGCGGGTGTTGAAAGCGAATGTTTTCCAGGCGCTCACCCGTGCTGGTAGCCAACACCTGGCCTTCCAGACCGAAACGGGCCAGGCAGTCAGCCACCAGCTCGCTGGCCAGTAACAGCAGGCGCTCGCCGGTATCAACCAAAGCGTAGTGATGTTCCGGGTGGATATTCAGTGCCTGGTTAGCCGGAATGGTCCACGGGGTGGTAGTCCAGATCACCACCGCCGCCGGTTTGGGCAAGCTGTCCAAACCAAAAGCGGCTGCCAGTTTGTCGCTGTCGGCTACCGGAAAGGCAACATCAATGGCATCCGATTTTTTATCCTGATATTCCACTTCGGCTTCGGCCAAAGCGGAGCCACAGTCAAAGCACCAGTTCACCGGTTTCAGGCCTTTAAAGACGTAACCGGCCTCCACCATTTTTGCCAGCGCCCGGATCTCGCCGGCTTCATTGGCATAGTTCATGGTCAGGTAGGGTTTGTCCCATTGCCCGAATACGCCCAAGCGTTTGAAATCAGCCATCTGGCCTTTGACTTGTTCAGCGGCGTAAGCGCGCGACAGTTCGCGGGTTTTCTCACCGCCGAGCTGTTTGCCGTGCAGCGTTTCAATCTTGTGCTCAATGGGTAGACCATGACAGTCCCAACCCGGCACATAAGGGGCGTCAAAACCGGCCAGGGTTTTGGACTTCACAATGAAATCCTTGAGGATTTTATTGACAGAGTGGCCGATGTGAATGTCGCCGTTCGCATACGGAGGGCCGTCATGCAGAATAAACTGATCCCGGCCAGCGCGGGCCTGACGAATGGCCTCGTAAATGCCTTCGGCCTCCCACGTTTTCAACATATCGGGCTCGCGCTTGGCCAGGTTGCCGCGCATCGGGAAGGCCGTTTCCGGCAAGTTCAGGGTGGCTTTGTAGTCACGCATGTTCGGGATCACTCAGACAATTGCTTTCGATTGGCAAAAAAGGCACGAGCGGCTTGCTCGTCCTGCTCGATCTGGCTGCGCAGTTGTTCCAGCGACGCAAAGCGTTGCTCGTCTCGCAGCTTGTTTCTCAATATGACATCCAGCTGGCAGCCATAGAGGTCACCGGCGAAATCAAGCAGGTGAACCTCCAATGTGGGTACTGTGCCATTAACCGTAGGCTTAACGCCAATATTGGCAATACCCGGCCAGGCTGCAGCGTCAGCTCCCAGCACATCAACGGCAAAGACACCGGATACCGGGCTGACATTACGTTTCAAAGGCAAGTTCACCGTCGGAAAGCCGATACTGCGGCCACGCTTGGCGCCATGGTGTACCCGGCCACTGATGGAAAAAGGCCTGCCGAGCATCGCTGCGGCATCATCCAGACGGCTTGCAGCCAGGGCCTGGCGAATACGGGTACTGGACACCCGATCATTGACCAGGCAGAAGCTGTCAGTGTTGACCACGGCAAAACCATGTTGCTGGCCGGCCACCTGCAACATGGTGAAATCACCCCGGCGATGGTGGCCAAAACGAAAATCATCGCCGACCACCAAAAAGCGCACACCGAGCTTTTCTACCAACTGGGCAATAAAGGTTTCTGGCTCCTGGCTGGCAAAACGAGGATTAAAGGGTTCAACGATGACCCGCTCCAGCCCCAACTCTGCCAGTGCCCGCACCTTGTCGCGCAAGCGCGATAACCGGGCCGGTGCTTTGTCGCCCAGAAACAGCTCCAGTGGCTGCGGCTCAAACAGCATCACGGTCGCCGACAAACCCAGTTGCTGCGCCTTGGCCATTAATTGCTGCAATACCGCTTGGTGACCAAGATGCACGCCATCAAAGTTGCCAATGGTCAGCACACAGCCGTGGTGCTCGGCCCGGACGTTGTATAATCCGCGAATTAACTCCATGAAACCTGTCAGCCTGCCCGAAAAACCGCCCGATTATACCTGAGCGCCCGGCGCTATTCACCTGAACGCAAATGCCGTGGCCGAAAGCCGCTGGCCAGCAACGCCAGCAGGTAACTCAAACCGCCGCCAGCAATCAGCCCCAGCAGCCATAAGGGCCGCTGCGCCAAGCTCATCTGCTCCCACTGTGCCAGCGGCGGACTCAACCACAGTAGCACCAGCACCATGACCGTGGTTGCCAGGACAATGCGCAGCAAAGTCCAGGCGGTTTGTGCTCCGGGGCGATAAACGTTACGGCGCCACAGCCCGGCGGCCAGCAGGCCGGCATTGAGATAAGCCGACAGCGCTGTAGCAGCGGCCAGGCCGATGTAGCCCAGTTGGTCGCCAAGCGCGGTCGCCAGGACGATGTTAAAGGCCATATTCGAGACCATGGCGATAATGCCGATACGTACCGGCGTCTTGGTGTCCTGTTGCGCGTAAAAGCCCGGCGCCAGCACCTTGATCATCATAAAAGCAACAAGCCCGGAACCATAAGCCCACAAGGCCCAGGAGGCGCCAATGGCCGCTTTGACATTAAAGGCCCCGTGCAGGAACAGCACCATCAGCAATGGTGCGGCCAGCACCACCAGCCCTGCCGCGGCCGGCAGACCCAGCAGCAGTACCATCCGCACTCCCCAATCCATGTCGGCGGCAAAGGCCTGTGGATCCTTGCCGGCATGGCGGCGTGACAGGCTCGGCAAAATCACCGTGGCAATGGCAATACCAAACAGGCCAAGCGGAAATTCCAACAAGCGGTCAGCATAATACAGCCAGGAAATTGACCCCCCAACCAGCCAGGAAGCAATAAAGGTATCAAGCAACAGATTGATTTGGCTGACCGATACCCCAAACAACGCCGGGAGCATCAACTGGCGAATGCGGCTGACGTCTTTATCGTGCCAATCCCAGCGTGGCCGCCGTAAAAAGCCGGCTTTTATCATAAAAGGCAACTGGAACAACAGCTGCACTATGCCCCCTAAAAACACCCCCCAGGCCAGGCCAATTTCGGGCTGCGCCAGGCGCGGCGCCAGATAAAGGGCGCAAAGGATAATAGCGACATTAAGAAACACCGGCGTGAAGGCCGCCACCGCAAACCGGCCGAGGGTGTTCAGCACGGCACCGGCTAATGCCGTCAGGCTGATAAACCACAAATAAGGGAAGGTGATTTTCAGCATTAACGCCGCCAGTTCAAACTTGGCGCCATCCGGCTCACCATGTAACCAAGCCACAAACCAGCCGGTACCAAACAACGCTGCCAATACCGGTGAGCCAATTACACCGGCCAGGGTAACCAGGGTAATGATCGTACCTAAGGTGCCAGACACCTTCGCCACCAGCGCGCGCATGGCATCTTCACCGCGGTTTTGCTGCACATCCGCCAGCACCGGCACAAATGCCTGGGAAAAAGCCCCTTCAGCAAACAGCCGGCGCAAAAAATTGGGAATTTTCTGGGCAAAGAAATACACATCGGCAGCGTTGCCGGCCCCCAGCAGGTTGGCAATCACCACGTCACGGAGCAGGCCCAACACGCGGGAAATAAGGGTCATGAAACTGACCACAGCACTGGCTTTGAGAAGTTTACGGCTCAAACGGTATCCTTTATGGCGAAAAAGCCTGTGGGCGATGGCCATAATTCTGCTAGAATGGCCGGCATATTATCGCTCAACGTCTGCGGATGCCAACGCCCGATGCTTGGCATAATTTTTAGTCGATCTGTTTGACAACGGCGGCTAAAACGGGCATATTCCGTGGCCTTTTGATATTGGACCTCTCGAATTTTAGGAGTTAGACCTTGGCTAACATCAAGTCTGCGAAGAAGCGCGCGATCCAGGCTGAGAAGCGCCGTCAGCACAACGCCAGCCGCCGTTCTATGCTGCGCACCTTCGTTAAAAAAGTACGTGCCGCCATCGACACCGGTGACAAAGCTACCGCTCAGGAAGCTTTCAATGCTGCTCAGCCGCTTATCGATCGTATGGCAACCAAAGGCCTGATCCATAAGAACGCTGCCGCTCGCAACAAGGCACGTCTGAACGCGCAAATCAACGCGCTCTAAGGTCAGCCCTGATAAAAAAACCGGCTTCAAGCCGGTTTTTTTATGTCTGTCATTCAATGGCTGTATAGCCGGTCAAGCAACGCGATCAATTCTTCTGCCTCATCACTGTGCAGCGAGTAATACACCGTTTGCGCTTCCTTACGGGTAGTTACCAGACCATCACGACGCAACCAGGCCAGATGCTGTGACAAGGCTGACTGACTGAGATTAAGCTTTTCGTTGAGCTCACTCACCGACAGCTCATGATGTTGCAGATGTTTCAGAATGCACAAGCGACGTTCATTGGCCATCGCCTTCAGCAGAGTGACTGCGGGTGTGGCCGGGTCCAACTCGCTTTCTCTGGCAAAATTCATACTGCTCTCCTTTTTCCCTCGCCAACGTACAACCAGCGCTCCCTTTCCACGTGGCTACGCCATGCGAGCTATTGGCACAATAAGTAAAACGCGGTTTAGCTGAAGCTTCACTGAAATAAATAAGAAAATGCCATACGCCTGTTTTTTAAATGCTTATTGAGGGTTTGGCGGTCCAACCCTCTCTGAGCAAGACAGCAAAAACAGCAGAAAGTTGCGCGCATCTGTTGCTAAACGGTCACCTCAGAGTCAAGGGACTGTCATCTGTAGCCACTAGGCTAAGCTCCCGGATAAATGGGAGATCGACCATGAACCGGCACTATCGCACCTTGTTCTTGTCTGATCTGCACTTGGGCAGCAAAGACTGCAAAGCAGATTACCTCATTAACCTATTGCGCCAATGCCAGGCTGAGAAGCTGTACCTGCTGGGCGATGTCATCGATCTCTGGGCGATGAGCAAACGCAGCCATTGGCCGCACAGCCATACTCAGGTCCTGTTTGAGCTTGAACAGCTTGCCCAGCGCGGCTGCGATATTATCTATATTCCCGGCAATCACGATGCTCCGCTGCGCCGCTTTTGTGGCCGCACTTTCACCGGTTTTCGCTTGCAACGCCAGGGCCGCCATCAAATGGCTGATGGCCGTACTCTGCTGCTGACTCACGGCGACGAATTCGACCCGGTGGTATATCTGGGCAAACTGGAAAGCCTGCTCGGCGATCTCGGTTATGACGTGTTGTTGTGGCTGAACCGGGTCTGTGCGTTTTGGCGCCGCCGCCTGAAACTGCCCTACTGGTCACTGGCCGGCTACATTAAGCGCCAGGTACCACAAGCCAATGCTGCTATCCGGCGCTACCGCCAAGCGGCGATCCATGCCGCTCGCCAGGCGCAGTGTGACGGTGTCATTCTCGGCCATATTCATCAGCCGGAGTGCCTGCAAATCGATGGCATGCTGTATCTCAATACCGGTGACTTTGTCGACTCCTGCTCCTTTATTGCGGAAACCTACAGCGGTGAGCTGGAGCTGATGCACTGGACTGAGCAGCCAGTTCAGCTATTCAAGGCAGCCTGACGAGTCATGAAAATGTCATCGGTTTGTTGCTGAGACGACATAAGCATTCCTTAACATTGATGTGTTTATCCATGTTCAGGATGTGCCTATGTTTACTGTCGACTCCGTACTGGAACGGTACTTTCCCAAGTCACCGTACAAAAAAGTACTAGCTCCGGTACTGCGCCAGTTGCTGCATGAGCAGGAGTTCCAGGCTTTCGCTGACCGCTATCCGCACCTCAGTGGCTGGGACTTTATCGAAGGCGTACTGGACCACCTGGACGTGGGCTACCGGGTAGCTGACCGGGAAAAGGAACGGATCCCGCAAAGCGGCGCCGTGGTGATCATTGCCAATCACCCTATCGGTTCGATTGATGGTTTGGCGCTGCTGAAACTGGTCGGCGAAGTGCGCCGTGACGTCAAAGTGGTCGCCAACGCGCTGCTCAGCGAGCTTGAGCCTCTGCAGCCGCTGCTGTTTCCGGTTAACAACATGATTGGCCAAACTCACCGTGGGCAATTCCAGGCCATTACCAACCATCTGCAACAAGACAAGGCAGTCATCGTCTTTCCTGCCGGGGAAGTTTCCCGGCTACGCCCACAAGGGGTTCGAGATACCCGCTGGCGCAGCGGCTTTTTGCGGATGGCCCGCCAGGCTCAGGCACCGGTGCTACCGGTACGGGTGAATGCCCGCAACTCGGCACTGTTTTATTCCACCTCCATGCTCTATAAGCCTCTAGCCACCACCTTGCTGGTCAAGGAAATGTTCCGCCACCGCAATACCCAGCTGGACTTTCATGTTGGTGAGCTGGTGCCCTTTAGTCAGTTGGAATCCATCGCCGCGCTGCCGTTGCGCACGCAAATCAAGCTCTTTAAGAAACATTTGTATCGGGTTGGCACACAACGCCGGCTGCCGTTGAAAACTGAAAGCGCCATTGCCGGGCCGGAAGATCGCCAGGCTCTGCTGAAAGTGTTGAGCAAATGCCCACGGTTGGGCGAAACCAGCGATGGCATGCAAATTTATCTGTACGACGTCACCCCGGACTGCCCACTGCTGCGTGAAATTGGCCGCTTGCGCGAACTGGCCTTTCGAGCCGTCGGCGAAGGCACCGGCCAGCGCCGGGATACCGACCGTTACGATCCTCACTATCAGCACATTGTGCTGTGGGATCCGGAAGCACTGGAAATCGCCGGCGCCTATCGCTTTGGCGACCCCCGCAAAGTAGGCGCCGCCAGTATCTATTGCGCCACTTTGTTTGAATTTGGCCCAGGTATGGCACCGATACTGGATAACGGCCTGGAGCTGGGCCGCAGCTTTGTCCATCCGTCTTACTGGGGTAAAAGGGCGCTGGATTACCTGTGGCAAGGTATCGGCGCTTTTATTCGCGCCAACCCACGCTACCGTTACCTGTTTGGTGCCGTATCGCTGTCGGCAACGCTACCGGCACCGGCCAGGGAACGCCTGGTGCAGTTCTACCACCATTATTTTGGCCAGGACAGCCTTGGCACACGCCATTACCATCCTTATCGCCCGCAACCGCTAGGCAATTGTGATTTCTTTGATGGCAATGATTACAAAAACGATTTTGTGCGCCTGAAGTCGGCACTGGCCCGTATGGACTGCTCAGTACCGACCCTGTACAAGCAATATGCTGAGCTGTGTGAACCCGGTGGAGTGCGGTTCCTTGATTTTGGTGTAGACCCGGATTTTGCCAATTGCATTGACGGCTTGGTGGTCGTCGATCTGACGGCATTAAAGCCCGCAAAACGGGCCCGCTATATTGGTGGGGCAGAATAAAAAAGCAGTAAAAAAACCGGTCAGTTGGCCGGTTTTTTATCCCTTATAACTGCACCAGTAGTGCCTGGTAGATGGCAATCAATTGCTGGTAGGCGGTCAACGCGACACGTTCATTGGCTTGGTGGATATAACGGTTGGGCAGGCCCAGCTCAATCACCTGGGCGCCAGCGCCAGCAAAAAAGCGGCCATCAGACGCTCCGCCGGCTGTCGACAGCACCGGGAAACGGGCCAGTGTCGTTTGCACGGCTTGTTCGCAATAGCGTAAGAAGGTCCGGTTATTTTCGGCAAACTCAGAAAAATAAGGCTCGCAGGGTCGGCTCCAGTGCAGCTGATACTGCAAATCGTCATCAATACATTGCGTCACCCGCTCAGCAATCACATCCCGGCTGACCCGATGGCAATAGCGCAGATTAAAACGCAGCACCGCATGGCCAGGGGTGACATTATCCAGCCAGTCGCCATGCTCAATACCCGTCAGATGAAAGCCGGTACCAGGAAAATCGGCGGCGCCAACAGGCCACTGCAATGCTGCTAGCCGGCTGCCAATGGTCATGGCCCGGTGCAAAACGTTGTCTTGCGCCGCCTGATAAGCCACATGGCCGGAACGGCCGGTCAGGTGTAACTCCCCGGACAGGGCACCACGGCGACCGATACGCAGTGTGTCGCCACTGTAGTGCTGGCCGGTAGGTTCGCCAACCAGCACCCAGGGCGGCATACGGCCACTTTTTTGCAAGCGCTCGACAATACGCTGTGAGCCGTCTTCGGCCTCGCCTTCCTCATCCGACGTCAACAGCACCATCAGCCCGTCCAGTGCATGCCCCGCCGCCAGCGCCTGCTCTATTGCCACCAAAAAGGCGGCAATACCGCCTTTCATATCGGCAATACCGCGGCCATAGAGGTAACCGTCTTTGTGGGTCAGCGCAAAGGGGTTGACCTGCCAGTGTTCACCCGCCGGCACCACATCGGTGTGGCCGGAAAAAGCCAGCGAGGGTTTACCTGGTCGGCTGGCAATAAGGTTACTGACGGCCCCATCGCGGTAGCGTTCCACGTTAAAGCCCAGGGTTTGCAGCTCACGGGCCAGATAGTCCTGGCAGCCGGCGTCCGCCGGCGTGATGGAAGGACGGGAAATAAGCGCCTCAAGGTGGCGCAGTGCATCGGTCTGAACTGTCGGTTGCGGTTTGAGCATGACAAGGGCCAGGTAACCAAGACCTGCTTATCTCACCAAAGCCCTTTGACACTTTAATGATCAAAACTGTCAAATTGCAGTGACTGAGGGTCAAGATCACACAATCTGACCACTGCCGGGTGCTGGATCATCCGTTCCGCAAAAATAGCGTAGTAGCGCTCTTTCACCGCCTCTGTTTCACCCAGGCAGCGTACGCCAAAACGTTCCTCAAATTGGCGGTTGTTTACTGACGGCGCCACAAAGATCTCCCGCCCTGCCGAGCCAAACGCCAGCATGAGCCCGGAGTCATCAAATTCGCCACCAATACTGGGGTTTAGGCCCTGCTCATCCAGCCAGGTTTTCAGCTCGCGGCCTACCGCCGTCTTGCGGCTGGGTAACAGCAATGGCCGCTCCAGCAAGCAGGCAGGAAAGGGCTGAGTCAGCTCATCACGGCAGAAAAAGGCCAGTGGGTATTCAGCAATGGCCCGCGAATGCAGACCCGGCTCTGCAGCCGAGTCTATCGGGCAGTCCGAAACGATCATATCCAGCTTGTGGCTGCGTAGCTCTTCCAATAGCAGCTCATGGCGGGACTCAAAGCAACTGAGTGCCACTTCCACACCGGGCGGTGAAGCCACCCGCAGCAGCATCGCCACCACCCATTTGGACAGCGCATCCGCAACCCCCACATCAAAACGAACCGATTCGGCCTGTTTGTAGTCAAGGATGTCAATGAGCTCATAAGACAGATTGAACATGCGATCGGCGTAACGGTACACCAGTCGCCCCAGCTCAGTGGTATCCAAACGCCGGCCCCGTTTCGCCAGCAGCGGTCCCATTCGCCCTTCCAGCAGTTTTATCTGCCCGGAAATGGTCTGCGGCGTTACACACAATGCGTCTGCGGCCGCAGCCAGAGAGCCTTTGCGAACCAGCATCCAGAAATAATAGAGATGGTTGTAATTTAAATGCGCCATATCACCGACAACTAAAGACATTATTCAGATAGACCAACAGCTCCTGGCCGGAGCTGATGCCCTCACTGGCCACTTCCTGGCGCAACTCTTGAAGCAAGGCTGCGTTTTTAGGCTGCGTACGGTCACAAAGGCGCTGTTTGATGTAATCAAGACGCCCGCCAACCCGCTGACGCAGAGCTCTTTCACTAAGCCCTGCTTCTCGCTCACTGACACTCTCACTTTGATACTGCATTTTCACACCGTCAATAACGCCTATCAGGTAATCGTGGCAGCGCGATGATTGCGCTGTTTTTGCACTGCAATAATCATCAAAGTGGGCCAGCGGTGCGGTGGCCGCAAAGGCCCAAGAGCCCGGCAGGAAGATCAACACAGTCAGGATCACAGCTTTCATAACGCCTCCTCTTTCACTAAGGCACGGTTCATCAGCAGATAGCCAAGCACAGCCGCCACGGTGGACCCCACCAGAATGCCCAGCCGGGAATAGGTATCGTAAATGACGTGTTCATGCTGGTAAGCCAGCGAGGCAATGAACATCGACATAGTAAAGCCAATGCCACACAGCACCGACAGGGCGGCGATGTGCCGCCAGCCAGTATGGGCCGGCAGCTGCGCCACGCCACTTTTCACGGCCAGCCAGGTAAACCCGAACACACCCAGCGGTTTACCTAACAACAGCCCCAGCATGATCCCTAGCGGCAGCGGTGCCAGTAGGCTGTCCAGGCTCAAGCCGGTCAGCGGCACCCCCGCGTTGGCCAAAGCAAACAACGGCAGGATCAGTACCGCAGTATATTCCGCCAGCATCTCCTCAAGCCGGTGAGCAGGCTTGTCGTCCCCGACTTTCAGCGGGATCAAAAAGCCCACCAGCACCCCGGCCAGAGTGGCATGTACCCCTGATTTGAGCACGCTGACCCAGAGCACCAACCCCACCAGCAGGTACGGTAGCAACCGCCGTACTTTCAGCAGGTTCATGGCCACCAGTACCAAAGTGGCCACGGCCGCAACAACCAGACTGGTCGTCGACAGATCGGTGGTATAGAACAAAGCAATGACGATGATCACACCCAAGTCATCCATGATCGCCAAAGCCAGCAGGAATACTTTCAACGAAGTGGGTACCCGCTTACCCAACAATGCCAGCACCCCCAGGGCAAAGGCGATGTCAGTGGCAGCAGGAATAGCCCAGCCCTGTCGGTTGACCGGGTCATCGACATTAAAGAACAGAAACACCAGCGCTGGTATAGCCATGCCGCCAATAGCAGCGATCACCGGCAAGATGGCCTTACTGGGTGAAGACAGTGCCCCTTCAGCCAGCTCGTGTTTCACTTCCAGGCCGATCAGCAAAAAGAAAATCGCCATCAGGCCGTCATTAACCCAGGCAAGCCAAGGTTTGGCGATAGCCAGAGAACCTATCTGTACTGACAGGGGGGTTGCCAGCCACTGCTGGTAATAGCTGGCCAGGGGGCTGTTGGCCAGTACCATAGCCAGCATAGCGGCTAAAATAAGCAGGGTGCCACCGCGGGTTTCTGGCCGGAATAAGGAACGCAAATGTTTCATCTGAGACGACCCTCCTGTCGCTGCTGCCGGGACGTTTCAGACTAGAATAGTCATTAACCCCAAAAAATTCTTTTCTTTCTGCCAAAAGATAAGGTTTTACCGAAATCTTATCTTTTCATGCATCACCGCAACGCATAAATCGCTCCGGCTCTATCTTGCCAGCCCAGTGCAAAAAATCGGCAACCATCTCTTTTTACTCAGCAAAGAGAAACGGGCAAAAAAACCATAGAAACGAACCCTATCACCTCGCCGTTAGCTGCTTAACTTGTGAAAGTGCCCCTTTTAGCCCGGAGAATTGCCATGTCGGCCCCACGCCTAATTTTCAAGACACTGCTGTTTGCTTTTTCTATGGCGCTGGCCTTTCCTGGCTTGGCTGCGGCAACACCAGGCAGCCAACAGCTCTACCTAGCAGAGAACCAAGCCGCTTTTGCCGGCACAGCGGCACACTTTCGCGGTACCGTGCAGGTCAAAATGCTTTTCCCAGGAAATGCTACTGCCCACTATTCTGGCGCTTACGTCACCTTTGCTCCGGCGGCCCGAACCGCTTGGCATCGCCACCCTGCCGGCCAACATATCATTGTTACCCGCGGTACCGCCCTGACGGCGACACGAGCAGGCCAGGTCATTGCCTTTCATGCCGGAGACAGCCTGTGGTGCCCACCGAATGTCGATCACTGGCATGGTGCCACCGCCCAAGCGCCCATGACTCATTTGGTGATCACTGCCAGCAAGGGCGGCAACAATGTGCGCTGGCTGGAACAAGTTAACGACCAGACTTATCAAAGTGCCATAAACAGCTTGCCTGCCAGGCACACCAAGGCACTAACACCAGCCCAGCAGCAACTGATCCGCATTAGTGCATATACAGCCAGTGGCGAACGTGAGGCACTCATCCAGGCCCTGCATAACGGTTTGGATGCAGGCCTTAGCATCAACGAAATCAAAGAAGCGCAGTTGCATCTGTACGCCTATGCCGGTTTCCCGCGAGCTCTCAATGGTCTGGGAGCGTTGATGACCGTATTAAGAACACGCCAAGCACAAGCCATCGAAGACAAAACCGGCCCGGTAGCGCAGCCCTTTACTGACCGTCAGAGCAGCCTGAAACGGGGCACCGCCTTGCAGACCAAGCTATCGGGGGCACCAGTTCAAGGCCCGCTGTTTGATTTTTTCCCGGCCATAAACACCTTTTTGCAGCTGCACCTGTTTGGCGACCTGTTCGGCCGGGGAGTATTAACGCAACAAAGCCGCGAGCTGGTCACGCTTTCGGCGCTGGCCAATATGGAACGAGTCACTCCGCAACTACAGGCACATATTCGTATTGCCAGTAATGCCGGCGTGACTCCGGCACAACTCCAGGCGTTGACCGCGGTATTGCACCGTGACGTTGGCCGCTTGGCCGCTAACCGCTTCGAGCAGGCCCTGAACGCAGCTCATTAACCAGACGCCACCCAGTTCATATCTAAACAGTACATTGCCCGGGAGAATGCCATGACCCACCACAAAGATGACCAACCCCCCGTCCAGGCGCCTGCAGGCGACACCCTACAAGCACCGGGGCCACTGTCCAGGCGCCTCTTCATTCGCAATACCGCCGCCGTAGGTGCTGGCCTGCTGTTTGCCAGTGCCTCACCGCTGTTTGCGGCAGTACCGTCAACGAGAAGGAATGACATGAACATCAAATCGAAAGGTTATGCTGCCGTTGATACCTCCGGCAAGTTACAACCCTGGGCATTTGAGCGCCGGCCGCTCGGTGACTATGACGTTTTGATCGAAACCCGCTACGCCAGCATTTGCCACTCAGACATTCACCAGATGAAAGGGCATTGGGGGCCACAGCAATATCCGCAAGTGCCAGGGCATGAAATTGTCGGGGTAGTCGCAGCCGTCGGGGCAAAGGTCAGCCGCTTCCAGGTTGGTGACCGCGCCGGTGTTGGCTGCATGGTCAATGGCAACCCGGAATGTGAAAGTTTTCAGCGTGGCGAGGAGCAGTACTGCCCGGATACTGTCTTTACCTATGGTTATCCGGAAAAAAGCTCTCCCAGTGGCATTTCACAGGGCGGGTATTCCAACAACATCGTGGTCAATGAGCATTTTGTCGCCCATATCCCTGACCATATCAGTTTTGACAAGGCCGCCCCGTTGCTCTGTGCTGGCATCACCACTTATTCACCGCTGATGAAATTCAACCTCAAAAAAGGCGACAAGGTCGGTGTTGCCGGTATTGGTGGCCTGGGCCATATGGCCATTAAGATAGCGGCCTCTAAGGGGGCCGAAGTTTACGCTTTCACCACCTCGCCAGATAAAGTGGCAGACATACTCAGCTTCGGCGCCAAAGAAGCCATTGTTGTTGACGACCTCAGCAAAATGAAACCTTATCGGGGGCTGCTCGATTACATGCTCTGTACCATTCCCTACCAGTACGACGTGGCGGTCTACACCTCGGTCGTTAAACCCTTCGGCACCTTTACCCAGGTTGGCATGCCCATTCACTTTGAAACAACCATAAATGCCCTAGCGCTGGCGGCCAATCGGGTCAATTTTAATGCTTCACTGATAGGAGGTATGAAAGAAACGCAAGAGGTGATCAACTACTGTGCGGACCACAAGATTTACCCGCAGATCCAGATCATCGCCGCCGAGCAAATCAACACCGCCTGGGATAATGTGGTCAACAAGAAAGCCCGTTACCGTTATGTCATCGACCCGGCAACCTTCTGAAATGAAGCACCAATAAGCAACAAACCGAGCGCCGTCAGGCGCTCGGCTTATACCGCCACCTGCGCCTTGATCACCGGCTCAGGGTCGTAACCGACAAATTCAAAATCATCGAACTGGTAATCAAAGATGCTGGCCGGCTTGCGCTTGATC
This sequence comes from Gallaecimonas aegicerasi, assembly GCF_045291545.1. Lineage (GTDB taxonomy): Bacteria > Pseudomonadota > Gammaproteobacteria > Enterobacterales > Gallaecimonadaceae > Gallaecimonas. The sequence continues at coordinate 2,311,469 of NZ_CP149514.1, forward strand.
AGCAATTGCGGCAATGCCTTCGGCGTACGGCGCAGTTGCTCGTAAACGATGTCGTCAGTCAGGTGGTTATGGTAGAGATGGACATCGCCAAAGGAATGCACCAACTCCCCTACAGCCAGTTCGCACTGCTGCGCCAGCATGTGAGTGAGTAGCGCCGCTTCGGCGGTGTTAAAGGGCACCCCCAGGAAAAAATCGGCACTGCGCTGGTACAGCTCACAGGACAGTTTTCCTTCTGCCACATAGAACTGATACAAGGTGTGGCATGGTGGTAATGCCATTTCCTCAATTTTTGCGGCATTCCAGCCGGACAGGATAATGCGCCGGCTTTGTGGATTATGTTGTAAGGCATGGACGACATCGGCAACCTGATCCACTTTACGCTGGATCACCGCCGTACCGTTATAACAGTGCAACAACTCGAAGCCGCGCGCGGTAAAGTCGTCCTGCTGACGCCGATACTCAGTTTCGCTGATGGCGCGCGTGTCATCCCAGGCACGCCACTGCTTGCCATAGACCTCATGCAGGTCGCCATTATCATCCGCCCACTCGTTCCATATCCTGACACCGTTATCGTTCAGATAACCAATATTGGTGTCGCCGGACAAAAACCAGATCAGCTCATGGATGATGGACTTCAGGTGAATCTTTTTGGTCGTCATCAGCGGGAAGCCGGACGCCAGGTCATAACGTAACTGGCGCCCAAAAACACTACGGGTACCCACGCCGGTGCGGTCATTACGATCCACACCGTTATCGACAATATCCTGCATCAACGCTAAGTACTGTTTCATAACCTGTTACTCGACCTTGCTCACCTAAGTACACCCTGCCGCCTTTTAGGCCTGAGGTGTTTTATACCGATAGCTCCAGTACAGCATGGCAATACCGGCAATGATCATCGGGATAGACAACACCTGCCCCATGGTAATAAAACCGCCCAATTCACCCAGTTGCGGATCCGGCTCACGGACAAATTCCACCAGCGTCCGGAATGTACCGTAACCGAGTAAAAACAAGGCCGATACTGCCCCTCTGGGCCGCGGTTTTTTCGAAAACCACCAGAGAATACTGAACAGCACCAGTCCTTCAAGGGTGGCTTCATATAGCTGACTGGGGTGGCGCGGCAATGGCCCGGCGCCCGGAAAAATCATGCCCCAAGGGAGATCGGTAGGCCGCCCCCACAGTTCACCATTAATAAAGTTACCAATACGGCCCATACCCAGGCCAATAGGCACTAAAGGCGCTACAAAGTCGGCAATGGTCAGGAAGGTACGCTTGGTCTTACGGCCAAAGTACAGCATGGCCAGACTGACCCCCATCAGGCCGCCGTGAAAGGACATACCGCCTTCATCGACCCGGAACAAATACCAGGGGTTGGCCTGAAAGAGGTCGAAGTGATAGAAAATCACGTAGCCGATACGGCCACCGATAATCACACCCAGAAAGCCGTAAAACAGCAAGTCACTGACTTCGTCACGGGTCCAGCCGGAATTAGCCTTGTCTGCCCGCCGGTTCGCCAGGTAAAGGGCGGCAAAAAAACCGATCAGGTACATCAGACCGTACCAACGTACGGCAAGCGGCCCGATATGAAAAATTACCGGGTCAATATGTGGAAAATGCAGGGGTGTAGACATATCACTTCCTAGCCAAACATCATTTCAAAGGCAATAAATGCCAACAACAGGGCAAACCCCTGACGAACACGCGCCGCCGGTAATCGGTGCAGCAACCGTACGCCTACCGGCGGCATTAAAAAGGCACCAGGTAACAGCGCCAGCCATACCGGCCAGTAAACAAAACCAAGACTATGGGCTGGCAGATCCGGGTGATGCCAGCCACTGATGGCATAAGACAAGGTGCCAGACACCGCCACCGCCAGTGTACAGGTTGCCGCCGAGGCAACCGATTGGGTCAGCCCCATACCCAGCGCAGTCAATAGTGGCACCAGCATCACACCGCCGCCGATCCCCAGCATGGACGCCAGTGCCCCGACAATCAGTGTCAGCACGGCCAGTAGCGGGCCCGTGACTTTGAGGGCTTCATCAGGGTGTGGTTCCCGTTTTTGTCGCCAGACCATGCGTAGCGCTGAGATAATCAGAAAAAACGCGAACAGTCGCTTAAGCCAGACACCGTCCATCAAAGTAGCGATCTGTGCCCCCAGGACTCCACCGGCCATCATGCCAATGACCAGCCAGCGCGCATGCTGCCACGGCACCGACTGGCGCCGATGGTGTGCCAGCACCGATGAACTGCCAGTGACACAGATAGTAGCCAGTGACGTAGCCAGCGCCGCAGGCATGACCAGCGCCGGTGTGATCCCTAGCTGCGGTAACATCCACACCAAAGCCGGTACAATCACCAGACCACCGCCGATACCCAGCAGGCCCGACAACAAACCGGCCAACGCCCCCAATCCCAAACACATTGCTAGTACCAGCAGCACCGGTTATCTCCTTTACAACGACCCGGGCATACTACCCTAGCGGCCACTTCGCAGCCACTGCCCTAAACCGGCGTCACTGAGCGGCTCCCGTAACAGCCAGCAAAGGCTGTCGGTGTCATGGCAAGCCAGTAATGGCTGGCGCAGTTGGGCCAGGCGTTGCAAGCTGACTTGGCGAATAATGTGTTTGGCTCTGGGCAGCTGGCTGACACTCATCGACAGCTGACGATAACCCAGTGCCAGCAGCAGCGTCATGCCCATCACTTCACCGGCCATTTCACCACACACCGAGACCGGCAGCGCCAACTGACGGCATTGCTGTTCAATGGCCGCCAGTGCCTGCACCACCGCCGGATGAAAGGGGCTAAAGAGGTCGGCTACCCGCGGGTTATTACGGTCAACAGCCAACAGGTACTGGGTCAAATCGTTACTGCCAACAGACACAAACTGCACCCGCTGGGCCAACGCCGGCAGCAAATACAGGGCTGCCGGCACTTCCAGCATGGCACCCAAGGCAGGTAGCGCAAAAGGTTCGCCTTGCTCGCACAATTCATGGTGCGCCTGACGGATCAGCCGCAGTGCTTCGTCAACCTCAGCTACCGAGGCTACCATCGGCAGCAAAATACGCAGATTGCCATGTTGCTGATGCGCTCGCAGCATGGCCTTGAGCTGGATGAGAAAAATGTCTGGCTGGTCCAGCGTCATGCGGATCCCGCGCCAGCCCAGAAACGGATTATCTTCTTCGATAGGCAGATACGGCAGTGGCTTATCGCCACCCACATCCAGAGTACGCAAGGTCACCGGCTTAGCGGGATAACGCGACAGCACGTGACTGTATAGACGAAATTGCTCTTCTTCACCGGGGAAGCGGCTGGCCAGCATGAAAGGCACTTCGGTACGGTACAAGCCTATACCGTCTGCTTCTTGAGCGCTGGCCACATCGGCATCAGCAGATAAACCGGCATTGATCATCAACTCGACTGATTGACCATCAGCACTGACTGCCGGGCCGGCTGCACCAGCCAGAATATCCCGCGACAAGACTTCTTCTTCGCGCATTAAGCGCTGATACTCCGCCAGCAGTGCCGGTTCAGGGTCAACAAAACAGCGGCCGGTATAACCATCAATGATCAGTTGCCGCTCGGCTAATGCCGACAGGGGCAGATTGCCTACCCCCATTACCGCCGGAATACCCAAAGCCCGCGCCAGAATAGCCGCATGGGAGTGCCCTGAACCACGGCGCGACACCACCCCTTTGAGTTGCTGGCGCGGCACTTCTGCCAGCATGGTGGCCGTTACATCGTCAGCAATCAGGATGATATCGCCGGCCGGTAACGGCTTGCTCATGTCAGCGGCAGTCAAAGCCTGTAACACCCGTAATGCCACATCTTTAAGATCCGCAGCACGCTCACGCAGGTAGCTGTCATCCATGGACCGGAATTTCTCGATGGCGTCTTCGACCACCGTTTTTAGGGCCCACTCGGCGCTGAGCCCCTGGCGGATCAAGGCCCGTACCGGCTCACCCAAGCTGGCAGGAGACAATAATTGAATATAAAGCTCGAATAAGGTTTGTGTTTGTTCGCTAAGCTCCAGCCGGCTAGCCAACCGCTGCAATGCCGCTTCGGTGTCGCTGACCGCCTCGTCAAAGCGCTGTAACTCCTGGGCTTGCGGTAGGTCGTCTACGGGCGAGATATCGTCAAAGGTGATAGCCGGGCGCTTAACCAGAGCACTGCCCATGGCAATACCCGGAGCGCCACTTTGCCCTTTAACCGAACGCTTCCAACCCGTTTGTGCGCGTAATAAACGGGTGCGCTCCTCAACATTAGCCAGCGCCGGTGCCAGCTGGCTGGCCAGTGTCACCAGACAGGCTACCTCGTCGTCGTCAAAGACCCGGGCATCACGCTGCTGCACCGTCAGCACGCCCAGTACCCGGCGACGATAAATGATCGGCGCTCCGAGAAAAGACTGGAAAACTTCCTCGTTCAGTACGCTGATCAGTTTGAAGGCGGGATGTTGCTGGGCATCGGCAAGATTTATCGGTTCTTCTTTGGAAGCGACCAGCCCGACCAACCCTTCCTGGTAACTGAGAGTACACACCGCCCCTTCAGGCAATGTCAGACCTTGTGTTGCCAGCAGCTGCAATTCACTTTTATCTGGTTCGGCCAGGTATACAGAACACACTTCGGTGTTCATCAGCTCACAAATGGCCGTCACTAGCCAAGCCACCGCCTTATCCAGTGACGCGGCACTGTTAACCTGCTGAACAATGTGCTGCAGCTTGGCCAGCATTATATCGCTCCCTCCGGTTAACCGCGGCGACGTTCCTGACGATGAAAAGGCATGGCTACGGAGACAAACTCCTTCATCACCCGCCGATATACATCCCGCTTGAAGGCAACCACCTGCCGCACTGGATACCAGTAGCTGACCCAACGCCAGTCATCAAATTCCGGGTGGCCGCAAGCCGCCAGATTAATAGCGGACTCCGGTGATGTCAGTTGCAGCAAAAACCATTTCTGTTTTTGACCAATGCACACCGGCGACTGCTCACGGCGAACCATGCGCTTGGGCAATCGGTAGCGCAGCCAATGGCGTGACACCGTCAGAATTTTTACGTCCTTACGCTTAAGGCCAACCTCTTCCCAGAGTTCGCGGTACATAGCCTGCTCTGCAGACTCTCCGTCGTTGATGCCCCCTTGGGGAAACTGCCAGGAGTGTTGGCCGCGGCGTCTTGCCCACATGACCTGCCCCTGCGTGTTACAGATGACGATGCCGACATTGGGACGAAAACCATCGTTATCGATCATGTCCGTCTCAGACAATACAAAGTTGATTCGATTGTTCCACAGAAGCCCTACCCCAGCAAAAAGAATTGCATATCATCGTCCTTTCCCTGGACTTATCCACAACCTGCATAGAAAAACACTCCACAATTTCTGTGTGAATAGCTGTGTATAAGCTGGTGATGAGTCACTCGTAGTGCTGTGGTGCTTGCTAGTGACAATAAAATCGCTCCCTAAGAAAAACATAATCCAATGATTATAAAACCAATTATATTTAGCCGACGGTTCTTGACAGTCGATCGGGATCTGATCGCTAGGCGATCGTGGTTGTGGATGAATATCGCTGTTCATCCGCTGACCACCGCCATGTTACCCACAGCTTGATACGCCTCTGAGGTCTGGCCTGCAGTTATCCAGAAAATCTGTGCATTGTCTTGTGGACAGCCTGGTAGAGTGGCCGGGAAACCATCTAAGAGGTATTATCAAAAACTATAAAATAATTATTTTTCAATACTTTAAAAAGCAAAGTGCCGAGCCGTTATGAGCCTGATATGCTTTGTCCACAATTACGCCAGTGAGATTTCCCGGTTTTGACCATGTCTGCCCCCAGCTGCCATCTTCAGTCGCCACAAACACTGCAAGAATTAATGCAGCGCGCTGTAAGTCTGGCTGGTTATTCGCTGGGAGATCTGGCACAGATCGCCGGGTTGCAGGCCCCGACCGATCTACGCCGCGAAAAGGGCTGGATGGGACTGCTACTGGAGCGACTATTGGGCGCCGAGGCAGGCTCAAAACCGGAACCTGACTTTGCACATCTGGGCGTAGAGTTAAAAACCTTACCTGTTGACCGCCACGGTAAACCTCTGGAAAGTACTTTCGTTGCCGTTGCGCCGGCTACCGGCTGGCATGGCGTCACTTGGGAAAGCAGCCATGTTCGCCAAAAACTGCAGGCCGTGTTGTGGATCCCGATTTTGGCAGAGCGATTAATCCCACCGGCCGAACGCGTTATTGCCCGCCCTTTTCTGTGGCAACCCTCTTGCGAGCAGGAAGCACAGCTACGCAGTGACTGGCAGGAGCTGGTGGAGCTGCTGGCACTGGGGCAATATCAACAAATCAATGCCTACCGTGGCCAGTATTTGCAGCTACGCCCCAAAGCGGCTAATGGCCGCAGCAAAACCCATGGGCTGGATGCCAACGGCCAAGCCGTCGCAGTACAACCCAAGGGTTTTTATCTACGCAGCCAGTTCACCGCTACCCTGCTCCAGGCCGCCTTTCCTGCTGCCACCTCCTGACAGCTACCGCAAACGGCGTTATGCTCAACTCAGGCACTGACTCTGGAGCAGCACATGGGAGACATCGCCATCATCGGCGCCGGTCTGTGCGGTATCACTGCCGCGACCGTGCTCAAAGAATGTGGTCTCAACCCCTGCCTGTTTGAGCAGGGTAATCTGGCGGGGGGGCGCTTAGGCATGACCCCGGAGGTAGCCTTTGACCTTGGAGCCCAATACTTCACCGCTCGCAATCCCCGCTTCATTGATGCTGTCAGCCAGTGGACAGAGGCCGGAATCGTGGCCACCTGGCAAGTTAATCCCTGGCAATTAACTCCTGAAGGCGAGCTACCTACCGCCGATGTGACCGCCCGCTATGTGGGTATACCGGATATGAACGCCATCAGCCGCTACTTGGCCAGCGGCCTTAACATTCATACTCACACTCGTATTACCGGCTGCCATTACCGTGCCCCACACTGGTGGTTGGATGATGCCAGTGGCCGCCATCATGGTCCTTTCCAAGGCGTACTGGTTACCGTCCCGGCCCCCCAGGCACAGCCCTTGTTACGAGATAGCCCGCGCCTGCTGATGGCCAGTCGTAAAGTCACCATGGAACCCTGCTGGGCGCTGGGGCTGGCCTTTGCTGAAGAACTGGCCAGCCCGCTAGAGGCGGCCTTTGTAACCGATCCGATAGTGCAGTGGCTAGCCAAGGATTCCAGTAAACCCGGGCGCAGCCAGCGCCCCCAACAATGGGTGATCCATGCCACCAGCCAGTGGAGTCAGCAACAAATGGAAGCGCCTCAGGAAGAAGTTCAGGCACAGCTGGAAGCCGCTTTTTTCCGGTTGCTGAATATTGCCCCGCAAGTCCCTATGGCGGCATCTCTGAAACGCTGGCGCTATGCCCGAGGCCATCAGGACACCACCTTATTGTTTGATGAGCCTCTGCACTTGGGGTGTGGTGGAGACTGGAGTCACGGTGCCCGTATTGAAGGGGCCTGGCTGGCTGGTCAGGAACTGGCCAAACGCATGTGTCAGGCCCTGCAAAGTCACCGCTGATGGCACCAAGCATGGCTCTTGGAGAGCAGTATGTTGTCGATCGCCGATGAGGAACTGATGTGCCAGTGTTGCCATTGGCTCTTGATAAAACGCGCCGTCACCCTCACGGCACATTACAGCTATGACGGTTACAACCCTTATGACCAGGCAGCCTATGCTATTAGCGCGGATGTTGCCGCTGCCTGGCGAAAACATTTTGCACAGCAACCCGAACCGGGACGCTTGGCCAAGGCCCTGGCGTTGGCCGAAGGGCGCCGCCAGCAAAACCACGCGAGCCCCAATGCGGCGCTGATGCGTGCTTTCTTTGCTGACCAAAACCATAACGGGCCATAAGTACCGCAACCAACCCCCAAAGCAGTGATCCTTTATCACGCAGCCATAAAAAAAGCCGCCCGAAGGCGGCTTTTAGCAACATCAGGTCAACGCCTTATTCGGCAACAACCATGATCTTCACTGTCGCGAAAACGTCGCTGTGCAGTTGCAGGTCGATATCAAATTCACCCGTAGTGCGCAGCGCGCCTTCTGGCATTTTGACTTCAGCCTTAACCACTTCAACACCGGCAGCGCTAACAGCGTCGGCGATGTCACGTGTGCCGATAGAACCGAACAGTTTACCTTCGTCGCCAGCTTTCGCAGCGATTTCAATGGTACCCAGATTGTTCAGTTGCTCCGCACGGGCTTCAGCAGCCGCTTGAACTTCAGCCAGTTTGGCTTCCAGCTCAGCACGACGCGTTTCGAAGTGAGCGATGTTGTCGCGGGTAGCCATAACAGCTTTACCCTGCGGGATCAGGTAGTTACGAGCGTAACCAGATTTTACATTGACTTGATCACCCAGGCCGCCCAGGTTAGCGATCTTGTCCAACAGAATGACGTTCATTGACGATTCCTCTCAACTCGTTCCCAGGACTGACCTTACTTATGCAGGTCGGTGTAAGGCAGCAGAGCCAGGTAGCGGGCGCGCTTGATAGCACGGGCCAGCTGGCGCTGATACTTGGCGCTGGTACCGGTGATGCGGCTAGGTACGATCTTACCGCTCTCGGTGATGTAGTTCTTCAGAGTTGCGATATCTTTGTAATCGATTTCAGTGACGCCTTCTGCAGTGAAACGGCAGAACTTGCGACGACGGAAGAAACGGGCCATGGGGCTTATCTCCTAATTCAACAATTCGATGTGCTGGGCATGCAGTACCACTTTTGCCAGGCCGTCTCGGCCCTGATGGCTGACCAGAAATCCGGTCACGGTTACTGCTGTCCCCATCTGTAACAGCCGGGTTTGCTCGGCAAGATCTTCACCGCTGGCAACCACTGCAATACGCAAGGCTGCTTGTCTGGCCATGCTGGCCTCGTACTGGGTCGACCGATGATCTAACCAGAACTGACAATGCGGAATACCCGCTGGGCTCTTGCTACGCCGCGGCGCTTTGGCAAGTTGCCCGTCAAGTTGTACCCGATTGTGATGCACTTACCTTACTCGGCGCTGGCCTCAGCGGCTTCATCAGCCTTTTCGGCGCGCTCGTCGCGCTCGTCACGACGCTCACGACGGTCTTCTTTGGCTTTGGCCATAACAGACGGCTCGGAAACAGCGTGCTTGGTGCGCATGATGGCGTGACGCAGGATGGCGTCGTTGAAACGGAAAGTGCTTTCCAGTTCATCAACGGTCTCTTGAGTCGCTTCAACGTTCATCAGAACGTAGTGAGCTTTGTGCAGCTTGTTGATTGGGTAAGCCAGTTGACGGCGGCCCCAGTCTTCCAGGCGAGTCACTTCACCGCCGCCATTTTTGACGACACCGGTGTAGCGCTCGATCATGCCCGGAACCTGTTCGCTTTGATCAGGGTGGACCATGATCACGATTTCGTAATGACGCATGATTGCTCCTTACGGGTTAGTAGCCTCACAGCCCGGCCAGTCGCCATCCGGTAGGGAGGCAAGGAGAACAAAAGTACAACGACTGAGATAAGGGGCCAGAGTTTACAGGACGAATGGTAGCCAGACAAGGCAGATCTGTGCCGTAAAGCCCGTTAAAATGGCGGCTTCGCTGAAGGAGATGTAATGCCCATGCCACGCGTCGTTATCTTGTTGTCTTTGCTGCTGAGTCTGCCAGCCTGGGCGTTGGTGCCACCGTACTATGGCAAAAGACAGGCCGACTACCGCTGGGGGGCAGAGGCCGAAGTGGGGCTGTCACTGGCCCGTGGTAACACCCAGGTGGAAACTTACAACACCCGGCTCAAAGTCGATCTGGATACCTCCCGCACTCACCACGAGGCGACATTCAGCTCCAACTTTTCTCGCGATAAAAACTCTACCAGCGCCGAACGCTACAAGCTGGAACTGCAGTCTGATGGCAAATTCTGGCCTAATTACTATTTGTTTTTACGCGGCTCTGAATTGTATGACCGCTTTGGCTCTTACCTGTCGGAAACGGTGCTATCAACCGGCCTGGGTACCACTCTGATTAACCGTGACTTCACGACCTTGAAGTTTGAAATGAGCCCCGGTTACCGTCTGCAAATAGCCCCAAAGGGCAGTCCGGAAAGCGACAATCGTGAAGCCATTATACGGACGGTTTTAAAGTACGAGCGGCGAATTCACGAGCGCACCCGCTTTAACACCGGTATTCAGCTGGAAACCGGCAGTCGTAACACCACCGGTTCCCTGGACGCGTCTTTTACCAATCAACTGTGGGACGACCTGGCATTAAAGCTGGGCTTTTATTACCGCTATACCAGCAATGTCGACCCGGACAAGTCACGCTACGACACCTTGTCGACACTGAATCTGCTCTATACCTTCTGACGCTGGCGCACCGCTTCAAATAAACAGACGCCAGTGGCAACCGAGACATTGAGACTGGAGACCAGGCCGGCCATGGGGATGGCCACCAACTGATCGCAGTGCTCACGGGTCAGTCGCCGCATCCCTGAGCCTTCGGCCCCCATCACCAGCGCCAACGGCCCTTGCAGCTCAGCATCAAACAGAGTCTGCTCAGTTTCCCCGGCCGTCCCCACAATCCATAAGCCCAGTTCTTTGAGCTGACGCAGGGTGCGGGCCAGGTTTGTTACCTCAACCAGAGGCACCGTTTCGGCGGCGCCGCAGGCCACTTTGCGTACCGTAGCATTCAGGGACGCCGAGTTATTCTTCGGTACTATGACCGCGCAGGCCCCGGCCGCATCAGCACTGCGCAAACAGGCCCCGAGGTTATGCGGGTCAGTGACACCATCGAGTACCAGAACCAGTGGCCGTTCGACCTCTGCCAGTAGCGCCGGCAACTGCTTTTCACGCAGGGCAGCAGCCACTTTGACCTCAGCCATGACCCCCTGGTGAGTAGCCCCTTTGGCTTTGTCATCCAAGGTCTTGCGGGCAACCCACTCAACACTGACGCCAATATCCTGAACTTGCGCAATCAAGTCACCCAGGCGTTGATCCTGACGTTCCCGAGCAACCCAGACGCGCAGCATGTTTTGTGGGTGACGGGCTAAAGTGCCCGCCACTGCGTGAATACCAAAAATCCACTCCTGACTCATTTATGACCTTTCTGTTTATTAGGCTTACGCTTGCCTTTTTTCTTGGCAAAGCTGTCCGACACCACTTCTGCCGCACTTTTTTTGCCTTTTTTGCTGGTGACCTTGCCGCTTTTAAGGTTCTCACGAACTGACTTTTTAGCTTTTGGCGCGCTGTCCGCCAGCATCAAATCAATTTTACGTGACTCCAAGTTCACCGCCGCCACCCGCACCATCAGTGTGTCGCCCAGACGGTAGCGTTTGCCGGAGCGCTCCCCAACCAAGGCCTGCTGCACAGGGTCGAAATGGTAATAGTCGTTTTCCAGGCTGGTGACATGCACCAAGCCTTCAATCAACAAGTCATTGAGACGCACAAAAAGACCAAAGGTGGTGGCCGATGACACGACACCACTAAAGACGTCACCAACGTGGTCTTGCATGTATTCGCATTTAAGAAAGTCACTGACTTCCCGGGTAGCGTCATCTGCGCGGCGTTCGGTCATTGAACAGTGCTCACCCATGCTGTGCATCTGTTCTTCGCTGTAGAGCACACCGCCAGCCGCCTCAGCTTGCTGCTGGCGAGCAAACACCGCCTTGATGGCACGGTGCAGCAACAGATCCGGGTAACGGCGAATGGGAGAGGTGAAGTGCGCATAGGCAGATAGCGCCAGGCCAAAGTGACCACGGCAATCCGGTTCGTAAATCGCCTGTTTCATGGAGCGCAGCAGCATGGTCTGGATCAGCTCAGCATCAGGGCGCCCAGCCAGTTTTTCCAGCAAGGCGGTAAAGTGGCGCGGCTCTGGCTCCAAGCCCCCGTCCATGCGCAATCCCAGCTCGGCAATAAACTGGTGGAAGCTGGCTATCTTTTCTTCGTCCGGCAAGTCATGCACCCGGTAGAGCACCGGTACTTTGTGCTTCTGAGCAAACTTGGCGGCCGCCACATTGGCCAGGATCATGCACTCTTCAATGATCATGTGCGCCGTGACCCGATGCACCGGCAGAACTTTTTCAATTTTGCGTTCGGCATTGAACTGAAACTTGGTTTCCTGGGTTTCAAACTCAATGGCTCCGCGCTGATGGCGGGCATGCTTGAGGGCTTGGAACAAACAGTGCAGTTCTTCGATGGGGCCTAAGACTGGCTGGTACTGTTCACGCAGCGTTTTATCACCATCAAGCATGGCCTGGACTTTGGTGTACGTCAGCCGCGCTTTTGAGTGCATCACTGCCGGGTAGAACTGAAACCCTGACAGCTTGCCTTTGTCAGAAACCGTCATCTCCGCCACCATACAGAGGCGGTCTACTTCCGGGTTCAATGAGCACAGGCCATTGGACAGGATCTCCGGCAACATCGGGATCACTTGAGATGGGAAGTACACCGAGTTACCGCGGTTATAGGCTTCTTTATCCAGGGCGCTGCCGTTACGGACATAGTGCGAAACATCAGCAATAGCCACCCACAAGCGCCAGCCGCCGGATTTTTTCGCCTCGGCATATACAGCGTCATCAAAGTCGCGTGCGTCTTCACCGTCAATGGTCACAAGCGGCAAGTGGCGTAAGTCGACCCGCCCGGTTTTGTCAGCTTCGGCAACCTCGTCACTGAGCCCGGCGATCTCTACTTTGACTTCAGCCGGCCAACTGTGGGGCAAGTCGTGATTACGCAAAGCAATTTCGATTTCCATGCCCGGCGCCATATGCTCACCGAGAATATCGCTGATTTTCCCTACCGGGCTGAACCGGGCACTGGGGCGCTGGGTCAGTTCAACCACGACCACCTGCCCGGCCCGGGCACCATTGCGTGCTTCGTCGGGGATCAAAATATCCTGGGCGATACGGCGGTCATCGGGCACCACAAAGCCAATCCCATCATCACGGAAATAACGCCCTACCAGCTGTGACGAACGCGGCTCCAGTACCCGAACTATGCGCCCTTCAACCCGGCCACGCTTGTCTGTGCGGGTGGGCTGCGCCAGCACCAAATCGCCACTGAAGGCCTTGTACATTTCGCTGTGGGAGAGGTAGAGATCATCACCGCCCTCGATTTTGACAAAGCCAAAACCATCCGGGTGCCCTTGCACTCTGCCTTTGAGCAAATCCATACGTTCGGTCAGGGCATAGGCTTTTTGCCGGGTAAAGACCAGCTGACCATCACGCTCCATGGCTCGCAGGCGCCGCCGCAACCCTTCTTGTTGCTCTTCATCATTCAGTTGCAGGTGGCTGATCATGGCCCGCAGACTCTGCGGTTTGCCCAGTTCTCGCATCAGCTCCAATATGGCTTCACGGCTGGGAATGGGATTATCGTAACGCTGCGCCTCGCGTTCAGCGAAAGGATCCTTGATGGGTTCGCGCATAGCGACCTCGTTAGCAAGTGTTGCGCTTATTATACGCAGTCGAGGCCGGTGCTGGGCAGGGGGCAGTACGGTTATTTTAACGGCGTTAAGTTGGCCAGCACTGACGGCGGCAGTTGCCCCTGTAGTTTTTTGATCAGTAAAGCGGCCCGATAATGCTGACGCCGATCCGTAATCACGGCATCTTTCAACACCCTATAGGCCAGGGCCTTATCCTGAGGAATACCATGGCCACGACTGGCAAGATCAGCAAATCGCAGTGCTGCCTTGATGTTGTGATCACGGGTAGCCATACGTAGCAGCGCCATGGCACGAGGGTAATCGCGCTGTACCCATTGCCCTGTGGCGTAGTAGCGCCCCAGCTGTTCCATGGCTTCAGGCAAGCCCTGATCGGCGGCTTTTTGCAAATAGTTAAGGCCCTGGGTGACGTTGCTTTTGACACAAACCCCGTGTGCCAGCATATCGCCCCACAAGAATTGATAGGAAGGGATCTTGGCTACCGAGGCACGCGCCTGAATATCCTGCACCAACTGGCAATCATCCGCTTTCACCCGCCGCAGCTGATGGTTTTTGGCAATCAAATCCAAAAGTTCATCCTGGCTGTAAACCTGTATCGGCTTGAGACCGGCATCATCTTTGCTGGCCGTAATGCTCGTCGGCGCGACAGCCGGTTTGGATGCAGTTGCCTTTGGTTGTATTGCAGCATTGGTTGATGTTGCCGGTTCTTGTTTAGCGGTATCGGAAGGCCCGTTAACCGTTGCAGCAGTGGACTCCTGCTTAGCGGCTGAGGGCGCTTTAACAACTGGCGTTTTTGCCGCAACAACTGAATTAACATCAGGGTTACTTTTTGGTGCAGTAGTAGATGCCGGCTCCTGAACTGCCACAGGAGTAGTATCCGCTACTGTTGGCGCCGCCCCGCTTGCAGATAACAACCCGGATATCAACAAGATTTCTAGCATCATGATGTTTTCACCTCTTCCGACTCATCTTTAACGGCTGAACAGGCTATTTCTTTAATTGAGGTCACGTTTTAACTTTTTTTTCACAGCCATTTGTTGCATTTAAGTTTCTTCTTTGAAAGAAATATCATTGCAATTTGTTGCAAGGACTATCCAGGGATTCGACATGATTGATAAACAAAAAATCGCCCGCGCCGTGCAGTTGGCTTTGCTGCTGGGTGCCGGGTCATACAGCATGGCCGCCTTGGCTGCTGATGACACACAAGACGAAGCCAAGAAAAAAGACGAGAAAAAAGTTGAACGCATTGAGGTCACCGGTAGCCGCATCAAGCGTACCGATATCGAAGGTGTGTCCAACATCACCGTCATTACCGCCAAAGACATGCTGGACAAAGGCCAGCAAACTGTTTTTGACGCTCTGAAAGACTTGTCCACCAACATTGGTACAACCCAGGGTGAAGAATTTGGCTCGCAAGGTGGCTTCACCCCCGATGCGCAAACCATCAGCTTACGTGACTTCGGTCCCGGCTATGTACTGGTACTGGTCAATGGCCGCCGGGTGGCAGAAAACCCCACCCCCTATAACGGCCAATCCAATTTTGTAAACCTGGCCAACTTCCCGTCAGCGGCTGTTGAACGCATCGAAATTCTTAACAGCGGTGCTTCGGCAATTTACGGCTCTGATGCTGTAACAGGCGTTATCAATATCATCCTGAAAAAGGATGTGGATTACAGCCAAATCAATGCTCGCTTCGGTACCACCCGTGACGGTGGTGGCGACACCCGCCGGCTGCAGTTTGTTACCGGCACCGCCGGCAGCAAATATCACCTGACCTTTGCAGCGCAGTACTTTGATCAGGACATCATTACCGGTAAAGACCGTTCCTGGCTGAACTCAGTAGATGACGGCCCGGCCGGGGTAAACTACCTGACCCGTGGCATCCTGCGCATGGACTACTTTACTGGCCAATACATTGACCCGGGTGCTGCGGCTTGCCAAAACTCCGGTACTGGCTACGAATACACCGAGCGCCCCGGTAAAGGGATGTACTGTGGCTATGATGGTGTAGGCGAATACAGCCTGCAAAACCGTCGTAAGCAGTACGGCGCCTTTCTAACCGGCCACTACGACTTTAGCGATACCCTGACCGGCTTTGCTGATGTCATGTATGTGGGCTCTAAAAACTACAATGAAGGCTTCCGTCACTTCATCAGTGAGTATGTCTTCAATCCGCAAACCTCTACCTATGAACTGTGGCAACGCATTTTCACCCCGGAAGAACTGGCGCCGAAAAAAGGTAACTTCACTACTGATGCAGTGAACGTGACCATGGGCCTGAAGGGGCAAATTGGTGGTGCCTATGACTGGGAAGCCTATTTCACTGACAGTGAAATCAAATTCAAAACCCGTCGTGATTGGCTCAAGGAAGAAAAAGTCTCCGAGTACTTCCTGGGCGATTACCTGCCGGATTACGGTGTCTACTACCCGGTAAATCCGAAACTGGGCCTGTATGACCCCATCACGGATGCCGAGCGTAATGACATGCTGGGTGTCCAGAAGCAGGATTCGAAGTCCTACTCTCGCACTTTTAACGTCTCTATTTCAGGCGACCTGTTCGAGCTGCCGGCTGGCCCATTACAGTTCTCTGCCATGGCTGAGTTCAACCGCCAGGGTTATAACATTACCCTGGATGACCGTACTCTCGATGAGACCGGGCACGGCTGGTATGGCCTAACTGGTACTGAAGGTGGTGGTGACCGTAACCGTTCCGCTGTCGGTGTGGAGTTCCTGGTGCCCGTGATTGAAGGCCTGGACTTCAACATTGCCTCCCGTTACGACAAGTACGACGATAACAGCACTGATATCGGTGGCCGTCTGTCATCGCAATTTGGCTTCACCTACTCGGTGATGAAGTCCCTGAAGTTCCGCGGCAGTGTTGGCCAAAGCTTCCGGGCGCCAGACATGCACTATGTGTTTGCCGACCGCTCTGGTTTCTATACCAACGCCTATGACTACACCACTTGTGGTTCATTGGATCAGAACCAGTGTGATCGGATTCAGATCCGTGGCTGGCGTTCTGGCTCGAAAGATCTGAAAGAAGAGACCGGTCTGAACAAAACCATCGGCCTGGTGTGGGAGCCCATTGATAACCTGTCAATGACCGTTGATTACACTCGCCTGCGCCTGGAAGACATCGTTCTGGATGAATCTGTTGATGGCCTGCTGGAAACAGAGTATCGCTGCAACACTGGCCAAAAAGATCCAAACTCAGGCGAATGTCAACGTGCTTACAGCAAAATCGAGCGTTACACCGACGGCGATCTGGCTGGCTCTATCAAGGCAGTCAATATTACGCCGTTCAACAACTCCGTGCTGGAGTGGTCTGGTTGGGACGTGAACCTGCGTTACAACTACGCCACTGAGCAATACGGCAACTTCCGCTTTGACAGTAACTGGACGCTCACCTCAACCTATAAGTACAAAGCATTGGAAACTGACGAGCTTGTCGATTACCGCAATGATGCTTCGTATAAGACGCCGCGCTCCAAGCTCAATGCGTCGCTGGGTTGGGATTACAATGACGTGTCGCTGACGCTGTACTATAAGCGCGTTGGTGGTGTGCCTTATCGGTCACAGTTCAACACTGACGGTGAACGCTATTCTGACGGTGTCGCCAGAACCAGCGCCTGGACAACCTACAACTTCACTGCGGGTTATTCCATCGACAAGAACAATGCGATTTACCTGAACATTGTTAACCTGACTAACGAAAAACCGCCGTACGATCCGACAGAAACCGGTTGGCCGTTCTACAACATCTTTGCCTACCCGGGCGCCGCCATCGGCACCTACTGGGCAGTAGAATACCAACTGCGCTTCTAAGTAAAACCCTGGCGGTCCTCCCTGGCCGCCAGATATAAAAAAACGCCCCTAACGGGGCGTTTTTTTATTGCCTAAAACTAACAGTTATCAGGCGAAAGGGTGACGCAGGATCATGGTTTCAACCCGATCAGGGCCGGTTGAAATAATATCTACCGGCACGCCAGTTAGCGCTTCAATGCGCTTGATGTAAGCAACCGCATTAGCCGGCAAAGCATCAATACTGGTGGCACCAACAGTGCTTTCGCTCCAGCCCGGCATTTCCTCATAGATGAGTTCAATGCCATCAAAGTCCTCTGCTGCCAGCGGCGGTACATCAACCACTTTGCCATCCGGCATCCGATAGGCCGTACAGATTTTCACTGTTTCCAAACCATCCAGTACATCCAGTTTGGTCAGGCAGAAACCGGTGATGGAATTGATTTGTACGGCACGGCGCATCACCACAGCGTCAAACCAGCCAGTACGGCGTTTGCGGCCTGTTGTGGCGCCAAATTCCTTACCAACCGTACCCAGGTGATGGCCGACTTCACAGTCCAGTTCCGTTGGGAACGGACCACCACCAACACGGGTGGTATAGGCCTTGACGATGCCCAGCACATAATCAAGGTGACAAGGACCAAAACCGCTACCTGTGGCCACGCCACCGGCGGTGGTATTAGAGGAGGTCACATAAGGGTAAGTACCGTGGTCAATGTCAAGCAAGGTGCCCTGAGCCCCTTCAAAGAGGATCGGCTCACCGGCTTTGCGGGCTTTATCCAGCAAGTCGGTTACATCCACGGTCATGTCTTTGAGGTACTCGGCAACCGCCATGGCTTCTGCCAGGGTTTCCTCGTAAGAGACCGGCTCCTGCTGGAAGTATTGGGTCAGCATGAAGTTATGGTGATCCAGCACTTCCTTGAGTTTTTCGGCAAAGCGCTCAGGGTGGAACAGATCACCGACCCGCAAGCCGCGACGGGCAACCTTGTCCTCATAAGCAGGGCCAATACCGCGGCCAGTAGTACCAATGGCTTTATTGCCACGGGCCTTTTCACGGGCTTGGTCAATCGCTACATGGCATTTGAGGATCAGTGGGCAGGCTTCGGAAACTTTCAGCCGAGATTTGACCGGTACGCCCTTTTCTTCGAGCATGGCCACTTCTCGCATCAGCGCATCCGGTGCCAAAACCACACCGTTACCAATCAGGCACTGCACATTGTCGCGAAGAATACCGGAAGGGATCAGGTGCAAAACGGTCTTTTCACCGTCAATCACCAGGGTATGACCGGCATTATGGCCGCCTTGATAGCGCACAACATAAGCCGCTTTGTCTGTTAGCAGGTCGACAACTTTACCTTTGCCTTCGTCACCCCACTGAGTGCCGAGGACCACCACATTTTTGCCCATCGTATTTTATGGATAGCTGGTTAAAACGGGATTTTATCAGAAAACCCACAGCGGATTTAAGCCTAATGTTTCACCAGCCAAGCCAAGAGACCGCCCAAGATCACCATCACCAAGCCTATTTGCCTGATCACAGAAGCTTTTTGTTCAGCTAGCTGGCGCATAAATTGCTGCCACTGACGAGGCATCAGCGCCGGGCCAACCCCTTCCAATACCAGCCATAACGCCAGCAGTTGCCAGAACAAAGTGCTACTCATCGCCCCGCCAGCGCAGACAAGTCGATATCGGCAAGTTCCATGTAAGGCGCAAAACCAAAACGCAGGCGGTTATCGCGATAATCAGTCAATATGCCCTGATCACGCAGAAAGCGCGCCAGCGCCGCCGTAGTGTCGGCATCTTCCAAAGCAAACGTCAGAAAGTGGCCATGATGCTGCAGATCGTTGGCCAATAGCTGACAACGTTGCAGCTGCTGGCAGCCCGTTGCCTCTAATTCAGCCAGAAAATGCTGCTGCAATTGCTGTACATGGTGATGAATAGCCTCGACGCTAATGCCATCGCGCTGCCACCATGCCATTACCGCTAGTAGGCGGTACAGGGCGGTAAAATCAAACGTTGCTCCGGCGAAACGCTGCCCTCCTTCAGCAAAAGCCACCTGCTCACTGCGCCCCGCTTCCAAGGCTCCAAACTCGGCATACCAGCCGGTATTGCGTGGTTTTAACTGACAACCCGGAGGCACCGCCAGAAAACAGCAGCCTTCACCGCCTTGGGCATATTTATAGCTGCCGGCGAGGTAAAACACTCGCCCGGCAATAGCCGACAAATCCGTGGGGATGGCACAAAAGCCGTGATAGCCGTCAATAACAATCAGGGTTTCCGGGTCCGGCACCGCCGCCACCAGCGCGGGCATATCAGTAATTGCAAAGCCGGAGTTAAAAAAGACCTGGCTGCAGAACACCATATCCCAGCCCCCTGTTGCCGCCTGCTCCGCAAAACGCTGCTCAAAGCTCGCCAACGGCAAGGTGGGGACAACCGTCAGCTCAATGAGGCCGGCTTCTGCCAGTCGTCGGCTTTGCCGGGTAAAAGAGTGGAACTCACTATCAGTGGTCAACACTCGCGCTCGGCGGCCAGTCGGCAGGCAGGAAAACAGCCTGACAACAAATTCATGAGTATTGGGAGCAAAGGCCAGTTGTTCCGGCGCTGGCAAGTTGAGAATGGCAGCAATATGACGCTGCGCTGCCGGTACTTTGTCAGTAAAAAAGTACTGCCACTTTTCATCAGCTAAACGGGCACTATCGTCCCAATAATCCAGTTGCGCCTGACGGGTGACATCAGGCCAAAAATGGTGGCTATGGCAGGCATAGTGCTGTTGACCCTGATGATGCTGCAAAAACTGCGAATAGTGTTTTTTTAACATGGCTTATCCAACAAAAAGCCCGGCAAGCCGGGCTTTTTCATTATTTTTTATCGTTCATGTGGTTCATGTAATGCAGGAAGTCACTGTCTTGCGGTTTGAGCACCAGCACATCGCTCTTGCTGTTAAAGCTGCGCTTGTAGGCTTCCATGCTTCGCAAGAAGGAAAAGAACTGCGGATCACGCTTATATGCCTTGGCGTAAATTTCGGCGGCTTTGGCATCCCCTTCGCCACGCATGGTACGGGCCTTACGCTCGGCATCGGCAATCAGCACCGTTACTTTGGCATCGACGTTGGCGCGGATCTCTTCTGCTTTTTCTTTACCTTCAGAACGGTGCTTTTTCGCCACCGCATTACGCTCTGCCCGCATCCGGTTAAAGATGGAGTTGGAGATCTCTGTCGGCAGGTTAATTTGTTTGACCCGCACATCAATAACATCAATACCCAACTCTTTAGCGCTTTCTTTTACCTGCTTGAGGGCGTCAGCCATGACTTCGGAACGCTCACCCGAAACAATATCGGTGATGGTCCGGGTACCGAATTCACTGCGCAGGGCGTTGTTGATTTTACGCTTGAGCAGATTTTCAGCCGTATTCAGATTACCGCGGTTGGTGGCATCGTAATACTTACCGAAATCATTGATACGCCACTTCACATAAGAATCGACTATCAGATCCTTTTTCTCGGAGGTGACAAAACGATCCTGCTCTCCTTCGACGCTCTGCAGACGGGCATCGAGCATACGCACGCTGTCGATCAGCGGTACCTTAAAATGCAGGCCCGGCTTGAATACCACCGGCTTACCATTGGTATCGGTCAGTACCCGCTGGAAACGTAGCACCAAAGCCCGCTCGCCCTCGGAAACAACGAACAGAGAACTCACCGCCAGCAGGGCGGCCAGCACGACAACAATTACAAAAAGTCGTTTCATGGCTTAGTTCCTCCCACTACGGCCGCTGCTGCGATTGACGGATCGGGCGCCGGCATCCGGGCTCGGTGTGGTGCTGCCGGTACCACGGCGCTGTTGAATTTCACTGAGTTCATCACCGCGCGGCTGAGTATCATTACGTTGATGCTCCAGAATTTTATCCAGCGGCAGGTACAGCATGTTGCTGGCATCAGAATCCACCAAAACTTTTGACGTGCTACTCAGTACTTTTTCCATGGTTTCCAGATAGATACGCTCACGCGTAACTTTCGGGCTCGCCTCGTATTCCGGCAGCAGCTTATCAAAGCGCGCCACTTCACCCTGAGCTTTCAGGGTAACCTGCTGCTTGTAGGCTTCCGCTTCCTGATTAATACGAATGGCTTTACCACGGGCAATAGGCTCAACCTCACTGGCATAGGCCTGTGCTTCGCGGATATAACGCTGTTCATCTTCTTTAGCGGCAATGGCATCGTCAAAGGCGGCCTTGACTTCTTCCGGTGGCCGCACGCCCAAGACGTTGACGTCCTGAATTTCCACGCCCAGGTTGTATTGAGCAATGGTTTTTTCAATCAGGTCCCAGGTGTCACGGCGCACCTGTTCCCGGCCAGTGGTAAGAATGTCATCCATAGTGGTGTGGCCAACCACGTAGCGCAGTGAGGCATCAACCGCCTGACTCAGAGAGTCCACGGAGTTGGTGACATTAAAAAGATAAGCGCGAGGGTCGGTGACCTTGTACTGCACTTCAATTTCAACCCGAACCACGTTTTCATCTTTGGTCAGCATAAAACCGGACGACGGCATAGAACGGACAGTACGGGTATCTACCGGGTAGACCTTGTCGATAAAGGTCGGCTTCCAGTGCAGGCCTGACTGCACAGTTTGTGAGTACTTACCTAAATGCAGTACTACACCCTGTTCGGCATTTTTAATGGTGTAAAAACCGGACAACGCCCAGACCGCAACCACCAGTACCAGCGCCACCATCAGCGCCCCCCAGGAAAAGCCGCCGCTGCCTTTGCCGCCGCCAAAGACGCCGCCCATGCGCGAGCCAAGCTTTTTCATCAGCTCGTCAAAATCAGGTGGGCCCTGATCCTGGCCCCGGGGTTTACCCCACGGGTCCTTGTCTTTGTTATTACCCGGTTCATTCCAGGCCATGGTGTTCTCCCACTCTATGCTTCGTTAATGCAACACTTTATCAGCAGCCTCGGGGACGATAAAGCCAGCCAGGTGGCCGTCATACTGCTTGTCCAGGCGTTGCCAATCCCGCTCCGGTAACCGCACCGCCAGGTGCCAGTTACCTTGTTCATCAATTTGCTCACCGACAACAGCGTTCAGCGCAAAAAGTGCCGCACGTAATTTACCGTTTGCCGGGGGCAAAACCAGCGTCACCGCCACTATCTGTTCCGCCAAACGTTCACTGAGCGCTTGCAGTAATAAACTCAGGCCTTCGTTTCGCTGCGCCGACAGCCACACAGCCTTTGGCAGCCCTTCATCATCCCGGTCTATACGCGGCGCTACGTCATCCAGTTTGTCCAGCTTGTTGTAGACCATCAGCACCGGTACTTCGTCAGCTTCAATTTCCTTGAGCACCGCCTGTACCTGCTCGGTATTTTCACTGGCCCGCTCGTCGGCCGCATCTACCACGTGTAGGAGTAAGCTGGCTTCGCGGGTTTCTTCCAGCGTGGCTTTAAAAGCCGCCACCAGATCATGGGGCAAATGGCGTATAAAGCCGACCGTATCAGCCAGAATCGCTGGGCCGACATCGTCCAGTTGCAGCTTGCGCAGGGTCGGATCCAAGGTGGCAAACAGCTGATCTGCCGCATAAACGCCCGATTGCGTCAGAGCATTGAATAAAGTGGACTTACCGGCGTTGGTATAACCAACCAGTGACAAGGTCGGTACTTCCCGGCGGCTCCGGGCCCGGCGCCCCTGTTCACGCTGCTTGGCCACTTTTTCCAGGCGTTTTTGGATATGGTTGATGCGATCACGCAGTAACCGGCGGTCGGTTTCCAGCTGCGTTTCCCCCGGACCGCGCAGGCCGATACCGCCTTTTTGCCGCTCCAGGTGCGTCCAGCCGCGCACCAGCCGTGTCGACAGGTGCTTGAGCTGTGCCAGCTCCACCTGCAACTTACCTTCGTGAGTGCGGGCCCGCTGGGCAAAAATATCCAGGATCAGGGTAGTACGATCCAGCACGCGACACTGAAACAGTTTTTCCAGGTTACGTTCCTGAGCCGGGCTCAACGCATGGTTAAAGATCACCAGTTCGGCACCGAGCGCCTGCACTGATTCGGCAACCTCTTCGGCTTTGCCGGTACCGATATAGTATTTGGGATGGGGAGCCGGACGACGGGCTGTTACGACCCCAAGAGTCGCCACGCCCGCAGAATCGGCCAGCATTTTCAGCTCGTCGAGATCCTCACGTTCGGACTCATTGGTAAAGTCGACATGTACCAGTACAGCCTGTTCGCCTGCTTCATAACGGTCAAACAAGCGTTACCTCAAAATGTTAAATCAGGCGTTTTCGTCACTGCTGCCGCTGTTGGCACCACCAGTATACTGGTGCATGGAGACAGGACGGGCTGGAACCACAGTGGAAATGGCATGTTTGTAAACCATCTGGCTGACTGTGTTCTTCAGCAATACGACAAATTGATCAAATGACTCAACCTGGCCTTGCAATTTGATGCCGTTAACCAGGTAAATGGAAACGGGTATGCGTTCCTTGCGCAGCGCATTCAGGAAAGGATCCTGCAAAGATTGCCCCTTAGCCATGTCGATTTTCCTTATTGTGTTTTGGATTGTTATTTCAACTGATTAGACAGCCTCAGCGCCTAGTATGAACCATCCTTCAAGCGGGATCTAGTTCACATAAAAGCTGTTGCAAGTTGTCTTTTGCAGCAGTTTCCAAACGTAGTAGCGGCCATTTCCAACCATTGAGCCAGGTTGTTTGCCTTTTCGCCAGCTGGCCACTGGCAATGATGGCTTTTTCTACAGCTTCTTCAAGACTGCAATGACCGTCCAGATACTCCCAAAGCTGACGGTATCCTACGCAGCGCACCGAAGGTAGGCCCAGATTTAAATCGGCCCGTTGGTACAGCGCCCGGACTTCATCCAGCAACCCTTGCGCCATCATCAGCTCAAAGCGCTGGCGAATACGTTGGCGCAGTAGCGCACGGTCTGACGGCATGATAGCGACCTGAACTGATCGCCAGGTGAACGGCTGGCCCGGTTGCTGGGTTAATTCAGTCAAGGTTTTGCCACTGATTTCATAGACTTCCAGCGCCCGTGAGAGCCGCTGGGGGTCATTGGCATGAATGCGTGCCGCCGCCACCGGATCTATGGCAGCCAGTTGCTGGTGCAGAGCTTCCCAGCCTAATTGGGCGGCCCGCTGCTCAATGTCATGGCGTACTTCCGGATTAGCTTGCGGCAATGGTGACAACCCCTCAAGCAGAGCCTTGAAGTACATCATGGTACCGCCCACCAGTACCGGTAAGCGGCCAGCGGCCAGCGCCTGCTCGATAAGCGGTTGTGCATCGGCAACAAAATCGGCGGCCGAATAGCTTTGGGCCGGGTCGCGAATATCCACTAGATGGTGCGGATAACGAGCCAGTTCCTCGGCACTGGGTTTGGCGGTACCGATATCCATGCCGCGGTAAATCAGCGCCGAGTCAACGCTTATTAACTCACAGGGCCGCGTGTCGGCGAGCGCCATCGCCAGCTCGGTTTTGCCCGAGGCTGTCGGCCCCATGATCATCACTACCGGTAAGCTCATGGTTGCTGCTCCAGCCAGCTGGCCAGTGGCAGGGTCCGGGCAGCCTGCTGGCGTTGATCGTCGTCAAGGTTATGCCACAGCGTCATGGCCTCAGCCCAGCGTAGTTTGCGGGATAGCTGGCCAAGTAATGCACTCAAAGCGGGCCAGGGATCGTCGCGATGTGCCAACCACACCGGCAGCCACTGGCTGACATCCAGCTCACGCAGCGGCGCCGGCACCGCTTTGACCATCACCTTACCGTCAGTGGGCACATGCAGCTCCATGCCATGTTCCCGGGGCCAGTGAGGGTCGTTCTGTAACAGTTGGCTCAACTCAGGGTCGACACTGACTGTCACCGGCAGCAGTAACGGTTGTGCCGGTGCTTTTTGCCGCAGGCGGTTGATCTGCTCCGCCGCCGCCAGGGGCCATAAGTCAACAGCCACTAACTGTTGTTGCCAGGAGACCACCAGATAGCGCCCCTGTTCCAGGTGCATCGGTTGGCCAGAAGCTGGTTGTATTGAGGTTTGCTCAGGTATTTCAGTAACTTGGCTACTAGCCTGCCAACGGGCGAAGTCCGCCAGCGCTTCTTGCACCTGATGGCGATTAGCCGGCGCGCCGGTACTCGGCCCATAGCCAGTGCTGGCACGGGGCCGGGCATTGGGGTAATCGCTGCCTTGCCAGGTTGTCGGCTGTTGCTGTTCTTGGCGAGGGGCCAGCACGTCTTGCAGCGCTTTGACGATAAAGTCATGCACCAAGCGGGCGTCATGAAAGCGCACTTCATGCTTAGCGGGGTGCACATTCACATCCACCTGCTCTGGCGGCAGTGTCAGATACAACACAAAACCGCCATGCAAACCGTCCAGCAACTGGTTACCAAAGGCTTCACGCACCGCATGGTTGATGACCTTGTCTTTCATCGTTCGGCCATTAACGTAGCAGTACTGCATATCGGGGTGCTGGCGAGGAGCCTGTGCCACCCAACCATGCAGGCGCAGCTCCCGGTGCTGATTATCAATGGCCAGTAACTGCTGGCACTGCTGCTGGCCAAACACCGCCGCCAGGCGGTTGCGGCCGTCGCCACTGGCAGCCGGATACTGACGCAAGGTTTTCTGGTTATGCCGCAAAACCAGGCTGACCCCGGGCTGGCCTAGGGCTATACGCCGCACCACGTCATCGATGTGGGCAAATTCGGTTTTTTCTGCCCGCAAGAATTTACGCCGCGCCGGGGTATTGAAAAAAAGGTCATGCACTTCAACCGTAGTGCCCTGCGGGTGCGCAGCAGGGGTGATCCTGACGTTCATCTCCCGGCCTTCGGCCTGAGCGGCCCAGGCACTGTCGGCATCGACAGTTTTAGAAGTTAGCGTCAGTCGGGAAACGGATGAAATGGATGCCAGCGCTTCCCCCCGAAAACCCATGGACATAATACGTTCCAGGTCATCCAAGGTGGCAATCTTCGAGGTGGCATGGCGGGACAACGCCAGAGTTAACTGCTCGCCGGCAATACCGGCGCCGTTATCACGTACCCGGATCAGTCGCTGCCCCCCTTTCTCAATATCTACTTCAATGCGGTCTGCGCCGGCATCAATGCTGTTTTCTACCAGCTCTTTGACGACCGACGCCGGGCGCTCGACCACTTCACCGGCAGCAATCTGGTTGGCCAGTCGGGTCGGTAAAATCTGTATTGGCATCAGGATGACGGTATGGTGAGTTTTTGACCAACCCTGACCACATCCGAGGTCAGGTCATTTGCCGCCTTAATGGCCGCAACCGAGGTATTGTAACGGGAGGCCAGAACCGAAAGCGACTCACCGGAGCGGACAATATGTTCCTGGTTGGCTTTTTGAGCAAACAGTGTGCCCGGTGGCGGCCAGGTGCGGAAGTAATCGGTCAAGGCCTGACACAAGGCATTCGCCACCCGTTGCTGGAAACGCCGGTTGGCCAGCTCCCGCTCTTCCTTGGGGTTGGACAAAAAGCCGGTTTCCACCAGCACCGAGGGAATATCCGGCGCCGTCAGTACGCCCAAGCTATTGGGTTGTGGGCGGTTTTTATGCAGCCGGGTAACTTTTTTCAGTTCATGGAGGATCAACGAGCCGATATCCTGGCCAACGGTGCGGCTGTGATCCATCGACATATCCAAAAGCGCCTGGGCTAAATACTTTTCCTGCTTGGTGTCTTCCAACACCTGAGCTGCCCCGCCCAGTAACTGAGCATGGCGGTCTTTTTCCCCAACCCATTTACCGATCACCCGGCGGGCACGGCTATTGTTCAGCACCCATACCGAGGCGCCCCGAGGCTGGCTGGAACTGACGGAGTCAGCATGAATGGAAATCAGAATGTCGGCTTTTTTCTGGCGGGCAATATTGGCCCTGTCCATCACCGGAATAAAACGGTCGGTACTGCGTGTCATGACCGCTGTTAGTCCCGGCACCTTGTTAATATCTGCAGCCAGCTTGCTGCCAATGGCCAGGGTGACATTTTTTTCATAGGTGCCATGACGGCCAATCGAGCCAGGGTCATGGCCACCATGGCCAGGATCTATTGCCACAACAATATCTCGCCCGGCCGCCGGTTTGTTGGTTTTGACTGGGGCACTTTTTTTGGTTAGCTGACCATGGGGCAAGTCAATGATCAATCGATAGCCGTTACCGTCTGACGGCGCCAGCGTGAACAACTTCGCCTTGGTTTTAGCGGCCAGCTCCAGGACCAGACGAACGCTGCCCTGATATTTTGGCGTGGAAGTGCGCACCCGCTTCAGCACTGGCGAGTCACTGACGTTCAGTGGCAGCTTCACTTTTTGCTGGGTATGGCTGAGATCAACCACCAGACGTTGCGGGTGTTGAAGAGTAAAGAAGCGATATTGCGGCGCGCTGGTCATATCCAGCACCACGCGGGTTTTATCGTTACCGGGCCAGATACGAACATCACTGAGGCTGTTAGCCCACAATGGCCAACAGCTTAGTAGCAACAACAACCCGGCAAACCAGCGTTTCATGTGTCGGACAACCTCTTGAGGGTCTCGGCACCCTTGTTCGTCTCAGCGCTGATCGCCGCGCAGCGCCCTTTACCAGCATAGCGCAGTGCAACCACCAAGTCCGGCGTTGGCAACAAGCCTTCACCTTTTTGCGGCCACTCGATCAGGCAAATCGTATCTTTGCCAAAGTAATCACGCACGCCCATAAATTCAAGTTCTTCCGGGTCAGAAAGCCGATAGAGATCAAAATGATAGACTGTGACACCGGTTAGTTCGTAGGGTTCAACAAGCGTGTAGGTGGGGCTTTTAACCCGACCGGGATGGCCCAAGCCTTGTATCACTCCACGACTCAGGGTGGTTTTACCCGCTCCCAAATCGCCCAGCAGATACACCACCATTGCGGGGCCAAGGGCCTTCGCCAGCGCCTGCCCTAATGCGACTGTGGCTTCATCATCTGGCAAGGGTATTTCAATCATTCATTAACGTCCGTAACCAAGGAAGTAAGTCACTGGCCAGGGTGCCAATCACCCCGTCCTGGCCGGCCAGTCGCCCGGCTTCACCATGAAGAGCAACCGCCAGCAACGCCGCGTCTTGTGGCGGCAGGCCGGCAGCCAACAATGCCCCGATGATACCAGAAAGCAGGTCACCCATGCCGCCACTGGCCATAGCCTCACTGCCCACGGCCAGTAACCAGCTCTGCGCACCGGCCGCGACAATACTGCCGGCTCCTTTGAGTACCACTACCGCCCCAAAGCGCTGGCTAAGCGTGCGAGCCGCAGCGAAGCGATCCTGTTCCACGTCTGCCACTGAACAGCCCAGCAGGCGCGCCGCTTCGCCGGGGTGAGGAGTCAACACCGCGTTGTGGTATTGCCCGGCAGGTAACTGATTGAGGGCATCGGCATCTAATACCAAAGGCTGTGTAGTACTCGCCAGCAGCATGGCCCGGCGGGCCCAGGCGTCGCGCCCCAGGCCCGGCCCCAAAACCACCGCATCGACATGAGCCGGCAGTTGTGGCTGTTGCACAGCCTTGACCATTAATTCCGGACGGCCGGCAGCCACTGCCAGTTGCGACTGGGGGTGGCACTGTACTGAAACCAGGCCAGCGCCAGTGCGTAATGCCGCCTCGCCGGCCAGCCGAATGGCACCGCTGAAGCCACTGTTACCGCCCACCAACAATACCCGGCCACTATGGCCTTTATGGACCGTAGCCAACCGCTGCGGCCGCAGATATTGCAAATCGGCCCAACCGCGCGCCTGCCGAGTTGCAAGCAGTTGGGTGTCAGCTACCCCCAGTTCGGCCAGATAGGCTTGTTGCCAGGTGGCGCGGCCCTGACCGGTCAACAACCCTGCCTTGGGGTAGATAAACGTCACCACCACCGCGGCCTGGAATGGCTGAGCCCACCAATGGCCACTGTCACTGCCAAGGCCGCTGGGCACATCCAGAGCCAGAACCGGCAAGGAGGTGTTGGCCAGCCACTGCTGTAGCGGTGCCACCGGCCCTGTCAGCACCCGGTTGACGCCAGCACCCAGTAGCCCGTCGACGACCACCTCCGCGTCGATGGCAACCGGTATCGAGGCATGCGTCACGCCCCCAGCAGCCAAAAATTGCTGGCAAGCGGCCTCTGCCAGCTGGGTGGCCGGGGGCGCACTGGCCACCAGGGTAACCTCCCAGCCCTGCTCCAGAGCCAGGCGTGCCAGCACGTAGGCATCACCGCCATTATTGCCCTTACCAGCCAGAACCAGCAGCCGCCGGGCTTCAGGCCAACGGCGTTGCAGGGCCGCCAGCGCAGCTGCACCAGCCCGTTCCATCAGTGTCGCCAAGCTGAGCCGATGACGCTTTGCTAGCGTCACTTCCAAAGTTTTGAGCTCGCTGGCCGTAGGTAACGGTTGCGGCAAACTATCAAGCAAAGGGATTAGCATTGCGGCTCCTGTTGCCGTTACTGGCCCTGTGCTACTCTGCAGGCGCCAGCGGGAGTACCTTTGTGATCGATTATTGCCAACTTGCCGACAACATCAAAGCCTGGGGAAAGGAATTGGGTTTTGCCCAGATCGGCATCACTGACACTGATCTGGCCAGCCATGAACAGGCCCTGCAGGATTGGCTGGATGCCGGCTACCACGGCGAGATGAGTTACATGAGCCGCCATGGCCTGCTCCGCGCCCGACCAGCAGAGTTATTACCTGGCACCTTGCGGGTGATCAGCGTCCGCATGGACTACCTGCCCGCTGATGCCCGCTGTGCGCGGGTACTGAACAATGACCAGCAAGGCTATATCTCGCGTTATGCGCTAGGCCGGGACTACCACAAAGTTTTGCGCCAGCGCCTGAAAAAACTGGCCGAGCGCATTAAGCAAGCCTGTAGCGAATTGCAGTTTCGCCCCTTTGTGGATTCAGCGCCGCTTTTGGAAAGGCCTCTGGCGGCCAAAGCCGGGCTGGGCTGGGTCGGCAAACACAGCCTATTGCTTAACCCCGAAGCCGGTTCTTTTTTCTTTTTGGGCGAATTGCTGGTTGATATTCCCTTGCCGATAGACCCGCCAGCCGATGCCGACCGCTGTGGCAGCTGCGTCGCCTGCATGACCATTTGCCCCACTCAGGCTATTGTCGAGCCCTATGTTGTCGACGCCCGACGCTGCATTTCCTACCTGACCATTGAGCATAAAGGCAGCATACCGGTGGAGCTGCGGCCACTGCTTGGTAACCGGATCTACGGTTGTGATGACTGCCAGTTGATCTGCCCCTGGAACCGCTTTGCACAAATGACCGATGAAGCCGACTTCTCACCACGCCAACCTCTGCATGCACCGCAGTTACTGGCATTGTGGCAATGGGATGAAAGTACTTTTTTGGCCAACACCGAAGGCTCGCCGATCCGTCGAATTGGCTTTGAATGCTGGCAACGCAATCTGGCTGTAGCATTGGGTAATGCCAGCGCCAATACCGCTATTATCGCCGCACTGGAAGCACGGCTGGCACACACCAGTGCGCTGGTGGCCGAACACATTGAATGGGCCCTGGCACGCCAGCGCCAGGGAACAAGCCCGCCTAATCAGCAACAGCGGCGCTTGATAAGGGCTGTCGAAAAAGGCCTGCCCGATTTGGCTTAAGTGTTAAGGCCAGGGCAGCTCCCGGCTCCAGACGATGATGCCATTACTGAGGTTCATCACCCGCAGGCGCAGGTGTTGACCATCCTGACGAATCTGCCCGTATAGCAAAAATACGTGCTGACCAGTCCGGCCAGCCTGGCGGGCACCCAGTAAGTCATAGGCATCGGCCTTAGCCGACAGATCGGCTACCTGCCGCCCCTGGCGAGCCAGCAGCGTTAGTAATTGTTGGGTCAGAGCATCGACATCGGCCCGCTGGGCAGAAAAGTTGGCGACGCGCACCACGGCAATATCACCTGCCGGCAAGGTGGCAGCCAACGCGGTCATGGCATTGCTCAGATCACTCTTTGGGGCGGGCTCTGGGGCTGACGGCGCCATTGGCGGCGTAACCTGGGCACAGCCGGCCAGTAATACCAAGAAAATCAACGGTAGCCATGTTTTTATGGACATGCTTGCTCCTTTTTCTACCAGCTTCGGTGCCGACACCTAAATTGCCGGTGAATCAACGTTTTTTCGGCACCCATGCCCAAACATAGCGAGCCGTGAGCGGCTGCTCCCCGGCGTCATCGGTGATCACCACCGTCACTTCCAACTCACCTTTATCGGCCCGGCCAATAGTGGCAACTTGCTCGGCACTGAGTGAGGCTTCAGCGTACAAGTTGCCCTCGGCCCGGCGCAGGTAATCGACATGCATGGATTTGAGCAGCGGTATTTTATCGTCCGGCACGCTGAGGCCAAATACCAGACCACTGGCAGTCTCCCCCAGTAGCGCCATGGCCGCGGCATGTACCCCTTTGATGTGGTTTTGTACCCGGCGACGGTTACGTAACTGCACCACCACCCGCTGCGCGCTGGCCTGAGTAATACGAATGCCGGCCGTACCAGCAAATTTCACTACGCTATTGAATAGCCGCGACAGCAAAAAAGGCTGCCAGGACTGGGGCAGGCGCTGGCACCAGGCCACCATACGGGCCAGCCGGTTGCCCGCGGGTGGCCTTTGGCGTTGCTGTTCAGAGGTCATACATACGCTGGGTTTGGTGTACCAACTGGTGCTGCCGATCATGGCTGACCTTGACCAAGTCGCTCAGCAGCTCCCGGCTGCTGTCGCTCGGGCACAATGGCAGTAACGCTTCAATGTCTTCAAGCAGTCGGTTATCCAGCTTCAGTGCCAGTGCCAGTACGTCTTCCTGAGTCGCGGTTGCCGCCAGGCTCACGCGCCGCAGTTGCTGTTCAAAGTCACTGTCACGGGCTTTATCGAACCAGGTGTCCAGCAGCTTGTCATTGTGCGCTGCCAGGTACTGGGCAAACTCATCAGCCAGCTTCTGCTCATGTTCAACCAGATAATGCAGCATCATGCGGGTTCGTTCGGCGTCAGCCTCCGGGGTTAACCGGTGATACAGCTTGGCCAAGGCCTGATGGGCTTCTCCGAGATGCGCAAGTAAGTCGCGAATAGTTTTAAAACGCATGACAAACATCCTCTTTCATCAAAAATGGCGTGTATTGCCATTAAACAGCCTGAAGCCAGTTCAGGCCACCATGTCGTAAAACCGTCATCAAGATGTCACCACAAGTCAACGATTCAGCCATATGAGCGTCATCTTATGCCAACAGAATTTGCGCGACTTGAAAACTAGGCAGATAACCACAATGACACTACGACGCTCAATGCTTTTTACCCCTAGCATTCTGGCGCTGGCCATTAGCAGCCAGTTTGCTTTCGCTGATACCGCTGCTGACAAAACAGAAGTCATTTCTGTTGTAGGTGCCCGTATCGCTTATGCCAACAACAGCACTGATGACGATATCAAGTCATTCAGCTCGCCGCTGTCCAGCACCAACGACTTGATTGACAAGTTGCCTGGTGTCAGCGTAGGCGAAGGTGGTGTATTTGGCTCTGACGACTGGTCAACTACCATCAGCATGCGGGGTTTTAACCTTAACCTCAACGAACAGCAGCTCGGTATCACCATCGATGGCTTGCCCAATGGTGGCTCCGGCTACGGCGGTGGTTCGAAAGCCAACCGCTATATGCTGATCGAAGATACCGCTCGCGTAGAAGTTATGCAGGGTACGTCTGACATCAGCTCACCGTCTCTGGACGCCCTGGGCGGTACTTTTAACTACATTTCTGCCGACCCAACCGAGCAGACCGGCGCTACCGCCAGCATCTCCACCGGTGATTACAGCGCGCGTAAATATTATGCCCGCTACAACACTGGCCGCGTCGGTAACACCCGCTCGGTGATCAGCCTCGGCAGCAGCCACACCGCTCGCTGGATCGGCTCTGGTGATAATGGCGACAGTAAAGATCTGCACGCCAGCTACAAGTTCATCTCCGAGCAGGATTGGGCCACCCTGACTGGCCGCATCAGCTATGACGACACCAACGAAACCAACTACAACGGTATTACCTTGCAGCAGTTCAAGGAAAACCCGCGTTGGGATCGCCTGACCTGGATCTGGAGTGGCGACCCCGCTAAAGATCAAAACTACGCGGCCGCCTGGCGGACTCTGCGTAAGAACACCTTTGCCTATCTGCGTATGCAGATGACCCCGTCGGAAACCGCCACTGTTACCGTCACGCCTTACTACCACCATATGCGTGGCCGTGGTGACTGGTTGCCGCCTTATCAGGTGCTGGTTAACAGCCAGGGTCAGCCGATCCTCAACAGCACCGGTGGCACTCAGGTATTTAACCAGCGTGATGCCCAAGGCAACCCGGTAGTTGATCCAGCCACACAGTGCGCTGACAACAGCTGCTCACCGGCATCCAGCTACCGCCACACTCACTACGGTAAGGCCCGTGTCGGCAGCACCGCCAAAGTGAAATGGTACATCACCGACAACAACATCTTGACCAGCGGTTTGTGGCTGGAGCGTCAGGATCGCGACGAGTACCGTGACTGGCACGCCGTTATCGACCCGGCAGTCGGCCCGAACTACAACTACCAGGCTTACTGGCGTCAATATGACCGCAGCTATCGCACCGACACCCTGAACTACTACGTGCAGGATCAGGTTGCCATTGGCGATCTGAAAATCACCGGCGGTCTGCGTCAGTTCAAGGTGGATATCACGCGTCACGACAACTTCTTGGGCAAGCAAACCGGCAAACTGAGCAGTAACTCTGATGTGCTGCCGATGCTGGGTGCAGTCTGGAGCGTGGCACCGGCCTGGGAAGTCTACGGTGGTTACTCCGAGAACTTTAAAGCTATCTCTGACAGCATTCTCGAGACCAGCCAGGACTTCGGCAGCCTGAAAGCCGAAACCGCCAAGAACCTCGACCTGGGTCTGCGTTACTTCGGTAATAACGTGCAGCTGACGGCGGCGCTTTATAACATCAAGTTTGACAACCGTATCACCTACATTCAGGCCACAGCCGGTAGCGGCATTGATTACCTGAACGAGCTGGATGGTAAGTACGTCAACGTTGGTGGTATTGAGTCCAAAGGTTTCGAAGCCAGCCTGAACTGGCAGATGACCGACAACCTGAGCCTGTACTCCTCTTTGACCCTGAACAACGCCAAGTATGCCTCCAGCAGTTTTGTGCCGGTTGCCGGCGTACTGACGGATATTCAGGGCAAGGAAGTGGCAGGTGCGCCACGTGAAATGGCCGTGGTTAACCTGACCTATCAGTCAGGCCAGATGCGTACCGGTTTGTCTACCAAGTACACCGGCAGCTACTTCGGTGACTTCAACAACAACGACAAACTGGCCGCTCATACCGTCATGGACTTCTATGTGGGCTACCACCTGGACGTACAGTCTGGTCTGGATCTGACCCTCAACATCACCAACCTGGGTGACACCAAGTACCTCGGTGGTGGCACCAATGGCGGCTATTACATCGGTGTTGGTCGCACCGTTACAGCCAATGCCACCATGCACTTCTAAGACCTGTTGTACCCTGCCCGGCCCCTGGCCGGGCTTTCTCATTTTTGGAGTTAACTTATGCGCTATCTGATTTTGTCTTTATTGCTGGTCTGTAGCTTTGCTAATGCCGCTGAAAATCTGGTCATCGTGACCATTGACGGTATGCGTTGGCAGGACGTGTTCCGTGGGGCTGACGACAGCCTGATGAAGAACAAAAAGTTCAATCACGACACCGCTGAAACCGAAAAACTGTTCGGTGGTAAAACCCGTGCCGAGCGTCGCCAGAAGCTGATGCCGTTTGTCACCCACACCATGCAGAATGAAGGGGTGATCATTGGTGACCGTGATGCCGGTAGCCAAATGACCGTGACTAATCCCTGGTGGTTCTCCTATCCGGGTTATAACGAAATGCTGACCGGGCAGGCTGATCCGAAAGTCGACAGCAACGACAAAATTCCCAACAAGAACGTGACGTTCTTTGAGTGGCTGAATAAAAACAAAGGCTTTCAGAACAACATTGCGGTGTTCGGTAGCTGGGACGCCTTCCCCTACATCATCAACCGTCAGCGCTCCGGTCTGCGGGTCAATGCCGGCTTTGAAGCTTCTGAAGGCTATGACGCCAGTGAAGAAGTCAAAGTGATCAACAAACTGGAGAAAAAGCTGGTCAGCCCCTGGCCTTCTGAGCGCATGGACTCCATGACCTTCCCGCTGGCCAAAGACTACCTGCTCAAGCAAAAGCCACGGGTACTGTATATCGCCTTTGGTGATACCGACGAGTTTGCCCACGAAGGTAACTACGACAACTACCTGCGCGCCGCTCACCAGGCTGACAGCGACATTGCCGAACTGTGGCGCACATTGCAGTCAATGCCGCAATATGCCGGTAAAACCGACCTGATTGTTACCGTTGACCATGGCCGTGGCCGCACCGCCAAAGACTGGCGCCATCACGCCAGCCTCAAAGCGGTTGGGATTTACCCGAACGGTAAGAAGATGTTCCCGAACGGCATTCCGGGTTCTAACGAGATCTGGCTGGCCGCCATGGGCCCTGACGTGAAAAAACTGGGCGTACTGAAAACGCAAAAGCCTTATGAGCAAAATCAGGTTGCAGCTACTGCACTGATGCTGCTGGGTATGGACCCGGCCAAATTCAAGCACAACATTGGCGCGCCCATTACCGCCATCAAGAAATAATGCGCACTGCCAAAGGTTGTTAAACACCGTCAGTAAGCCCCTTCGGGGGCTTTTTTAATGCCTGCCATCGCGCCGCCCACAGGCAAGCAGCACAACATGATTGGCAGCAGATGGAGCAGGGTAAACGACACAGAAAAGCCCAGCACAAGCCAGCGGTGACTTCTGGCAACGCTACTTGTTACTGTTTCTGGCTGAAAAGAAAGGAGAAATTGGAGCGGGAAACGAGACTCGAACTCGCGACCCCAACCTTGGCAAGGTTGTGCTCTACCAACTGAGCTATTCCCGCATTGTCACTTGCAGCGTCGAAACCGATAACAACACCGGCTTCAAGCGAATTTGGAGCGGGAAACGAGACTCGAACTCGCGACCCCAACCTTGGCAAGGTTGTGCTCTACCAACTGAGCTATTCCCGCATTAATCATTTTTTATTGCCTGCGTCATGGTCATCGCCGGCAACTTAGGGGGAAAGTAGACAATGCAGAGGGGTTAACCTCAACTACCTATCTACTGCCCCTGATAGCAAAGCTATGATTTGCTATCAGAAAATTTGGAGCGGGAAACGAGACTCGAACTCGCGACCCCAACCTTGGCAAGGTTGTGCTCTACCAACTGAGCTATTCCCGCATAGCGGCCGGTGTCCCCGACAGCGCAGCGCATTTTACCTAAAAAACGCCGCTGTGCAACAGCCTGCTTGCCGTTTGCCGCCTTTTTAAGCAGTGGGCAATTTCAGGAAGTGCTGCCGGTAATGGCGCAGCTCGGCGATCGACTCGCGAATATCATCCAGTGCCAGATGGGTTTCCTGCTTTTTAAAACCGGTCAATACTTCTGGCGCCCACCGTCTGGCCAGTTCCTTGAGGGTACTGACATCCAGATTGCGGTAGTGGAAATAACTTTCCAGCTGCGGCATGTACTTGACCAGAAAACGTCGATCCTGGCCGATGCTGTTACCACAAATGGGCGAGGCGCCGGCCGGCACCCACTTGGCAAGAAAATCCAGCGTTTGCTGCTCTGCGTCGGCTTCACTGACGGTGCTGGCCCGTACCCGTTCAATCAGGCCATTGGCGGTATGGGTACGGGTACACCATTCATCCATGGCGTCGAGCAGGGCGTCACTTTGCTTGACCGCCAGCACCGGCCCTTCGGCCAGGACCTTGAGGTCCTTATCCGTGACGATGGTGGCGATCTCAATGATCCGTTGCTGTTCCGGGTCCAGCCCGGTCATTTCCAGATCGATCCAAATCAGATTGTCTTTGTGCATGGACATTCTTCTATTTAGCGGCCTCGGTGTATCATACGGGCTTGAGTTTACAGCAGCCAGGACAAACGTGGCGAAGCGAAGCAAGCTGACCCGTGGCCAGCAGCGGCGAGTCAAAGCCAATCAGGCCAAACGGTTAAAGAACAACAGCGATGACGCCCAGTGGGACGACACCCTGCTCGGGCCGGCACAACCCGGCCTGGTACTGTCTCGCTTTGGCCAGCATGCCGATGTCGAAGGCGAAGACGGCCAGATACACCGGCTCAATATCCGCCGTACCATTGATTCGCTGGTGACCGGCGATCGGGTGATCTGGCGCCAGGGTAATGAAGCCCTGGCCGGCATCAGCGGCGTTATCGAAGCCGTGCACGAGCGCCATTCGACGCTGACCCGCCCGGACTTTTATGACGGCATCAAACCGGTGGCCGCCAACATTGATCAGATGTGTATTGTCTCGTCGGTACTGCCGGCACTGTCGACCCACATTATCGATCGCTACCTCGTGGCCGCCGAAACATTGGGCGTGCGGGCCGTGATCATCCTGAACAAAATTGATCTGTTGGATGCTGCGCAGCTCGCCCAAGCCCGCCAGCAACTGGCACTGTATGAAAGCATCGGCTATCAGGTGTTACTGGTGTCGGTAAAAAGTGGCGCTGGCATGGCGGCACTGGAAGCCCTGCTCAAAGACGAAGTCAGTATCTTCGTCGGCCAATCCGGGGTTGGTAAATCCTCGCTGGTGAACCGGTTATTGCCAGAGGCCCAAGATCAGCAAATCGGCGAGGTCTCGGAGAACTCCGGGCTTGGCCAACACACCACCACTGTGGCGCGGTTGTTTCACTTTCCCCACGGCGGCGATTTGATTGACTCTCCCGGTATCCGCGAGTTTGCCCTCTGGCACCTGGACGAAACCACCATTGCCGAAGGCTTCCGGGACTTTCGTGACTATCTGGGCAGTTGCAAGTTTCGCGACTGCAAACACAAAAATGATCCCGGCTGTGCACTGCGCGCCGCCGTGGAAAATGGCACACTGGCGGCCAGCCGGCTGGAGAGCTACCACCGCATCGTTGATGCTCTGGCTGACAGCCGCCCGAATTACTTGTAATGACAACTCACCAAGGAACTGACCGGTGTTTGATCAACTGAAAATCGCTCTACAGTACATTACCCCTCAGCACGGCCTGTCCCGGTTGCTGGGGAAACTGGCCGGTGCCCGCCTGGGATGGCTGACCCGCGCCTTTATTCGCCTGTTTATCCGCCAGTATCAGGTCAACATGAGCGAGGCGAGCAATCCTGATCCAGCCAGTTACGACACCTTCAATGCCTTTTTTACCCGCCCCTTGAAAGACGGCGCCCGCCCCCTGGCCGACAGTGATTTGATCTTGCCGGTCGACGGCACCGTCAGCCAGTTGGGCGACATTGAGCAAGGCCGCATCATTCAGGCCAAAGGCCATGATTACAGCCCCCAGGCACTGCTGGGTGTCAGCGACCTGGCTACGCCCTTTGAGAACGGTCAGTTCGCCACCATTTACCTGGCGCCACGGGACTATCACCGTATTCACATGCCGCTGGCCGGCACCCTGACCGATATGATTTATGTGCCCGGCGATCTGTTTTCGGTCAACCCGCTGACCGCTGAAAACGTTCCCGGCCTGTTTGCCCGCAATGAACGCGTAGTTACCCTCTGGGACACCGCTGTCGGCCCCATGGCCCTGGTACTGGTAGGCGCCACTATTGTGGCCAGTATTGAAACGGTTTGGTCCGGCACTGTTACCCCGCCGGCTGGCGCCAAGGTACAACATTGGACCTACAGCGGCCGTAACGCCATCAGCCTCGACAAAGGCGAGGAGATGGGTCGCTTCAAGCTGGGCTCAACCGTGGTGTTGCTGTTTGCTGACAAGGCCCTGTCCTTTGCTGAGGAGCTGGCACCAGGTGTCACCACCCGCCTGGGTGGCGCCTTCGCCAACCGTCAGGGCTGATGGAGGCCCATCAACGCAGCCTCTGGCACTTGCATTTATCGGTACTGCTGTTCGGCGGTACCGCTTTGTTTGCCAAACTGATCCCCCTGCCGGCACTGGATATTACTGTGCTGCGCTGCCTGATTGCCGCACTGACCCTGGCGCTGGTTGTCAAGGTGCAAGGGCAGCGGTTAACCCTGGCTAGCGTACAGGACTACCTCACGGCAGTGGCCCTGGGGGTGATCGTCTCATTGCACTGGGCAACCTACTTTGCCTCCATGCAAGTCGCCTCTGTGGCGGTTGGCATTATTGCTTTTTTTACCTACCCGGTGATGACGGTGCTGTTAGAGCCACTGCTGGACCGGCACTGGCCAGCGGCCCGCGACTTAGGTGCAGCGGTTCTGGTACTGCTGGGCATTTACCTGCTGTCACCGCACTGGCAACTGGATAACAACACCACTCAGGGCGTTGCCCTGGGGATATTGTCGGCCTTCTTATTCACCCTGCGTAACCTCTTGCATAAACGCCGCTTCAGCCAATACTCCGGCCCCAAGGCCATGTTTTATCAGACCCTGATAGCCATGCTGGTACTGGCGCCAATGATGCAGGAAAACCCGGCACAACTGGGCTCTCACGGCTGGTCATTACTGGTACTGTTGGGGGTGGTTTTTACTGCCGCGCCCCATGCCCTGCTGGCCCAGGTGCTGGGCAGGTTGAAGGTCAAAACCGTGGCACTGATCTCCTGCCTGCAACCTCTTTATGCCTCGGCACTGGCGGCACTGGTGCTGCACGAGATCCCCAACTGGCATACGGTAGCCGGTGGGGTGCTGGTTGTCAGCGCCGCGATCTACGAAACGGTGGCAGCCCGGCGCCAAAGTCCTTAGGATGAATCAGCAAACCGAGCCTGGAACGCCTCATGTCAATGCGCTACGCCCTGCTATCTCTGTTACTGTCGTTTTCTGTTCTGGCCAACTCGCCAATCAAGATCCTGCTCAAGCAGGAAATGCAGAGCAAGGCCAAGGCCGCTGCCCAAACCAGTGACCCGCAATCTCAGCAAATTGCCGCGGCCTACAGTGAAGCGGCGCAATTGTTGGATCAACGCAATACTTACCAACAGCAAGCGGCTGACTACCAGCACATCATCGATAATTTCCCGACCCTACAGGCCGAGAAGGCCCAAGCGCTGCGTTCCAGCCGTCAGGCAACACTGCCTGATTACCGACAGTGGCCAGAAGACAAGCTGGACCAGTCACTGGCCAAGCTAAGTGGCGAGCTGCAAAAACTCAATGACCAGCTTGATACCGTGCTGCAACAGCAAAGCCGCATCAACAATCGCTTGGGTGAAGCCTCCAGCCAAGCCACCAAACTCAAGCAGGAACAAAACGACCTTCAGCAGCAATTGGATAACCTCAGTGGCTCCGATGCCCTGACCCAGGCCAAGCGCGCCCAGATGCGCGCCCGTTATGCCATGCTCAGCGCCTGGATCCATAAGCTGGAACTGGAAGACGCATCGGCCAACCAGCGGCTGCAGCTAAAAGAGCTGGATCAGGAAAAACTCACCACCGACATTGCCCAGCACAGTGTCCGCCTGTCAGCGTTACAAACCGCCTTGAACAGCAAACGCCAGGCGCGCTTACAAGACACCCTGCTGACCAGCCTGCACCAGCATTTCCAGCAGCCTTATTTACAAAAACTGGCCGCCCAGAGCATTCAGTATGCCCAGCACCTGACCGCCCTCAATGACGATATTGCCCGCACCCAGCAGCGGCTGCGCAAGGTCAAGTCACAGAACCTGGACTGGCGCGAATATCAGGCTACGGTTGCCAAACAGATGGAATGGCTGAAGGTCAGTGCAGCCTTTGGCGAAACGCTGCGCATCCGCTATGACCAGTTACCCAGCGATTTTCATCACCGGGCGCTGATCGATGCCATCAGCCAGGCCCGCATCGACAAATACGAATACGATCAGGCCCTCAAGGCTCCGCCACCGGAACAACAGCTGGCCAGCCTGAGTGCCGAACAGCAGACAAAGGCCAAACGCCTGTTGCAAACCCGCCGGGAATTACTGCAAAAGCTATCTGAACGTACCTTTGAATACCTTAACCACCTGACGCAGCTGGAGCTGGCTACTGGCGATCTGGAAAAAACCGTTACGGCCCTGAGAACGCTGATTGAAGGCCACCTGTTCTGGATCCCCAATGCCCGGCCACTGAACCTGAGCCAACTGGCGGAGCAAGGCGCCGCCACGGTGCAGTTTTTCAGCCACAAACTGACAGACTCGCAACCCCGCAAACTGGCGGCACATCCGCTGCTGATACTGTTATTGCTGGGCCTGAGCTTACTGGCCGTATTGATCCGCTGGCTGGAACGGCACCGGTTACGGCGGCGCCTGGCAGAGCTGGCCAAGCCGGTGGGCAATGTGACCCGCGACAGTATTCGCTACACCCTGATGGCCTTGCTGATCAGCCTCGGCTACGCCACTCCCCTGCCACTACTGTTTATTACCCTGGCGCTGATCAGTGGCAATAGCCAGCCAGCGCTGGCCAGCGCCATGCTGGCCGGCGCCGGTGGCACAGCCCTGTGGCTGACCCTGCGTAACCTGACCCATGAAGAAGGCTTGCTACAAGGGCACTTTCGCTGGCGTGAAGCCGGCGTACGGCGACTGCGGATCCTGGTACGACGGCTAGCACTGGTGGCCACCCCGTTACTGATGCTGATGCTCTACTGCCAGCAACAGGAAAACGACAGTATCCGTCAGGGGCTGGGCCGTATCACCTTTATGGTGATGGCAGCCGGCCTGGCCTTTTTCTATCAACAGCTTTACAAGCACCGGCGGCTGTTGGTTTACAACATGGACAAAGGCGTACGGCCGCGTGCCTGGCATCACCTGCTATGGTGGCTGGCCATCGCGGTACCGTTGGTGTCGCTGGGGCTGGCCGTGAGCGGTTACTACTACAGCGCGCAGCAATTACTGCTGCTCGAACAGCTCTCTTTGCTGACAGCCTGTGGCTATGGCTTTATCTATTACCTGGCCAAGCGTTGGCTGCTTATCGAACGGCGCAAAATTGCCTTCGCCCAGGCCAAGGCCAAGCGGGCGGAATTACTGGCCCAGCGTGAAAACGATAACACTGAGCAGGAACACGTTCAGGAAGTACCGTCAGAAGAATCCCTGGTTGACCTGGACGCCATTTCCAGCCAGTCAATCACCTTGCTGCGCACCCTGTTCAAACTGCTGACCGTGCTGAGCCTGTTGTTACTGTGGTCGCCGATGTATGACGCCCTGAGTTATCTGGAGCACATCGTGCTCTGGCACAGCACTACCCTCGTTGACGGTCAGAAACAGGCCCTACCGGTAACATTAATGGCGCTGATCTGGGCCGCCATTAC
Organism: Gallaecimonas aegicerasi; assembly: GCF_045291545.1. Classification (GTDB taxonomy): domain Bacteria; phylum Pseudomonadota; class Gammaproteobacteria; order Enterobacterales; family Gallaecimonadaceae; genus Gallaecimonas. The sequence goes on from NZ_CP149514.1 coordinate 2,353,909, forward strand.
CATCATGCTGACAGTCATCAGTAGCCGTAACCTGCCCGGCCTGCTGGAGCTGGCACTGTTGCAACGGCTGCAACTGAGCCCCGGCAGTAGCTTTGCTCTGACCACAGTGTCACGTTATCTGGTAATCGTGGTGGGCATGGTCACCACCTTTGGCCTGCTGGGCATTGAGTGGTCGCAGGCACAGTGGCTGGTGGCAGCACTAACGGTTGGCCTGGGTTTTGGCCTGCAGGAAATCTTCGCCAACTTCGTGTCAGGGCTGATCATCCTGTTTGAAAAGCCCATCCGCATTGGCGATACCGTCACCATCCGTGAGTTGTCGGGCACCATTACCCGTATCAATACCCGCGCCACAACCCTGGTGGACTGGGACAACAAAGAAATTATTGTGCCCAACAAGGCCTTCATTACCGAGCAGCTGGTGAACTGGTCGCTGTCCGATTCCGTTACCCGCTTGATCCTCAAAGTCGGCATCAACCACGGCTCGGATACCGAACAGGCAGAACGGCTGCTGTTGGATGTGGCCCGGCGCAGCCCATTGGTGCTGAGTCACCCGGAACCGTCGGCCTATCTGCTGGCTATTGGCCCCTCGTCGCTGGACTTTGAACTGCGTGTCTACGTTGCCGACACCGACAACCGACTGCCGGCCAGCCATGCGCTTTATACCGAAATTCATCGCCGTTTTGCCGCTGCCGGCATCACCCTGGCCTGGCCAAAACTGGATCTGCAACTGGCGAAAGGAATACGGACATGAAGATATTTGCCCATCGCGGTGCCAGCGGCGAAGCGCCGGAGAACACCCTCAAAGCCTTTGAGCTGGCACTGAGTCAGGGAGCAGAAGCCATTGAACTGGATCTGCAGCGCTTTGAAGATGACATTGTCGTCCTACATGACCGCTGGCTGCATCACAGCACCACCGGTCAGGGCCTGCTGGCGAACCAGACTGCGACCAGCCTTGCCGCTGCCGATGCCGGGCAAGGCCAGCGTATTCCCCGGCTATGGCAGGTATTGACCTTGTGCGCCGGGCGTTGTCAGTTAAACCTGGAACTCAAAGGCCATGACCTGCTCCCGGTGCTGCTGCCGCTGTTGGAACGCGCCGTCAGTGAACTGGGCTGGGCTCCCGAAGACTTGCTGGTTTCCTCCTTTCACCACCGGCAACTGGCCGCCTTTCAGGCACTCAAGCCCGATTGGCCTATCGGCCTGCTGATAAGCCACATTCCGCTGGATCTGGCGGCCATGATCGGCCCCTTGCAGGTGCGCTCGCTGCACCTTGATTGCAGTTTTGTCGACCGGGCACTGGTTGGCGAAGCGCACCAGCTAGGCCTTGCCGTTTATGCCTATACCGTTGATGAGCCGGAAGATCTGCACCGGCTAAAGTCACTCAATGTCGATGGCATTTTTACCAATTACCCGGCCCAAACCCGGCAATGGCTCCATAGCCATCTGACCTGAAGACACATCCATTTACCTTTTCGGGGCTGGTATTTTTCAGTGCGAATGCGTAAGGTTCTGGCGGTTGATAGGTTATAACATCAAGACATGTTCGCACTGCAACAACACCGACATCGCTGGCTCTGGTTAGCACTGGCTCTCTGGGTTACCACATTACAAGCGGTAGCCGAGGTACATGCCAGTGAACACAGCCTGCTGCACGTTCATCACCATTGCCTGCTGTGTAATTTCAGTGAGGCCAGTGGTCATGCACCGATCAGCAGCCTGCCAACCGTTGCCGTGGTGCCGGTCAAAGTTATTCCTGTTGCCGCGCCGCTGTACCTGACACCGTCCTTGCCCATACTGCGACGCCAGTTTGCACGGGGGCCACCGTCAATCCTTTGAAACACAAATGCTGTATTTTTTGTTTTTTAAAGGAAACGTCTTCATGAAATTTGCTCCATTGACGCTGGCCCTCGCTGCGGCCGGCTTGTGTACCCCTGTTTTTGCTGCGGATCTGATCGGCACTGTTACCGATACCGCCGGTAAGCCTATTGCTGGCGCCATTTTAAGTGTTGAGGGTGCTCACACTCAGGTTAAGACCGATGCCAAAGGCCAATACCGCCTACGTGTTGCCGATAACAGCCATATTCACCTGCACGCCTCCGCTGACCAGTTTGAACACCAGCAGCGTGATATTCAGGCCGGCACACAAACCCTGACAGAAAACTTCACCCTGGCGCCGGTCAATATGGAAAACATTGTCGTTACCGGTACGGCTCTGGGGCGCAGTGTGCTGGAAAGCAGCACACCGGTCTCGGTACTGACCGAAGACAAGTTACGCCAGGCCACGGAGCCTTCTTTGGGTGACACCCTGGAGCGCCAGCCCGGAGTGCAGGCCAGCCACTTTGGCCCCGCCTCCAGCCGGCCCATTATCCGGGGCATGGGTGGGCCACGGGTGAAAGTACTGGAAAATGGCCTGGCCGTGGGGGATGCCTCGACAGTTTCGGCTGACCACGCGGTCACCGCCGAAGCCAGCACCGCAAGGCAAATCGAAATTCTGCGTGGCCCCGGCACCTTGCTGTACGGTAACGGTGCCATTGGTGGCGTAGTGAACGTGGTCGATCAACGCTACAGCGAGCAACCCGTCGATGGTCTCAACGGCGCTGTTGAAGGACGCTACAGCACCGGTGATAACGAACGCACCGCAGTGGCTAACCTCAATGGCGGTAATGGCCAGTACAACTGGCATCTGGATGGCACCCGCCGCCGCGCTCACAGCGAGAAGATCCCCGGTGATGCCATTGCCGGTATTGCCAACCCATCGGGCCGGCTGGCGAACAGCCAACTCAGCCTTGACGACTTTGCCGCTGGCGTAGGCTATACCGGCGAACGCGGCTTTGTTGGTGTATCCGGTTCCCGCACTGAAAACCTCTATGGTATTCCCAGTGACGGTGACCCTACCGAGCCGCCGATTTCCATCAACATGAAGAAAACCTCCTGGCAGCTCCATGGCGGCCTTGATGAGCCACTGCCGGGCTTTAGCAAGCTGCGGGTTGATGGTGGCTATACCCATTACGAGCATGCCGAAGAAGACAACGGCGTACCGGGCACCATCTTTACCAACAAGTACTCAGAAGGGCGGATGAGCCTGTACAACAAGCCCTGGGGTGAGTGGCAGGGGGTAATGGGCGTACACCTGACCCACCGTAACTTCAGCATTGCCGGTGACGAAGCGCTGACGCCGGACACCGTCACTGACGGCACGGCGGCTTACCTGGTTCAGGAACGCAATGTCGGCGACTTCCGTTTTGAACTGGGCGGACGCCTGGAGCATTACCGCTTGACGGCCGACCCCATGAACCTGGAAACCCTGGGTGGTGCCAATGCCTACCAGCCGACCAACCTGACCGATAATAACCTCAGCCTGTCAGCCGGCACCGTCTGGCACATGACGCCCGGTTATAACCTGAGCCTGGCACTGACCCGCGCCGAGCGTAGTGCCACGCCAGAAGAGCTATACAGTTACGGCCCCCACGACGCTACTCGTACTTTTGAGGTTGGCGCCTTGTATCAGCTGGGCAATGGCACCGTCACACCGCTGAGCAGCAAACCCAAGCAGGAAATTGCCAACAACCTGGATCTGACACTGCGTAAGTTTGAAGGTAGCTGGTCAGGCACATTCAGCGTCTACTACAACAAGGTCAATAACTACTTTTATGAGCACGATACCGGCCTTGTCGCTGCTGATCTGGTTGCCGACGGTGACAACACCCCGGTTTATCAGTACAGCCAGGGTAATGCCACGCTGTACGGCTATGAAGCACAGGCTACCTTCAACATGACCGACCTGTGGTCACTGGATCTGTTCAGTGACTACACCCGTGGCAAGCTCGATAACGGCGGCAACCTGCCACGCATCTCACCGATGCGCGTGGGTGCCCGCCTGAACTTTGACCTGAACGACTGGCATGCCGATTTGGGCAGCACCACCTACGCCAAGCAGGACAAAGTAGCAGAAAACGAAACCACAACCAGCGGCTATACCCTGCTGGACGGTTCGGTGAGTTACCATGTCTACACCAGTACCGGCGACCTGTTGGTATTCCTTAAAGGTAACAACCTGACCAATCGCGAAGCTCGCCCGCACACCTCCTTGCTCAAAGCCATAGCGCCTCTGCCCGGGCGCAGCTTTACCCTGGGGGTTCGCTACACCTTCTAAAGGTTAAGTACTTATCCAATGCCGGCCTTTGGCCGGCTTTTTTGTTGCCGGGCCGTTCCCGGCACTGGCACCGCAGGCTCTGGCGATAAAAAAAGCCGGTAAATGCCGGCTTTTTGCTGCGTCAGCTCAACGTTACTTAACGCGGGAGACATACTCGCCAGAGCGGGTATCCACTTTGACCACTTCACCGATCTGTACAAACAGCGGCACCCGCACTACCGCACCGGTAGACAGGGTAGCCGGTTTGCCGCCAGTACCGGCGGTATCGCCTTTGAGGCCCGGGTCAGTTTCGGTGATTTCCAGCTCGACAAAGTTCGGCGGCGTTACCGCAATGGGGCTGCCGTCCCACAGGGTCAGGGTGCAAACATCCTGCTCCACCAGCCATTTACCGGCATCACCCACGGCTTTGGCGTCAGCGGCGATTTGCTCGAAGGTTTCATTGTTCATGAAATGCCAGAACTCGCCATCGTTATAGAGGTAAGACAGCTCTGCATCCATAACATCAGCGCCTTCAACGGATTCACCGGACTTGAAGGTTTTTTCCAGGGTTTTGCCGGAGATCAGCTTACGGATCTTCACACGGTTAAAAGCCTGACCTTTGCCCGGCTTCACCAGCTCGTTCTCGAGAATGTTGCAAGGCTCACCATCTTGCATGATCTTGAGACCGGCTTTGAATTCGTTGGTACTATAGTTCGCCATTTTTGCCTCTGATGTATTCGATTGTCGCGAATTCCAATGCCGCAGATGATAACCGCAAAAGCGCCGATGTGGGAGCGTTGCTGGCGTGATGAACTCAAAGAGGCCATCACCGACCCGCTGCAACTGGCCCGTGAGCTGGCGCTGGACACCAACGTACTGGCTCCGGGCTTTGCTGCCCGGAGGTTATTCCCGTTGCGGGTGCCAAGGCCCTTTGTGGCGCTGATGGAGCCCGGCAACAACGCCGATCCGCTACTGCGCCAGGTGCTGACCAGCGCCGATGAATTTACCGAGGCCACAGGTTTTAGTACCGACCCGCTGGACGAACAGGATGCGGTCGTGCCGGGGCTGCTGCATAAATACCAGAGCCGGGTGTTGATGATCCTCAAAGGTGGTTGCGCGGTGAATTGCCGGTACTGCTTTCGCCGCCATTTTCCCTATGCTGATAACCCTGGCAATAAAGCCAGTTGGCAGCAGGCTCTGGACTACATCGCCGCCCGGCCACAGATTGAAGAAGTGATTCTGTCCGGTGGTGATCCGCTGATGGCCAATGATGATGAACTGGCCTGGCTATTGCGCCACCTGAACAGCATCCCGCACCTGAAATTACTGCGTATTCACAGCCGCCTGCCGGTGGTGATCCCCAGTCGTATCAGCCAGGCGCTGCTGGACACCCTGGCCGCCAGCCAGCTACCTGTTACGTTGGTATTACACATCAACCATGGCAATGAACTCAGTGCTGATTTGCACGCCGCTTGCCAGGCGCTGCGCAGCAATGGCGTAACCTTGCTCAACCAGAGTGTGCTACTCAAGGGCATCAATGATGATGCCGAGACCCTGAGCACTCTGTCGCACCGGCTGTTTGCCGCCGGTATTTTGCCTTATTACCTGCATTTGCTGGATAAGGTCGCAGGCGCTGCCCATTTTTGGGTCAGCGATCAACGCGCCCGCCAGTTGATGCGTGAACTCAATGCCCGGTTATCCGGCTATCTGGTGCCACGCCTGGCCCGGGAAGAAGCCGGCAAACCCGGAAAAACACTGGTGGACCTGAACCTATGACCCCAAGTCAACGTCAAAGCCTTATCGATCATTTGCGTGCTAGCCTGAAGACCGCCTATCAGCAGGCGCTGGACGCCGATCGCCAGCTTGACGCGCTGGCCTCAGAGAACCTGGCGCAGTTTGATGCAGTGCTCAAACCCGGCCAGGGTTTTGATACCGAAGCGAACCGCTTTAAGCCTTATGTTGAAGAACTGGCTCAGCAATTGCTCACGTTGGAAAAAGAAGATGACATCGCCCCGGCGCTGGCCGAGGTAACCAAGCAACTGCAACTGCTACTGCACACACTGGCACGCTTTAAGCGGTTACAACGCTAACCAAACCAAGGTGACACCATGCGCCAGCTGCTATTACTGCAACTCTTGTGGCTCTTCAGCCTGCCCACCTGGGCTGGCCAGTGTCAGTTGCAAAACGATAGCACCAAAGCAGTGGTCAACGTTGATCAGGGGCAATCGGCACTGCCGTTACAAAAAGGTCTGAACCGGCTACGCCTGCAATGCCGGCAGCTAACACAACCGGTGGTACTGCAAATCCGGGCGCTGGCGCTCAGGCACCCGCAGCTACACCTGGCAGACCAGCTACAGACACCACAGATCAACCACCGACTGGCTTATGCCCTGCCAGCCGGTGACAGTGATGGCGTGCTGCGGTTGAGTACCCCACTGGCCCGGCCGCTGACCTTTCGGGTGGTCAGCTGGCCGCACTACCGCGCTGATAATGTTCGCCACAATGCGGTCATGTTCCTGTACCTGGGCGTGGTACTGGCGCTGTCATGCTACAACCTGCTGCTGTGGCTGCGCCTACGTGAGCGCCAGTTCGGCTATTACAGCCTCTACACCCTGGCGATGGCCTGGTTCTTTGCCACTCAGGAAGGCATTCCCCTGCTGCTAACCGGCCACACTACCTGGCTGTTACCTTCTCTGCCCCTGGCGGCTGCAACAGTTGTCGGTGGCACCCTGTTTTTCAGCCATTTCATGGCGCTGCACAAGCACTACCCGCGCAGTTGGCGCTATCTGATATTACTGCCAACCTGGCTGATGGCAGCCTTTGGCCTGGCTACCAGCATCACCGTTTATGGTCAGCGCTACATCAATATGACCATGAGCCTGGTGTCACTATGGTTACTGATGATGCTGCTGCTCTATGCATTGCTGCGAACTTTTCAGGGCAACCGGGATGGCCGCTGGACAGCATTGGCCATTGCCCTGCTGCTTGGCGGCATGCTGACCCGCCAGCAAACGCCGGAGGGCGGCAACTTTCTTACCTACTACGGCTTGATCATCGCCGCCTTGATTGAAGCAGTACTGGTGGCTTACATGGCAGCCCGACGCTTGCAGGTGATCCATAACGAACGCCAGCAGGCCTTACTGCAAGCCCGTACCGATCCCCTCACGGGCGTGCTTAACCGCCAGGGGTGGCTACAGGCCGTCGAGGCGCTGGCCGACATTAAGCCAAGCCAATGGCAAGGTGTGTACTTTATTGACCTGAACGCTTTTAAAGCCGTTAACGATCGCTATGGCCACCACGCCGGAGATCAGGCGCTGATAGCCCTTGCGGATGTACTGTCGGAACTCTTGGGCAACGATGACATTCTTGGCCGTTACGCCGGCGACGAGTTTGTCATTTATAGCCGCCACGCCAAAGAAGCGTTGCAGCAACTGGCTACGCACCTGCAGCAACAGCTGGCCAGCATTGCGGTGCCAGCCAGCCCGTCGTTTACCATCAGCGCCAGTGTTGGCGCCCACATCCAGCAGGGCGCCGACAGCCTCGACGCTCTGTTACAGGCGGCTGATGCCAGCATGTATCAGCAAAAATCAGCCGTCTCCGCTTATTGAGGTAACAGCGTCATCGATGCGGGGGCATAACGTTCACCGGCCGCCACATCGGCCGGGAATATGGCAGCCAGTTCGGCGAGGTCATCGGCACTGAGCTGTATTGCCAGGGCGCCCAGATTGTCTTGCAGGTAACGGCGGCGCTTGGTGCCAAACAGCGGAATAACCTGCTCGCCCCGACTTAAAAGCCAGGCCAAGGCCAACTGTGATGGCGTTACCTGACGAACCTCGGCCATGGCTTTGATGGCCTCCACCAAAGCCAGGTTGCGCTGAAAATTTTGCCCCTGAAAACGCGGGTTCTGGCGACGAAAATCATCCGCCTCAAAATCATCCACGGAGCGAATAGCGCCACTGAGAAAGCCTCGGCCCAGTGGGCTGTAAGCAACCAGTGCGACGCCCAGTTCATGGCAGGCCGGCATAACTACCCGCTCCGGATCGCGCGTCCACAGTGAGTACTCGCTTTGTACGGCACTGATCGGGTGCACCTGATAAGCCCGGCGCAGCGTTGCACTGTCCACTTCACTGAGCCCCAGATAACGCACCTTGCCTTCTTTTACCAGTTCCGCCATGGCCCCCACGGTTTCTTCTACCGGCACCGCAGGGTCAAGGCGGTGTTGGTAGTACAAATCAAGGTGGTCAGTGCCCAGGCGCTGCAAGCTGCCTTCAATGGCTTTTCGCACATAGTCGGGGTGGCCATTGACACCGCGTTTGGTCGGGTCGTTCGGGTCACGAATAATGCCAAACTTACTGGCCAAAAATACCTGCTCACGGCGCCCTTTCAAGGCCTTGGCCAGCAGCTGCTCATTCGTGTGCGGGCCATACATATCGGCGGTATCCCAGAAATTAAGGCCGCTATCGAGCGCCATATCCAGCGTCGCCAGAGCCTCTTGCTCATCACGGCCACCGTAAAAGTCGCTCATGCCCATACAGCCCAAGCCCATCGCTGACACCATCGGGCCATGTTTACCTAATTGCCGTTGTTGCATCTGTTGACCTCCGTTTGTTTGGCGACAGCATGCAACGAGTCGATTGTTTTAATTAAGTGCGTTATAACAACTTCACTATTTAAATAATAAAAACAATGTTTATGGATCGGATGCAGGCTCTGAATATTTTTCAGCGGGTGGCGCAGGCAAAAAGTTTCAGTCGCGGGGCTGCGGCACTGGATATTCCCCGCGCCACAGCCACCCTCGCGGTTCAGCAACTCGAGGCACACTACCAAGTCACCCTGCTGCACCGCACTACCCGTAAGGTGACCTTAACCAGTGAGGGCGAACAACTGCTTGCACGCAGCCTGCCACTGCTGAACGAATGGGCGGCTCTGGATTCCCTGTTTCGCCAGCCACAAAGCCCATCCGGGCATGTGCGCCTGAGTGTGCCGGCTCGGCTGACCCGGCTTTACCTGATCCCGGCTCTAGCCGCCTTTCGCGAGCGCTACCCAGCACTGACCCTGCACATGGATGTTTCTGACTCGCCGGTGGATTTAGTCGGTGCCGGGGTTGATTGCGCACTGCGTATTGGTGCCTTACCCAGCAGCCGCTTACATGCCCGCGCTCTGGGCGAGATAGCCCATGTCAATTGCGCCAGCCCGCATTACCTGGCGCGTTACGGTGAACCGCGCTCGCCCGCCGATCTCGATAACCACCACATGGTTGGCTACGCCTCACCGATCAGTGGCCGTATTGAGCCCTGGGAATGGCAGAGCGCTGGTGGCCTGCAAAAAAAGGCGCTGGCACATCCTGTCACCGTGAACAGCGCCGATGCTTATATCGCCGCTGCAGTTGCAGGCCTGGGGCTGGCCCAGACACCAGCCTATGATGCTGAGCAGCACTTTCGTGAAGGCCGCCTGCAACAAATCCTCGCTAACTACCCTCCCTCGCCTAGCCCGGTACATCTGTTATACCCAGCGAATCGCCAGAACAGTTTGCGCTTGCGGGTACTGGGTGATTGGCTCAAAGAGGTACTGGTCAGTGCCGGTGTTGTGACAACCTTTTCCCACAGCACACTAAATAAGCCATAATGCATCCGTAAATTCTTCTTGCAGAGACATCCAATGGCAAATTGGCAACACGCGTTCGAGCAGTTTGTAAACCGTATCCAAACCACTGGCCAGCTCTGGAGCCTAAGTTGTGACGATGGCTGGGTGGTGTGTGAGTCCACCGAGTTTGAAGATGCGGAAGTGATGCCGTTCTGGTCTGATGAAGCCACCGCCAGCCGCCACTGCACCGAGCAATGGGCTGATTATCAGGTGACCCGAATTTCCCTTCAGGATTTTGTTGAGCTATGGTTACCTAACCTCTTGGAGGATGATGTTCTCGTTGGCCCGGACTGGAATGATGAGCTTGAAGGGCTGGAAGTGGAACCTGCTGATATTGCCGAAGCGTTAATGGAGGCCAGCAATGAAGGTTGAAAACAGTGGCAGTGAAGCGCTGATGGCGCAAATGACCAACAAGCAAATCTACCGGGATGGTGCGAATGCCTTGGCGCTGATTGAAAGTGCCGCACCACCACAAAAGACCCCGGAAGCCAATAATACCCAACCGGTCGTCAATGACGGCCCCAAAGGCCAGAATATCGACGTTCAGGTCTGAAAAAACCCGGCAGCAGCCGGGTTTTTTGTGTCAATGCCAGCGCTGTAGCTGTACCTGGGCACTGTGCTGCCCATCTGTTAACAGCCATTCCCCTTCCATGAGCGTTGCCGCCAGGTTAAGGCTGCGGGCGGCCAGCGCCGCCAGTGCCGGCAACTGTTCATAAGGCAGGTGCCAGATCTGTAAGCGGCTACCCAGGGCCTGCAATTCCTTCCCCTGTTGTTTAAACCACTGCTCTGCTGCACGGCCCCCGTAGGAATACACCACTACCTGTTCAGCCCGGGCTAACGCCTGCTTGATGCGTTTTACGGTTGGCTCACCCAACTCTATCCACAGGGTAATACGGCCATCATCACTGTGCTGCCACAGCTCCGCTTCATCGTCCGTGGACAAGCCTTTGGTGAAAGTCAGCGCCGGGTCGGCATGGGCAGCAAAAGCCAATAACCGGGTCATGAGCCGGACTTGTGTTTCAGACGGGTGGCGCGCCAGGGTAAGGGCGTAATCGCCATAGTGGTGGCGGGTCAGATCGCTAACGTTCAACTGTACTTTATAGATTGTGGCGCCAAGAGCCATGGCCGGTACTCGCTGCAAAAGAAGGCAGCATCATACCTTCAGGGACATTGTTGAAAAACCAGGGCGTGAGATAAACCGCTATCACTCCCGCCACCGGCTTCAGCATCGGGGTAGCCATCGGTGACTAAGGTGGCCCGGCGTACGCCTTTATCCCACAGCCAGCGGCAAGCCGCCGTGGCCGAGGCAAAGGTGAGCGGCCCCTTACGGTCGGTTAGCCAGTGCAGCTGCTCCCCTATCTGCAAACGCAGTTGGTAAATCACCATTTCTGTGGCCACCACCTGCACCGGCGGCATAAAACCGTTGTTAACGCTCTGGATAAAATCGTCTTCGGTCATGATGATGTGGCACTAGCCAGCGTCGGCCAATGCTGCTTTTCCTCGGGCTTTACCAGTGCTTCGATACGACTGGGCTGAAAGCCGCGGATCACCTGACCATGAAATAACAGCACCGGCAGTTTATTACCGTAACGGGCTTTGACGCTGTCCGCTTCCAGAGCGTAATCCATATTTACCCGCTGCACCTTTACACCCAGCTGCGCCAAGAGCGATTCGGTGCGCACACAATCATTACACCAGTCATTGGTATACAAAGTGGCGGGCTGCTCAGTAAAAGGCCAGAAATGATGCGCCTTGACTGTGGTTTTTATGCTGTCGCCGTATTGCGCCACTAACAATACCGGCACCAGCCAGAACCAGCGTTGCATGGTTATCACCTGCTGTGGACGGTTAAAACCCTTGCAGTTGACGCCACCATAGCTGAACACCAACTTAACTGGTTAAATTTCAGGCAAGCCCTCAAAGCCAGTAAAAACGGATGCCTTGGCCTCATTTGGGTATAAAAAAAGCCCCGCCGAAGCGGGGCTTTTTGATGCGCAGAGCAGGCTTACATCATGCCGCCCATGCCGCCCATACCACCCATGTCAGGGGCTGGTGCGGCACTTTCTTTCTTCGGCAGTTCGGTAACCATGGCTTCGGTGGTGATCATCAGACCAGCCACAGAAGAGGCAAACTGCAGAGCACTGCGGGTCACCTTAGTTGGATCCAGGATACCCATTTCCAGCATGTCACCGAAGGTATCGTTACCGGCGTTGTAACCGAAGTTGGCGTCGCCTTCTTTGACCTTGGCTGTCACTACTGAAGCTTCGCCACCGGCGTTGGAAACGATCTGGCGCAGCGGTGCTTCCATGGCGCGCAGAGCAATCTTGACGCCGTGGCTTTGATCTTCGTTGTCGCCTGTGAGCTCGGTCAGCTTGGCGGCAACCCGTACCAGCGCCACACCACCACCGGGCACCACGCCTTCTTCCACTGCGGCGCGGGTAGCGTGCAGGGCATCTTCAACGCGGGCTTTTTTCTCTTTCATTTCCACTTCGGTAGCGGCACCGACTTTGATTACCGCAACACCGCCAGCCAGCTTGGCAACGCGCTCTTGCAGTTTTTCTTTGTCGTAATCGGAGCTGGACTCTTCGATCTGGGCACGGATTTGCTTGACGCGGGCGTCGATAGCAGCCGCTTCACCGATACCATCAATAATGGTGGTTTCGTCTTTGGTGATCACCACACGCTTGGCTTGACCCAGCTCTTCCAGGCCGGCTTTTTCCAGCTCCATGCCGATCTCTTCAGAGATCACGGTGGCATTGGTCAGGATAGCGATGTCCTGCAGCATGGCTTTGCGGCGGTCACCGAAGCCTGGCGCTTTTACCGCAGCAACTTTGACGATGCCGCGCATGTTGTTCACCACCAGCGTGGCCAGGGCTTCACCTTCCACGTCTTCGGCAATCAGCATCAGCGGTTTACCGGCTTTGGCAACCGCTTCGAGCATCGGCAGCATTTCGCGAATGTTGGAGATTTTCTTGTCAACCAGCAGGATGTACGGGTTGTCCAGCTCAACAGCGCCATTATCTGGGTTGTTGATGAAGTACGGGGACAGGTAGCCGCGGTCAAACTGCATACCTTCAACAACGTCCAGCTCGTCTTGCAGGGCCTGACCTTCCTCAACGGTGATCACGCCTTCTTTGCCAACTTTGTCCATGGCTTCAGCCAGGATCTGACCGATGGTATCGTCAGAGTTGGCGGAGATGGTGCCAACCTGGGCAATCGCTTTGGAGTCAGCGCAAGGAACAGACAGCGCTTTGAGTTCTTCAACGGCTTTAACCACGGCTTTATCGATACCGCGCTTCAAGTCCATCGGATTCATGCCGGCGGCAACCGCCTTGAGGCCTTCGTTAACGATGGATTGCGCCAGTACGGTAGCAGTAGTGGTACCGTCACCGGCTTCGTCGTTGGCCTTGGACGCAACTTCCTTGACCATTTGTGCGCCCATGTTTTCGAACTTGTCTTCCAGTTCGATTTCTTTGGCAACTGAGACACCATCTTTGGTGATCAGCGGCGCGCCAAAGGATTTGTCCAGCACCACATTACGGCCTTTCGGACCCAGGGTGACTTTCACCGCGTCAGCCAGGATGTTTACACCCTTGAGCATTTTAGTGCGGGCGTCGTTACCGAATTTGACTTCTTTTGCAGCCATTCTTGAATTCCTCTTAATGCAGTGAAAAGGGAGTTATTCGCCGTCGACAATGGCAAGGATGTCGGACTCGCTCATGATCAGCACTTCTTCGCCGTCGAGCTTCTCGGTTTTCACGCCATAGCCGTCGTTGAAGATGACCTTGTCACCCACTTTTACATCCAGTGGCTTTACATCGCCACTATCCAGCACACGGCCCTGGCCGACAGCCAGCACTTCGCCGCGAGTGGATTTCTCGGCAGCGGAGCCGGTCAGTACGATACCGCCAGCAGACTTGGCTTCAACTTCGATGCGTTTGACGATGACGCGGTCGTGCAAAGGACGCAGTTTCATCTGAGAGTTCTCCTAAACGTCTGTGTTTTAACGTTTTTGAAAATGGCCCGGATGGGCCAAACCGGTTGATGTCCTCCATATGGGGACGCCCCACAGGATTCCAAGAGCTGAGCAAAAAATTTTTTATTCTTTGCGTTCAAATTCACCTTCGATGGTGTCACCACTTTGTGGCCGCGATCCTGGCTCGGCGCGGCCTCCCATGGGTGGCGTTACCGAGCTGACCACCACAAAGCGGCCCATATTACGTGCCAGCCGCGCACGTATCGCCGGGATCAAAATAATGATGCCAGCCAGGTCTGTCAGCAGCCCGGGGGTCAGCAACATCACCCCGGCAATCAGTAGCAGAACACCTTCGGCCAGTTGCTGGCCAGGCACTTCACCGGCGGCCATACGCCGCTGTGCTTCCATCCAGGTTGTCAAACCAGCCTGGCGTACCAGCCGCGCGCCGATGATGGCCGTCAGCACCATAATGGCCACCGTTGGCACCACGCCGATCACCCCGCCAAGCTTGATCAGCAACGTGATTTCAATAAAAGGGATGATCAGAAAAAGCAGAAAAAGTCGGCCAAACATGGGGCCTCCGGTAACGGGTCTGAAAGAAAGTTGGGGGCAAACCGTTCTCTTTTCAAGGGCAGCAACTTAAGCCACCGCCGTGAAGCGGTTATGGTAGTGCTGCTGAGGTTTTACGGAGAACAACATGACCGATACTGTAGTAGTACTGTGCACTTGCCCGGATCATACCAGTGCCAAGACGGTCGCCGAAGCGGCCCTGAACACCGGGCTGGCGGGCTGTGTCAATATTCTCGGTGGGGTCAGTTCGCTGTACCACTGGCAGGGCGAGCTGTGTGAAGATAGCGAATGGCAGCTGCTGATCAAGGCACCACAGCACCACTTTCAGGCATTGTGTGATTGCATTGTCAGCCACCACCCTTATGAGGTGCCGGAAATCATTGCCCTGCCGATTGTTGCTGCTCATAGTCCTTATCTTGCCTGGCTCAACGAGGTAACCAAGACGTGATGAAGAAATGGCTTCTGGCGCTGCTGTGCGCGCTCCCGCTACTGGCGCAGGCTAATGGTGGGGGTATTCCTATTCCAAAAGCAGAGCAGTTACTGGCAGGCCAGCCGCAATTTTTGCCGGTTGATGACGCCTATCAGTTCAGCTACCGCCAGCAAGGTACAACGCTGGTGCTGGATTGGCAGATCGCTGATGGTTACTACCTCTACAAAGACAAAGTAGCCATTGACGGCAAAGACCTGAGCCTGACAGCCCCGGTCATGCCACCGGCGTTACAGCACGAAGATGAGTTTTTTGGCAAGTCGGAGATCTATAAACAACACTTGCAGCTCACTGTGCCACTGAGTGACATCCAGGCCGGTGCCACAGTGACGGTGACCTATCAGGGCTGCGCCGAGGCTGGCCTTTGTTATCCCCCTACCCGAAAGTCGGTGCCGGTTGACCCCGTGGCCCAGCAAAGCAGTAGTACCCCGGCTCCGACGCCTTATCAAAGTGAACAAGACCGTCTGGCGGCCATGCTGGCCGGTGGCAACCTCTGGCTGACTCTGGCCGCCTTTTTTGCGGCCGGTTTGCTGATTGCCTTTACCCCTTGTGTTTTTCCCATGTACCCCATTTTGACCGGCATTATTGCCGGAGCCGGTAATCGCTTAACCACTGGCCGCGCCTTTGTGTTGTCACTGGTCTATGTGCAGGGAATGGCCATTACTTACACCCTGCTGGGATTGGTGGTAGCCAGTGCCGGCGCACAGGTACAGGCTGCCTTTCAGGCGCCGGCAGTATTGATTGGCCTGTCAGTACTGTTTGTGGTGTTGGCTGCCGCCATGTTTGGCGCATTTAACCTGCAACTGCCTAGCGGCCTGCAGGCCCGGCTCAACAGCCTCTCAAACCAGCAA
This sequence comes from Gallaecimonas aegicerasi, assembly GCF_045291545.1. GTDB lineage: Bacteria > Pseudomonadota > Gammaproteobacteria > Enterobacterales > Gallaecimonadaceae > Gallaecimonas. The sequence continues at coordinate 2,369,565 of NZ_CP149514.1, forward strand.
AAAGCCGGGTCGCTGGCGGGTGTACTGGTAATGGGCATTATCTCCGGGTTGGTGGCCAGTCCTTGCACTACCGCACCACTGACCGGGGCACTGCTGTATGTCGCCAAAAGTGGTGATTTGCTGCTGGGTGCCCTGGCACTTTACGCCCTGTCGCTGGGTATGGGGCTGCCACTGCTGCTGCTGGGCAGTACCGGTGGCAAATGGCTGCCCAAGGCCGGTGCCTGGATGGAAACCATCAAGCACCTGTTTGGCTTTATTTTACTGGCCGTGCCCATCCTGCTGTTAGGCCGGTTGGTAGCAGACAGCTGGCAGCAACTGGCCTGGGCACTGTGGCTGTTGCTGACCTTTGGCTTTCTGGCCCAAGCCAATAGCGGTACGGCGCCCGGCTTTTTTAAAGGCTTACGGACAATGCTGGTGTTCATCGGCCTTTACGCCGGCGCCTGGCTCGGTCAGCAGGTGCTTTTCCCCGCCGCGCCAGCCGTAACTGGCGCCGCCACACAACCGGCCGGTCACCATTTCATCAAGGTTCGCAACCTGCAGGAAATGCAGGCCGAGCTCGCCAAGGCCAAAGCCGCCGGCAAGCCGGTAATGGTGGATTTTTATGCCGATTGGTGTGTCGCCTGTAAGGAATTTGAGAAATACACCTTTTCCGACCCACGGGTACAGCAACGCTTCAGTCAGATGGTCATACTGCAAACCGACGTCACCGAAAGCACCAGCGAGCAGGTGCAGATGATGGAGCACTTTCAGATCCTCGGTTTGCCCACCCTGCTGTTCTTTGACCAACAGGGACAGGAACTGTCGGCATTGCGGGTCACCGGTTTTGAAAAGCCAGATAAGTTTTTAAAGACCCTCGATAAGCTATAAAAAACGCGGCCAAATGGCCGCGTTTTTTTATCGTCAGAGGCAAGGTTCAGGCATCCAGCAACAGCATGTAAGATGAACCTTCCTCCTTGACCTTCTCTGCCACCGAACGGGCAAAATCCCAGTCAACTTTCAACTTGATGGCCAATTGCAGTGGCCAGTCTACCGGTGTTTCATCGGCCAGCTCATCGGTGCGTTCCAGATAACTGGCCAGGTAAACCAGCGCCGATAACTGACTGAACGGTTCCGCCAGCAATGGCACCCGTTGATTACGAATGGCCAGTTGAATGACTTCCGGGAACAACCAGCGGTTGGCCAGTTCGGCACCAACCTCAGCGTACGTAAAGCCCAGCACCGCGTGTTCGGCATAGGCCCGCGCTTCACCCGCTTCAACCCGGCTGTTCAGTTCTGCCGCCAGCTCAGGCTCATTGGCGTGGATGATCAGCTCACCGATGTTATGCAGCATGCCACAGGTAAAGGCCAGCTCAGGATCACAGCCCACTTTCGTCGCCAGGTAACGACACAGCTCACCCACATCAAAGGACTGGCGCCAGAAAGCTTTCAAATCAAAATGCGGTACTGACGGATAGAGATCCACCATGCCGGCGGCTACTACCATATTGCGCAGCACATCCAGCCCCAGCCGGACAGCCGCTTCATTGACCGTGGCAACCTGGCGGGAGCGGCCATAGCGGGCAGAATTGGCCAATCGCAAGGTCTTTGCAGTGATCACCGCATCCATGGAAATTTGCTTGGCCACGCCGCGAATGTCCGCATCGGGCTCATTAAAAGTGGCAATCAGTTCCTTCACCACCTGCGGAATTTGCGGCAGATGCTGAGGGCGGGCAAAAAACTGCTCAAGCGTTCGTGTCGACATTCAAAATCCTCTCCCACCATCGCTGTGTTGACGAGCGTGCAGGTCTGTCATGACGCTAGCGTATTTTGCCACGGTTGCCTATGGCATCTACGAATGTACGTGCTGATCAGATGCAGACCGCCAGCGCCGCCAGAAGCTGGCCAACAGCAAGGCGGTAAACAGCACCGCAGCAAGCTGACTGAGCCAAGGTGGCAGCATGGTTAAGCCAGTGTTAGCAGTGATGATACCGTCAGGCCACCAGTGCGCCAAGGCATCTGTGATATAGCCAAAAATAATGGCGACTACCGCCACCGACCCCAAATAGGCAACCAGCGCTCGGTTGCCCAGTTCCTTGCGTACCAGCATCAAAGCGGCACCATTGGTAACCGGCCCCGCCAGCAAAAATACCAGCACCGCCCCCGGTGATACCCCCGCTGCCAGCAAACCCACGGCAATTGGCGTGGATGCCGTGGCACAGATATACATCGGCAGACCGATCAGGATCATGACCAGCATCGCCGGCAGACCACTGCCCCACTGGGTTAAAAAAGATGTTGGCACAAAAGTCACAATCAGCGCCGCCATCACCAGCCCGGCCAGTAACCAGCCGGCACTGTCGTCAATCAACTCCTTGCTGGCAAACAGCCAGCCCTGACGCCACTTGGATGGCACTATTTGCTCAGTGCTGTCGCAGTGGTTATGGCAGCAGCTTTTCTTCGGCTCCACCGCCGTACTGGCCGCTTGCCCACGGCCGGCCAACAGGCCAGCAATGATGGCTGAAAAGAGCGCGGCAATGGGACGAATAATGGCCATTAGCGGCCCCAGCAAACCGTAAGATACCGCCACCGAGTCGACACCGGTTTCCGGCGTGGAAATCAAAAAGCTGACCGTAGCCCCCCTGGATGCTCCCGCCCGATGCAACCCCATAGCCGCTGGTAGCACGCCACAAGAGCACAGCGGTAAAGGCGCACCGAATAACGCCGCCTTAAAGACACTGCGCTTGTTTTCCTGACCAAGGTGTTTGCTCAGTAAGTCACCCGGTAACCAGACCTTGATCACCGCCGCAAAGAGATACCCCAGCAGCAGCCAAGGAGCGGCATCAAGCAACAAGTCCCAGAAATTAGTCAGCAAGTTCATCTGCTTCCAGCGCCTCCAAAATACTGCAGTGACTGGCGGCTTCATTACCACCACAACAGGCGTTAATCATGCTGCCCAGCGCCCGGCGAATACGGGTTAATTGTGCCAGCCGCTGTTCCACATCAGCCAGGTGAGCTTCTGCCAGCGATTTCACCTCGGCACAGGTATGGCTGTCTTTTTCTACCCGCACCGCTAATAGCTCGGCTATGGCTCCCAGCGAAAAGCCCAGCGATTTCATCGACAAAATAAACTGCAGGGTGATCAAGCTGTCATCGCCATAATAACGGTAGCCATTGGTGCCCCGCTCAGCGCTGATCAACCCTTCTTTTTCCCAAAAGCGCAGCGTATCAACACTGACACCGGCGCGTTTTGCCAATTCGCCAATTTTCATCACTGCTGTCCATCAACTATCGTGCTGACAGCATAACGCTGGACTAAGCTCCAGAGTCAACCGGCAACAAAAAAGCCGCCCATTGGGCGGCTTTTTATTGAAGATGGAGCGGGTGAAGGGAATCGAACCCTCGTATGCAGCTTGGGAAGCTGCCGTTCTACCATTGAACTACACCCGCACAGGCACACGATTATAGGGATTTTTTACCTGCTGAAAAGCCTTTCACGGCTAACTGGTTAGAATGCCGGCAACACAGTAGACTGGTACGATGTGTACAGGAGGCTCACCCATGTCATTCGATTTTACCGCCAAGACCGTTTTTGTTATGGGCGGCACCAGCGGCATCAACCTCGGTATTGCCCAGGGCTTTGCCAAAGCGGGTGCCAGAGTTGCTGTCGCCAGCCGCGATCCGGGCAAAGTAGCACAGGCCCAGGCGCTGTTAGGCGACCAGGCTTTGGGTTACAGCGTTGATGTGCGCGATGCTGACGCGGTCAGCGACACACTGGCCCAGGCCCGCCAGCAGTTTGGTCAGCCGATTGATGTGCTGGTAAGCGGCGCCGCCGGTAACTTTCCCGCTGCCGCCAAGGATTTATCCAGCAATGGCTTTAAAGCGGTAGTGGATATTGACCTTAACGGCACTTTTCACGTGATGAAAGCAGCCTATCCGCATCTGGCCCGCCCAGGGGTGATCATCAACATTTCTGCACCCCAGGCCTTTGTGCCAATGGCTTTGCAGGCCCATGTCTGTGCCGCCAAAGCCGGTGTGGACATGATCACCCGCACCCTAGCCATGGAATGGGGCCAGGAAGGTATCCGCGTCAATTCATTGGTGCCCGGCCCCATCGCCGGCACCGAGGGGATGGCGCGACTGGCCCCCACCCCGGCATTGCAACGGGCGGTGGAGCAGTCGGTACCACTGCGCCGCCAGGGCAGTCCGCAAGACATCGCCAATGCCGCCCTGTTTCTGGCGTCACCACTGGCCAGTTACATCAGCGGTGTGGTGTTGCCGGTTGATGGCGGCTGGTCACTGGCGGGCGTTTCCAGTGCCATGAGTGATATTGCCAACGCCATGCAGCAAGCATAAAAAAACGCCCCGGCCGGGGCGTTTTTCACTTTAGGGAATCAATCTCTTTACTGACCTGATACCCCGAGTCGGTCACGATGGCTTCGAGCACACGAATGCGTTCTTCCATCGTCGCAATTTTGTCGTGCAGAGCGCTGTTGTGTTGGTCCAGGCTGGCATTGCTGGCGGCCATACGCTCCTGCATATCCAGGTGCCGACAATAGGTTTTGTACAGCAAACGCAAGCCCACAGCGATAAAGACAATCAACACTACCATCGTTGATTGAGCCATAACGAACTCCTTTGTTTACAGCTTATTGAGTGCTAACTGCCCCCAGCCGACCAGCTTGCCATCAGCGAAAATCAGCGGCGTACACTCGTCACGGGTGGTAGCACCATCACCATGCTTCCATTGGGTACGATAGAACAAAACCCGATGGCCGTCGGTAAGCTGATCGTCAAATGCCGGTGTACCCATCTTGGCCAGTACCGCCGCCTGTGTCATACCGGTTTGCAAACCGGCAATACTCTGGCGGTTTTCCTTTTCCTGATGGTGAATGCTGTCACCACGGTCACCATCGCCGCCATCAGCCACCACTACACAAGCCGACAAGGGTAAAATCAATACCGCCAGTGTCGCCAGGCGGGCAAAAGACGTCTTGGACATGCTGTTATTCTCCTTAGTTAGCAGTAACCAGCTCACAGCAATGTTCTTGCCACCTTGGTAAGTTACTGTTCTTAAATGACATTACTGCCAGGCCGAATGCTTTCAACTAGGTAACAATGCCAACAAGTAGTGTTTTTCACCACTGCCAAAGTAGCAGTGGGGTTTAACGCTGGTAATAGCCAGACCGGTGATTACAATAGGGCGCACTATCAATACCCTCTGAGGCTCTCATGAAATCCCTGTTTTTGGCAGTTCCTTTGGCACTGCTTTCTATCACTGCCCTGGCCAAAGGCCCGGCGGTGGATCTCAGCCAGCAAAATGTCCAGGCTGTATTATGGATGCAGCAGTCCGGTGAATACCGGGCGCTGTGCTACCAGGCTTTCAATATGGCTCGTATGGCCTTTGATCAAGCCCGCAGCAGTAAGCAAGGCAAGCTGGCGGTGATGGTGGATCTGGATGAAACCATGCTTGATAACGGCCCCTACGCGGCTTGGCAAATTCAACACCATCAGGGCTACAGCCAGGCCACCTGGGATGCCTGGGTTAATAGCATTCAAACCGCCGCCTTGCCCGGCGCCGTCGCGTTTGCCCAGTATGTAACCGACCATGGCGGCACCATGTTCTATGTGTCAAACCGCTCTGAGCGCACCTGGGACGCAACCGCCAAGAACCTGAAAAAAGCCGGCTTTCCTAATGTCACCAAGCTGACACTGCGCCTTAAAGGCGCCACCTCTGACAAGGCGCCACGGCTCAACGCTGTGCGTAAAGACGGTTATCAGGTGGTGTTGATGATGGGTGACAACCTCAACGACTTTCCAGATCTGCATACTTATCATCAACTTAATGACAAGCGTCGCGCCATTGTTGATGCCCACAAAGCAGACTTTGGCCAGCAGTTTATTTTGCTGCCCAACCCGGCCTACGGCGACTGGGAGCCCGGCCTCGGCAAAGGCTATTACCAGTTAGACAGCGCTGGCAAAGACAAACTGCGTAAAGACAGCCTGCACGGTTGGTCAGGTAAGTAAGTGTAATAAGTAAAAACCCGCCAGCTGGCGGGTTTTTCGTCTTCAGGCACGCAGCGCCGTATCCAGATCGGCGATCAGGTCGTCGACATCCTCAACGCCGATACTGAGCCGTACCAAATCGTCACTGACACCCGCAGCCTGGCGCGCTGCCGCGCTCATGGCGGCATGAGTAGTGCTGGCCGGATGGCACGCCAGACTTTCCAGATCGCCCAGGCTCACCGCCTGGGTAAACAGCGTCAGCTTATCGAGGAAGCGGCTGCAGCGGGCGAAGCCGCCTGCCAGTTCCAGGCTTATCATGCCACCAAAGCCGCGGCTGATATCCGCCAGCACCTGATGGCCGGGGTGACTGGCCAGGCCCGGGTAACGTACCGCCGCGACCGCCGGATGTTCAGCCAAAAAGGCCGCTACCCGCTCGGTATTGTGCAGGTGGGCATCCATGCGTAGAGCCAGGGTTTTGACGCCGCGCTGCAGCAGGTAGGCTTCCTGCGGGCCGATAGGCGAGCCGATGTGTTTGAGTGCAACAGTACGCACCTTTTGCATTAATTCACTACGCCCGGCCACCACACCGGCAATGATGTCACCGTGACCACCAAGATATTTGGTGCCACTGTGCATCACTAAATCAACGCCAAGCGCCAGCGGTTGCAGCAGATAAGGGGTCAAAAAAGTATTATCACACACCGTCAGAGCGCCAACCTTTTGCGCTGCTGCCACCACCTTGTGCGGATCCACCACCTTCAGGTTGGGGTTGGTGACGGTTTCAAACAGCACCACTTTGGTCGCCGGGGTAATGCTGTCCAGCAGCGCCTGATCCGAGCTATAACGACGCACCGTCACACCGGCACGCACCAGTGTCTGCTGTAAAAAGGCATCCGTACCACCATAGAGCGGGTCGACAAAGGCCACCTCATCGCCACTGTCTGCCAGCGCGTACATGATCGCCGACACCGCCGCCATACCGGAAGCCAGCACCAACGCTTCGTCGGCCCCTTCAAGACGCGCCAGTTTCTGTTCCAGTTCAGCGGTGGTGGGGTTGGCAAAACGGCTGTAAATAAAGCCGGGATTCTGACCGGCAAAACGCGCCTGGCCCTCGGCCGCAGTACCATAGCTGAAGGTGCTGCTTTGGTATAACGGCGTCGTCAATGCACCGGTTTGCGGGTCGATACGCTGACCGGCATGTACGCTCAGGGTTTTGAATTTCATGCTCTCTCCATCCACATCAGGCTGCCGTTGAGCGGTAATGGCGGGCAGCCACATCGGGGTGTGATCGTAACCGGCCTTTAAGGACGTTGTCGCCTACTGCATAAAATAACGGGTTAGCCGGGTCGCTTTGCGGCCCTCTGGCCTGTGCAGCCAAGTGCGGCGGCAAGTCCAGTAACGGAACTGTTGAGGCCAGCTGCGCGGCCATGAAAAACGCACAGGATAGCCGCTCAACCCCAGTTGCCGGGCTGACGACCCGATGCAACGTTGCCCGCAGATAACCATCGGATGCCAGCTCGAGCAGCTCGCCGATGTTAACCACAAAAGCGCCGGGCAAAGGGGCCACTGGCAGCCAACCCTGCTCTGTTTTGACTTCCAGGCCAGCCTGCTGATCTTGCATCACCAGTGTCAGGTAGCCCGGGTCCTTGTGCGCACCAACACCCTGAGCACTACCAGCGCCGCCAGGGTAACGGATGAGCTTCATGTGTTGATAGGGGCCGCCCCGGAGGTTGTCATCAAAAATCGTCGCCGGTTGTTCCAGTGCCACAGCGAAAGCCCGTAACAGCGTAACGGTGATATCACTCAACGCTTGCTGCCAGGCCAACAACTGGCTTTTCATCTGTGGTAATGCTGGCGGCCACTGGTTGGGGCCGATCAACCCCTGCCAAGGGGCCTGTAAGGTGTCGATGGCAGCGTCTTCAGCCATAATGTCGAATTGCTCCCGCTGATCGGGTTGACCAGCGGTGACTTCACTGGCCATGGCACTGTAGCCTCGAAAGTGCGGTGAATGGATCATCTGCACCTGCGCCTTGGCTGCCGCCGGCAGCGCAAAAAACTGCCGAGCCAGGCTTAGCACCTGTTGTTGTTGCGCCAAGCTCAGGCCATGGCCGGTCAGGTAAAAGAACCCCACATCCCGAGCGGCCAACCGCAGCTGCCGGTAAAAGGCCTGCTGTGCCTCGCCGCCTCCCTGCAACTGTTGAAGATCCAGTACTGGCAGAGCCAATTCAGTCATCACACCCTCCACCTTGTTACGAATGGCGGCATGCTACTGCGACACCCATATAACCATAAAGAATAAATAGCTATTAGTTATTTAAAATAAAAATATAAGAACTTACTTTGGCGGCATAAAAAACGCTTGACCGAATTGATTACAAGTGTAATCAATATGGGAAATTACAAATGTAATCGGAGTTTCGGTGAATAACGTAACTGATGCGGAATTTGAAGTACTCGAAGCACTCTGGGCACAAGCACCTGTGCCTGCCAGTGACGTTGTGGCCTGGCTTAGCCACCGTAAACCCTGGCATGAAAAAACCGTCAAGACTCTACTGAATCGGCTGGTACAGAAAAACTGTGTGGGCTTTGAAAAAGAGCAGCGACGCTACCTTTATTACCCGCTGATAGCCCGTGAGCAGTATGTGAAAAGTCAAAGTCAGGGCTTGCTGGATAAGCTCTTTGGCGGCCGGCTCAGCCCGCTAGTAGCCGGTTTTGCCAAAGATAAAGCCCTAAGCGAGGAAGATATCAACGCCCTCAAGCAACTCATTGATGACTGGGAGCAAAACCATGATGATCGCCATTAATCTGTTGCTGTTAGTGTTGTTGCTCAGTCGCAAACCGCTCAGGCAATTACTGGGCGCACAAGGGCAATATGCACTATGGGCATTAGTGCCGCTGAGCGGCTTGATAGAGCTGTTGCTCAGTACCGTGGCACTTCCTGTCACCACTTTTACCACCAACCCCTTGTTAAGCGCAGGCAACAAGCAGTTGGCTGCGCTCTCACAACACCAGCCCTGGCTGCATTACCTCTGGCTGACTGGCGCGATTGCACTGCTGGTAGTGGTCGTTGCGCAGCATGGCTACTTTTATTATCACTATTGCCGAAATAGCACCCCCAACCCAGCTGGCCCTGCGATTTGCCGCCATAACCAGCTCGCCAGCCCCGTACTGATTGGCCCGTTATGGACACGCCTGATCCTGCCGACCGACTTTGAACAGCGCTTTAGTGCCACACAGCAGCAACTGATCCTCGCCCATGAATACAAGCACTGGCGCCGGGGCGATCTCTACTGGAATCTGTTGGCCTTATTAGTATTAGCCACCAACTGGTTCAACCCCCTGTTTTGGTTGGCATATATGAAATTTCGGGACGACCAGGAGTTGGCCTGTGACGCCGCTGTGCTCAATGGCCAAAACAAAGCAACGCGGGTCGCGTACAGCAGAGCACTTATTCACAGCATGGCGCCACCGGTAACCGGTGGACTGATACTCCTGCATTACCACAACAACAAGGAAAACCTGATGACACGATTGAAACAACTGCAACCGCCGGTGGTATATCACCGCATTCGCACACTGGCCCTGGCGGCCTGTGGCCTGGCACTGAGTGTAGGTGTAGCCAGTGCCGGTAATGTCACTGACGCTAAAGTCATTAAGCCTTTATACCGGGCAGAGCCAAGTTACCCAGCCAACGCAGCCAAGGCAAAGCAAACCGGGTTCGTCAAACTGAACTTTGACATCCGCGCTGATGGCTCTGTGCATAACGCCCGCGTTATTGCCTCTAAGCCTGCCGGGGTTTTTGACCAGGCGGCCCTGACAGCACTGAACCAGTGGCATTACCATGCCAGCCCCCACGGCAAGAAGAATGTCAAAGTACAAATCAACTTTGCTATGGAGAACCCTGCCCCCACACCAGGGCAGCCAGAACAAATCCACATAGCTCGGTAACAACAGCCGCCCCAGGCGGCTTTTTTAGCAACGCTATCTTCTCTTGCGAGCTTTGCTAGACTGTTGTTTATTAGCAAAAATTGGGGAATATAAGGATGCGCCAATACTGGCTTTGGGCAGGTAAATGGTTGGCTGCGGCACTGCTTGTAGCCATTAGCCTGTGGTGGCCGGCCTTACCTTGGCTGACGGTACTGTTAGCGGCGGCTATCCCCGCCATTCTGTATTACCCCACCCCCACCGCAGCAGCGCCCCCCCCGGAGCAGGCGCAACTTGACTGCGAACCGATCAGCACCGCCGCCAGTAATATGGCCATTGATTCCGCCAACGCCTCTCATTTTGTCGATGGTATTGGCGGCCACCTCAATAGTCAGCGCCAGTTAGCGGCAAACATTTTGCAGCGCGTCAGTACATTGGAAGACGCCGCTGGCCAGCTCAGCAGTGCCACTGAACAAAGTAATGAAGCCATGAATTCTGCTTTGCTGGCTACCCGGCACGGTGAACAAGGTCTACAACAGCTATCGCAAGCACGCCAGGAACAACGCCAACGCTTGCATGACGCCCAGCAACAAGCACAGCTGCTGACCGAACAATCGGCCTCCATTGCCAATATTACCGATGTCATTAATAAACTGGCGGACCAAACCAATTTGTTGGCACTCAATGCCGCCATTGAAGCCGCCCGGGCCGGTGATCAGGGGCGTGGTTTTGCCGTGGTGGCCGATGAGGTTCGGACCCTCGCCCGGCAAACCAGCGAGGCCACCGATAATATCGAAAAACGCTTGGCAGAAATGGCCTCTTTGACCACCACCATGGCTGAAGCTATGACCGCCCTGGATCAAGTGGAAAACCGGATCGGTGGGCAAATAGATGAACTGGCCGAACAGCTTAGCCATATTTCCATAGCTATGGGCAGTACCGAACAGGCCATGCAGGGTCTAGCAGAGCTGCAACAGAGCCTCAGTAATGACAGCAGTGGGATCAGTGATTATGTCGCCGAGCTGCATCAATCCATGGGCTCGATTGAATCCTCCATCAGCGAGGCCTCCCAGCGCATTTATGAGTTGGCTACCGGTGCCGAGCAAATTTTTGTGGCCCTGCGCGGCTGTCAGCTCGACAATCGCCATACCCAGATGGCCGCCATGGCTCGCGAAGGGGCTGCCGCCATTGGCCAGGCACTGGAGCAGGCCATCAGCCGCGGCCAGATCACTCAGCAGGCCTTATTCAACTTCCACTACACCCCTATTGAAAATACCGACCCGGTGAAATATCACAGCACCTTCGACAAGCTGACTGACAGCCTGTTCCCGGCTATTCAAGAGCCCTTGCTGGCCAAGCATAAAGACGCCATTTATGCCGGTGCAGTTGACGTCAATGGTTATTTCCCGACGCATAACCAACGCTTCAGTAAACCGCTGACCGGTAACAAAGAAACTGACATGGCCAATAACCGCACCAAGCGTATTTTTGATGACCGCACCGGCAGTCGCTGTGGCAAACACACCGAACCCTTTTTGCTACAAACCTACAAACGCGACACCGGTGAAGTCATGCATGACGTCTCAGCACCCATTTACGTAGAAGGCCGGCATTGGGGTGGGTTTCGGGTCGGTTATACCAGCCAGCAAAGCAATCGGAATAGGTGATTCTTTCAATCATATTTTATGATTTTATTCGATTGAGACACTGTTCTATTGTTGTAGCTGATGAGTTATCCAACCCGAGCAAGGAGACCTTAATGTCAAGCTACATCAATAATGAAATCAAACCTTTTGCCGCCAAAGCCTTCCACAACGGCGACTTTATCGATGTCACCGACGCCGACATCAAAGGCCAGTGGTCTGTGGTTTTCTTCTACCCGGCGGATTTTACTTTTGTCTGCCCGACTGAGCTGGGCGACCTGGCCGACAACTATGAAGCATTTAAAAAGCTGGGCGTAGAAATCTATTCCGTGTCCACTGACACTCACTTCACCCACAAAGCCTGGCATGACACCTCCGATACCATCGGCAAAATTCAGTTCCCGATGATCGGCGACCCGACCGGCACCATTACTCGCAACTTCGACGTCATGATCGAAGAAGAAGGTATCGCTGAGCGCGGCACCTTTGTTATTGACCCAGAAGGCCGTATTCAAATCGTTGAAATCAACGCTGGCGGCGTAGGCCGCGATGCCTCTGAGCTGCTGCGCAAAATCAAAGCGGCTCAGTATGTTGCTGCCCACCCAGGTGAAGTTTGCCCGGCTAAATGGCAAGAAGGCGAAGCTACCCTGGCACCTTCACTGGATCTGGTCGGCAAAATCTAAACCGACACTATCAACCCGGCCCACCGAGGTGTTACACCCGGTTGGTGGGCCGGGTTTTTTACACCCTGAATTTCCCTTTTTGCACAGGACACGCCCATGTTAGACGCCAATCTGAAACAGCAACTGGACAGCTACCTGCAAAACATCAAGCAGCCAATAACGCTTAGCGTGTCCAGTGACAACAGTGCCAAATCCCAAGAGTTGAACACGCTGGCCAGTGAACTGGCAGCGCTGTCGGAGCAGATTTCCCTCAGTAACGGCAACAATACCCGCACCCCTTGCATGAGTGTTGGCCCAGCGGGCCAGACGGCACGGGTGCATTTTGCCGGTGTGCCTATGGGCCATGAATTTACCTCGCTGGTACTGGCCCTGCTGCAAGCCGGCGGCCACCCATCCAAGGCCGACCCGGCGCTGTTGGAGCAAATCCGCAACCTACCGGGCAAGTACCATTTTGAGACGTATATTTCCCTGTCCTGCCAGAACTGTCCCGATGTGGTTCAGGCCCTAAACATGATGGCCAGTATTAACCCCAATATCAGCCATGTAATGATTGATGGTGCGCTGTTTCAGGACGAAGTTGAGCAACGCCAGGTGATGGCAGTACCGGCGGTCTACCTTAATGGTGAGCACTTCGGACAAGGGCGGATGACACTGGATGACATTGTTGGCCGGCTCGACAGTGGCGCCGCAGAAAAAGCCGCCATGGCACTGAATGAAAAAGCCCGCTATGACGTGCTGGTGGTAGGTGGAGGCCCAGCCGGTGCTGCCGCCGCCATTTACGCAGCCCGCAAAGGCATCCGCACTGGCTTGGTGGCCGAGCGCTTTGGCGGCCAGGTTATGGACACCATGGGTATCGAGAATTTTATCTCGGTGCCTTACACCGAGGGGCCAAAACTGTCGGCAGCGTTGGAGCAGCACGTCAAAGAATATGGCGTGGATATCATTACCGGTCAGCAAGTCAGTAACGTAAGCCGAAACGATGGGCTGACACTGACGCTCAAAAGCGGTGCCAACCTGACCAGCCGCAGCGTTATTCTGGCGCCCGGAGCGCGCTGGCGCGAGCTGGGGGTACCAGGCGAAGCAGAGTATAAAACCAAAGGCGTGGCCTATTGCCCGCACTGTGACGGCCCTTTCTTTAAAGGTAAGTCAGTAGCCGTGATTGGTGGCGGTAACTCCGGCATTGAAGCTGCCATTGATCTGGCTGGCATCGTCGAGCATGTCACCGTATTGGAGTTTGCCGACTCTCTGCGTGCTGACGAAGTGCTGGTGAAAAAAGCACGCTCACTGGCCAATGTCGACATCGTCACCAATGCCCAGACCACCGAGATCCTCGGCGATGGCAGCAAAGTTACCGGCTTGACTTATACCGACCGGGCCACGGGCAATAGCCAGCAGCTGACGCTGGCCGGGGTATTTGTACAAATTGGCCTGGTGCCGAACACCGAGTTCCTCAAAGACAGTGAGGTGGAATTAAGCCATTTCGGCGAGATCATCATCGATGCCAAAGGCGCCACTTCATTGGCGGGCGTTTTTGCGGCCGGTGACGCCACCACTGTACCCTACAAGCAAATTGTCATCTCCATGGGCGCTGGCGCCACCGCCGCCCTGAGTGCTTTTGATCACCTGATCCGCTCATAACGACGTGCTCGTACTCACCAGGCAGCCATCCGGCTGCCTTTTTTGTTGCTGGCATATACAGCTGACACCACTACACTTTTTAGCAAGCTGGTCGATATTGACTCATGGCCACCGACCCAAGGACGAGGCATTCATGCAGATGACCATAAGAACCCGGCTGACCATACTGGGCACCTTGCTCACTGTCATTCCCACCATTGTGGTCAGTGTCTTACTGACCAATGTGTTGAGCAATGAAGCCAGTCGCAGCCTGACGGACGCCGCCCAGCAAAAGCTTACCGCGCTTAATGCCACCACCGCAGAAAACATTCACGCACAGCTGAATAATTTGATGCTGGACGCCAAGGCCCTGGCGCATTCCACTCTGATAGAAGAGGCGGTGGCTGACTTTGATGATGCCTATGCTCATTATGCCGACCAGTTGGGTAGCACTGTACTGGCACACGAAAAGGAAACTCTGGCGGCCTTCTACCAGCAGCAGTTCGATCCCCGCTTCCAGGCGCTTAATGACAATAAAAGCAGTAACCCCCTGGCTTTATTAGCCCATTACTCACCAATGACCATCGCGCTGCAGCATGATTATATAGCTGCCAATCCCAGCGCTCTGGGCGAGAAAGATCAACTCAAGGCCGCTTCCGGCCCCCAACGTTTCAACAGTGTGCATGAGCGCTATCACGATGTATTGCATGAGTACCAGCGCGACTTTGGCGTCTACGATCTGTTTTTGATCAACAGCGACGGTGTCGTGGTCGACAGCGTCTATAAAGAGATCGACTTCGCCACCTCCTTGCAAGAAGGCCCCTTTGCGCAATCAGCGCTGGCTGAAGCCTATCGGCAGGCCAAAGCACAAGGTAAAGTGGTGATCACCGACTTTGCCAGTTACCTGCCCTCCTATAATGCTCCGGCCGCTTTCATTGCTGCGCCCATCAAGCAAGGCGATAAACTGCTGGGCGTTTTGGCCTTTCAAGTGCCGGTTAAGCGCATCAATAAAGTGATGACCCACAACGCCGCCTGGCAGCACACTGGCCTGGGTAAAACCGGGCAAAGTTACCTGGTCGGCGCTAATGGCACCATGCGAAGTGATAGCCGTGGCCTGATCGAACACAAAGACCAGTTTCTGCTGCACCTCACAAACAACGGCCTAGATAGGGCTCTAGTCAGTGACATTGCAGCGCGCAACACCACCATTACCCTGCTGAAAAAAGACGGCAAAGCCGTTAAAGCCGCACAAAGTGGCCAATCTGGCGTGCTGGCAAGTCATGACATGCTGACAGCCTATGCACCACTGCGAATTGGCGGGCTGAACTGGGCCATTATCACCGAAATCAGCACCCAGGAAGCATTACAGGCCATTGATGTATTGCATGCTCATTCGGTGCTTTACACCGCCATTGCAGCGGTTGCTGCCTTGCTGGTTGGCGCCCTGTTGGGTTGGCTCTTTGGCCGGGTCATGGTCAAGCCTTTGGTCCACCTCGGTGACACCATGGACGAACTGGCCTCCGGCGATGGCGATCTCACCAAAAGACTACCTGTCAAAGGTAAGGATGAAACCGCACAACTGGCAAACAAAGTTAATATCTTTATCGATCACCTGGACAATACCTTCTCAGACTTGATGAAAACCATTGTCCGACTGGTGCCTATCTCTGCCGACCAGGCAGACGTTAACGGTAGCCTGACCAGGGCGATTTCTATTCAGAAAAAAGAAGCCGATACGGTCAATCTGTATCTTGAACAGACCGATAGCGCCAGTAAGGCTGTCGATAGCGATCTCAGTAAAATCACCGATGCCGCTGACAATGGCAATCAGGTTGTCAGTAACAGCCGCCAAGCAGTTGCCGCCGCTGCCAGTACCATGCAGGCACTGTCAGCAAGCATGGCCGATATGGTTACCGCCATTGATCTGCTTAAAGGTGACACCGACAAAATCGCTACCGTTATCGATGTCATTAACAGCATTTCCGAACAAACCAACCTGTTGGCACTCAATGCCGCTATTGAAGCGGCGCGAGCCGGTGAGGCAGGCCGAGGCTTTGCCGTCGTCGCCGACGAGGTCAGAGGCCTGGCAGCAAAAACTCGCCAATCCACCAGTGAAGTAGCTGACATGGTCAGCACCATCCAGGAAAGCACCCGTAAGGTGGTCGGTCTGATGGAATCGGGCAAGCGTAATCTTGATCAGTCTTCGGTCGGCATGACCGCAGCCACCGAACAGCTGGAGTCAGTCACTGACGCCATGGCCTCGATCAGCACTGGGGTTGCTCATATTGCCGAAGCCATTGCCAGCCAGCAGGCCAACTTTGCCAAAGTGGCAGGGCATTACGACAAAATGAATCAAAGTTTCGCCGAATCAGAGCAGACATCACAGATTGCCAACACCTTGGGCACCGATATTCGTAAACTGGGGAATAAACTGACCGTACTGACCAAAGCGTTCAAAGTCACCGATACCAATTGGTCAACCAAGCGTCGTAATAAGATCCGTTCTGATGACGATGATTGAAGGACGGGATCTGTATCAAAAACTGGCAAGGTGACTGTTGAATGTTTTTTCACCTTCATTAGTATGAATGCCAGTTAAATGGCGTGATGATTGTAATGCGGCAGCTGTTGTTACTGATGTTGTTTCTTCCCTGGTTGGCCAGCGCCAGCCAGGCAGCAGACATGGTGGTGGTACACAAGTCCACCTACAGTCTGTCGCTGGTCAAAAACGGTAAAGTGCTGAAGCGCTTCTGGATTGCTTTAGGAAGTGCTCCTAAAGGCCCGAAAGTTATGGAAGGGGATAACCGCACCCCAGAAGGGCGCTACTTACTGGATTATAAAAAAGACGACTCGGCCTTTTATAAAGCCATCCACATTAACTACCCCAATGCCCGTGACCGCGCACGAGCCCAGCACCTGGGCGTTGACCCAGGCGGGATGATCATGATCCACGGGCAAGCAAATGATGCCGGCAGCCCACGCGTGCAGCCATCGAATTGGACTAATGGCTGCATTGCCCTACTGAACCGGGATATGGATCAACTGTGGCAGGCCATACAGCCCGGCACACCGATCGTTATTTACCCCTGACGGGCAGCCTTCAAGGCCGCTAACACGGGCCCGGTGTCAAACTCCAGGGCTTGCAATATAGCCACGGCCGGTCCGGTAGGCTGACGCCGCCCCTGCTCCCAATGGCGCAAAGTGCCCATATTGAGATTGATCAGTTCGGCGAACGCTTTTTGTGTTAACCCGGTCTTGGCGCGGATCGCTTTGATGCGCGCTGCACTAAATATGTCTTCCATGACATCCTGCTCTAGTTGTGCCATCTGGCTCCTCCTCGCCATTGTACCTGCCTATCGTGCCTGAGCAAAACTAGGCATTCAATACAATTTAACTCAGATAAACGCCTACTTGGCGAAATGTCGATTTCGCACCGCAAAGTGTACAAAAAAGGCCGGTAGCCCTAGGGCTACCGGCCTTTTTAGCATAGCCGTGGTTACTCGGCATAGGCCGCTGTTGGCACACAGGAACAGAACAGATTACGGTCACCATAAACATCGTCAATACGGTTTACGGTGGGCCAGAATTTGTTCATCCGTACGTCATCATTTGGGAAAACAGCCGTTGCACGGTCGTAGCTGCGATCCCAGTTATTGTCCATGACGTCATCCTGAGTATGCGGCGCATTCACCAGCGGGTTGTCCTCAATGCTCCACTGGCCACTAGCCACTTGCTGGATCTCTGCGTAGATCTGCGTCATGGCATTGATAAAGCGATCCATTTCCACTTTTGACTCTGACTCGGTTGGCTCGATCATCAAGGTACCGGCCACCGGGAAGGACATAGTCGGGCTGTGGAAACCGTAGTCCATCAAACGCTTGGCGACATCCATTTCGCTGATACCGGTTTCGTCTTTGAGCGGCCGCAAGTCAATGATGCACTCATGCGCCACCCGGCCATTACGGCCGCTGTAGAGCACCGGGTACTTATCGCCCAGTCCTTTGGCCATGTAGTTGGCGTTAAGAATGGCGTATTGGGTAGCCTTCTTCAGCCCCACTGACCCCATCATCGCAACATACATCCAGGAAATCGGCAGGATCCCCGCAGAACCGAATTGCGCAGCTGACACCGGGCCAATGCCGGCTTTCGGGCCGTCCAACGGCATCACCGGATGGTTGGGAACAAAAGGTGCCAGGTGCGCTTTTACCCCAATGGGTCCCATACCCGGGCCGCCGCCACCGTGGGGAATGCAGAAGGTTTTATGCAGGTTCAGGTGAGAAACATCTGAGCCGATAAAACCAGGTGCAGTCAGGCCAACCTGCGCGTTCATGTTGGCGCCGTCCATGTAAACCTGGCCGCCATACTGATGAACAATGTCACACACCTCACGGATACTTTCTTCATACACACCGTGGGTGGAAGGGTAAGTAACCATGATACAGGCCAACTGCTCAGCCATCTGCTCGGCTTTACTGCGCAGGTCGTCAAGGTCAATATTGCCCTGCTTGTCACAGGCCACCACGACTACTTTGTAAGACACCATCTGCGCCGACGCCGGGTTGGTACCATGCGCGGAGCTGGGAATAAGACAAATATTACGATGCCCTTCACCACGGGATTCATGGTAGTGGCGAATCGCCAAGAGGCCGGCATACTCACCCTGGGCACCCGAGTTAGGCTGCATACACAACGCGTCATAACCGGTAATGTTCACCAGCCACTTTGACAACAGCGCAATCATCTCGTGATAACCGGTTGCCTGCTCATCAGGGCAGAACGGGTGCAAGGCCGCAAATTCCGGCCAACTGATCGGGATCATCTCCGCAGTAGCGTTGAGCTTCATGGTGCAAGAGCCAAGGCTAATCATCGAGTGATTAAGTGCCAAGTCCTTGTTCTCAAGACGCTTGATATAGCGCAGCATCTCAGTTTCTGAGTGGTATTGGTTAAATACCGGATGCGCCAGAATGGCATCGTCACGCTGCAGCGCGGCCGGAATAGAAGTGATTTCACCAGCGCTAACCCGGGCATCCAACGCCGCAACATCAAGGCCATGATCGGCTCCCAGCAGGATGCTGAACAGTTCCATGACATCGTCACGGGTGGTGGCTTCCGACAGGCTGATGCCCACCGCGCCATCCAAATCACGGCGCAGGTTAACACCCTGCGCTGCAGCTGCAGCCAGTAGTGCAGTTTTATCGGCCACTTCCACCGTCAGGGTGTCGAACCAGTGGCTGTTACGGATGCGTAACCCTTTTTCCTGCAGGCCCAGCGCCAGAATGTCAGTCAGGCGGTGAATACGCTGAGCAATGCGCTTGAGACCTTGCGGACCATGGTAAACGGCATAGAACGAAGCCATATTGGCCAACAAAACCTGCGCGGTACAGATGTTGGAGTTGGCTTTTTCGCGGCGAATGTGCTGTTCGCGGGTCTGCATCGCCATACGCAGCGCCGGCTTACCGCGGCTGTCTTTGGACACCCCAATGATCCGCCCCGGCATGGAACGTTTATATTCGTCGCGGGTAGCAAAGAAAGCGGCATGTGGGCCGCCATAGGCCATCGGCACCCCGAAGCGCTGGGCATTCCCAAGCACCACATCGGCACCCAGGTGGCCAGGCGCTTTGAGCAGCAGCAGGCTCATAATATCGGCAGCTACCGCCACAATGCCCTTTTGCGCCTGAATGCTGGCAATCAAGGCACTGTGGTCACTGATCTGGCCGGTGGTGTCCGGATACTGTAGCAGTGCCCCGAACAGGTCCATACCCTTTGCATCAGCGGCAGGGCCAACCACCACGTCAAAACCAAAGGCTTCGGCACGGGTTTGCACCAAGGCGATGGTCTGCGGGTGGCACGACTGGTCAACGAAGAAGGTATTGGCTTTTTTGTTCTTCGACACCCGTTTGGCCAGGGCCATAGCTTCGGCCGCCGCAGTACCTTCGTCCAGCAAGGAAGCGGAGGCCAGATCCAGACCGGTCAGGTCCATGGTCAACTGCTGGAAGTTCAAAATGGCTTCCAGGCGACCTTGGGCAATTTCCGGCTGATAAGGCGTATAGGCGGTATACCAACCCGGGTTTTCCAGGACGTTGCGCAAAATGACATTCGGCGTCAGCGTCGGGTGATAACCCATGCCGATGTACGATTTGCAGATCTGGTTTTTAGCCGCCATGGCTTTGAGCATGGCCAGGGCTTCTTCTTCGCTTTTGGGTGCACCGATGGCCAGATCGTCGTCGAGGCGGATACCGCCAGGCACGGTTTCTTCAATCAGCGCATCAACAGACTCAGCCCCAATCGCCGCCAGCATGGCAGCCGTTTCATTGGCATCCGGGCCGATGTGGCGATCGATAAAAGCGTTTTTGTATTCCAGTTCGGTCAGACTACGGCGAGTATCAGACATGGTCACCTCGGGTGGTAAGCAAAGCCCCGGCG
Organism: Gallaecimonas aegicerasi; assembly: GCF_045291545.1. Lineage (GTDB taxonomy): Bacteria > Pseudomonadota > Gammaproteobacteria > Enterobacterales > Gallaecimonadaceae > Gallaecimonas. The sequence continues at coordinate 2,389,837 of NZ_CP149514.1, forward strand.
TTACGCCGGGGCTTTGAACAACAATAACTTAGCTTATTCTTCGTCAATAACGGCCTGGTAGCCTTCCGCGTCGAGCAGATCGTCCAGCTCAGCTTCATCACTGGCTTTGATGCGGAACAGCCAGCCGTCGTTAAACGGGTCGTTGTTGACTGTTTCCGGAGCATCTTCCAATGCCTCGTTAATGGCCACAACTTCACCGGTCAGCGGGCTGTATACGTCAGAGGCGGCCTTGACCGACTCCACCACAGCCACATCATCACCAGCATTAACGCTGCTGCCGGCTTCCGGCAGTTCAACGAAAACCATATCGCCCAGCAGCTCCTGAGCATGTTCGGTAATACCGATGGTGTAGGTGCCATCAGACTCTTTGCGTACCCACTCGTGGGAGGAGGCGTATTTCAGATCGTTAGGGATAGTGCTCATTGTTGTTCCTTTATATGCCTTAACCGGGTGACTGATTTAGGTTAGCAAACCTGCTTGCCATTACGCACGAAGGCTGGTTTGACGACCTTCACATCTACCAGTTTATTGCGGATCTCAACTTGCGCAGCGCTGAACTGGCCAGCCGGCACACGGGCCATAGCAATGGCAAAGCCCAGTGTCGGCGAGAAGGTGCCGGAGGTGATCACCCCTTCGCCGGCAGCAGTAATGACCTTCTGGCCATGGCGAAGTACGCCTTTTTGTTCCATGACCAGACCAATCAGCTGCTCAGTGCCAGCCGCTTTTTGCTGTTCCAGCGCCTGACGGCCAATAAAGTCACGGTCAGCCGGCTCCCAGGCAATAGTCCAGCCCATATTGGCTGCCAGTGGTGATACGGTTTCGTCCATATCCTGGCCATAGAGGTTCATGCCGGCTTCCAGGCGCAAGGTGTCACGGGCACCCAGGCCACAAGGCTGTACGCCAGCTGCCAGCAGGGCATTCCACAGCGCTACCGCCTGCTCAGCCGGAACAGTGATTTCATAGCCGGCTTCACCGGTATAACCTGTGGTGGCAATAAATAGCTCACCGGCCTGGACACCAAAGAAAGGTTTCATCCCCTCGACCGCCGCCTGTTGCTCAGGCGTAAAAGCAGCTGCCGCCTTGGCTTTAGCATTGGGCCCCTGCACCGCGATCATCGCCAGTTCCGGACGTTCAGTAACAGTCACGGCAAAAGCAGTAGCTTGCTTGTTGATCCAGGCCAGATCGTTTTCACGGGTAGCGGAGTTCACCACCAGACGGAAGTGTTCTTCAGTAATGAAGTAAACAATCAGGTCATCAATAACACCACCGCGCTCATTGAGCATACCGGTGTACAGTGCTTTGCCGGGCACCTGCAACTTGGCGACATCGTTAGCCAGCAGGTAACGCAGGAACTCACGTACCCGGGCACCGTGCAGGTCGACCACTGTCATGTGGGACACATCAAACATGCCGGCATCAGTGCGCACCGCTTTATGTTCTTCAATTTGTGAACCGTAATGCAGCGGCATATCCCAGCCGTGGAAGTCTACCATCTTGGCGCCACTGGCCAGATGCGCATCAAAAAGCACGGTCTGTTGGGTCATCTTATTTCCCCTGTTATTCAACGCGGCAGACGCCGCCGGCGACATAGGCAAACGATTACGCTCATTTACCTGTCCCATAATGGCTGGGCATTATAACGCCGCTACCGGCTGCCGTTAAGATGAGAATATCTGGTGCTTTTCGCGAACCGAATCAAGCATTGATATAGCATCGCAACCCATTGCTTCCTCGATAAATAACTGCCGAACTGGCGTCAGCGATGAAACGCTGGCAAGTCCTGCATTTCGAATAAATTTAACTAATGGATTATTCAGCCCGAAGGTGGTTTTCAGCCCGCCCATGGCAGCCAGCATCTTCAGTGCCGCGGTTTTGCGGGCCCGGCCATAGGGTGCCAATACCCGCAACTGGCCCAAGTCACGTTCAGCGGCCTGGGCATCAAGGAGCCGTTCGGCCAAGGCCAGTGCATCAGCCAGGCCAAGATTGACCCCCTGGCCGGCCAGTGGGTGAATGGTGTGGGCAGCATCGCCAACCAGCGCCAGCCGCGGTGCCACGAAGTCTCGGGCGTAACGGGCCGTTAATGGCAGGCGGGTCAGCGGGCTCAGTAACTGCACTTCACCCAGTTGATTATCAAACGCTAACCGTAACCGACGAGCTTGCTGCAATGGCTCTGCCGCCATGAGCTGATCGGCCTCAGCGGGGCTGGTAGACCAGACAATGGAACACTGCTGTGGCTGCCACAACGGTAAGAATGCCAGAGGCCCTTCCGGCCGGAAGATCTGCCGCGCACAGCCGTCATGGGGCTGTTCACACTGCACGGTCGCCACCAGAGCATGATGACCGTAGTCGTGGAACAGTATCGGGATGTCGGCTAGCGCTCGCACCTGTGAGCGGGCACCGTCAGCACCGACGACCAGCTGGGTACTGATCATGTCGCCATTATCCAGCGTCAGCAGCGTTGCCTGCTCACCGCGCTCCAAGGCGCTGAGCCGTACCGGCGCATACAGGCTAATGCTCGGGCAACTGGCAATGGCCCGCCACAGGGCCAGCTGGATCTGACGGTTTTCAACGATATGGCCCAGCTGTTGTGCGTGCACATCACTGGCGGCAAAATCCAGCCGGCCAAAGCTATCTTTTTCCCATACCTGCATGGCCTGATAGGGCCCTTTTCGGGCAATGTGCTGCCAGGCACCGAGGCCTTCGAGCATTGCCTGCGATGCAGCCGAAATGGCGCTGACCCGGCTGTCGGCAACGTCAGCAAAATTGTCATCGGGGACTTGGCCATCAATTAACGCAACCCGCACTCCACCGCGCCCCAGCATCAGCGCCAGGGCAGCGCCTACCATCCCAGCCCCCACAATGGTGACCTGCGACTCTGAAAATGCCATCAGTTATTCCATCCAAGCATGTGTCGAGCCAGCGCATCTTTGGCCGGCAACAGGTGATTCAGCGCCCCAAGCGCCAGGTTGCGCCCCACATAAAGTGGGCCATTATCATTGGCAAACAGCCGCGCCAGGTTATCGGTCAGGCCAATGGTGCGGGCCAAATCCGGCTGCCGTTGCGCCTGCCAGCGTGCCAGCCCTTGCCAGGCACCGGCGTCGTCATCAGCTAAACTGGCCAGCAGTATCAGTACGTCACGCAGGCCGAGGTTAAAGCCCTGGCCGGCAATCGGATGCAAACTGTGGGCAGCATTACCCACCACCACCGCCCGATGTGCCCGTAGTTGCTCTGCTTCAATAAGACTCAGCGGGTAACGGTGACGCTCGCCAACGCTGGTAAAACGCCCCAGTCGCCAGCCAAAACGGCGTTGCAATAAAGCCAAAAAGTCGGCATCAGACAATTGTTCACTAGCTTCGGCTGCTGCCGGGCGCTGGCATAAGACCAAATTCATGCGCCCGGCGGTCATCGGCAACAAAGCCAGTGGGCCGCTATCAGTAAAGCGCTCAAAAGCCCAGCCCTGGTGAGGCTGCTCAGTGGTGACATTGGCGATGATGGCGTGCTGTTGATAATCCTGCTCCCTGGCCCCGATCCCTAGCAAGCCTCTGGTTGCCGAACGGCCGCCATCAGCCACAACCAGTAAGCGGGTACTGACTTTTTGGCCTGACGCCAGCGTTACCTCCAGGTATTCTGGGTGCTGCTGGACACGAGCTACTTTGTCCGGGCAAAACCAGTGGCACTGCAGCTTGCGGCGAAGCACATCGCCAACCGCACGCACCGGTATCACCTGCCCAAGGGCGTCCAGCCGGTAATCCTGATGATGTAACTGTGCACGGCCAAAGCCGCCTTTTTCCGCCACATGAATATGGCGAATTGGCTCACCGTGCGCTGCCAGTTCAGGCCACAAGCCCATCTGCTCAAGACCAGCAACCGAGCCAGCACTCAGGGCAATGACGCGATCGTCAAAGCTGGGTTGCCGGTCAGCGTCGGCTGCAATGGGCTCTACAACCCCAACCTGCCAGTGGCGAAAACGCTGGCCAAGCCCCCAGGCCATGGTGGCCCCAACCATACCGCCGCCAACAATCAGCACGTCCAGTTTCATGGTGTCAGTGCAATGTCCTTGGTTGTTTTTGCTGGCCGCGACCAAGCTGGTCATACACCAGCATGGCCACTACCCGCAGGTATTCTTCCACTTCCATGAATGCCGCTTCCATGGTGCTTTCATCCTCGTCGACTTCTGTCGACAGGTTGGCAATCTCGGCCACATCTTCCAGCGCTTCGCTGAGCTGGGCATCCACCTTGGCACCAACCGCCTGCACACCGTAGCCGGCCAGAAAGCCCTGGGCCCAGTCACACAAGCCCTGAATACGCTCTTCCAGGCTGGCATCATCCCCGGGCAGCAGCACTTCGAAGGCAAAGTCTTCTTCCAGCAGCTGCTGACAGATCTGTTGATAAAGCGGCGTCAGGGCCTGTACTGCGCGCGCCGCTAAAGGCTGACCGTTATTGGTCAGATCCTGAAGCAGCACTAACCATTGTTTGTCATCCAATGGTAAACCGGCGGCAACCAGCGCCGTCATCAAACCGTGGAATTCAGCCGGCGAACTGGTTAACTGTTCACTGGCCAATAGCCTGGCCATTTGCTCATAGGGAAAAGGCGTCTCGCCGTTCGGGTTCATATTCATCTTCCAGCAAGGGGAACCGGGGCTATCCTAACACAGTGGCACCTTAGCAAAGACTGCCACAGTCCGCCCTTGATCCAACACAAGGCGGTGGTTATAGTGCGCGCCCTGAGCGGATGCTTCTCAGGGTCGAACAGAAGGACAGTGCATGGCAGATCAGGCCTCACAAGACACCCTGGACATTGCTGTATTTGGTCGCCGTTTCCGGGTGGCCTGCCCGGCCGGCCAACAAGGCGCGCTGCGCCAGGCAGCACGGGAACTGGATGAACGGTTAAAAACCCTCAAAGACAGCAGCGAACTGAGCAACCGCGAACAATTGCTGACCATGGCCGCCCTGAACCTGGCCCATGAGCTCCACCTTGCCGAGGCCCAGAGCCGCGAGTATGCTGAAGCTATGGATACCAAGATCCGGGTACTGCAGGAGACCATCGAGCAGGCCCTGGTCAATCAGGCAAAAGAATAAGCCCCTGGAGTGTGCGCCAGCGGACCAAGTCCCTGAGCCGATATCGATATAAAAGGGTGTTTTCCTTGCCACTATTGAGCATGCTCAGCCCGACTGAGACGCCTGCGGTGGCAATCAAACATCCGCCTTGAACTTTCGGGTTCAAGGGCCGTCGTCTGCAGCGGCATTCTGGGGCACTTCTCAATGCATAATCGCGATCATATCCGCCAGTGGGCCCGGGACCGGCGCCGAGCACTGACTCCCCAACAGCAGCAACACACTGCCGGCGCCCTGGCCGAACAGGCGTTGGCACAGCCCAGCATTATGCAAGCCCGGACACTGGCTTTATATCTAGCCAACGATGGTGAAGCCGACCCCGCCATATTGATGCAGGCCCTGCATGCAGCCGGTAAACAGGTGTTGCTGCCAGTGCTGCACCCCTTTTCTAGCGGCTACCTGTTATTCCAATCCTGGCACCCTGGCATGGCGATGACCCGCAACCGTTTCAATATTGCGGAACCACCACTCAGTGCAGCCACCCTGGTGCCAGTCAAACACATCGATGTGGTTTTTACGCCACTGGTAGCCTTTGATGAGCAAGGCAACCGCTTGGGTATGGGCGGCGGCTTTTATGACCGCTCATTGGCAGCGTTTCAGGGGCTGACCGTCGGCCTGGCACATGACTGTCAGCAATATCCAGCGCTGCCTGCCGCCGCCTGGGATAAACCGCTGGATATGATCCTCACCGCCAGTCAGGTAAAACGTTTTCGCTACTGATATACTGCGGCGCCAATAGGTCAGTCTCACAACATAGAGGGGAGCTTTGATGAACCAGGACGCACTGAAAAAAGCGGTTGGCTGGAAAGCATTGGATTATGTAGAAAAAGACAGCATTGTCGGTGTTGGAACCGGCTCAACGGTTAACCACTTCATTGATGCCCTGGCGACCATCAAGCAGCAAATTCAAGGAGCTGTTTCATCCTCTCAGGCCTCCACAGAGAAGCTCAAGGCGCTGGGAATTGAAGTGTTCGATCTCAACAGCGTGCCGTCGCTGTCGGTATATGTTGATGGTGCTGACGAAATCAACCCACAGCGGCAAATGATCAAAGGCGGTGGCGCGGCGCTGACCCGCGAAAAAATCGTTGCCGCCGTTGCCAACACCTTTGTCTGTATTGTCGACAGTAGTAAAGAAGTGGATGTACTAGGGCAATTTCCATTGCCCGTCGAAGTAATTCCCATGGCCCGTTCCTATGTAGCTCGGGAAATCCTCAAGATCGGGGGCGATCCAGTCTGGCGCGAAGGTGTAGTAACAGACAATGGCAATCAAATCATTGATGTTCATGGCCTGAGCATCACCGATGCGCCCGCCATGGAAGACAAGCTCAACAACCTGGTCGGGGTTGTCACTAATGGTCTTTTTGCCAACCGTGGTGCCGATGTGGTGCTGGTCGGCCATGCTGACGGCGTAAAAATCCGTTGACATCGAAAGGGACATCTGGCCGTCTATAAGCCATCCTCCCACCGCAGTGTGGGGGCTGACACAATCAATTTAGTGTAATTACTCCAGGTGCATCATGGCTCAACACTCGCTCGACAAAGACAAAATCCGCATTCTGCTGCTTGAAGGTGTCCACCAAAGTGCCCTGGAGTGTTTTCGCGCACAGGGATACAACAATATTGAATACCTGAAAACCTCTCTGACCGGCGCCGAGCTGAAAGCCAAGATCCGTGATGCACATTTTGTCGGCCTGCGCTCGCGCACCCAGCTCACCGCTGAGGTGCTGGATGCCGCCGAAAAGCTCGCTGCCATTGGCTGTTTCTGTATTGGCACCAACCAGGTAGACCTGGCCCATGCCGAACAAAAAGGTATTCCGGTCTTTAATGCCCCCTTTTCCAATACCCGGTCAGTGGCAGAGCTGGTACTGGGCGAAATCATTATGTTGTTGCGCAATATTCCGGCCAAAGCCGCTGCAGCTAAGCGCGGCGGCTGGGATAAAGCCGCTACCGGCAGCTTTGAAGCCCGCGGCAAAACACTGGGGATCATCGGTTATGGCCACATTGGTACGCAGCTGGGTGTACTGGCAGAAACCCTCGGCATGCAGGTGATTTTCTACGATATTGAAGACAAATTAACCCTCGGTAACGCCCGCCAGGTCGCCAGCCTCGGCGAGCTGCTGGCACAGTCCGATGTGGTTAGCCTGCATGTACCAGAGACCACTGCCACCCGTAACCTGATGGGTGAGGCAGAGCTGGAACAAATGAAAAAAGGTGGTATTTTGATCAATGCCTCGCGAGGCACTGTTGTCGATATTGCCGCCCTGGCTGCGGCTCTGGAGCGCGAGCATTTGGCGGGTGCGGCCATTGATGTGTTTCCGGTTGAACCTAAATCCAACCAGGAAGCCTTTGTGAGTCCATTGCAGGCGTTTGACAACGTGCTGCTGACACCGCATATCGGCGGTTCCACCATGGAAGCACAGGCCAACATCGGCATGGAAGTGGCCAGCAAACTGGCTAAATACTCCGATAATGGCTCGACCCTGTCGGCCGTTAACTTCCCGGAAGTGTCCTTACCCCATCATGATGGTCGTTCCCGGCTGCTGCACATTCACCGCAACAAACCCGGGGTTCTGACCCGCATTAACCAGATTTTTGCCGACATGGGCGTCAACATTGCCGCCCAGTACCTGCAAACCAGTCAGCATATCGGCTATGTGGTGATGGATGTCGACGCCGCCTATGCCGAAGACGTGCTGGAAAAACTCAAAGCGATTGACGGCACACTGCGCGCCCGGGTGCTGCACTGAAACCGCCGCCAACAGGCGGCGGTGTTAATTCTTAATAGGGGCGCGAGCCATCACGGCGCCGTAACAACCGCAGCGACCACATAAAATCGGCAGGGAAGCGCTCGATGAGCGCTTCATAAGCATGGTTCATGGCCTCAGCTGAACCTTGCTCATCACTGGGTACCTGACTCAGGGGCTCAGCAACATGCAGCACAAACTGGCTACTGTCCGGATCGTAGCCGCAGGTTACTGGCACGACCGTGGCACGGGCCGCCCTCACCATGCGCCCCAGGGTGGGCAGAGTCGATTTTTCCGTGGCAAAGAAAGGCGCAAACACCACCCCGTCAGTACCGTAATCTTCATCAGCCACATACAGGCAAGGGTGGCCGCTACGAATACTCTTGACCAGTACTCCCAGGCCTTCACCCCGGGTAAACTGCGTACCACCCTGACGGGTCCGGCTTTTGAACATCATGTAGTCAAATACCGGCTTGCCAGTGGGCTTAAAAATATTCGACATGGCAAAGCCAGCGAGAATTAATGCCCGGGCTGTCCAGTCCAGGGCAAAGGTATGCGGGGCCAAAAAGATAAGTGGCTGGCCACTGCTGCGCAGCTGCGCCAGCCGGCCCTGATCTTCCAGATGCAAGCGCCGCGCAATAAATGCCGGTGAACGCCAGGCCAGTTCGCCCATGGTTAACATGGTTTGGCAAAAAGCCCGCACATTCTGGCCGAACAAGTGCTCGCGCTGAGCATCGCTCAGCTCTGGCAGGCATAACCGCAGGTTGGTCAACACAATATGACGACGCTTTTGCATAAAACGCCGGCGTGTCAGCCAACCGGCAAGCGCCGCCCCTAGCCGGTTTTTCAGGCCAATAGGAAGCCAAGTCAGCAGATACAGTAAGCCAACAGCCAGCCACTGCCCCCAGTAACGAGGATGCAGTAAGGCCACGTAGAAACGGTTTTGGTACTGGGCTGAAGAACTGGACATCAATACAAGCACAAACGAAAAAGTAGCGCTATTTCACTGGTTCAAGCCACTAAAGGCAAGGGCGGAAGCCAAGTGCCGTGACGTTATCGGTGTTTTACTCCACCTTTTGCGGCGGATGCAGGTAGCCCTGATAACCGTCGGCTCCTACCCCTTGTAATTGCGTCACTGCTGCGGGCGTCTCTACGCGGGTGGCAATCACCTGCATTTTCAGGCCGTGGCCAATATCGGTCAGTGCCCGCACCAGGGTCAGCGTTGCGCTATCGTCGTAGAGCGCCAGGCTTTGATCGAGCTTGATGTAATCCGGCGCCAAATCATGCAGATATTTCAGTGACGCCAGATGCCGCCCCACATGATCAACGCCAAAGCGCCCCCGCTGACGCCGTAGTGCAGCCACAAAAGCCTTGGCTGCGCCCGGGTCGGCCAACGCCACGTCCTCGCTGATTTCCACCATCAGATTGGGGCTGGCGGCCAAAGCAGTCAGTAACGCCTGGGGCGAGCGCACTGTCGCCAGTGACAAATTGATGGCATGCCGGCTGTGCTCGTCTGGTGGTAGCTGTTGCAGTTTTTTCAGTACCGCAGCATCCAATGCCTGGCCCAATTGAAACTGTTCGATATAGCTGAGGAATGTACCGGCGGTGTAATCCTCACCGTCCAGATGAATGCTGGGAAACCATTCATAGTGCAGTAACCGCTCACCCTGACAAGCCATGACCGACTGGCGCATCAGGCTGAGTTCACCCTCATCCAACGCCTGGCGTAAGCCACTACGCCAACGGCTTTGCGAGGGCCCCTGGCCTTGCTCGGCATCTACCGCCAGGCGAGATTGCTGCTGCCAGGCTCGATGTAAAGTGGTATCCGCACTGGCCAGTATGTCTGCGGAGCGACGATGCGAGCCGCGCAATACCAGCGCCAGAGCCAGATTGTCTTCGTCTTGCTGCTGCCCGGCGGAAAAACTGTGCAGTAGTTTGGCCAGTGACGTGGCTTCATCCGTCAAAGTGACTTTGTCACCGATACTATAAAGCACCGCAAACTCGCTCAGGCTGATACGGGCACAGAGGCAGCGCTGACGGACACTGCACCACTGCTTCAGCTGGCTGGCAAAGGCGCTCAGTAGCTGATCCCGCACTTGAAAGCCCTGCTGTTCACTGAGCTGCTGTAACCAGTGCAGATCAATCAACATCAAACCGCCGCTGCCCGGCTCTGACAGCCAGGCATCTAAATGTGAGACCAGATGGCTACGATTGGGGAGCCCGGAGACCGGATCGGTCTGGGTTGCCTGGCGCAGGTGGGTGATTTGCCGATCTTGGCTGTCAAACATAAGGTGAATGCGGTCAGCCATCTCATTGATGGCTCTGACCAGCAGACTCAGCTCACGGGTACGTGGCTCCGCTATGGGTTCGCCAAACTGGCGTTTGGTGATCAGCCGGGCCTGGCGGGTAACGGCATCCAAAGGGCGCATCAGTACCTTCAAGCCGCGCCAGACAATCACCACCAACAACAGGTAGATGCCACCGAGCAACAACAATAAGTGCCAGGCAGTACGCCACAAGGCCTGGTAGGCAATCGCCGGGTTGGCTACCACTTTCAGCTTTGCAACCTGTATCCAGCCAGCGGTCAAGGTCTGCTCTTGCGCCACAGGACTAAAGAGCGGTAAGGCCATAAACCAATCCGGCACGTGACGCGCTCTGGGTGGGTTATCTTTAACCAGATGTTCCGCTTTGGCATACCAGTCCAGCTCAATAGTGCGGTAAAAACCCGCATCGAACATGGATTGCAGCACCGTGTCGACCCCACCTCGGTCCTGCGTCTGCAAGTACGGCGCCAGACTCAGGCCCAGGGTAACAGAGGCATTCTGGACGTTGGACTCCATCTGTTGTGCTAACGCCGCGCGCGAGGTGTTCATCTGCACCACAAACACCACCAGCAGCACCAGCAAGAAGCTGATGTTCAAAAGCCAGAATATCTGCCGTCTTAAGGTCACAGAGCCCCCTAGTCCAGTTTGATAATGGGTTTGTTGAGGTGGTTAACACCAAAGCGATCGCGCAAGTCCTGCCAACGCTTAAGGCGAGTGCTGTTACCAACCAATTGCCCCTGCCCCTTTTCCTTACTTAACCACAGCTGCCGACCATTAAAAGAGTAGATGGGCAGCAGATCTGGCCGCTCTGTTGCACGGCGGATATCTGGCACCAGGTTATCGAGGATCAGAGGCACTGCCTGGGGCGTTGGATAATACGCCAGCACCATGTGGTACTGATTGACTGACAGAGCTTTAACATAGGTAATGCGCATTTTGCTCTCCGCGACACCCAGTTCCAGCAGCGTGAAGTATTTGGCTATGGCAAAGTCTTCGCAGTCACCACCGTCAGCACCAATAAACTCCAGCGGTGTTGCCCAGTAGTCGTTTTTTCCCCATAGCCGAATGTCATCAACAAAATGCAGTTGATTGAAAAAATCATTCACCCGTAACACTTTCAGTGCTTCAGGTTTATTCTGGTTATCAATGATCAGCGTCTGCCAGCGCAGCAGCCGTAAGCCAGCCGATTTACCATAAACCGAGCTGACCTGTTGCTGTATCTGCGGGAAGTTCAAACCCTTGAACCCGGCCCATAACAGGCCGGGTAGCAAGGGTAAGAGCCAGAGGCTTCGTCTCATTCAGTTCCATGACTATTGATACTGTTCATCCACAGTGTAGATAGTCCACTTCATCACCGGAAGATTCTTGGCACCACGAAGCTCTGCTACTACCCGACGGTTCTTCCGGTGCGCCTCCTGGCTTAGCCCGGGCTCAATCGGGCGGCTGAAACCATAACCAATGGCGGTTACCCGATCAGCTGCGATCTTGAACTCCTCTTCCAACACCTTGGCTACGGCATCCACCCGGCGCTGGGACAGCTTCATGTTGTAATCAGCAGTTCCCACTTTTGAGCAGTGGCCTTCCAAAGTCAGGTGCGACTCTGGGTAGCGCTTCATGAAATCTGCCACTTTGCCCACCTCACCGTAATAACGCGGGTCGATGTAGGACGAATCATTGGCAAACAGGATTTTCAGATCAAAGTGCTGCACTTTGTCCGAACGGTTACCACAGCCGTAGTTATCGATTTTGGCACCAGCCAGCGTTCCGGCACATTTGTCGCGAGCGTTGATCACGCCGTCGGCGTCAGGGTCATTCAAATCCTGAAGCTGTGTCGTTTGCTGATCAAACGAGACGATATCGTGACCCGCACAGCCGCCTAGCCCCAAGGCCGCCGCCAGATAAACCCATGATGTTTTCATGACAGCCTCCTTATGACTGATCGTCTTGCCAGATGGCCGGGCGAGTTACCCGCAGAGAATCAAGCAGCTGGCCGGAGGCGTTGAGCACCCGGTACTGCGCCATGACTTCATCGAACTCAGTGTTGAGATAATCACGGCGTGATTCGAACAGTTCGTTTTCGGTATCCAGTAAATCCAGCAGGGTACGCTTGCCCAGATTAAACTGCTTACCGTACGCCACCTGCGTTTCTTTACTGGCTTCCACATGCCGGCGAATGTAGCCCTTCTGCTTTTCTAACAGCTGGTAGGCATTCCAGGCCAAACGCAGGCTTTCCTGCACTTCACGCCAGGCCCGCTGCTGAATTTCCTTGGCTTCACCAATCTTATAGGTGGCTTCGCGCACCCGGGAGCTGTCCCGACCACCGGCGAACAGGTTGTAGCGCATCCGTACCATGGCGGAGAGGTCATTGTTGTAGCCGGAAAAGCCGTCAATGTTATTGTTGGCGGTTTTATCGACCTCAATATAAAAACTGGGGTAATAGTTTGCTTTGGCGCCTTGGCGTTCAGCCTTGGCCGCTTCCACATCAAACTTGCTGGACTCCAGAATGGGGTGTTTTTGCTGCGCCACTTTCAGCGCATCATCCAAAGTGTTAGGCACCATGTCTGCATCCGGTACCGGGATCACCAGGTTTTCCGGCTTGGCATTGACGACTCGGATATAAGCTGCGATGGCATCATCGTAGTTATTCTCTGCCGCCATCACGTTGGCATGAGCCCGCGCCAGACGCCCGGTGATCTGGGACAGATCGGAGCTGGAACCGACACCGGACTCAGTGCGCTGGCGAATGCTGTCAAAGATCTTCTGATGTGCCTCAAGATTGCGTTTGGCAAGCTCCAATATCGATTTGTAGCGGATCACATCCAGGTACACCTTTGAGACACTCAGCGCAGTATCCTCGGCCTTAGCCAGCAGGCTGTACTGCTCCGCTTTGGCCTCGTTATGCAGCCGTGCAACCTCGGAGGAAACCCGAAAACCGTCAAACAGCATCTGACGTAACGAGATAGACGCCTCACCCCGGTGCAAACTGCGATCATTACCGCCAGTTAGCGCCCGGATCGAAGGACTGTTGGTATTTTCATAGCCATAACCAGCTGCGATATCGAGCTGCGGGTAATAACCCGATTTGGCCTGCCGCCGTTGCTCCTCATAGGCTTTATAACGGGAAAAAACGATATGCAGGTCAGGGTGGCTGTCGAGCGTATTTGCCACCGCCTGCTCCAATGATGCCGCGCTGACATGCTGCACCCCTGCACCAGCAAGGATGGCAAGCGCGAACGACCATGTTCTAGCTTTCATACAACCCCCTATTCTCTTTCGTTTTTTTTGATTAACGCTCACGCAAGGCTCGTACCTGCGCACGCAATATGGGCTTTAACAAATAGTCGAGAACGGTATGTTCGCCAGTGATAACGTCCACTTCGGTCAACATGCCGGGAATTATGGGTAACTTGTCTTTGCCGCTGGCAATGTAGGGTTCTTTGGTACGAACCCGGATCAGGTAATAAGGCTTGCCGTTGTCATCCACCAAAGAGTCAGCGCTAATGTGCTCCAGGGTGCCTTCCAGGCCGCCATAAATAGTGAAGTCATAGGCCGACAGCCTGACAGTAGCCGGTTGTCCGGGGCGCAAAAAGGCAATGTCCCGGGGGCTGATTCGCGCCTCTACTAACAACTGCCCTTCCAACGGCACAATTTCGACAACCGGTGTTGCCGCCTGCACCACTGCGCCAACCGTGTTGATATGTAATGTCTTAATGGTGCCTTTTACCGGCGACACCAGTTGCGTGCGGGCGACGCGATCTTCCAGGCCGGCGGTACTTTCCTGCTGTGAATTCAACTCCAGCTCGGTACGGCGGAGCTGCTCCTGTACATCGGTTCTAAACGCCAGGGCGATGTCCCGACGCTTCAACATTGCTTCCTCTCCGGCCGCCAACACTTTTGGCCGATTCGCCTGCGCCATGGCCAGTTCACCACGCAAATCATTAACCTGACGGCGCAATTTCAGCAGTTCAACTTCAGACACCACGCCTTGCTCAGCCAGCGGCTCGGTCAGGTTCAGCTCTTTTACCGCCAGAGCCAGACTTTCCCGTTGATGCCGGATCTTCGCATCCAACTCTGCCAGCTCCTGCTTTCGCTGAGTCTGCTGTTCGCTCAAAATAGCCATCTGATTTTTCAGGTTACGTAACCGGTCGTGGTATTCGGAGCGCTGCCGGGCAACCAGTTCCGGGTGCTCTTTCATAAAGGCTGGGGGGTAAGCCAGTGGTTGTAGCTGCACGGTGACTTGCTGCGCATCAGCTACCACATCGACACTGGCCAATTCCGCTTCAAGGCGGCGGGCCGCACCTTGCAACCCGGCAAGTTCACGGGTCTTCTGGCGATAATCTGATTTGAAGCGGACATCGTTGATGCGCATCAGCGGCTGCCCAGCTTCCACCATTTGCCCTTCATGCACGTAAATGGCATCCACCACACCGCCATCGACACTCTGCACAACCTGCAACTGCTGCGATGGGATCACCCGCCCCTGCCCCCGGGCGACTTCCTCAAGGTGTGAAAACGAAGCCCATAGCAAGAACACCAACATCAGCCCGCCGAGTATCCAAAGCAGTACCCGATGTATTCGCAGCTCGGTCTGCATCAGCTGCATTTGCTTGTCTAGCGACCACTGCTCAGCCATGCACACCTCCCTGCTCTTTCAGCCAGGTCAGCACCTTATCTTTCGGTCCATCCACTACCAGGCGGCCCTGTTCCAGTACAATCAACCGGTCAACCAGCGAGAGCATGCTGTGCTTGTGCGTGATCAACAGCAAAGTGCGGTCTCGGCCCAGGTTGCCCAAGCGCTCCATCACCGCTTGTTCCGTAGCCGGGTCAAGGTTGGCTGTCGGCTCATCCAACAGCAGCACCTTCGGGTTAAGGATCAGCGCCCGGGCCAATGCCACCAGGTGGCGCTGCCCTAAAGACAACTGCGCCCCGCCTTCGCCTACTCGCCGTGACAAGCCGCTCTCATCAACATTGGTGAAGGCACTTAAACCGGCCATTTCCGCCGCTTCAATCACCTGACTGTCCGGGATGTTGCCCAAACCAAAGACAATGTTGTCACGGATGGTGCCCGCAACCAGTCGCGCATCTTGCGCCAAATAGCCAATACCACGACGCATGTCGGAAGGATGCCGCTGCCGCACTTCCACACCATCAATGAGCAGGTGGCCTTTGTCTGGGATGTACAACCCCATCAGCAGTCGTGCCAAGGTGGTTTTGCCACAGCCGGTGCGCCCAATGATGCCAACGCGCTCTCCAGGCCGTATGGCCAGCGACAAATCATTGATGGCCGGTAAACTGGCTTCAGGGTAGCTAAAGCTGACGTGTTCCAGTTTGAAAGCGCCTTTTTGCAATGGCCGCTGTAACTGTTCGCTGGCGCCGCCAAATTCGTCCGGGTCATCAAGACTTTCTTGCAAGGCAGACATGCCGACTTTGGCCTGTTGATAGCGGGCAATAAGATTGGCCGCCTGTGCAAAAGGCCCGACAGTGCGGCTCGACAGCATGACTGCGGCGATAATGGCCCCCAGGCTGCTGTTACCGTTTGCCAGGCTGACTACCCCCAACACCACCACACCAACGATGGTCAGCTGCACCATCAGATTAGCTAGCGTAGCCAGGCGCTGTTGTAACTCACGTAAGCGGTTCTGTACCTGCGCGGCGGCAGCGACTAACTGCTCCCAGCTCTTTTGTATCCGGCTTTCGGCACCACAGACTTTAATGAACTCTGGCATGGCCAGCATTTCTGCCAGTTGCGACTGGCGCATAGCGCTGAGCTGGGCGCTGGCGGTAACCGATTGATGCAGTGTTTTTGCCATCAGCGCAGCGGTGACCAACAAGATCAACGCCGCTATCACCGGGGCAATGACCAGCACCCCACTGATCACCGCAATGACCACCAGAAACAGCACCGCAAAGGGTAAGTCGACCAACAGCGCAATGGTGCTGGAGGAAACAAACTCACGCAGGTAGTCAAAGTCCTGAAAGCGCCGCATAGCCAGGCCCAGACTGCCCGGCCGAGACACTAATGGCGCGCCAAGAGAACGTTCCATCAGCACCTGAGATAACTCCTGCTCAGCCTGACGGCCAGCCAGATCCAGCAGCTTGGTACGCGTCAGACGCAGCGCAACGTCAAACGTGAAGGCCAGCACGGCGCCACCGGCAAGTACCCATAAGGATTCAAACGCCAGGTTAGGCACCACTTTGTCATAGACATTCATGATGAACAGCGGAATGACCAGCGCAAAAAAGTTCACCAGAAACGATGCCAGCAAGGCATCCCGGTACAGACCTTTACGGCGCCACAAGGTACGCCAGAACAGGTGTTTGTCTGCTGTTGGGGAGGCTGACTTGGCGGTGTTGTCAGTCAACGCTTCCCAAAGTACAAAACCGTAACCAAGGTAGTTATCTGCCAGCGTTTGAGCCGTCAGTGTCTCTTGCTTGTGATCGGGAAAAGACAGGGAATGGAGGCAGTCACCGTCAATATCGGTGATCACGCTGCAACGCCGGTCTTTGAGGAGTACCAGCAGTGGCAATGGCTGTTTGTGCAGCTCTGATAATGGCAGCTGCAATAGTTTTGCATCAACACCGGCCCGGGCTGCTGCCCGGGGAAAGCTTTCCGGCGTCAGGCAACCATCATCCAACGGCAACCCTGACAGCAGCGCCTGCGCAGACAGCCCTTTATTCTGCCTGGCCAGCAACCACTGCAGGGCTTGCAGCAAGGCGTCTGCTGTTTCAGCCTGCCCGACTGACCATTCCTTTGCCGACGTCAACGCCATAACCTGCTCCTCTAGTAGAGGTGAGTGGGCTGTTCACTGTCTGCAACAGCCTGGGCAGCACTGAAGCTGGTTGTGGTTGTACTACTGCCACTGTCAACCACCAAAGCTCCGGCGTTGAGCAGCCCCTGAATGACATCAGCATTGCTGCTACCGTAAAGGCTTTGTACATCCACACCTTGCAGGATGATGGTCTGATCAGTACCACTACCGTCACCGTTAGCATCAATGTTGATATACGTGTCGCCATTACTCACAGTAAAGCTCAAGTAGCTGTCCAGGCTGCCATTTTCTTCACCAACCAGTAACTGCGCCAAATCGAGGTGGTCATCGCCGATGGTGAAATCGCCGATGGTATCGGTGCCTGTCTCATTGGCCAGCCAGATGAAGGTGTCAGCACCGGTGCCACCAAAGATCAGGTCATTGCCCGGGCCACCATGGATCTGATCATCACCGCCCTGGCCAAAGATAAGGTCATTGCCGAAACCACCGTCAATAACATCGCCCTCGCCCCGCGTATCGCCATCGACGTTCAGGTTCATTGCGTTGGCCTGAATGTAGTTTCGAAGGTCGCTATCGCTCGGTGCAGTACCGTTAAGGTCGGTCAGATAATCAATCAGCCCCTGCAAGCCTGCACCGTCGTGGCTGCCGGCAGGGTTATTGGTCCAGGACAATTGATCGGTATTGATGACGTCACCAAAAATGATGTCATCTCCCCATCCACCCATGATCTGGTCGCCACCAGTGGGGTCAGGATTGATTTGGGTAAAGCCATCATCAAGGGCAGCATCCAGCTCTTGTGGTGAATGGATGATCTCTGCTTCACCAACCGTTCCGGTCACTCCCAGTGGGCCAAAAATGGTGTTGAAGTAGACGGTGTCCTGACCGGTGACGTCGGTATTATCAAAAAATTGCAGGTACTCGTTGTTGACGTTGTCACCAATGCCAATGGCATTGAAGTGCACTAGGTTTTCGCCAGTCAACAGACCCGCACCATTGATTAACGGTGACGCAGCATCAACAGAGTGGCTCATTACTGCATAGTCGGTGCTACCACCAGGGCCTTCATTGTTGCCATAAACAGTGGGGTTACCGTCGGTCAAAAAGAAGGACAGGTTGACGTAGTTATGAGCCGCGTCATAACCACCGCTGACCATGCTATTGAACCAGCTGACCGCATCATTCAAAGCGGCTTCATAGTTGGTTGAGCCGTTGGCATAAAGGTTGTCGATGGCATCCAGCAACTGCTGCACATTGCTGCTGCTCAGCCCCATCACCGTCACGGCAGCCCCTAATGTCGAAGCGAAGGGGATCAACCGGACATTGACAGTACCATCATGGTCTTTTAGCTCATTAGCCAGGCTAACCAGTGCTTCTTTGGCCAAATCCATCCGACTCAGATCGTCTGTGCCGGAATTGGTGGTCATGCTGCCGGAGGTGTCTATCAACAAGGAGATGTTGTAGTTGGTGCCAGGCACATAGATGACATTAACGCCGCCGCTATCACCCACGAGTACATCGCTGCCGTTGGCGCCATCAATGTTGCCGCTGCCGTCGCCGATCACAAAGGGCGTTGCGCTGCCAACAACATCATTGCCGTTATCTCCAACCAGTATGTCACTGGTGCCTTCGTGGGCATCAATAGTGACGCTAAAGTCGCTACCTGTGCTGTCACCGTCCCCGTCAACAACATCAACATGGAAATCGATGAGCTGATCTGATGGCAGAATTTCATTGAAGGTAGAAGTACCTGCTACCCGCACACCAGCATCGCCAATGTTACTGATCTCAACACCGTAGAAGCCGGCAATACCATCTGGCACAACAACGTTGATGGTGCCGCCATCAGCAATGCCAGTGTAATTGAAGACAATCGGGTGATTATTGCCATCAAGCAGCGGGTCACCGTTGGCATCCAGTAAGGTCACCTGCAAGGACGCACTGCCACCGCCCTGAACAGCAAAAGTGAAAGAAGCTTCCTGAATGGCTTTGGTGTCGGTCGGATGTGTGCTGGCATCACCATCACCAGAATCCGCTAACAGGTCATTGTTGCTGTCACTCTGGCCATCAAAATAAGCAACAAAGAGTGATTGGCCGCTGTTCAAGAAATTATTGGCCACACCAATACCAGGCACGCTGGAATTAACGGTGCCGTCAGGCGACGTGAAACGAATATCCGTGTCTAAATTCACATTAGTGGATTTAGCCAGCAGGATCTCTTCTGCCCACAAGGCAGTATTGTTACCCCCATTAGCACCAGTGAAATCAGATGCTTCAACCGTACTGGGGTTAGGCGTTACCAGATGGAAGTCATAGGTGCCATCCGGCTTCAACAGCAAGGTAAAGAATGTCTGAGGTGTCTGTGTGCCATCGTCATACAACACCGTCAGCAATTCACCCTGGTACTGGCCACCGCTGTAGAGATCTTCGCGCGTGGTAGTCACACTGTCACCCAGATCGGTGAGCAACGAGATATTGATACCCGCCGGCGAGTTAATGGGGTTTGCGGTATCCAGACTAAAGCCGTCGGCACCGCTGTCCACTGACCAAGTGCCGGTGTAGTGGCCTGCAGCATTGTCGACAGTAAAATCACTGATCGCTAAGGTTGGTACATCGTCATTGATGGTCAGCTGCACCAAAGCGGTATCGGTATCACCGTCGCTATCAGCCACACTGACTTGAATACCGTTGATGGTAATATTGTCTTCACTGTTCGGATCGGCGTGTGCCAGCGGTGACACCAGTGTCGCGGTAACGGTGGCACTGGTACCGCTCCAGTTGAGGCTGAGCCGCAAGACCTCTTCGCCCCCCTGGCTACCCACCAACTCGGCACCATCCATGCTCCAGACAATATCCAGCAAATTACCGGATTCCGTCACGGTGATACTGGATGGGTCGACAAACATCACACTGCTCAGCGCATCACTGCCGGTCACAATGCTCAAAGTATCACTGCTGTGTTCATTACCCGCGATGCCATCGACCAGCAGGTCATCGTCCAGTTGCAGTGAAATACCATCAGCCGAGAACTGCGGGCCGTCGCCATCTGTGACACTAAAGCTGGTGGCATCACTGTCCTGATCCGTATCACCATCTACAATAGCGATACCAAGACTGACCGGGATCGCCGCCAGGTTATTGGCCTGATTATCATCCGCCGCAAAGGACCAGGTGCCATCGCTGTTGATGGTCAGCACGCCACCATCGACACTGAATGCGTTGCCGTAACTAAAATCACTACCCAGCTGATAGTCCGTGGAAGCGCCAGAACCAAACTGCCAGCTGACCGTGATCTGCCCGGGGCCATCGGCGCCATAACCATGGCTCCAGACGCCCGATAACGCCTCACCTTCTGTGACACTGTTAGCACTGGCACTGACGGAAATGCTCGGTACGTCATCGACGATACTGATGTCCAGGCTGTCAGTGGCACTGGAGCCGTCGTCATCGGTCACCACCACACTGACACTGTCGGTCACATCACCACCGCTGTGGTCGGCGTTCGTTGTCAGGGTGTAGCTGTAGCTGATACTGCCACCACTGGCATCGCCACTGAATCCGGTCAGCACCAGGGTGCCATGGGCGGTCGTGATGCTCAGTGGACTGCTGCCCAAGCTCTGCAGGTCGCTCAGGCTCAAGACCTGACCGCCCACCGTCACGCTTTGCAGGCCATCCACACTGCTGAAACTGAAGCTGCCGCTTTGGGTCAGCGCACCGGCATCCGGACTGGTGCCGTCCGCCAGGTTCGCTTCATACACCACCTGCTCGGCCCCTTCACTGTCCAGCCCGGTCAGCGTGACACCGTCGTCGGTGCCGTTGATCGTCAACGTTAAGGTGGCGCTGCGCTGGTCGCCGTCGGCATCGCTCATGGTGTAGGCAATGCTGAACTGCACCTGCTCGCCACTGGCCATGGCTTGCACCAGTGCGCTGCTGTTATCCAGCACAAAGCTGTAGCTGCCATCGGGGTTTAAGGTCAGGGTGCCGTAGTTGGCGATACTCGGATCGACACTGCCCCACCCCACAAAACTCGCCGGTTGGTCAGCATGACCGTCGTCATTGCTCAGCACATTGCCTTGTGCCACTAAGGTGCCGTCTTCGGTGACGCTGCCACTGTCGTTACTGGCACTCGGTACGTCATCGACGATACTGATGTCCAGGCTGTCAGTGGCACTGGAGCCGTCGTCATCGGTCACCACCACACTGACACTGTCGGTCACATCACCACCGCTGTGGTCGGCGTTCGTTGTCAGGGTGTAGCTGTAGCTGATACTGCCACCACTGGCATCGCCACTGAATCCGGTCAGCACCAGGGTGCCATGGGCGGTCGTGATGCTCAGTGGACTGCTGCCCAAGCTCTGCAGGTCGCTCAGGCTCAAGACCTGACCGCCCACCGTCACGCTTTGCAGGCCATCCACACTGCTGAAACTGAAGCTGCCGCTTTGGGTCAGCGCACCGGCATCCGGACTGGTGCCGTCCGCCAGGTTCGCTTCATACACCACCTGCTCGGCCCCTTCACTGTCCAGCCCGGTCAGCGTGACACCGTCGTCGGTGCCGTTGATCGTCAACGTTAAGGTGGCGCTGCGCTGGTCGCCGTCGGCATCGCTCATGGTGTAGGCAATGCTGAACTGCACCTGCTCGCCACTGGCCATGGCTTGCACCAGTGCGCTGCTGTTATCCAGCACAAAGCTGTAGCTGCCATCGGGGTTTAAGGTCAGGGTGCCGTAGTTGGCGATACTCGGATCGACACTGCCCCACCCCACAAAACTCGCCGGTTGGTCAGCATGACCGTCGTCATTGCTCAGCACATTGCCTTGTGCCACTAAGGTGCCGTCTTCGGTGACGCTGCCACTGTCGTTACTGGCACTCGGTACGTCATCGACGATACTGATGTCCAGGCTGTCAGTGGCACTGGAGCCGTCGTCATCGGTCACCACCACACTGACACTGTCGGTCACATCACCACCGCTGTGGTCGGCGTTCGTTGTCAGGGTGTAGCTGTAGCTGATACTGCCACCACTGGCATCGCCACTGAATCCGGTCAGCACCAGGGTGCCATGGGCGGTCGTGATGCTCAGTGGACTGCTGCCCAAGCTCTGCAGGTCGCTCAGGCTCAAGACCTGACCGCCCACCGTCACGCTTTGCAGGCCATCCACACTGCTGAAACTGAAGCTGCCGCTTTGGGTCAGCGCACCGGCATCCGGACTGGTGCCGTCCGCCAGGTTCGCTTCATACACCACCTGCTCGGCCCCTTCACTGTCCAGCCCGGTCAGCGTGACACCGTCGTCGGTGCCGTTGATCGTCAACGTTAAGGTGGCGGTATCTGTTGCACCCAATTCATCGGTCAGCGTGTAGGTGAAGGTTTCTGTTAAGGTTTCCCCTTCGGCCAACGCCTGAACGACCGGATCGTCGTTATTGAGTACATAGTTATAGCTGCCATCAGCATTCCAGGTCAGTACCCCGTATTGGCCCTGAACGCTGTTGCCATCACTACCGGCAATACCGCTGACTGACAGCTGCGCGCCGTTATCCGGATCGCTGTCAACGCCCGCGCCGTCGTTATCAGTGATGAGGTTGCCGCTCGTTTGCAGAACGGTGTCTTCGCTGACACTGCCGCTATTGGCAGTGGCAATGGGAGCATCATTGGTACCGGTAATGGTCACGGTCAGCGTTGAAGTGCTGGTACCGCCATTACCGTCACTGATTTGGTAGGTGAAGGTTTCCGTCAGTTGCTCACCCTCAGCCAGTGATTGTGCAGCATCGTTATCGAGCTGGTAGCTGTAGGAACCATCGCTGTTCCAAGTCAGCACCCCATGCTCACCTTGCACTGTGCCAGTACTGCTACCATCGATCAGGATCACAGCCAATGGATCGCCATCGGCGTCGGTGTCATTGAGCAGGAGGTTGCCCGTCGCCAGGGTTTGCAGATCTTCTTGTACTGCAGCGCTATCAGGATTGGCGATCGGATCAGTATTACTGGTGGCAATAAAGGCGTCCTGATATTCAGGCGCAGGCCCCAAGCTACCCGGATTGCCGGCCGTATCGTAACCAGCCGAGGCGAGCAAGCTGGCACCGGTACGGGTGAGCGACACATAACCGGAATCACCGCCACCACCGGCCGTGCCGGCAGCAGGAGCGCCCGCTGCCGAAGCCTCAAAGAGCTGAGTCGGGTCCGCACCTTGTAAGATGGCCTGCTGCAGCGCGGCCTGTTCATCAGTAGTGGCAGGAGCAGTCGTGGCAGTGTGATTAACATCAGCAGCCGAAGCGGCAACCAGCCCCATATCCGGCGTACTGGCATAACTGCTTGAGCCACCGTCATCCTGGGCAATAGCAAAGCTGACGCCATCAGAGAACTGTAGCTTGCTACCGGCTTCTACTCTGTCGCCGGGCAGCAATTGCTGCTGCGAGCCATCAGCATTGACCAGCCAGACAACCCCTTTGATGTCAGACAGTAAACCTGCGGACTTGACTGTAATTGTGTTCATACCCACCTCGCTGCGCCAGACTTGCTGGCATGGTTCTGCGAGACGGCGAGGGTGTTATGTACGTGTTATTATGCTCGTCGTCTGTTTATATTTCGTTAACATAAACAAGCATAGTCAAGAAATTGACGCCTAGGCATTAAAAAACCGCCCGAAGGCGGATTTGCCTAAAAACTGTACAGCAATGTGAGGGAAGTCTCAGTATCGGTTTTCGCGGCATCGGCCGGTGCATCTGAGGTGTACTTGATTCGATAGGACACTTTCATGGCGAGGTTATCCATCACGTTAGCCTGTAACGAGGTCACTGACTCACTGATGGTATTGTGCTGGCTCAGACCTATCTCGGTGTTAAGTTCCTGACGAAACAACGCATTGGCTGACACTTTATATTCGAACTTGGCCGCCAGGCGGGCAATTGCGCTGTTCTCAGAGATGTTGCCATCAACGTCGGCAACATCCAGGCGGTTGTAGCGATAACCCAGACCGGCTGAGGCATCAAAGAAAGAGCCATCCTCTTTTTCCCAGAAGCGGTTACCGTAACCGGTCGAGACACTGGCTTGGTAGTTGTAGCCAGAAAAGCGGTCATGGTTGTAGCTACCGCGTACAAACCAGAATTCTTTTTTATTCAGTTTGTAGTCGCCCTGCGCGGAACCACTATAACGCTCAGCCGTTGTCTGTTGATCAGACTTGGTGTAAAGCGACTCCACTGTGTAATTATTACGCCACTGTTCCAGGTTCTGGGTAACGTGCAGGCGAGCTTTCACATTTGTGGATTGTGAGTTACCGGTTGTCACCAATGCCCCCAGCTCCGCTTCCCCTTTCCAGACTTTCTTGGGCGCTTCGCCAGCCAGGGCCGGCTGGGCCGCCAGCAATGCCAGCGCGCTCAGGCTCAGTTTCAGTTTCATCCATCTCTCCTTTGAAAAAAGCGGGCAAAGTTTGCCTGAGCCAGCCACTAAACTCAAAATTTCAGCAGTAAGGGCGAGACGGTTCCCTTGAGCGGATCAACCCATACCACACGGTTGTGATTGGTATCAGCAACCAGTAACCGCTGCCCCACTTTTACCAAGCCACCGGGTTCGTTGAGGCTATCTTTGGGCAATGTCACAGTGCTGACTTGCTGGCTTTGCAGGTTAATAAAGCGCAACACGTCATTGTAGGTATCCGCGACGACCAGCCGCTGAGAGTCCCAGCGCACCACCCCCAGCGCATGTTGCAGCAGCGCTTGCTGAAAGCTGCCGTCTTTGAGGCCAAAGTCAAACAGCCCCTGGCCGACGAGGGTATGCACCCTTTGTTTTTGCAGATCCAGCTGGCGTATAGCTGACGCTTCCGGATCGGCAACCCACAATCGCTGTTGGTCAACAAAAAGTCCTGAGGGCTGATTAAAAGAGGCCTCGCTGAAACTGCCATCGGTCAGTGCCTCACGGCCATTACCTGCCAACACCGACAGCTGCCCCTGTGCTAACTGCCATAGCTGATGACTGCCCGCCATGGCGATCACCAGGCGGCCATCCGTCAAGAACGCCAAGGCCCAAGGCGAGCGTAGCGCTGTTTTTCGGGCTGGCCCACCGGTACTTAGAAACTGTCCCAGTTGGCCGGTACCGGCCACCGTGCTGACCTGAAAATTTCGCAGGTCGATGCGGCGGATCAGGTTGTTCCCCGTATCCGCTACCCACAAGGCCTGGTTATGAAAGACCATGCCCTGGGGCGACGAAAAGCAGGCTTTTGCCGCCGCCCCATCACTAGCACAGGCCCGCCCGGAGCCGACAATCTGAACCACCTTGCCGCTGGGCCGGGCCAAAACAATACGATTATGGCCAGTGTCAGCAATAGCCAGCAGGTCACCACGGGCGGCTACTTTTCCTGGCGCAGCCAGTGGCGTATCGGCAAAACGCACCAATTGCAGTGGCAGCGGTGTAGTGTTGATTTGCCCTTTAAACTCTTGCAGTAATGCTGCCACCACCTTGTCCAGCAGCGCATACTGCCCTTCACCAGATGTCTTACCTACCACCCGGCCGTCCGGTGTCAGGATCACAAACGTCGGCCAGGCATTAACACCATATTGCTGCCACAGGGTGAAGTTCACATCGTTGGCCACGGGGTGTTCTATGCCATAACGGGCAACAATGTGGCGCAGCGTCGACAAGTGCCGCTCATTGGCAAACTTGGGGGAATGCACGGAAATAATGGCCAGTTGGTTGCCATATTTGTGCTCCAGCTTTTTCAAATCGGGCAGCACATGCATGCAGTTGACGCAGCCATACGTCCAGAAATCGAGGATCACGACCTTACCGCGTAGGCTTTGCAGGGTCAGCGGCTTGGCCACATTCAGCCACTGTAATTCCGGGCCAAAGGGCACCGCTCGCTCACGGTAAGCCCCTTGTGCGTTAAACATGATAAGAGACAACACCAGCAGTATCAGACGCATAACAACCTCCTCCGTTAGCCATAGGACCGGCAGCACAGAAAAGATCATTCACAAAAAAGCGGCCACTGGGGCCGCTTGTTGTTCAGTTCACTTTTGGCGCCAGCTCACCGGCTTCATAGCGTTCGGCCATGGCGTCCAGTGACACAGGTTTGATTTTTGAAGCCTGACCGGCAGCACCGAAGGCGTCATAGCGGGCAATACAGATATCGCGCATCGCCGCTGTACTGGCCTGGAGGAATTTGCGTGGGTCGAAGTCACGGGGGTTCCCGGCCAGGAAACGGCGCACAGCACCGGTAGACGCCAGGCGCAGGTCGGTATCAATGTTGACCTTACGCACACCGTGCTTGATACCTTCAACAATTTCTTCCACCGGCACCCCATAGGTTTCCGGCATGTCACCACCAAACTCATTGATCACTTTCAGCCACTCCTGCGGTACCGAGGAGGAGCCGTGCATCACCAGGTGGGTATCCGGAATACGCTGGTGAATGGCCTTGATGCGGTCAATGGCCAGAATGTCCCCTGACGGCGGACGGCTGAATTTATAGGCGCCATGGCTGGTGCCGATGGCAATCGCCAGAGCATCCACAGCAGTCAGTTTGACAAACTGTGCCGCTTCTTCCGGGTCAGTCAACAGCTGGCTGTGATCCAGGGTGCCCTCGGCACCAATGCCGTCTTCCTCACCGGCCTGGCCAGTTTCCAGACTGCCCAGGCAACCCAGTTCACCTTCGACCGAAACACCACAGGCATGAGCCATGGCAACAGTACGTTGCGTAACCTCGACGTTGTAGTCCCAATCCGCCGGCGTTTTGCCGTCTTCTTTCAAGGAGCCGTCCATCATCACCGAAGAGAAGCCCAATTGAATGGAACGCTGGCACACTGCCGGGCTGGTGCCATGATCCTGGTGCATACACACCGGGATATGCGGGAATTCCTCAATTGCCGCCAAAATCAGATGCCGCAAGAAAGGCGCACCTGCATATTTACGGGCGCCGGCAGAAGCCTGCACGATCACCGGCGCGTCCATTTTGTCGGCCGCTTCCATAATCGCGCGCATTTGCTCCAGGTTGTTGACGTTAAATGCCGGCACACCGTAACCATGCTCAGCAGCGTGATCCAGCATCTGACGCAATGAAATCAGGGCCATATAGGGTATCTCCTTGTTGGGTGGACGCTATCTGCGCCTCTTTATATGAAATCGTTTCGATAAGTTTATCAAAGCAAGGCGGCTCGCTGGCCGCCTTGCTTTGACGTTGTCAGTTTCCGCTCAGCCGCGGCTTTCCAGCATCGCCACCGCAGGCAGCGTTTTGCCTTCAACAAACTCCAAAAAGGCACCACCACCGGTTGAGATGTAAGACACCTGCGCCTTCACCCCGTATTTATCGATCGCCGCCAGGGTATCGCCGCCTCCGGCGATGGAGAAGGCATCGGAATTAGCAATAGCCTCGGCCAGCACTTGTGTGCCCTTACCGAACTGATCAAATTCAAATACCCCTACCGGGCCATTCCAGAGAATAGTACCGGCGGATGTCAGCAGTGTGGCAAGCTCAGCGGCACTGGCCGGGCCAATATCGAGGATCATGTCGTCATCAGCCACCTCATCCACGGCTTTCACTGTCGCTTCGGCATCCTCGGCAAACGCCTTGGCGACAACCACATCGGTAGGCAGCGGGATCGTCACTTTCGCCATTAACGTCTTAGCGGTGGAGATCAGATCGGCTTCATGCAACGATTTACCCATCGGCTTACCCGCTGCCGCCAGGAAGGTATTGGCAATACCGCCACCAACGATGACTTGGTCGCAGATATCAGCCAAGCTGTTCAGCACATCCAGTTTGGTCGATACCTTGGAGCCCGCAACAATGGCAACCAAAGGCCGCTTCGGTGCTTTCAGAGCTTTGCCCAAGGCGTCCAGTTCAGCGGCCAGCAGCGGCCCGGCACAGGCTACCGGGGCAAACAGCCCGACACCGTGGGTAGAGGCTTGCGCACGGTGCGCAGTACCAAAGGCATCCATCACGAATACATCACACAAGGCCGCGTACTGTTTGGCCAGGGCCTCGTCGTCTTTTTTCTCACCCTTGTTGAAGCGGACATTTTCCAGCAACACCACTTCACCGGTAGCAGCCTCAACGCCGGCCAGGTAATCGCGTACCAACCGCACTGGCACACCCAGCAAGTCTTGCAGGTAATCCGCAACCGGCTGCAATGAGCTGGCCTGGTCAAAGGCCCCTTCCTCCGGGCGTCCCAGGTGGCTCATCACCAGCACCTTGGCACCACTGTCCAGCGCCCGCTGAATAGTCGGCAGAGCCGCCATGATGCGCGCGTCGGAAGTCACCTTGCCGTCTTTAATGGGCACATTGAGATCTTCACGGATCAATACCCGTTTACCTGCCAGATCCAGGTCGGTCATCTTGATGACTGCCATTATTGTGTCCTCGTCTGTAATTGAAAATGCTTACTGCGCCAGCCAGTGCCGGCTGGTATCAACCAGCCGATTGGCAAAGCCCCATTCGTTGTCAAACCACAGCAGCAATTTGGCCAGGCTGCCATCGGTTACCCGGGTTTGGGTGCCGTCGATGATCACCGAATGGGCATTGTGATTGTGATCCACCGACACCAGTGGGGCGGTGGTGTACTGCATAATGCCGGCAAAACGGCTGCTGGCTGCTGCTGCCAATAACTGATTGATGGCCTCAGCGGTGGTGTTACTGGCCAGTTCCAGGCTCAAATCCAGCGCCGACACATTGATGGTCGGTACGCGGATAGATATGGCCTCAAAGCGGTTTTGAAATTTTGGCAATACCCGGCCAACACCTTTGCCCAGCTGGGTATCCACCGGCACCATCGACTGGCTCATGGAGCGGGCCAGACGCAGGTTCGGCTGATAGCTGTCCAGTACCTGCTGGTCATTCATGGCAGCATGGATGGAGGTGATCAAACCCCGGCGCACCCCAAAGGCAGCGTCCAGCTCCGCCACCACCGGTACTAGACAGTTGGTCGTGCAGGAGGCATTGGACACCACTTTCATGCTGTGACTGAGGCGCTGGTGGTTGATGCCGTAGACAATGACATCATCAACACCGTCATCCGCCGGATTGGCGATCAATACCTTGGCGGCACCGGCCCGCAGGTAAGCTTCCGCCTGCAAGCGGCTACGCACCACACCGGTACAGTCAATCACCAAATCGATCCCCGCCAATGGCAACTGCGCCGGATCCGGTTCGCTCAGCAAGGTCATGGCATGGCCATCAAGCCACATCTGCTGCCCTTCTAGACGAATGTCCACGTCCAGGCGACCGTGGGTGGAGTCATATTGAAACAGGTGCGCCATGGCCGCTGGCTCGGCAATGTCGTTTATCGCCACTACCGCCAGCTCATGCAGTAATTGCCGTTCATGTAGCGCCCGTAACAAGCCTCGGCCGATGCGGCCAAAGCCGTTGATGACAACCTTATAGGTCATGTCTGTCCTTTACTCGAAGGGCAGGCCGAGGCCTGCCCTGGCAACTCAAAGTGCCTCGGCTACCGCCACTACGTTATCCACAGTAAAGCCGAAGTGCTTGAACAGGTCAGCCGCCGGAGCAGATTCACCGAAGCTGTGCATGCCGACCACGGCGCCGTTGAGGCCAACGTACTTATACCAGTAGTCCGCGATCAGCGCTTCTACCGCCACCCGCTTGGTGACAGCGCCAGGCAGCACGGCTTCTTTATATTCTGCACTTTGGGCGTCGAACACGTCCGTTGACGGCATGGACACGACACGTACCGCGCGGCCTTTTTCAGTCAGCACCTTGGCTGCATTGAGCGCCAGTTCGACTTCCGAACCGGTGGCAATGAAAATCAGCTCCGGTGTGTCCTGACAGTCGGCAATGACGTAGCCGCCCTTACGCACATCCGCCAGCTGCTGAGCGTTACGCGCCAAACACGGCAGGCCCTGACGGCTGAATACCAGTGCGGTGGGGCCATCTTGACGCTCCAGCGCGTGCTGCCAGGCCACGGCGCTTTCAACAGTGTCGGCCGGGCGCCACGTGCTCATGTTGGGGGTCATACGCAGGCTGGCCACCTGCTCAACCGGCTGGTGAGTCGGACCGTCTTCACCCAGGCCAATAGAGTCATGGGTATAGACGAAGATGCTACGCTGCTTCATCAGCGCCGCCATGCGCACGGCATTACGGGCATATTCCATGAACATCAGGAAAGTTGCACCGTAGGGAATAAAACCACCGTGCAGGGCAATGCCGTTCATGATGGCGCTCATACCGAACTCGCGCACGCCGTACCAGATGTAGTTACCGGAGGCATCATCAATGGTCAGCGGCTGAGAGCCGGACCACAACGTCAGGTTGGAGCCAGCCAGGTCAGCACTGCCGCCCATCAGTTCCGGCAGCTCTTTGGCAAAGGCTTCAATGGCGTTTTGTGAGGCCTTACGGGTGGCAATTTTTTCGCCTTTTTGCTGGCACTGCTCAATGTACTGCTGCGCTTTGGCAGCAAAGTCTGCCGGCAGGTCGCCGCGCTGGCGACGTTGGAATTCAGCAGCCAGTTCCGGGTGCGCTGCCTGGTAAGCGGCAAAGCGTGCATCCCAGTCACTTTCTTGTTGCTGGCCTCGGGCTTTAGCATCCCAGCCGGCGTAGATGTCGTCCGGTACCTCAAATGGCCCGTATGGCCAGCCCAGAAACTCACGGGCGGCCTTGATTTCATCTTCGCCCAGCGGGGCGCCATGGCAGTCGTGGCTGCCAGCCTTGTTGGGGCTACCGAAACCAATAATGGTTTTGGTGATGATCATGGTCGGACGGCTGAGGTCAGCACGCGCCTGTTCTACCGCAGCTTTAATCGCCTCAGCATTGTGGCCGTCAACATCCCGTATAACCTGCCAGCCGTAGGCTTCAAAACGCTGGGCAGTGTCGTCGGTGAACCAGCCTTCCACTTCCCCGTCAATGGAGATGCCATTGTCGTCATAAAACGCAATCAACTTGCCCAGCCCCAGGGTTCCTGCCAGCGAGCAGGCTTCGTGGGAAATGCCTTCCATCAGGCAGCCGTCACCGAGGAACACATAGGTAAAGTGGTCAACAATGTCATGCCCCGGGCGGTTGAACTGCGCCGCCAGGCTCTTTTCTGCAATCGCCATACCCACGGCATTGGTGATGCCCTGCCCCAGCGGCCCGGTGGTGGTTTCTATGCCCGGTGCATAACCGTACTCCGGGTGCCCCGGGGTTTTGCTGTGCAACTGTCGGAATTGTTTGAGATCGTCGATGCTCAGGGCATAGCCACTGAGGTGCAACAGCGAATAAATCAGCATCGAGCCATGACCATTGGACAGCACGAAGCGGTCACGGTCCGCCCAGTTTGGGTTCTGCGGATTGTGTTTGAGAAAATCATTCCACAGCACTTCGGCAATATCCGCCATACCCATGGGGGCACCGGGGTGGCCGGAGTTGGCTTTCTGGACTGCATCCATGGACAGGGCGCGAATGGCATTGGCAAGCTGGCGACGGGACGGCATCAACATCTCCTGGGGGTTAGGCTCAGGGCAAAAAATTGGCCTTATTTTCGCCCAGAACCGCCCCGGGGGGCAAATCACTGCGGCTTTAAAGTAGCGCAGCAATAGTCTTTAATGGGGGCCATCACAGGCCGGAGATTTTTTGCACAGAAGTACTGGCGTCTGGACGTCTATCTGTGTAATATCGCCGCCCTATTTTGGGGGCCTGCTGCGCGCTCATGCACATCAGGCTTTT
The DNA here is from genome assembly GCF_045291545.1 of Gallaecimonas aegicerasi. Taxonomy (GTDB): domain Bacteria; phylum Pseudomonadota; class Gammaproteobacteria; order Enterobacterales; family Gallaecimonadaceae; genus Gallaecimonas. The sequence goes on from NZ_CP149514.1 coordinate 2,421,420, forward strand.
CTTACCGACATTCAATGAGTTGAGTGGGAAATGAGCAGACGTCTTTTTACTTCCGAGTCCGTATCTGAAGGCCATCCTGATAAGATTGCCGACCAAATTTCCGACGCTGTGCTGGACGCCATCCTGGCGCAGGACCCCAAGGCCCGCGTTGCTTGCGAAACCTATGTTAAAACCGGCATGGTCATCGTTGGTGGTGAAATCACCACCTCAGCCTGGGTTGATATCGAAGATCTGGCTCGTAAAACCGTGCGCGAAATCGGCTACACCAGCTCCGACATGGGCTTTGACGGCGACAGCTGTGCGGTACTCAATGCCATTGGCAAGCAGTCTCCGGATATCGCCATGGGGGTTGATCGTTCCGATCCCTATGAGCAGGGCGCCGGCGATCAGGGCCTGATGTTCGGCTATGCCTCCAACGAAACCGACGTGTTGATGCCGGCGCCGATCACCTACGCGCACCGTCTGGTTAAGCGCCAAGCGCATGTACGTAAGTCCAAGGAGCTGTCCTGGCTGCGCCCGGATGCCAAATCACAGGTCACCTTCGTCTACGAAGACGGTAAGCCCGTGGCCATTGACGCAGTAGTACTGTCGACTCAACACAGCCCTGATATCGACCAGCCAACCCTGCGCGAAGCGGTGATGGAACACATCATCAAGCCGGTGCTGCCAGAAGAGTGGCTGACCGCCAAGACCAAATATTTCATCAACCCGACTGGTAACTTTGTGATCGGCGGCCCCATGGGTGACTGTGGCCTGACCGGCCGTAAGATCATCGTTGATACCTACGGCGGCATGGCCCGTCACGGTGGCGGCGCTTTCTCCGGTAAGGATCCGTCCAAGGTGGACCGCAGTGCTGCCTACGCCGCGCGTTATGTGGCCAAGAATATCGTTGCCGCCGGCCTGGCTGACCGCTGTGAAATCCAGGTGTCTTACGCCATTGGCGTGGCTGAACCGACCTCCATCTCGGTGGAAACCTTCGGTACCGGTAAAATCGACGAAGAGCGCATTGACCAGCTGGTGCGTGAGCACTTCGATCTGCGCCCCTATGGTTTGATTCAGATGCTGGATCTGAACCGGCCCATCTACCAACCGACTGCCGCTTACGGCCACTTTGGCCGCGACGAGTTCCCCTGGGAAAAAACAGACAAAGCTGACGTGCTGCGCGAAGCCGCCGGCCTGTAACAAGAAAGGCGCCGCAAGGCGCCTTTTTCATGACCAACGGGCTTACTCGTCGTTAGCGAGGCTGGGATCAGAGCGAAAATGCTGGCGATCCGCCCCCGTAGCGCTTTCATTACACTCGCCACTTAGCTGCGGCTTTCCTTCAACCCAGTCGCGACTAATGATCATATAGCCTGTGCGGCAATAGCCATTTTCTTTGAGTAGGGCATCCAGTGCCTGGGTCAGCGGTTTGTCACCCTCATCATCCTGGCGCTGTTGCCGATGCTGGTTATTCGCCATCATTGATGCAGCAGGCCCCGGATCGGCCAGCGCAATCACAAAGCGCTTGGAATTATCAGGTGCAATATAGGTGTTGAAATACGTAGCCGGTAATGGCCCGGTGCCGGCACACGCAGCCAACAGCAAGGGCGAAAACAACAACAGGCGTTTCATGAGCGCTCCAATATGGCAGTGCCATAGAGTTATCATGCTTTATCCAGGCAAGCACCAGACAACGGCATCAGGAACAGCAAAACGTGATCGATACCGCCATCACTGAACAGGTTGAAAACTGCTTTGAGCAGGCTGAAAGCCAGCTCGCTCGCACCTTTGTACGGCCACAGGTGCGTTGTGATCTGCGTGGCCGGGCGGCAGGCCAGGCCCGCAGTGACGGCGTATTACGCTTTAACCTGCACTTTTACCGGCAAGATCCAGCACGGTTTTTGCGCGAGGTGGTTCCCCACGAAGTCGCGCACTGGTTAGTCTGGCAGCTTTATGGCCACAAAGTTCGCCCCCATGGCTACCAATGGCAGGCGTTGATGCGCCAGCTCTTTGCTCTGCCCCCTAAACGCACGCACGACTTTAGCCTGCGCGAAACCACATATCTTTATCGTTGCCGGTGCCAGACACATCAGCTGAGTGTGCGGCGCCATAACAAAGTGCAGCGGGGCACCGGCCAGTACTGTTGCCGCCACTGCGGCGCCCCCCTGGCCTTTGCCGGTAACGCCTAAATCAACCCGGCCAGTCACCTTTTCTTGTCAAGCAGGGGCAGGTAATGGCATGTTCAATGCGTCATTAACAACAATAATGATCATTACCATGCGACCTTGACCTGACAGGAAATAACCATGTGCTCTATTTTCGGCATTCTTGAACTTAAATCAGATCCCCAGACATTGCGCCAGCAGGCTCTGGAACTGTCCAAAACCCTGCGCCACCGTGGCCCTGACTGGTCCGGAATTTATGCAGATGACAACGCCATCATCGCGCATGAGCGGCTGGCTATTGTCGATATGAATAATGGCGCCCAGCCGCTGTTCAATGCCGAACGAAATCATGTCCTGGCGGTTAATGGTGAAATTTACAATCACCGGCAGATTCGCCAACGCTATCAACAGCAATATGCCTTTCAGACCGAGTCTGATTGCGAAGTGCTACTGGCGCTATATCAGGATAAGGGGCCAGCCTTTCTTGATGAGCTGAACGGCATCTTCGCCTTTGTACTGTACGACGCAACCGACAACAGCTACCTGATTGGCCGTGACCATATGGGCATCATCCCGCTGTATATGGGATGGGATCAGCAGGGCAACTTCTACGTGGCCTCGGAAATGAAGGCGCTGACACCGGTCTGTAACCGGGTAGAAAGCTTTCCTCCCGGCCATTACCTCAGTTCAAAAGACGGCCAGTTGACCCGCTACTACCAGCGCAACTGGCAGGATTTTGCGACAGTCCAAGACAATCGCAGCAGCGTGACCGAGCTGCGCCAGGCACTGGATGCAGCGGTGAAGCGGCAGCTGATGTCAGATGTGCCCTATGGGGTGCTGCTGTCCGGTGGCCTGGACTCGTCAATCATCTCCGCCTTGGCACAATTACATGCTGCCAGGCGTATCGAAGACGATGAACAAAGCCCGGCCTGGTGGCCACGCCTGCACTCTTTTGCCGTTGGCCTGGAAGGCTCGCCGGATCTGGCCGCAGCCCAGGCAGTAGCCGAGCACATCGGAACTGTCCATCATGAGTTGCACTTCACCGTACAGGAGGGCCTTGATGCACTTCGGGATGTGATTTATCACCTGGAAACTTATGATGTAACCACCATTCGTGCTTCAACACCGATGTACCTGATGGCACGGAAAATCAAGGCGATGGGTATCAAGATGGTCCTCTCTGGTGAGGGTTCTGACGAATTATTTGGCGGCTATCTGTATTTTCACAAAGCACCGGATGCCCGCGAGTTTCATGATGAAACCGTACGCAAACTCAGCAACCTGCATCTGTTCGACTGCCTGCGCGCCAACAAATCCATGGCCGCCTGGGGCGTGGAAGCACGGGTGCCTTTTCTGGATAAAGAGTTCATCGATGTGGCCATGCGCCTCAACCCCAGCGACAAAATGTGCGGCCAGGGCAAGATGGAGAAACATATTCTGCGCGAGGCCTTTGCCGACCTACTGCCCGAGGCCGTGGCCTGGCGGCAGAAAGAGCAGTTTTCCGATGGCGTCGGTTACAGCTGGATAGACAACCTGAAAGCATTAACCGCTGACAGCATCAGCGACCAACAAATGGCAACAGCCCGTTTCCGTTTTCCCGTGCATACACCGGAAACCAAAGAAGCCTATTATTACCGGCAGATTTTTGAGGAACATTTTGGCAATCTGGACACCGTGGTGACAACAGTGCCGCACGGTAAGTCGGTAGCCTGTTCCACCCCCGCCGCTCTGGCCTGGGACGAAGCGTTTCAGCACAATGCTGACCCCTCCGGGCGGGCCGCCAAGGGCGTGCATAACCAAAGTTACTAGGGAGACTGACATGCAGGAGATCGTGGTACAGGCCCAGCCTTATGAGCTGGACGGCGAACCCTTTGAGGGGCAGTTGCTTTACGTCAAAGGCGCGCAGCCCAGGCGAGCTCTGCTGATGGCCCCCAACTTTTTTGGGGTCAGTCAGAGTGCAATTAAGCTGGCCCATGACCTGCTGACCGAGGATACGGTGATCCTGATCCTCGATCCTTATGGCAAAGGGGTTCATCCGCAGGATGCCGAGCAAGCCATGGCCGCCATGAGCAGCCTGCGTGACGATTACAACAAGTTACGCAAGCGCCTGGAAGGGGGTGTGCAAGCCTTGGCGATGGTAGCCGAAGAGCTGGGGATCGGTGCCAATAACATGGCAGCCTTTGGCTTTTGCTTTGGTGGTGGCTGTGTACTGGAACTGGCCCGTATGGGCGCCCCTTTGAAGGCCTTTATTTCCTTCCACGGCTTGCTGGAAACCCCTGAACCGAGCAGCAGTGAAACGCCCAAAGGGCCGGTATTGGTGCTTAACGGCGCCGATGACCCGATGGTTTCTATCGACAGCCGCTTGGCTTTTGAGGAAGAAATGGCCCAGGTTGGCGCTGACTGGCAGGTAGTCAACTTCGGCGGCGCCGTGCATTCGTTCACTGACCCAGAGGCCAACGTGCCAGGGCGTAGCCAATATCATCCGGTGGTGGCCAGACGCGCCTTCGCGATGATGTATGACTTACTGGACGAAGTGTTCCGCTAAGTAAAAGCCCGCGCTAAGCGGGCTTTTTTCATACCTCAGGGCAGGCCCGGTGCAGCAGTAGCGCCACATCCGTTCGCGCCGGCAGAGTACCGTAATGCAGGCTACGGCCGGCTAAACGGGATTGTATAAAAGCACGTGCTACTTCCTCCGGCCCCTGGCGTAGCAATAAAGCCCCCTGCAGGGTCAGTGCCAGTAGTTCGGTAATGTGCCGTGCTTGCGCCACTAGAGGCTTGGCCAGCAGCTGCTGTAATTGCTGCCAGGCACTGGCCAGTAAAGGTTCGTCACTGAGTGCGGTTGTCAACTCGGCTTGCCATACTGCCAATGCCTGTGGTGTTTTCGTCAGCACCCGCAAAACATCCAATGCCTGAATATTGCCGGAGCCTTCCCAGATAGCATTTATCGGCGCTTCCCGATACAAACGCGCAGTGATGAACTCTTCCATCACACCATTACCCCCCAGACACTCCATGGCCTCATAGGCATGCTGCGGCGTGCGCTTGCAGATCCAGTACTTTCCTACCGCCGTGCCGAGGCGCACCAGTAGCTGTTCGTGTTCGTCCTCGGGTTTATCCAGCGCCCGCGCCAAGCGCAGGCTCATGGCCAGGCTGCCTTCCACTTCCAGTTGCAAGTCCGCCAGTACCGCCGCCATCAGTGGCTGCTCGCTCAGGTGCGCGCCAAACGCCTTGCGGTGCCGGGCATGGTGTACGGCCTGTAATACCGCCTGACGCTGGCTGGCACTGGAACCCAACATGCAGTCAAAACGGGTCAGCGCCACCATATCGATGATAGTACGCACCCCTTGCCCTTCATCACCCAGTCGCCAGGCTTGGGCACCCCGCAGTTCCACTTCACTGGAAGCATTGGCCCTATTACCCAGTTTATTTTTCAAGCGCTGCAGTTCCAGTGGGTTTTTGGCGCCTTGCCACCAGCGCGGCACCAAAAAGCAGCTCAAACCTCCCTCGGCCTGCGCCAGCATCAGGAAGCCATCTGACATTGGCGCCGACAAGAACCATTTGTGGCCAATCAGCTCATAGCTGCCGTCAGCCTGGCACTGTGCCTGGGTTTGATTGACCCGCACATCAGAACCGCCCTGTTTTTCGGTCATACCCATGCCCAGCGTCAGCCCCTGCTTGGCACCAACAGGCTGATTGCTCGGGTCATATTGATAGTGCAACAGTTTGGCAAACCAGTCCGGTTTGTATCGACGCAGTACCGGAGCAGCCGCAAAGGTCATGGTCACCGGACAACCATGGCCGGGCTCTACCTGCGCATGCAGGTAATATTGCGCCGCCCGCAGCAGTTGACTGCCACCGTCTTGCCAGGGGCTGGCGTGCAAGCCGCTACTCAGGGCTTGGGCCATCAGTTGGTGATAACTGGGGTGGTAATGAACCATATCCAGGCGGTGGCCATAGCGGTCATGGGTGTCCAGTTGCGGTGGGTGGGCATTGGCGGCAAACCCCAAGGCAATAGCCTCGGCACTACCACTCCAGCGCCCGTACTGACGCAATGGTGCCAGTAATGCCTGGCCGCCATTAGCCGCCAGCGCGTCCTGCAGGGCCAGATCCAGCCTGACCGGATCATAGTCCAGCAATGCCGGGCTCTGATTGCTGACCTGATGGGTTGGCGCCATATTCCCTCCGAAAAACCGATTGTCTGTTCAGAGTAAATTGATCTTGCAGCGCATCGGACCAGTGGTAATGTGATAGCAATCACAAAAAAGGAGTTCACATGGTCGACCGCAGTATCCTGTTCAGCCCTTATCGCCTGAACGACACCTTGACCCTGAATAACCGTATTGTCATGGCTCCCCTGACCCGCTGCATGGCGGCAGAAGGTTTGGTGCCCACCGCCGAGATGGCCGCTTACTATGCGCGTCGCGCCGATGCCGGCCTTATCATCAGCGAAGCCACTATCATCCGCCCCGATGGCCAAGGCCACCCCAATGTGCCGGGCATTTTCACTGCGGCTCAGATAGCCGGCTGGCAGCAGGTAACCGAGCGGGTTCATGACGCCGGTGGCAAAATGTTCCTGCAGTTATGGCACACCGGCCGGGTGGCCCATTCTTTTTACTCTGGCTTGCCGCCCGTGGCCCCTTCGGCGATCGCCTACGACGCCACAGTACCGCGCCAACGTGAGTTGCACTACGAGCAACCCAAAGCACTGAGTGTTGAGGATATCCAGCAACTGCTGCGTGACTATGCCCAGGCCGCCAAAAACGCCATCAAAGCTGGTTTTGATGGCGTCGAGATCCACGGTGCCAACGGTTACCTGATTGACCAGTTTCTGCACCATGACACCAATCAGCGTGACGACCAGTACGGCGGCAGTGCTGACAATATGGGCCGCTTTGCCCTGGAAGTCGTCGATGCCGTGATTGAAGCCATTGGTGCTGAGCGCACTGCCATTCGCCTGACACCGGGGGCTTACACCAATATGGCAGCAGATGCCCGCGACCGCGCGGTATTCGATGCCTTGCTGCCCAAACTCAGTGACCGCAAGCTGGCCTACCTGCACCTGGGGATCTTCGATGACAGCCTGACCTTCGATTTTCTCGGTGGCCGCGCCAGCCGTTACCTGCGCCAGCACTATCAGGGTACTTTCATCGGTGTGGGCGGTCTGGATGCTGACACCGCCGCCACCGATATTGCCGCCGGCCACATCGACTTGGCGGCCATCGGCCGACCTTTTATCGCCAACCCCGATTACGTCAGCAAAGTCCGTGAGGGGAAAGCTATCACCCCCTACGACCCCAACATGCTGAGCACCCTGAACTGAACAAAGCGCGCCCTTGGCGCGCTTTTTATTGCCTACACTCAATAACAGATCACAGGAGGAACAATGGAACATCAGGATCGCCGACGCGCCCTTAGCATCCGTACCCAGCACCTGTGGCAACGGGCGCTGCACCAGCGTGTCCATAGCTATCCCTTGTGGTGTGCCCAGCAGGTGGTAGAACACCTCAATGGCACCGCCACCATGCCGCCTGACGCCTTGTGTCAGGCATTGGCTGAACAGGGCTTTTTACTGGAGTTGAGTTGGGGCGATGAACTGCGTTACCCGGCTTTTATGGTCGCAGAAGGGGAAATATTCGAGCAGATGCCAACACTGCTGTCGTTGCTTAATCAGCGGCTGGATACTGAAGTGGATCGTTACCTGTGGCTGACGCAATATCAACCAGAGCTGGATGCCACCCCGGCCGAGCTGCTGGCCAGCCGGGAAGGGCGATTAGTGCTGTTGGGTTTTGTCAGCGCCGACTAGTTCCACCTGCACTTTATCCAGATGCAGGTCCCGTTGTGGGAAGGCGATCACTATACCAGCGTCTTTACAGGCTTTATCCAGCGCAAAGCGCAGATCCGATGATACCCGCCGCAAGTCCATCGGCACCCTGGCTGCAACCCAAAATAGTAATGTCATCACCAGGGCGTTATCGCCAAAGTCTTCGAACAGCACTTCCGGTGGTGGCCGCTTTTCTATCTGCTGATGCTCGCTGGCAGCCGCCAGCATGATCTCCCGCACCTTGCTGATATCCGAGCCGTAAGCCACACCCATGGTGACCGCACCGCGCACCTGCGATGAGATCAGCGTCCAGTTGACAACCCGCTGCTCCAGAAAATAGGAATTAGGCACCAGCACATGCACACCGTCGACCCGCCGCACCCGCACACAGCGGTTGCCAATGTCTTCTACCCGCCCCTTTTCCTGTTCCAGCTCGACGGTGTCACCAATACGGATCGGTTGTTCCACCAAGAGGATCAGCCCGGAAATGAGGTTATTGATGAGGTTCTGGGCCCCAAAGCCGATACCAATGGCCACCGCTCCGCCAAGCAGGGCAAAGACGGTAACCGGAATACCGGCAAAGGGCAGGGCCAGTAGGACAATGGTAAGGTACAGCACATAAGACACCAGCTTTTGCACTACATGGGCGCCATTGGCACCAAGGCGATGCATCAGCCGTTTGGCCAGCCAGTGCACCAGCCCTTTCACCAGCACAAAACCGACAATACAGATCAGCAGTGCAACCACCACCTGCCCTAAGGTGATGTGGGTATTGCCACTGTGATAAAGCGACAGTGTCCAGAGGTTGCTGATGTCCTTGGGCCAGCCGGTCATGGTATCTCTCTTAGCGGCGCAGCAAACCAATCAGCCCCAGCACGCCACAGACCGCACCGGCGATGTACAGCGTCATGGTGCGGCTATCCATCTCACCGGTTAACTGCGCGGTAATTTCCTTATTCAGGGTCTGGCTTTCTTTATAACCCCAAAACGCCAGGCCAATACCGATGATAAGCAGCACTAAGCCAATGATTTTTCCATTCATTTTGCACATTCTCCCGAGACTAATCAGAAATACCCTAGGGAGACTAGCATACACATCGTAAAAACTGATTAATAGAACATCGCGGGGGGCACTGCCGGCTCAATGACGCTGCATGAACACGGCGTCACAACTCACTTGCCGCCGCCCTTGGCACCGGTTAAAACCATGGTGGGCCATATGGAGAGCGCCATGAGTAATTTTGATGACATTCTCGGTTTCTGGTTTGGCACCCTGGATAAAGACGGCATGGCTGATCATTGGCACCGCCAGCGCTGGTTCAGTGGTGGTGATGACCTGGACGAAGAAATACGCCAGTTGTTTGCCACCGATCTGACCCATGCTAAAGCCGGAGACTACGATGACTGGCCACAAACCCCTGCCGGTCGGTTGGCACTGATTGTGCTGCTTGACCAGTTCAGTCGTAACATCTTCCGGGGGCAAGCTGAGGCTTTTGCCGCCGATCCGCTGGCCCAGGCACTGGTCGAAGAGGGGCTGAGTCGTGGCCATCAGCACAGCCTGCCCTTAGCTCATCAGCTGTTTTTTTATATGCCGCTGATGCATGCCGAAGATAAAGCACTGCAAGCGCTGTCGGTAACCGCCTTTGCAAGCCTTCACCGGCAAGCCCCAGAGAACCTGAAACCGGTACTGGCACAAAGCCTGCACTTTGCACAGGAGCACCAGGTCATCATCCAGCGCTTTGGCCGCTTCCCCTACCGAAACCGGTTACTAGGGCGCCCCAATAGCACGGAGGAAAACACCTGGCTGGCTAAAAATCCTGGTGGTTTTGGCCAAGGCTGAACTTGCCAGCGCCGCGACGGTCACTAACAAAGAACTGTTCATGAGTCATAGGAGTACAAAGATGAAAAAAGTAATACTGGCTGCTGCAACCTTGCTGCTTTCAGCCTCGGCCATGGCCACCAAAGCCCCGGCACATGTTAGCGAATACATCATCTCGCCACAGGATGGCGCTACCGTCAGCAAAACCTTCACCGTCAAGTTTGGCCTCTCCGGCATGGGCGTGGCGCCGGCGGGTATTAATGTTAAAAACACCGGCCACCACCACCTGTTGATTGACCTCAAGCAGCAGCCGGATCTCCATAAACCTCTGCCCGCCAACGCCCATATCCGTCACTTCGGCGGTGGCCAGACCGAAACCCAGATCACTTTGCCGCCCGGCAAACATACCCTGCAGCTGATGCTCGGGGACTATATGCATGTACCCTTTAGCCCGGTGGTGGAATCTAAAAAAATCACCGTCTACGTTCAGTGACAATAGCCACAACACCGTTATGACCCTGACAGCACTGCTCAGCGACGTACGTGCGTGCCAGCACTGCCAGGGTTTGCCTCGCGGCCCCTGGCCGGTGATACAGATTGCCGCCAGCGCGCGGTTACTTATCATCGGCCAGGCACCGGGCACCCGCGTTCACGAAACGGGTATCCCGTTTAATGACCCTTCCGGCGATCGCCTGCGCCAGTGGCTGGGCTTGGAGCGCCGTGGCTTTTATGACGCCAGCCAGGTTGCCATCATGCCGATGGGCTTTTGCTACCCCGGCAAAGGCAAAAGTGGTGATTTACCACCACGCCCGGAATGCGCCCCAACCTGGCATCGAGCCTTACTGGCTGCCATGCCGCAACTGGCCTGCATACTGCTGGTTGGCCGCTACGCTCAGGATCACTACCTGGCTGACCGCCGCACACTGACCTCGCGGGTACAACATTTTGCCGACTATGGCCCGCGGTTTTTTCCATTGCCGCACCCCAGTCCGCGTAACCAGTTATGGCTAAAGAAGCACCCGTGGTTTGCTGAGCAGGTATTACCGGCCTTACAACAACGCCTGGCACCACTGAACCTACAGCCCTGACCACCGGACGTTATCGCCGTGGCATGGGTGTTCCTGGCACGTACAATGGCTTTTTTGGTATTGCAGTGTCTACCATGTCCTCATCGTTCATTCGCCGTAATCCGGCTTTTCTGCGCTTCTGGCTGGGCCAGGCCTGCTCATCGTTGTCATACCAGATGCTGGTGGTGGGACTGGGCTGGCAAATGTACGGCCTCACTGGGTCAGCCCTGAGCCTGGGTCTGATTGGCCTGGCACAGTTTCTGCCACAACTGCTACTGACCCTGGTCGCCGGCCATGTGGCAGACCAGCACAACCGCCGCAATATCGTCATTGCCTGTCGCAGCGTGCAGACGCTGGCCATGGCCATACTGGTGCTACTGCCGGTGACATCAACCAGTATCTATGTTTGCGCCGTGCTGTTGGGCTCGGCCCGCGCCTTTGAAGGCCCGGCCGCACAAGCCTGGCTGCCCAGGCTGGTCAGTGCAGAAAACCTGTCACAAGCGCTGGCGCTGAGCGCCGGCACCCGCGAGGCGATGGTCATTGCCGGCCCAGCTATCGGTGGCCTGGTCTACCTGCTCGGGCCACACTGGCTCTATGGTTCCAGCCTGCTCGGCTTTGTATTGGCGGCGGTAGCATTGTTGGGGTTGGCCAATGGCCAGCAAAACACGGCAAAAGAACCGATTAGCCTGGCACGGCTGTTTTCCGGCATCAGCCACATTCGCCAAAACCCGGTGGTATTAGGCGCCATCTCACTGGATCTGTTCTCGGTACTGCTCGGCGGTGCCACGGCCCTGCTGCCCATAGTAGCCAAGGATATTCTGCACACCGGCCCTTGGGGGCTGGGGCTGCTACGCTCAGCTCCCGCTGCCGGTGCCTTGCTGATGGCATTGTTGCTGACGCGCTTCCCGCTGCAGCGGCGGGTTGGCAAAATCATGTTTCGGGCCGTAGCGGTTTTTGGCCTCGCCACCATCGTCTTTGGACTGTCACAACAGCTTTGGTTGTCATTGCTGGCGCTGGCCATATTGGGCGCGGCCGATATGGTCAGTGTGGTGATCCGTTCGACGCTGATCCAGCTGGAAACACCGGATGCCCTGCGCGGCCGCGTCAGTGCCGTCAATTACATCTTCATCGGCGCGTCGAATCAGTTAGGGGAGTTTGAGTCTGGGCTGACTGCGGCCTGGTTCGGCGTGGTGCCAGCCATTATTATCGGTGGCGTCGGCACCTTGCTGGTAGTCTGGCTGTGGCAGCGCCGTTTCCCGGCGCTGACCGAGCGGGATCAGCTGTCGGCCGATGGCGCCTGATCCAGCTCACTTTGCAGGTTTTTCACTTCCGCCAGGAAAGCCGGTTTGTCTTTGCTGGCGACGCCTTGTGACATGGGGATCTTCGCCGTCATCGCATTCACCGGGTGGCCATGGATCAACAGTTCATAGTGCAGGTGCGGCCCGGTCACCCGCCCTGTCGCCCCTGACAAGGCAATACGCTGGCCGCGGCTAACCACCTCCCCCTTATGTACCAAGACCTTGCTCAAGTGCAGGTAACGGGTCGCGTAAGTGCCGCCATGTTTGATGACAATATAACGGCCCGCATAAGGGTGGTGAGCAATGCGGGTTACCACTCCATCCGCGGTGGACAACACCGGTGTACCTACCGGTGTGGCAAAATCAGTGCCGTAATGCGGCGCATAATGGTGCGTGACCGGATGGTAGCGGTGGGGGTTAAAAGGCGAACTGATACGATAGCGATGGGCCGTCGGGTAACGGCGGAACGCCCGCATCAGGCTCTTGCCATGTTCGTCGTAATAGCTGCCGTCGCTGAATAAAAAGGCACTGAGGGTACGGCCCTGGTTCTCAATACGAATCGCCTCCAGCTCGGAGTCACCGGTCGGCTTGCCGTCGATATACTGGTTACGGCGCACAATCTGGAAACGATCGCCGGCGCGCAAGTCCCGCGAAAAATTCAGCTTGTCTTTAAAAAGATTGGCGATATGAGCAATTTCGCCATCACTGAGCCCAACCTTGTGAGCTGACACGTAAAAACTGCCGTTTACCTCGCCACCGACCGGCTGATTGCGCCAGACCCCGTCAATATCCACCTTCTGGAAGGTAAAACTGTCATCGTCCACGCGGCTGAAAATAACCTGGTGCGCAGCACTAAAACGCAGTTCCAGTTTAGTGAGCTGGCGCGTGGCCGGATTCAGCCAAAAACGCAGCACATCGCCGGGTTTTAAGGTATCGAGGGCGAGGATTGGCTGATCGGCTTCCAACACCTGATACATGGTCTGCTGATTAAGGCCGAGACGGGAAAAAATGTTACTGAGGGTATCGCCACTTTGAATTTGGTATTCCAGATCCGGTAGCGCCACCGTTTTACTGTCAGCATGGCTGGCCGGGATCGGCGGCGCCGGCAGGCTGTCTGGCAATGACAGCGAAATGGGGTCATGGTCAGTACCAGGCAATGCCGCCAGTGCTGCCATTACCAGCAGCACAGAACCCAGTGCCAGTTTGTGACGACGTGGCAACTGGTTGATGGTGTCGACGGCTTTTTGCACCGGACTCGGCATGGTGGCTACCTCTTACTGCCTGAAAAACGTACACAGCATACCACAGCCGTGCCAGCGCTCTTTTTACCTGAGTCGGCGTAAAAGATCACCTGCGGCCCTTCGGGCTGTGACAGATACCCGCAAAACTGCGTTGCAGGCCGCACTTCAGCATACGGCTGCAGCGCGAAAGCAGCACAGTAACGAGGCTTTCCAAAACGGCAGCTTACGCGCTGTCATCTAAACCTCGCGACTTTATTCAGGCGGCGCCTTTGGCAGTCGCTATAAAGTCTGCCAGGGTGCAGGCAATCAGCAGGCCGTCGTCAGTACCATCGAAACTGGCCAGCGCTTGCTGGCAGCGCTCGGTGCCAATATCTTCGCGACGCTGCTGCAGTAGCTGGCGGGCATAATCCACGGTGAACTCAGGGTGCCCCTGAAAAGCCATGATCCGGGTGCCCAAACGAAAGGCAGCAATGGGGCAAAAGTCACTACTGGCTAAAACCTCAGCACCGGCCGGCAGGCGCAGCACCTGATCGCGGTGGCTGGCAATCAGGGCAAACTGGCCATTGGCCGCTGCTTGCCAGTGGTAATAATGAAGACCCACTCCCCAGCCCTTTGCACTACGTCCTACCTTGCCGCCCAGCGCTTCGGCCAGCAGCTGATGACCAAAGCAGATGCCCAGCAAAGTGCTCCCCGCCTGGTAGCGCTGGCGAACATACTCACGTAGCGTCACCACCCAGGGCTGGTCACTGAAGGCATCGGCTTTTGAGCCGGTGATCAGCAGCGCATCATAGGCATCAGGGTTAGGAGGGTAGACGCCGCTTATCACTGAGAAAATGTCGCTTTCCAGAGCCACACCGGCACTAGCGAATAGCTGTTGGAACATCATCCCATAGCCCTGGTAACGGGTAGCCAGGTCGCCACTGAGGATGTCGGTTTCAAGAATAGCCAGTTTAAGCATGGTAAGAGGTACTGAGGGCGGTACGGCGATTATCGATGTGAAATGACCCGGATAAAAGAAAAAAGGCGCCACCACTGTGGCGCCAAAACACAGAGAGCTTTTAGAAGAAACCTAACGGCTTCTGATCAAAGCTCTGCAGCACACACTTGGTTTGCTGGTAATGGTCCAGCATCATCTTGTGGGTTTCCCGGCCAATACCGGAACGCTTGTAGCCACCGAAAGCGGCGTGCGCCGGGTACAGGTGATAACAGTTGGTCCATACCCGGCCGGCCTGAATACCACGGCCCAGCCGATAAGCACGGTTAGCATCCATGGTCCAGACACCGGCTCCAAGGCCAAAGCTGGTGTCATTGGCAATCGCCAGCGCTTCGGCTTCATCCTTGAAGGTGGTAATGGCCAGCGTCGGGCCAAAGATCTCCTCCTGAAAAACCCGCATGCTGTTGTTGCCTTTGAGCATGGTCGGCTGCACATAAAAACCACTGCCCAACTCACCGCCTAACTGCGCTCGCTCACCACCGAGCAGCACCTCAACCCCTTCCTGGCGGCCAATATCCATGTAGGAGAGGATCTTATCCAGTTGCTGCTGCGATGCCTGGGCACCGATCATGGTGTCGGTATCCAGCGGGTTGCCTTGCTTGATTTGTTTGGCTCGCGCCAGCGCTTTTTCCATGAAGGCGTCATAAATGGACTCGTGGATCAGCGCCCGCGACGGGCAGGTACAGACTTCACCCTGATTAAAGAACGTCATCAGCAGGCCCTCAATGCATTTGTTGAGGTAGTCTTCGCCGTGGTCCATGACATCTTCAAAATACAGATTGGGGGATTTACCGCCCAGCTCAAGCGTCGCCGGGATCAGCCGTTTGGCGGCATTGGCCATAATTTTGGAGCCCACCGGGGTCGAACCGGTAAAGGCTATTTTGGCTATGCGCTCAGAGCTGGCCAGAGCTTCCCCGGCCTCACCACCAAGGCCATGAACAACATTCACCACCCCTGGGGGCAACAGGTCGCCAATCAGCTCCATCAGCACACAAATGGAAGCCGGGGTTTGCTCAGCAGGTTTGAGTACCACACAGTTACCGGCCGCCAGTGCTGGCGCCAGTTTCCAGGCCGCCATCAATAGCGGGAAGTTCCAGGGAATGATCTGGCCCACCACGCCATAGGGTTCGTGGTAGTGATAGGCCACAGTGTTGTGATCAATTTCGCTGATACTGCCTTCCTGGGCACGGATGCAGCCAGCGTAATAGCGGAAATGATCCACCACCAGCGGCACATCGGCGTTGACCGTTTCCCGCACTGACTTACCGTTGTCCCAGGTTTCAGCGACCGCCAGCATTTCGATGTTCTGCTCAATACGGTCGGCAATTTTCAGTAACAGGTTAGAGCGCTCTGTTACTGACGTCAGGCCCCAGGCTGGCGCCGCCTTATGGGCGGCATCAAGCGCCAGGTTAATGTCATCGGCATTGCTACGCGGTACCTGGCAGAACACCTGTCCGGTAACTGGAGTGACGTTATCCATATAACGGCCAGCTACCGGTGGCCGCCACTGGCCGCCGATGAAGTTGTCATACTTTGCTTTGAAGTTAACCAGCGCTTCAGGCTGGCCCGGTTGTGCGTAAATCATGCTGCTTTCCTCTGCTTTTTATTGATCTCTGCACTACTATCAACCGAGGCTCGACGCACCTCTTGCCTGAGGGTGGCAACCGCTTGACTGACAAACTCATCGGGCCAGTTGACCTTGACGTTCTGGTTAAGGTGAATTTCTTGCCAAGGAGATCGCCATGCAAATGCTACAGCGGCTCAATATGCAGGCCAGACGCCGCGAAGCCGTGGAAAACCGCCTGCGCTTTCACGGCTCAGAAGTGGAGCTGGCGGTCTACGATACTTACGAACCGGCCGAACAGGTGGCCTTGCGTTCAGACAACGTGCTGTATTGCGCCATGCTCTCTGGCACCAAAAGAATGCACGGCGTGACTGACACCCCAGAGCTTTTCCTGCCCAGTGAATCCTTTGTACTGGCCCCCGGCCAGCCGGTGTACATTGATTTTCCCGACGCCCGCCCCGATACCCCGACCACCTGCATCGCCATTGATATCAGCCCACAACGCATTCAGGCAGTCGCTGACCGGCTCAATCAGCAGCCGCGGGCATTTGCCCCCTATCAGTACAACCCACATGCCGTGCATTGTCGCCACAGCCACGATACGCAACGTTTACTGGAACGGCTGGTGCACAGTTTCATTGAGCCTCAGCCTGAACGAGAACTGTTGATTGACCTGCAACTGACCGAGCTGGTGATGCGGCTGTTGCGCCAGCAAAGCCGGGAACTGTTGCTCTCGTCACTGCAACGCGGCCATATTCATCACGGCCTGTTGGCCGCCATGGAGGCCATTGCCCAGCGCTTGTCACAGCCACTGAATATGGATTGGGTCAGTACCCAGGCCTGTATCTCCAAGGCTCAGCTATACCGCTTGTTTAAACAGGAGCTGGGGGTGACCCCCGGTGAATACCAACAGCAGCGACGGTTGGCGCTGGCTCAGCAGTGGCTGACAGAAGGCCAGCGCAGTATTACCGATATTGCTTTTGAACTGGGCTATTTGAGCTTGTCGCACTTTAACCGCCGTTTTAAAGCAGCGACTGGCTGTAACCCCAGTCAGTACCGGCGGCACCGTAGCCTGCCCGGCCAGTAACGGTTATGCTGGCCGGCAAAACCAAGGAGCCCGGCCTATGAAACGTCGTTTAACCCTGCTGTGTGCTGCCCTCATCCTCAGCGGCTGTGCTCAGCTCAGCCAGCTGGTCAGCTACAGCCTGACGCAGCAGGAATTGACCCAGCGCCTGAACCAACGCCTGGGGAATTGGAGCCAGGACCTGGGCCAGCATATTGGCCTTAATACCCACATCGATGATGTGCAACTGACGCTGCAGGACAACCAGGCCAGGCTCAAACTGGCAGGCGCGGCATCACTCAGCGGCCTGCTGAAAATGGTCCCCGTATCACTGAAGCTGGATATTCAGGGCCGCCCGTCACTGGAAGGTAAGGCTGTTTATTTGCGCGACCTCAAGATCCTCGATGCCCGCGCGGATGTACTGGGCTACGGCGGCAAACTGGGTCCCAACGCCGCCAGCCTACGCCACTGGCTGACCGGCTACCTTGACCAGCATCCGATCTATCGCCTGCCTAGCGACAGCCCCTGGGCTCAGGTTCCCGTGAACATGGCAGTACAACAAGGCAAGTTGGTGTTTACCCCGCAAAGCCCATAAAAAAAACCCCGCCGAAGCGGGGCTGTTTTAACGGTGATACGGACGGGATAAACGCCCGACAGCATCGATAAATACACCGGCATGAGCAGGGTCCACATCCGGGTGAATACCGTGGCCCAGGTTAAAGACATGGCCACTGCCATGGCCAAAGCCAGCGAGAATGCGCGCCACTTCCGTTTCAATCGCCGCGGCGGGTGCGTAGAGCATACTTGGGTCCATATTGCCCTGAAGCGCCACTTTGTCACCGATACGGCGCCGGGCATCCGCCATGTCGACAGTCCAGTCCAGGCCAACGCCATCACAGCCGGTAGCAGCAATATCTTCCAGCCATAAGCCACCACCTTTGGTGAACAACACCACCGGCACCTGGCGGCCGTCATGTTCGCGGATAAGCCCATCGACAATCTTATGCATGTAACGCAGCGAAAATTCCTGGTATGCCGGGCCAGAAAGGACGCCACCCCAGGTATCAAAAATCTGCACCGCCTGGGCACCGGCTTTGATCTGGGCATTAAGATAAAGGATCACCGCGTCAGCCAGTTTGTCGAGCATGGCGTGCGCAACCGCCGGCTCACTGAACAGTAATTTTTTGATCTTGGTAAAGGCCTTGCTGGAACCGCCTTCCACCATATAGGTGGCCAGCGTCCAGGGGCTGCCGGAAAAACCAATCAACGGTACCTGGCCGTCCAGTGCACGACGAATGGCCCGCACGGCATCAGTCACATAACCCAGCTCCAGCTCAGGATCGGGTACCGGCAAGGCGGCGACATCAGCCGCGCAGGTAATAGGGCGCTGAAATTTCGGCCCTTCACCGGTCTCAAAGTACAGACCCAGCCCCATGGCATCAGGGATGGTCAGAATGTCAGAGAATAAAATCGCCGCATCCAGCGCAAAGCGACGCAACGGCTGCAAGGTGACTTCACAGGCCAGCTCGGTATTTTTGCACAGGTCCATGAAGCTGCCCGCCTGCGCTCGGGTGGCTTTATACTCGGGCAGGTAACGGCCGGCCTGACGCATCATCCAGACCGGTGTCTGATCCACCGGTTGGCGCAGCAAAGCTTTGAGGTAGCGGTCGTTTTTCAGCGCTGACATGGCGGTGCAATTCCCCTGACAATAAAAAGTGCCGGCATTGTATCAGGTGTTGCCGGGCAAAGACTGTTCCACATCAATCCAGCTCTGCACGGATCTCGGCGATGGCCGCGTCCAGCAGGGTACGGGCAATAGTCCCCTGGGTCGGGATCGGTGGCAGATCGTCAATATCAAACCATTGTGCATCCAGTAGCTCGTTGGTATCGATAGCTATCTCACCACCGGCATAATCGGCAATAAAGCCAATCATCATTGAATGCGGAAAAGGCCAGTTCTGCGAACAGTGATAGCGCACATTGCTGACGCTAATGGCCGTTTCTTCCATGACTTCGCGCCGTACCGTTTCTTCCATGGACTCTCCCGGCTCGGTAAAGCCAGCCAGGGTTGAATAGACACCATTGCGGTGGCGCTGAGAGTGCCCCAGTAACAGCTGTCGGCCTTTTTTGACAGCGACAATCATGGACGGTGACAAGCGGGGATAGGCCCGGTGCTGGCACTGGTCACAGTGACAGGCAATTTCTTCCTGCACCACTCGCATACGCGCCCCGCACTGGCCACAAAAACGGTGGGTGCGAAAAAACAGCGACAACTGCAAAGCCCGGCCAGCCAGTTGAAAGTGCTCAGGCTCGTTCATCAATTGCCGCAGGCTGGTAAATTCCCCCACCGGTGGTGCCTGATGCCAGTCATGCCACTCCAGCAGCCAGGCCGTTTGGCCATTAAGCTCCCCAACTCTTACCGCAGTACTGTGTTCATCCCACTCATCCAGTGGCGGCAAATGCAGCTGCCCCTGGTCATTGAGCAAAATCTGTTCACCCCGAACAATCAGCCTGATCGCCTGTTCTGGCAGCGTTGATACCTTTTGATACAGCTCCGACATCTTGAGCTCCTTGCGGAAAAGAGTTGATCCTGCCCCCCCTTTTGATCTGAATATAGGGGTAGACACGGCAGTTGTTTGCCTAACCGGCCCGAAACAAGGGAGACCATTATGTTCACCCAACTGGAACAAGCCAAACAAAAATGGGGTGGTAGCAGCGACATTATTGACCGTTGGCTGACAAGCCGCCGGCAACTGTTAGTCAGTTACTGGGCGCTGGCTACCAATGCCCCCAGCGGCCGCGCAACCTTGCCGGAAGCAGAGCGGGTGGCTGAATTTTCGGATCTGCTGATGGATTATGTCTCTGCCGGCCACTTCGAGGTCTATGAACGCATAGTCTCTGGCTGCGAGCGCCATGGTGGTAATTGTTTGGCCCAAACCCAGCGCTTATACCCGCACATTGCCGAAACCACCCAGCAGGTATTGCGCTTTAATGACCGTTACGCCGAACTGCAAAGCGACGACAGCCTGCTGGAACTGGATGCTGATCTGTCGAAACTGGGCGAAGCACTGGAACAGCGCTTCGAGTTAGAAGACAAACTGATCGCCACTTTACATCAACATCAAGCAACAACAGCCTGAGCTGGCATGAAACCGTTGTGAAAGGCACCCGCAGGGTGCTTTTTTTATGCCTTCTGGCTACCTGCCCGGCGCAATGATGCCTAATATGCAACCACCAGCAGCATTATGACAGCAAATGAGTTTCCAAATGGGTGATAAACGAGCTATTGTCTATTTCAAAGTGCTTGTCATCGCAAGGAACTGCTATGCCTCAGGAAACACCGGCAACAGATACTGATACAACAGTATCATCTGATTTTAGCACCATCGCTGAATCACCGGCTCAGGCACTGGCCTCTTATTACCACTCGCTTAGTAATGCCCTTGGCCAGAGTGCACACAATGCCGTGTCAGCCCAGCAACAGCAGAATATTGCAGCGCAGGCCACAACCACAGAGGCCGTAACCTTGCTGCTCGGCATTGCCCCCCAAACCGCTCAGCAATATCCCGGTAACGTACAGGATGAAACCCCATGACAACGCCCGAGACGCCCCCAGCGGAACAGCCGCACACACCAGAGGCTACGACACACGACGCGGAATCCGCCATGGTTGAAGCCGAGCGCCAACTGACAAGCCCTGAGCCAACGGCAAGTAATGAAGTGCTCGCTATGCAGGCAGAGGCACAAGCAATGCAAGCAGAAGCACAGGCCATACAGGCAGAAACGGCAGCAAATCACCAGTAACGGATGGATAAGGCTGCCCATAGCCCTGTCCAATACTTAACCCCTAAGCAAGGAACGAGAAATGGCAATTCCAACACCCGTCAACGGTCAGATCACCGATGCAATTACCCAAACCAATATCTCTGTGGTTGGCTCCTCACCGGGCCAGGCCATGAGTGTGATTTATCAAAGCACAGCGCAAGCCATCTCGCTGAGTATGCAAAACTCGGTTTCCAACCAACAGCAAACCAACGAGCTGGGAATGGCCATACTGACGCGCTGCGTTCATGCCCTGACCGGTGACAATAGTCACCAGAAATAACAGGCTCCGATATGAGTGATACGACGTCTATAAACGACCAGATCCTTGACGCAGTTAAAGCCCTTAATGCGTTCAGCAGCAGTGACACCGCCAGTTTCACTGCGGGGCTGGCTCGTCAGGCCTTGGTACAGTCAGTGGTACTGGCAATGCAGGATGCCGTTGCTGCCCAGCAGCGTAACTACCTGCTGCGCCAAGCGCTGACCACTAGTATTGCCAAGCATGCCCTGGCAGCTTCTTCGGCAGAAGAAGCCATGCAGATCGTTGAGCCTCACCTTGTTGGTGATGACATTGCAAAAACACTCAAGGATCTCAGCACGTTGTTAGAGGAACTGGACGCAAAGGCAAAATCGGCAACGGTTTGATTGGCGGCTTTTACTGGGACACCGGCGCTGGCGCGCCGGTGTTTTATTTTCTCGGCCGCTAAGGCTTCGCTGAGCCCTAGCCTCAAGCACATCCGGCAACAGGTTTAAGCGATATAACGCCAGAGAATAGCCAGAGAAAGGATCAGTATGGCACTGAATGTCATCAGCATCCCCAGTACCCGAAAGCGCAGATTTTCCTGCTGGTGGCTGACCCCAAAAGCATGCAGGCAACGCCCCAGCAACAATAACAAACCGGGAATATGCAGCGCCATGACCGGCCCGGTCATGGCCTCAAGCAGCATCATCAATAGCAGTGTCATCGGTACATATTCAGCAAAATTGCCATGTACACGAATGGCTCGTGCTAAAGACTGGTCACCGCCATCACCGATCCCCACCTGCGCACGACGACGATGACCAATAGTGCGGAAACTCAAGACAAGATAAATAAGCCCTAACAGGGCTGCATACAGAGGTGTAACGGGCATCAGGGTTATCTCTTAAAAGACATACCCTTGTTGATAGCATGCCCGCTGTCCGTCGTCACCTTTAGAATTTACCGCTGACGGATAAACCCATGTAGTGAGAGCCGGCCACGGGGGTTACCGTGAAACCTTTGTAGCTGGTCGTAAAGTAGTAACTCGACAGCACCCCGATAGCGGCGCCAGCCAGCACATCGCTGGTATCGTGTTGTTTACTCTGCACTCGGGTATAACCGACATAACTGGCGGCCAAGTAAGCCGGCAGGCCATATCGCCAGCCATAACGCTGCTGCAGATAGGCCGCGCCCATAAACGCCATCGAACTGTGACCTGACGGGAAAGCATCACAGCATTTGCCATTGGGGCGACGCTTGTTAATGCTCTTTTTCAACGCCAGGGTGGCCAATTGCGACGCCACCAGTGCCTTGGAGAACTGGATCAGCCCTTCATTACCCTGCTCTTTTAACAAAGTGGTGCCGACTGCCGCTGCAGGAATGGCGAAACGCAGAATATCACCAGCACTTTCAGTGGTAGTTTTGGCCTGACAGGCAAGAGAAGTGAACGCCAGCAGCAGGCCGGCCAGTAAAGGCTTGAACATAGTACACTCTGATAGCAAAAAGGATGAGACTGCCGGGCCTGCCTTAACAGGCCCTTAAGTCTTGCACTGTTCAGCCATTGTATTTCTGACGCTGCATCTCGCCAATGATTTCAATAACTTCACTGCTGGCTTGTTCAGCCTTTTCCATCTCCCGAACCAATCGGGTGAGGATATCATCGTCATGCAGCCAGTCGCGGCTAACCAAATCCAGTGCTTTGTGCACGCCGGAATGCACGGCCCGGTGCGGTGTTTCCAGCCGCTTATAGGATGGCAGATGGTTGAAAGTCTCCAGGCCTTTGCCTTCGTAGTACCACTTGCCCAAGCGACAGTTATGATGGTCGACCTGAACCAGATCTTTTTCCTGACAATCTTTGCCCTTATCCAGAGCGATATAGCCGTTTTGCATATACACCACGTGATCCATTTTCACCAAAGAGGCAAAGGTGCTGTCTTTGGCCTGGGTCATATGGGCAATGGTGTTTTCTGCAGAGGTGGCTGCTTCTTCGACATTGCCCACCAGTGAATCGATATTACATGTCACCTGTTCGGTGTACTCTCCAACCGTCAGGGTCTGTGACACCATGGTCTCAATACGCTGGCGTAAATTATTCACTACCTCGCTGATTTCCGATGTCGAGGTGCGAGTGCGATCGGCCAGTTGCCGCACTTCATCTGCAACAACAGCAAAACCCCGCCCGACATCACCGGCCCGCGCGGCTTCAATAGCGGCATTTAACGCCAATAAATTAGTTTGTTCGGCAATTTCGGTAATGATACGGATGGTTTCTGCAATCCGGACACTTTCTTTATCCAGCGCTTTGGCGGTTTCGCCCATTTTCCCCATACGGGTATTCATGTCATTGAGTGAGGTCTTCATTTCCGTGACAGAATCACGGCTTTGCATGGCGCCATTACGGCTGTTCTCTGCCAGGTGCAAGACATCATCCATGGTTTCTGACAGGACCATCAGATCTTGCTGATTGGTTTTCAGGTTTGACAGCAGGTTACCGGTATTAAGGCGGTGCAACTCACTTAATAATCGATTCTGCTGGGAAAACAGTGCCGCATCTTCCATAGCTTTTAAGGCTAGGTTGATATTTTTCATGGTGACACCAAACTCACCCGGCAGACCCCGGTAAAAACCCCGGCGGTAAAATTCTTTCTTACTGGCTCTTAAAAAGCAGTTAGAGGTGTCTTTAAAATTGGCTTCTACAATATCCAGCAGGTCATTGACCGCCCAAGCCACCTTACCCACTTCCCCCATGCCGCGAGTACCGGTAATACGGACTGATGTATGCCCTTTCACCGCTTCACGCAGGGTGTCATAAATAATGCCCAGTTTGTCGATAGGTTTGGTGTGATCCCAATAGGCATAGGTAGCAAAAAGCAACGCCAACACCGGGGAAATCAAAGATAACCAGTGCAGCTCATCGCTGACTAAACTTTCAATGGCTACAGCCACGTTCAGCAGCACAAAGATCACACAGAAAACGAGAAACTTTTTATCCAGAAAAGGAACACGACGACTCGTGTGGCTGGTACTTGACTTGACATTCATCGTTATACTCCCTCATCCAGATGACTCAGGTATAAGCACAGCATGGCTTTGTCATAGCTCAAACCTTTCGATTTAAGCAATTCCTCTTCCAACCACATCCAGGACTTTTTCGCCGCTTCACTTTTGGCTGCACTGCGCTCTATTTCCAGCATTTTGCTGTACAACGTCTGGACATAGTCAAGGGCCATCCTGGGGGCGTTACGGCGCACAGAGAAATAGCCAATGGGTTTATTGTCGACCTTGTCAGGAGTGACGTTGGCAAAGACCCAGTAGTAGTTCTTATCCGCAGTATAGTTTTTGACGAAACCAAAAAATTCGTCGCCAGCTTTGAGCGTTTTCCAAAGACCGTAGAAAACCCCTTTAGGCATATCTGGATGGCGGATAATATTATGAGGCTTACCCAGTAATTCACTTTCGGCAAAGTTGGATACGCGCATAAAAATACGGTTGGCGTAGGTGATATTGCCTTTCAAATCGGTCTTGGAAATGATTAATTCTTCAGCCCCAAAACTCACTTCTGACGATCTACTCATAGCCTTGTCTCTCCTTCGCCGGCAGATCCCTGCCCGCTCCGTACCATGCCTCTGCATCGGCAACAATAATGACTTCTTAACCACCGCAACTAACAAAAAAACAACATTCTGAGGCCAACATCTGCTGGTTAATCTGTCAGATAATATTCCACCGTCGAAACCACCCGCACTTTTTTGATCTGCGGGTTGTTATTGTCACGGCTACTGATCGTGAACTGCCCTTGGGATGCTCGCTTGATCTTGCCTAAGGTGCTGTCGGAGTCTGCCGCAAACTTCTGTGCCACCATACGCGCTTTCTTGGTGGCTTCCTCAATCATCGCTGGCTTGACCTCGTTCAAGCGAGTGAATAAATACTGTGGCCGGCTCTGGTAACCGCCTTGCAGCACAATGCCTTGTTTACCCAACGACGATAATTGGCTCATTACCTGCCGTACCGCGGCTATATCATGGGAATAAACCGTCACAGTCTGGTTGGCGGTGTAGCGAAACTGAGCCCGGCTGTTGTTGTACTGTTGGGCAGATTTATCGGTTATCGCAGGGGCGGACAGGGTGACATCGGCCTGGCTGATACCATGCTGCTGTAAAAAAGTGCGGATCTGGCCAGCCTGACTGTCGAGACTGTCATAGAGCTTGGCGAGATCATTGCCAGCAACTGAAAAGCTGATAGGCCAGATCACCACGTCGGCGGGAAACTCTTTTTCGGCCAGACCTTTGACCACGACAGTACGATCCATATTCTTGATGGCCAGCGCCGTGTCTGCCAGTTGGTAGCCTAACGCCGCCAGCCCGGCAAAGATCCCCAGCGCCAAAACAGCCGCCGCTGTTGTATGTAGTTTGGTCATTCCCACGCAACTCCTTGTCAGCAACAAGCCAACATAACGAGTGTATACCACCGGACTGTATTTGCGACTGAGAAAGATTTTTGCAGTTGCCATAAGCCCTCGTTATGGCAATAAAAAACCCGGCACCAGGCCGGGTTTTTAGTCATTGCGCAATGATTACTTCTTGTCGTCACCGGCAGCTTTGCTGTCAGTGGTTTTGTCAGCGCTATCATCTTTTTTGACGTCTTTGTTGATACCCAGCAGCTCCACATCAAACACCAGTACGGAGTTCGGCGGAATAGTCTGCATATCGCGTTCGCCATAAGCCAGTTTCGCCGGAATGGTGAAGCGGTACTTACTACCAACGGTCATCAGTTGCAGACCTTCGGTCCAGCCCGGGATCACGCGGTTCAGTGCGAAGGTGATCGGCTCGCCACGCTTGTAGGAGCTGTCAAAGATTTTGCCTTCTTTCTCACCGTCTTTAGGGATCAAGCGACCTTCGTAGTTAACAGTAACCCGGTCAGTGGCTTTCGGGTGCTTATCGCCGTCACCTTGCTTGAGCACTTCGTATTGCAAGCCAGAGTCAGTAACTTTCACACCCTGTTTCTTGGCGTTTTCAGCCAGGTACTTTTCACCGGCGGCTTTATTGCTCTCGGCTTCGGCCTTTTTCTGAGCCGCCAATTTTTCAGAGGCTTCTTTGTCCAGTGCTTGCAGTACCTTGGTTACGGTATCTTGATCGAGCTGGTTCTTACCATTGATGCCATCTTCAAAACCGGCCACAACCAGTTTTTTATCCAGTTTGATACCCAGCTCTTCCTGCTTGGCCATCGTCTTGCTGATGTACTCAGCAATGCTGGCGCCAATTGCATAAGCCTGTTTGGATTGCTGTGTTTCCAGCTTAACCGGCGCCGCAGCGGCAGCCGTATCGGCTTTATCTTCCTTTTGTTGGCACGCAGTCACTGCCATTACCAGGGCAGGGATCACAGCCAGCTTGAACCAGGGCTTCATAACTACTCCTCTGAGGGCAGGGGTTCCCGAAGGCTTCCGGGGGCATCCCCTCTTGTTTTTGGTAAAGTCCCTATACTAAACACAAATTCCGGCATTATTAAATCCATGCGTAAAGTCCTTTTTGTTGCCATTTTATTCCTGGCTGGCTGCACAGAGAATGTTCCGCCATTACAGCGCTGGGCCATCACCGCTAATGGCGCTTTCGCTGGCGATGTTGCCGAGGGTCAGCCGCTGGCAGCGATCAGCAGCGATAACCAAGGTGTTATTGTTGTTGACTTGCGTACCGGCAAACCCAAATACCGCCTGCAGATGAATGTTCAGGCCCCTTCCCGCGCCGCACTTAGCCGTGACGGCTTTAAACCCGATGACCGGGTGCCAGACACGCCGCTGCCAGTCAGTTTGCTGCGCTTCAGTGAAAATGGCGATTATCTGGTTACCGCGGATCAAACCCGCATCGCCCTGTGGCAAGTCAGCACCGGTGAAAACCTGGGTTACTGGCTGGCGGGTCATTACCAGGGCAAAGCACGGGTGGATGAACCCGGTGCCACCCAGATACAAACCCTGCGTGACGTTGCCGTTTCTAATGGCGGTAACTTTATCGCCTTCGCCCGAGCTGACGGCGTGGTAGAGCACGTTAACCGCAAAACCGGGCGCCGAATTGCCTTTCTTGGCCACCATGCCAAGGTCAACAGCATTGCCATGTCCGAGAACGGCTTTTATGTGCTGTCTGGGGGCAATGATCATCAGGCCTTGTTGTGGAGCAGTAAAACCGGGCAGGTCATACGCCGCTTTCCAGCCGCCGGCCGTGTGGTCATGGTCGCCATGACCGATGATGGCCGTTATGCGTTGGTGGACGACGTCAGTAACCAAGCCGCTATCTGGGATATCCGTACCGGTGAGAAAGTCAGCCAGCTGGCCACCAAGGCCAAGCAGGAGTTGTTTACCTCCGCGCGCTTTTCCAGTGACGGCAGCAGGCTTATTACCGGCGGCGCCGGCCGGGCACTGACGCTGTGGGACGTGGCGAGCGGCAAGCGTCTGTGGCAGCGGCAGGTCGGTATTGATGATGATTTACGGCCGCGCTCGGCTGTGGTCTATGGTGTTGGCTTTGCCAACGATAAGGTGTTTTCGGTAAGCTCCGCCGGTCTGATTGAAGCCTGGCCGCTGGAGGCCCCGAAATGAGTGACCGCGTAGCTGATCTGGAAAGTCGCCTGGCGTTTCAGGAATTGGCCTTGCAAGAACTGTCTGATGAGATGGCAGCACTGCAGCAGCTGGTGGAAAAACAGCGCCAGCAACTGCAGTTTCTGGTGACCAAAATGAAAGGCGTACAAGGCAGCCAGGTGGCCGGTGAACACGAGGAAACGCCACCGCCGCACTATTGATCAGTGCGGCTTAAACAGGCCGATGATCTGCTCTTTATCACCTTTGGCCGCCGTTTGCGTATCACGGCTGGCCTGGGTTTCTTTATAATCGCAGGCCACACATTCCACCCGCTCGACGTTGTTTTCAATGATCAGCACAATGCTGTCTTGTTCCTGGCACTGCGGGCATTTGGCCCCGGCAATAAAACGACGCTTTGCCATACTCACTCCCAACCTTGTAGGATGCCGACATCACGGCAGATAGTGACCGCACATGATACACCTTCAGGACCTGCAGTTAATCCGCGGCGGGCAGAAACTCTTTGATGGCGCCAATCTTACCGTCCATACCGGCCAGCGCGTCGGCCTGGTTGGCGCCAATGGCTGTGGCAAATCCACCCTGTTTGCCCTGCTGCGCGGCGAACTGGATTTGGACGGTGGTAATGCTTCGCTGCCGGCAAACTGGACCATTGCATCTGTTCGCCAGGAAACCCCGGCACTGGCACGCACGGCGCTCGATTATGTCATCGACGGTGACCAGCACTACCGGCAAGTCGAAGCCGAGCTGGCCGCGGCCCGCGCCGCCGATCAAGGTGAGCGCATTGCCCGTTTGCTCGGTGAGCTGGAAACCCTCGGCGGCTACCATATTCATGCCCGTGCCGGGGCGCTGCTGCATGGCCTGGGCTTTGCGCCGGGTGACGAGCAGCGACCGGTATCCTCATTTTCCGGGGGCTGGCGGATGCGCCTGAATTTGGCGCAAGCACTGCTATGCCCTTCCGATCTACTGCTACTGGACGAGCCTACCAACCACCTGGATCTAGACGCCGTATTCTGGCTGGCTGACTGGCTGACACGCTACCAGGGCACCTTGCTGCTCATCTCCCATGACCGGGACTTTCTGGATGATGTGGTCACCCATATCTGCCAGGTAGAAAACCGCCAGTTGCACAGTTACAGCGGCAACTATGAGAGCTTTGAACGCCAGCGAGCCGCCCGCCTGTCTCAGCAACAAGCGCTGTATGACAAACAGCAGAGTGAACGCGCCCACCTGCAGCGTTTTATCGACCGCTTCAAGGCTAAAGCCACCAAAGCCCGCCAGGCGCAAAGCCGGATCAAGGCACTGGAGCGTATGGAAGTGCTGCATGCTGCTCATGTGGACTCACCGTTTTCTTTCCAGTTCAGCGCTGCCGAGGCGCTGCCGTCGCCATTATTGGCAGTCAAAGATGTCAGCCTTGGCTACGGCACTGAACCGGTGCTGCGCAACGTAAAACTACGCTTGCAGCCAGGTGAACGGATCGGCTTGCTGGGCCCCAATGGCGCCGGTAAGTCGACCCTGATCAAATGCCTGGCCGGTGAGTTGCCGGCCCGCAGTGGTGAACTGGTACCCGCACAGGGCCTGAAAATCGGCTATTTTGCCCAGCACCAGCTGGAGCACTTGGATGCCAACGCCTCGGCACTATTGCACCTGCAACGCTTGGCACCAGAGGTTCGTGAGCAACAGCTCAGAGATTTTCTGGGCCATTTTGACTTTCGCGGCGACAAAGCCCTGGAGCCCATCTCGCCCTTTTCCGGTGGTGAAAAAGCCCGCCTAGCTCTGGCGCTGATCGTCTGGCAAAAACCCAACCTGTTACTGCTGGATGAGCCTACCAACCACCTGGATCTGCAAATGCGCGAGGCGCTGACACTGGCATTGCAGGATTTTGACGGGGCCATGGTAATTGTTTCCCATGACCGCCACCTGCTGCGCACCACCACCGACCAGTTTTTGCGCGTTGCCGAGGGGGTTGTTACGCCCTTTGATGGCGATCTGGATGACTATCACCGTTGGCTCAGCGAACAGCAAAAAACCCCTGCCGCCAGTGGCGAGTCGGCCAAAGATAACTCCGCCCAATCACGCAAGGACAAAAAACGCCTGGAAGCACAGCATCGCCAGCAAACCCGGCCACTCAAACAGCAGCTGGATAAGCTCGATCAGGCTATGACGACACTGTCAGCACTTCTGGCAGATATTGAGCAGCAACTGGCCGACCCAGCGCTTTACGACAATGCCAACAAAGCCGAACTGACAACCTTGCTGAAACGCCAGGGAGACAGCCGCGCCGAGCTGGAACAAGTTGAAAGCGACTGGATGGCACTGACCGAGCAACTGGATGCACTCAATAGCGACTTTGAGGACAGCCTGGCATGAGTGACACCTTCTGGGATTACTGCCTGAGCCACTACCCGGCCCAGGAGTCGCAATTACTGGCCTGGCAGCAAAGCCACCAGCTGGATGTCAATCTGTATCTGCTGGCCGCCTGGCTGGACAGTGAACAGCAGTATCTGGCCCAAGCCACCTGGCTGGCACTATTAGCCGAGAGCCGACGCCTGCAAGCCCAGTGGCTCACCCCCTTTCGCCAACTGCGACAACAGCTTAAAAACGAACTGAGCAATAGCAGCTATGAACAGCTCAAAACCATGGAGTTGCGCCTGGAACGTGAAGCGCAACGCCAATACCTGGCACTGGTCAGCCGCGATGCCAGCAGCCAGCATTACCCACAAAAAAACGCGGCAGGTGTCGCTAACCTGCCGCGTCTCAAAGCGTTGTTCGGACTAACTTAGTTTGCTGCCAGAGCCTTGGCACGCTCGGCTGGGCTCAGGATTTTCAGTTTGGTAACAGTTTGCGCTGACAAACGCTTTACAGAATGAGGGTACGGCTTGTTACCACGAAATTGCCACTGCCCGGCAGTATCAACCTGCGGCTGTGCACGCAGTTGCAGGCATTCCTGGTGGCTCGGGGTATAACCCAGTTTAGCGGCATAGGCATGCAGGTAGGGGCCGTAAGCTCCCTGACTGGCCAACGTGCAATAGTGGGTGTTGGAATAGCTCACACTGTGGCCAGCCAAAGCGGCGCCGGACATCAACAGTGTTGTCATAGCAATCAGGGCAGTTTTCATTGTGCGCTCCAAAAAAGTTATCAACCAAAATAACTGCGCAAAGCGTAGGCAGATTTGATGACAGTTAGGTGATGTTCACCGGAGCATTTTTAGTTAAATCAGATTAGTTTTATTTATTCATTGACGCTCGTTTCAAAAGCCACCGTGCCAGAACCATGGTGATGCTCAATATCAACATGGAACCAATAATCACGCCCGGCCAGGCCAGCCAGTGCCAGAACGGCGAAAGGTAGACACCACCGAGACTGGCGCCAAGATAATAAAAGACCAGATACAAGGACGAGGCACTGGCTTTAGCCGTCACCGCCTGTTGGTTAACCCAGCTCGAGGCATTGGCATGACAGAGGAAAAAACCAAAGGCGCTCACCAAAAAACCGCTCATGATCAAATACAGTGGTGATGCCAGGCTGATAAGGCTCCCGAGCATCATCAGCCCTATCCCGGCCATCATCACCCGTGGTTGTGGCTGCTTTTGTGCCAGCCGGCCAGATAACGTTGATGCATAGGTGCCTGACAGGTAGGTCAGAAACAGCATACCCAGAAACCGCGTTGGCAGCTGATAAGGGGCAGCGCTGAGTCGAAATGTCAGGTAGCTGTACTGGTTAACGAAAATAAAGAAGTTCAGGCCACCGATAAGAAAACTCACCAGCAGCACCGGGTTGCCCAAATGTTGCCACAAATCCCCCACCATGCGCTTGGGGTGCAGCTTTTTTCGTACAAAACCTGTTGACGGTGGTAACAGCCAGGCAAACAGCAACAGTACCAATAAAGACCCCAGCGCCATCACCCCAAAGGCATCCTGCCAGCCTAAGCTGTCACCTAAAAAGCCTCCCAGCAAGCGTCCGCCAATGCCGCCAATGCTATTGGCGCTGATATAAAACCCCACCGCCGTCACCAGTGCCGGCTTGGTCATTTCATCGCCCATATAAGCGATAGCAATAGCCGGTAAGCCACCGAGAAAAAAGCCCTGCAAGGCTCGCAAGATCAGTAACGCCGCCAAACTCTGCACCTGTGACAACGCCAGGGTGCACAGCACCGCACCGGCCATGGTCAACAACATGATGGGCCGGCGCCCCAAGGCATCCGAAAGGGGGCCGTACAACAACAGCGACAATCCTAAAAACAAGGTAGTCAGCGTAAAACTGTAAGACGCCGTCAGCGGTGAGATAGCAAACTGCTGAGCCAGTGCCGGCAGCAGTGGCTGGGTTAAATACAGATTGGAGAAAATCAGAAAAGAACCCAGGCCCAGTGCCAGGGTCGCTCGCCAGAAGGCTTGACTGCCCGCCTCAATCATACCGGCTCCTTATATCAGGCCGGGACGATCATAAAGGCGGGCGTGGCTGGAGAAAAGCCTCAGTCGCCGGGGTGGCCGTGCAGCCAGGCGGCAGCACCGGTCAGTGCAGAGTGGGTTTCAATGGCCAGGTAGATAGGAATGGCCGAAAGATAGCCAGTCATGATGCCTTTTTCACTGAACCCCTGGCGAAAACGACTGCGCAGGAAAAACTCCAAAAAGCGCGGCAAAATGCCGCCGCCAAGATAGAGGCCACCGCGAGCTCCCTGAGCCAGAGCGATGTCGGAAGCAACCCCCCCCAGCCATTCGCAGAACAGGCTCAGGGTTTCGTGACAAACCGGATCGCCGTCCAGTGCCATTTCACTGATCGCTGCCGAGCTCAGCGGCTGCGGCGTTTCCCCGTGGCAGGTAGCCACCGCTCGGTACAGATTCGGTAACCCCGTACCAGACAACACCCGCTCCGCAGAAACAAAATCCATCTGCCCAGCCAGCACATCCAGCACCTCTCGCTGGCGTGCGGTGGCAGGTGCCAAGGCCATGTGGCCGCCTTCGCAACCAATGGCCTGCCAGCCCTTGCCTTGCGGCACCAAACAGGCCACGCCCAGGCCGGTACCGGGGCCAACCACGGCAATGGGCGCGGAGCTGATAGCCTGCCCCTCGCTGACTTTCACCACCGCTTCTGGCGGCAGCAGCGGGATCGAGTTGGCATAGGCAACAAAGTCATTAATAACGGCCAACTCATCCAGGTCCAGCTGCGTTGTCAGCTCGGCCACCGAAAAATACCAGCCAAGGTTGGTCATATGCACCTGATCACCACCAACCGGCCCGGCCACCGCCAGGCAGGCCCGGCGCGGCTGAGCGTCTGAAACTTGCGCAAGATAATAGGCAACCAGTTCCTGCATACTGGCAAAATCGCTACTGGGCACACGCTGCTGGCGAGTGATATGAAAGTGGCCATCAGCCCAACCAGTGACCAGCCCAAAGCGGGCGTTGGTGCCACCGATATCGGCTACGACGAAAGGCGCTATCTGCTTAACCATGGCGTTTGAGTCTATTCCTGTCGCAAAATCGTGTTACTTTATCATTTGTTTATGAAGTCAGGCACCGCAGGCACCATGCGCTCCAAAGGCAAAGCAACCTCATTCGACATTGCTCACCTGGCGGGAGTATCCCAGTCTACCGTCTCCCGTGCGCTGCGCGGCAGCCCGTTGGTCAACCAGGAAACCCGTGACCGTATTCAGGCTATCGCCCGCGAGCTCAACTACAAGGTGGACAAAAACGCCTCCAACCTGCGCAGCCAGCATTCCGGTACGGTAGCGCTGCTGCTGTTCGAAGATCCCACCCCGGATGACTCGCTGATCAACCCGTTTTTTCTGTCCATGCTGGGGTCCATTACCCGCACTTGTGCCCAGAAGGGCTTTGATTTGCTGATTTCCTTCCAGCAACTCAGTAATGACTGGCATGCCGACTACGAAGACAGCAAAAAAGCGGACGGCATCATCCTGCTCGGCTACGGCGACTATGTCGACTACCGCGCCAAGCTGGAGAAACTCGAAGCCCAGGGCACCCATTTTGTGCGCTGGGGAGCCGTGCTGGCCGACCAGCCCGGTGTGTCCATTGGCTGTGACAATGTGCTCGGTGGCGAAGACGTAACCCGCCACCTGCTCAGCCTGGGCCGCCAACGCATTGCCTTTATAGGCAATGCCTCCAACCATTCACCGGAATTTTTTGACCGCTACCGCGGCCATATTCAGGCCCTGCAAAATGTTGGCCTGCCTGCTGACGCCACCCTGCAGGTGGATGCCATTTCCACCGAACAGGCCGGCTATGACGCTGTTGGCGAACTCATGGCCCGTAACAGCCATTTTGATGCGCTATTTTGCGCCAGCGACCTGATTGCTTTGGGCGCCATTCGCGCCCTTAATGACCATGGCCTGCGCGTACCGGACGACATCGCCGTGGTCGGCTTTGATGACATCCAGATGGCCTGCTTTGCGAACCCGCCACTGACCACCGTGCGCCAAAACACCAAACGGGCCGGGGAAATGCTGGTGGATACGCTGATCCACCGCATTCATGACGAGCCCGCCAGCAGCGCGACCATAGCACCGGAGCTGGTTATTCGCCGCTCTTGTGGAGCACCGGGCGGCGCATAAGCGCTGCCAGTTGTTTTTGCAGCGCCGGCACTGTTACCGCTTGATCCAGCAGCAATACCCGCACCCCATGTGCCGGCACGGTCATATGCAAGTTGCCCTGAACTTTCACCGTCTGGCCGCTGATCGCTTCATGCCAGTTCCCCTGCTGGAGCCAGCCAGCGGGTACCTGCATCTGTGCCGCTTTATCGGCTTTATTCAGTAATACCAACGCCTGCTGGGCAACGGCGTCTCTTTGGTAAACCCGCAAGAACTGGGCCTGGTCGCCCTTGAGTTTGATGTTCACCTGCAAGCCCTGCTGCAACGCCACATTGGCTTTGCGCACCAGTGCTATGGTTTTCAGGTGCTGGTAGATAGGGCTCTGGGGCGCTGCATCAATACGCGCCTGGCCAAAGTAGTTACGGTTGCCTTCGTGCTCGGCCTTACCCCGTTCAAAACCCACTTCAGAGCCGTAATAAATGACCGGAATGCCACGGGCAGTAAACAACCAGTTATTGGCATCAATAAAGCCATTGTCACTGGCATTCATCCGCGCCATGTCGTGATTGTCGTAGAACGTGGTCAAATCATAGGGGTTCTGATAAGGCCCGCGCTTGAGATACAGCGCTGGGGCCAATGTTTCAAAACCGGCGCCCTGGGCGAACACCTTGTTCATTGCCGCTTTTAACGGAAAGTCTAAAACGCTGACGCCACCATTTTTCGGCCAGGTATAT
Organism: Gallaecimonas aegicerasi; assembly: GCF_045291545.1. Classification (GTDB taxonomy): domain Bacteria; phylum Pseudomonadota; class Gammaproteobacteria; order Enterobacterales; family Gallaecimonadaceae; genus Gallaecimonas. Next base: position 2,456,349 of record NZ_CP149514.1, read on the forward strand.
TTGGCAATGGCATCGGCATCATAGTCATAGGCCTCACCGAACATGAAAAAGCCCGGGTGTTTGGCCCGAATGGCGTCGGTGAAGGTTTTCCAGAAGCGGGTGTCGACCCACTTAATGGTATCAATACGGAAGGCGTCAGCGCCCTGGTCAGCCCATTTTTCATAGGCGCCGATAAAGTATTTGATCACCGCCGGGTTATCTTCATTGATGTTCGGCAGCTGCACCATTTCATGGGTGCGGTGAAAAAAGGCCGTCAACGGATCCTTGGGATTCAAATCCTTCGGTGGCACGTTTTCGTGGTCTGCAACCAGATGCCAGTTGGCATCAAAGATCTGCCCGTACTTGGGTTGTTTGACCGGCATGGTGTAAGCCGGCGACCCGTGATTGACGACGATATCCAGCACGGTTTTGAGGCCGTGTGCCTTCAAGCCTTTGGTCAGGCCGCGAAAATCCAGGTTTTTACTCGGCAGGTGTTCGTCCAGCTGATAAAAGTTATCACCCCAGTAGCCGTGGTAACCGGTTTTCCCTTTATCAGTAAAAGCGCTGCCCCAATGTACCGGTGAACCGCCGGTAAACGCCTGATCGGGGTTATCAACAATGGGGGTAATCCAGACCGCGCCGAAGCCCATGTTGCGAATGTAATCGGCATTGTCCAACAGGCCTTTGAAGTCACCGCCCAGGTAGCCAATGTTGGCTTCCTGGCCATGTGGCCCCTTGATTGGAATATTGAAGGTGGGGTGCGCCCCGCCCTGATGCCGGTGGTCATTACGGGTATCGCCGTTGACGAAACGGTCGGTCAGCACAAAATAAATGGCATTCTTGGCAAAAGGCTCGGTGGTGCCATAATAATCGGCCGCCAGCACCGGGCTGGCAGTCATGGCCAGGGCAGTAAGGCTCAGCAGCGTTTTCATCAGGCTACCGGCTCCTTGACGCGCAGTACACTCAGGCCGGCAATCACCAGGCTGATGCCACCGATCACCAGTGCCCAAACCGGCTGATTGGCAAAGAAGGTTTTCAGCAAAAAGCCCAGAACACTGGCCGCCAGCAACTGCGGGATCACAATAAAGAAGTTGAAGATGCCCATATAGATGCCCATCTTTTCCTGCGGTACGGCATCAGACAATAGCGCGTACGGCAGTGACAAAATCGACGCCCAGGCAAAACCAATTCCCACCATGGACAGCAGCAGCCAGTCCGGGTCATGAATAAGGCCAATGGACAACAGGCCAGCACCACCCAAGAAGACATTAATGAGGTGACTTACCCGTAGCCCCCAGCGTTTAACCATCAGCGGAATAATGATCGCCGCCAGTGCTGCAAAGCCATTGTAGGCAGCAAAAAGCACTCCCACCCAGTTGGCGCCGTTGTTATAGGCCGCTGAACTGGTATCACTGCTGCCAAAATGCAGCTCGGTGACCGTCGGCGTGGTGTAAATCCACATGGCAAAAAGTGCAAACCAGGAGAAAAACTGCACTACAGCCAGGCGGCGCATGGCCGGTGGCATGGTGTACAGATCCGTCATGATGGTGCCGAACATGTTGGCCGGCCGACGCAGCGCCAGCAACAGCAGTGCCAGGCCATAAAACATCAGCCCGGCCGCCAGCAAATACAGCTCTTTTTCCAGCTGCCAGTGCCAGACAGCGGCAGCGCCCAGTACACCTGCCAGCAACCACAGGCTGCCACTACGCTGAGCGTGCTGGCTGTTGAGCGCCGGTTGCTGTTGCTCAGAAGCGGGCGCGGCAAATTTAGCCATATCTTCGGGGCTGTATTCACGGGTGCTGATAACCGTCCAACCCACGGCCAGAAACAAGATGGCGCCCCCCAGATAAAAGGCGTACTTCACTGTATCCGGGATTTCACCATGGGCGGCAGTATTGCTGACGCCCAAATGCGCCAGGATCCACGGCAGCATCGACGCCACAACGGCACCGATACCGATAAAGAAACTTTGCAGGGTATAGCCCAGCGGCCGTTGTTCGGTTGGCAGTTGGTCACCGACAAACGCCCGGAACGGTTCCATGGAAATATTGATAGAGGCGTCCATGATCCACAGCATACCGGCCGCTACCCACAGGGTCGGCGAGTTGGGCATAAACAACAAAGCAGCGGTGGTAAGGATGGCGCCAATGAGAAAATAAGGGCGTCGCCGGCCCAGCCGGGTCCAGGTACGGTCACTCAAGTAACCCACCACCGGTTGTACCAGCAGGCCGGTCAGTGGCGCAGCAATCCACAGCACCGGAATATCATCCATACTGGCGCCCAGTGTCTGGAAGATACGGCTGACGTTGGCATTTTGCAGGGCAAAACCAAACTGGATCCCCAGAAAACCGAAACACATATTCCAGATCTGCCAAAAACCCAGCCGCGGTTTATTCATCATGGTGCTGTCCTCTTTGGGCGCCCTGGCGCCCGATATTCTTGTTATTTACTGCGCAAAAGCCGGGAAAACCCGGCCTTGGCGCCATGGTAGGCCGGCTCAATCGGCCATCACAATTCGCTGCATACGTATTCACGCCTTTGCGCTTACGTAAAGGTGACCTGGGCCACGTTCAGGGCTGCTGCGACAGTGCCAATGCCGGCTGCTCACCCCACAGTTTGCTCAACAGCAGGGTCAGGCCAATGGTGCTGAGCAAGGTAATAAACATCAGATGGATGTAGTGCAGCGGTGTCCAGACAAAGGTGAAAATGGCATAAAGCAGCACCCCGAACATCATGCTGACCATAATGGCACGGCCATGAATATTGCGAAAAAACACCGCCACCAAAAAGGCCGCCAGCACCGGCATCGAATACAGGCCATTGAGTTGCTGCATTACTGCGACAATGGATTTGGCATGCTCAAACAGTGGCACCATTGCCACCGACACCAGCGTAAACAGTAACGCCACACGCTGACCTATGCGTTTCACATCAGCACCCTGATTAAAGTAACGGGTGTGAAAGTCACAGGTATAAAGGGCTGACGCCGAGTTCAGGCAAGAGTTGAAGCTGGACAGCACCGCTCCGGCAATAACCGCGGCAAAAGCGCCCGACAGCCACGGCGGCAGCACATGGCCCACCAACATCCCGTAAGCCACATCACCCACCGGGCCATAGAGTTTGAAGGCGATTATCCCCGGTAGCACCACAATCATCGGGGTCAGCAGTTTAAAGCCGATAGCAACATAAACGCCTTTTTGTGCTTCTTTCACTGACTCCGCCGCCAGTGCCCGCTGGGCAATCACCATGTTGGTGCCCCAGTAGAAGATGTGAATAAACATCATGCCGGTAAACAGCGTCGGCCAGGGAATGGCGCTGTCTGGCCCGCCCCAGAGCGTCAGCCGCTCAGCCGGAATACCACTAAGATCCCAGTGCACCGCCGCCAGCGCAAACAAGGTTACCGCGGTTCCCATTAGTAACAAGCCAATCCCATTGAAGGTATCGGAAATGGCAATGGCCCGCAGGCCGCCAAAGGCCGCATAAATCAGCCCGGCCAAAGCAAACAAGCCGGCGATAAGCAGCAGCGGCAAGTGCAGGCCAAACATGGATTTCATAAACACCGAGCCGGTGTAGAGCACCACCGGCAGCAAAATGAACATATAGCCCAGCAGAAACAGCCCTGACACCACCGCGCGGATGCCGCTATCACCAAAACGGTGTTCCAGCAGCTCGGTGGTGGTGGTGCATTGATAGCGGTAATAAAGCGGGATCAGAAACCGCGCCAGTACCAGCAAGCCCACCATGGCTCCCAGCTCCCACCAGGCAGCCAGCAAAGACTGCGCGCCATTCATGCCGACAATCTGTTCGGCGCTGATATTGGTCAGCAAGATCGAGCCGGCCACATAAGGCCAGGACAACTTGCCACCGGCCAGAAAGTAATCCCGCGATTCGCTGGCACTGTGCTCAGCGCCCCGGCATTTGATATAGGTAAGCACCGCTACCAAGCCAGTAAGGCCAAGAAAAATAACCAGTTGTAAGATATCTGCTGACATGTATCGCTCGTTTTTATGGTGAGATGAAGACGCGGTACCGCTACAAAATACGCTACCAACTTTACCTTTCCGTAAACTTTTTGACCTGCATACGTATGCAGGGTGTTGGCCCCCACAAAGCCCCTAACGTAAGCTCCGTCTCATTAATCGAAAGTCCGTATACGGACTCAACGACCGCAATTCGGGGTTCCTTATGAGTGACGTACCTTGGTGGCGTGGCGCCGTTATTTACCAGATTTACCCGCGCAGTTTCCAGGATACTAACGGTGACGGCGTCGGCGACCTGCCCGGTATTATCAATAAGCTCGACTACATCGCCTCTTTGGGTGTCGACGCTATCTGGATCTCACCTTTTTTCAAATCCCCGATGGCGGATTTCGGCTATGACATTGCCGATTATCGTGATGTAGACCCACTTTTTGGCACCCTCGACGACTTCGACAAGTTGCTCGCCGGTGCCCATGCCCGCGGCATAAAAGTGATGATTGATCAGGTGTTATCACACACCTCGGTTGACCATGACTGGTTCAAAGAAAGCCGCGAAAGCCGCGATAACCCGAAAGCGGACTGGTATGTCTGGGCCGATGCCAAAGACGATGGCAGCCCGCCCAATAACTGGATGAGCCTGTTCGGTGGCGTAGCCTGGCAGTGGGAGCCTCGCCGTGGCCAGTATTACCTGCATAACTTTCTGACCTCGCAGCCGGATCTCAATTTCCATAATCCAGAAGTGCAACAAGCCGCACTGGATAACGTGCAGTTCTGGCTTGACCGGGGTGTGGACGGCTTCCGCCTGGATGCCATCAACTTCTGTTTTCATGACCAGCAGCTGCGTGACAACCCGGCCAAACCGAAAGAAAAACGTGTAGGCCGCGGCTTTAGCCCGGACAACCCTTACGCCTTCCAGTACCACTGGTACAACAATACTCAGCCGGAAAATTTGCCGTTTCTGGAGCGCTTGCGGGCACTGACCGATCAGTACCCTGGCGCCACCACCCTTGGCGAGATCTCCGCCGAAGACTCTTTGGCCACCACCGCCGAGTACACCGAAGCCGGCCGCCTGCACATGGGCTACAGCTTCGAACTGCTGGTGGATGACTTCAGCGCTGAATATATCCGCAATACCGTGCAGGGCCTGGAAGACAAAATGACCCATGGCTGGCCTTGCTGGGCCATCTCCAACCATGATGTCAAACGCGCGGTATCCCGCTGGGGTGGCGAACAGGCGCCGGCACACATGGCCAATATGCTGTCGGCCATGGTCTGCTCCTTGCGCGGCTCGGTCTGTGTTTATCAGGGTGAAGAGCTGGGCCTGGCAGAGGCTGAAGTAGCCTTTGAAGATCTGCAAGACCCCTACGGCATCACTTTCTGGCCGGAATACAAAGGCCGTGATGGCTGCCGCACCCCGATGCCATGGCAAAACAGCGAGCACGGTGGTTTTTCTGACACCCGCCCTTGGCTGCCAGTACCGGCAGCACACCTGCCCAAAGCCGTGGCGGAACAGGAAAACAGTGACAATTCCGTGCTCAATGGTTTTCGCCGCTTCATGGCCTGGCGGAAAAACCAGCCAGCGCTGCTGACCGGTGACATTCACTTCCTGAATACGCCGGAGCCGGTATTAGCCTTTACCCGTGCGCTTGATGGCCAGCAAATCCTGGTAGCCTTCAACCTTAGTGACCAGCCGGTCAGTATCGCGCTGGAGCACAATGCCACTGCGCTGACTGGCCATCAGCTGGTTAGCGGTGAGCTCACGGACGGGCAACTGCAATTGCCAGGCTATGGCAGTTACTTCGGGCAACTAGCCTGACCCGGACACGCTCTGTTACAAGCCGCCTGTTGAGGCGGCTTGTTTGTTTAGGGACAGTGTCTGGCAGGAGGCGCCATGACCGCTATCGCTCTGGATCACATCAATATTGTTGCCCCGGCCGCGCTACTGGCGCAGGTACGGGACTTTTACTGCCAGCTACTGGCCCTGACTCCTGGCCCGCGGCCGGCTTTTCGCCGCCCCGGCTATTGGTTATACGCTAATGGCCAGGCCTTGTTGCACCTCACCGAAGATGCTCGCCAGGGTAGCGCCAGCGGCCACCTTGATCATGTGGCTTTTGCCTGCGTCGATTTAGCCGCCACACGCCAACGGCTGGCTGCCCTTGGCCAGCATTACACTGAGGATGTCAGTACCGGCCAGGTGCAGTTGTTTTTGCGCGATCCGACAGGCCTTACCATCGAACTGAACTTCGCCCGGGAAAATGCATGACTGCCGAGCAATGTCATCAGTATCTACTGGCCTTGCCCGACGCCATCATCGACACTCCCTTCGGGCCGCAGGTGCTGGTGTTCAAGGTGCGGGGTAAAATGTTCGCGACCCTTGGCCGCCACCAAGGGCAAATGGCCATGAATCTCAAGGCTGACCCGTATGAAGCCGAAGCCTTACGCGATCTCTACCCGGGCATTATTCCCGGCTATCACATGAATAAACGGCACTGGAATACCGTTTTTATCGATAGCAGTGTGCCTGGCGCAGAGTTGCAGCGGATGATGCTGGCGTCCTATCGCTTGGTGGTGGGCGGCTTGAACAAAGCCGAACGGGAGCTGTTACTGGCAAGACTTAACTAAAAAGGCGGCCGCAGCCGCCTTTTTAGATTTAGAAGGTCGAGCCTTCGACATCATTGGTGGTGGTATTGAAACTGTTGTTGCTACCACTTTGCCAGACGACACTGGCAGTGGGGTCCTGTTCATCCCGTTTCAGGCATTTCCACTGTACGTCAGTGTTGACCGGCAGGCTGATGGTACCGGTCCAGGTGGGATAGCTGGTCGGCGACAGCTTCACGGCACTGGCAGCATCCCAGTTGCCCAGGGCGGCAATATTGCCAACCACATAAACACTCTGGCCTTGGGTGGTACTGCCGTTATCACAACTAAAGTGTACCGGTACGGTGCTGGCGCCGCTGGCGCTGCAATTGCTGGTACAGGTGGCCCCCACCCGGATGGCGGCCGCACTCATCGGCGGTACCGTAATACTCAGCTGGCCCCCGGTGACCGTCACGTAGTGGCTGTTACCGGCATCGTCTTTACAGCCGTTTTCCGGGTCGCCATCGATAATGTTGCAGTAATTGCCATCGGCCATGCCGGTGGTAAAGGTGCGCGTCAGATCATTGGCTTCGCGGTTAATGATGACAAAACCCTTACCACTGCGACCAAACGCAATCTGGTTATTGCCGTCATCCCACCAGTTGCTCATGACGCTGCCGTCGCTGACATTACGAAACGCCACCATGTTGGCAATGGGGCGCCAGCGATGTTCACAGGCAAAGACACTGTAGCAACCACTGGCACTGCCATTACTCCAGACGTTGGCACCATTGGGGCCGGCATCTGTGTCGGTGAAGTAAAAGCTGGACATCACTTTCGGGTAGCCATAGGGATAAGCCAGCATAAACACATTGGCCAGGGTATACAGAGCGCCGTCTTTGTAGTTCAGCACATCGCTGCCACCGGCACCGTTGCCACGCTGGTTGTCGTGGTTGTCGGTAAAGACCACCGCAGACTGGTCACCCACAAAGCCCCAGGCACTACCAAAGTTGCTCAGGTAGCTGAGCTTTTGATTACGAAAAACACTGCCGATATTGGCCGAATAACGGAACTCGGTGACTTTCGCCATGCTGGTGTAGTCATTGGCGCTGACCGCTTCACCACCCATATCAATCACTTCCTGGAAGATGAAGGGGCTGCCGTTAAGGCGACTGTATATTCCCGCCAAGTCAGCCGGATTGATGTGCTTGGCGGCATCAATCCGGAACCCCGCAACTCCCATGCTGGTCAAGGTATTGAGGTAATTGGCCAGGGTTTGCTGCACATAGCTGGAGCCGGTGTTGAGATCAGGCAGGCCCACTAACCGGCAGTTTTGTACCCGCCAAGCGTCATTGGTGTAATCACTGCTCTGAATATCACAGGCGGCATGAAAGTCATTACTGCTGTAGGTCGGGTAACTCAGGGTGCTGCTGTCATAGCTCGAACCTGCCCAACCCGTGCCACTGCCAGCGGCAGTGTGGTTAATGACCGCATCAACATACACATCGACACCGGCCGCTTTACAGCGGTTTACCATGTCCTGAAATTCCGCCTTGGTGCCACCCCGGCTTTCGAGCTGGTAAGACACCGGCTGGTAGCGGGTCCACCACTGGTTGCCCTGAATATGTTCGTTCGGGGGGGAAACCTGCACCGCCGCATACCCTTTGGGGCCGAGAAACTGTTCGCATTCCTGGGCGACATCTGTCCACTTCCATTCAAACAGGTGCACAAACACGCCGGCTTGTGCCTGGCTACTGACCAGCAGGAAGCTGGCGATCACCATCAGTTTTTTTATGTGATTCATGTTCTTCACCTTTTTTATTGTTCGCTGCATAACCACCGATGGTGGTTACCCTGACGTTAACGGAAAGGCAAAAACATTACAGACGTCACACCCAATGAATACGAATGCAGATGTCATTTCGTGATCTAACGCCGCTACAACCACGTATCAGACCGGAACCGTTAAGGAGCCGCCATGATCACTGTCCATCATCTGGAAAAATCCCGTTCCCATCGCATCATCTGGCTACTCGAAGCCTTGGCCGTGCCTTATCAGCTAAGGACCTACCAACGGGATAGCCGGACCCTGCTGGCACCCAGTGCATTGAAAAAGGTACACGCATTAGGCAAGGCGCCGGTGCTGACGGATAACGAACTGACGCTGACCGAGTCCGGCGCCATCATCGAATACCTACTGGATAGTTATGGCCAGGATGCCGAGCTGCGGCCCTCAACAGAGCCGGCCCTGACGCAATACCGTTACTGGTTGCATTACGCAGAAGGGTCCTTGATGCCGCTGCTGGTGATGTCTCTGGTGATGAGCCGTATCGGCGAAAGCCCAACACCTTGGTTACTGCGGCCACTGGCACGGATGATCGGGAACACGGTAAAAGCACAATACCTGCAGCCCCAGCTGGACAGCCACCTCGCCATGATTGAGCAGCACCTTAGCCAGCAGCCGTGGTTTGCCGGCGCCTTTTCAGCGGCCGATATGCAGATGGCCTACCCTCTGGAAGCCGCCGCCGGGCGACTGGAGATGGTTGCTTACCCGCAGATCCAGGGTTTTATCCGCCGCTGCCAGGCGCTGCCTGCTTATCAAGCAGCACTGGCCAAGGGAGGGCCAGTCAGTCTTTAGGAGCCGGAGCGAGTCGCAGTAGCCTGCCGTTGGCCGCGTCAGTGATCAGGTACAGATGCCCGTCTGGCCCTTGCTCAATATCCCGCAGCCGTTGCCCCAGCTGCTCAGCCAGCAACCGGTGCTCGGCAACGATGCGCTGTCCCTGACGTTCCAGGCGCACCAGAAAACCGAACTTCAGTGAGCCGATCAGCAAATTGCCCTGCCAGTTCGGGAAATGCTGACCGTGGTAAAACAGCATGCCCGATGGCGCAATGGACGGCACCCACACATGTAAAGGCGCCACCATGCCGGCTTTTTGGGTGCCTTCACCAATACGCCCGCCACCGTATTCCTCGCCGAAGGTCACCACTGGCCAGCCGTAGTTACCACCGGCCCGGTCAATGTTGACCTCATCACCGCCCTGGGGGCCGTGCTCGTGGGTCCACAGTTGGTCGGTTTGCCGATCCACTGCGGCGCCTTGCACATTGCGGTGGCCGTAAGACCAGATCGCCGGTAGCGCCCCTGGGGTATGCACGAAGGGGTTGTCCTCAGGAATACGGCCATCGGCGTGTAAGCGCACGACCTTGCCCAGATGATTATCCAGCTTTTGCGCCTGCTCGCGCAGCTGATAGCGATCCCCCAGGGTGATATACAAATATCCCTTGCTATCAAAGGCCAGGCGGGAACCAAAGTGGGCCTGGCTGCTATACCAAGGCACCTGTCGAAAGAGGATCTGCACATCATCGAGCTGATGCGCTTTTAGTCTTGCCCGAGCTACCGCCGTAGCGCGCTGCCCGGCCTGTGGCCCCGGCGCCACAAAACTGAAGTAGACCCAACCATCATGCCAGGCGACATCCAGTAACCCGCCCTGGCCACCAGCAGCAATCTGCGGCAGCCCGGTGATGGGAGTCAGCATGCCGTCGGCGCCAAATAGCAGCAGCCGGCCCGGCCGTTCACTGATAAGCAACCGCCCATCCGGTAAAAACGCCATGCCCCAGGGGTGTTCCAGGCCTTCGGCCAGGGTGGTCAGCTGGTAACGCGGTTCGGCCGCTGAAGCCGCCAGGCTCCATAACAGCAAGACAATACTGAGTAACCGATAGCCTTTCATCCGTCCCCCATTGGCAGCATGGTGAAAGCTCAGTATGGTGTCAGCACGTTACCGCTGCCAGTAACAGCCATGATCATTGAAAGCACATTCCGCCCGGCACTGGGGCTGAGCAACTGCCATGCCCAGACCGTGTATCCTACCGCACACCGACGCCGTAGCTGGCTGACCTGCCAGCAGCAATGGTGGGCAACCCCGGATGGTGACCAACTGGCCATGCTGACACCGCAGCCACTACAGGATGACCCGTCACGGCCATTGGTGTTGGTATTGCACGGCCTGGAGGGTTCGGTCCATTCCCCTTATGTACAGGGCCTGATGAGTGCCCTGCTCGCAGCCGACTTTCAGGTTGCCGTGATGCATTTTCGCGGCTGCGGCGGCACCCCCAACAAACTGCCCCGGGCTTATCACAGTGGCGACAGCGACGACCCACGCTGGCTGGCCGAGCAACTGCAGCAACGCTATCCGAGTACACCGCTGATGGCAGTGGGCTATTCACTGGGAGGCAATGTGCTGCTCAAGTGGCTGGGGGAAGACGCGCAAGAAAGCCCGCTGATAGCAGCCGTAGCGGTGTCGGCACCGATGGATCTGGCCGCCAGCAGCCGCCGTATTCGTCGCGGTTTGTCCCGCTTTTATCAGCGCCACTTGCTGCAAAGCCTGAAACGCAGCCTACAGCAAAAAGCCAGCGACCCGGCCCTGGCTGCCCAGCTGCCAGCACTAGATAACCACCGCCTATTCAGGAATTTTCAGCGCTTTGACGATGCTTTTACGGCACCTATGCATGGTTTTGACGGGGTACATGATTACTACCGGCGCGCCTCCAGCCGGCCGCTGTTGCAAGCCATCAGCGTGCCGACACTGATCATCCACGCCAAGGATGACCCCTTTATCGGGGAAGATGCTATTCCCAGCGCCGCGGAGCTGTCAGCTCACGTGCAACTGGAATTAAGCCAACATGGCGGCCATGTGGGCTTTGTCAGTGGCAGCCTGTGGCGCCCGGAGTATTGGCTGGAACAGCGGTTGCCGGCCTTTTTAGCGCAGTACCGTTAATCCCGCAGTGGCGCCGTTGCATGCATTACCGCTTCGGTCAGCGCCGTCAGCGGCCCGGCGTCAAGACGCCGGTAATGCCAGTACAGGCGAATTTTAATGCGGTGCGCCGGAGTCAGCTCTACCACTTTGCCACTGTCCAGAGCATCACGGGCCTGCCACAAGGGCACCAAGGTCCAAGCCAGGCCCTTGATGGCTGCGTCCACAAAGCTCTGCGCTGCCGGCATGGTATGTACCGGAAATTCCCCGTCCTTGAGCTTCCAAGGGTTGAGAAATTGCAGCAATAAGTGGTCATGATGGCCATAGACCATGGCCGTAGCATCTTTGAAGGCCTCGGCCGTCGGGCCGTCGGGGAAATGCGCCTGAGCATAGTCGGGGCTGGCAATAGCGGTGTAGGACATGGCGCCAAGAAAATTGGCAGAGCAGCCCTGTACCGGCTGACCAAAGGCACTGACCGCCGCCAGTACATCACCGTCTTTCAGGCGCTCGTGCGTGATGTCCTGATCCATCACTTTCAAGTCAACCAGCAGCTGTTCTTTCACCTCGGCCACCGCATCCAAGAACCAGGTTGCCAGGCTGTCGGCATTGAGGGCGATACGGATCCGCGGCCGCTCATCCCGCAGCTGCGGTAAACGGTTGGCCAAGTCCGCCGACAACAGCTGCAATTCCTGATAGTGGCGATACAGTACTTTGCCCAGTTCCGTGGCACGGATAGGCTGGCTGCGTACCACTACCGGCCCGCCCAAGCGCTCTTCAAGGGCGCGAATACGCAGGGAAATGGAGCCTTGCGTCAGGTTCAGCCAGCGGGCGGCTTGCTCGAATGAGCCCTGTTCCAGTACGGCGGCTAAGGCAGAGAGGTGTTTGGGATCCAGCTGCATGACTTTTTCTAATAGTTATTGGCCAACATTGCTTTTCATAATAAAGCATCCTCGCTAGGCTGACAGCCCCCTTTTGGAGACACGCGATGCTGCTGAGTTACACTCAGGGACTGCTGACGGCCATGGGCCTGATCATTGCCATTGGCGCCCAGAATGTTCTGGTGCTGAGCCAAGGACTGCAGCGTCAGCACCAGTGGCTGGTGGCAGCCGTCTGCACCTTTTTCGATCTGCTGTTTATTACGCTCGGGGTGTTAGGGCTGGCCGCCGTACTCAATACACTGCCACTGCTGGTCACTGCCTTGCGCTGGTTGGGCGCCGCTTATCTGTTGTATCTAGCCTGGCAAGCAGCCAGGCGCTTACAGCGCCGGCAAAGTCTGCAAGCCATAACCCAGGGCCCCAGCAGCCGCCGGCAGATACTGACAGCTGCCCTGGCAGTCACCGTGCTCAACCCGCAGGTTCTGTTGGAAACCGCTTTTATTATCGGCACCCTGGCTGACCAGCACGGGCCGCAACGCTGGTACTTTGCCGCTGGCGCCATGACCACCTCGGCACTGTGGTTTTTTGGCCTCTCGGCACTCGCCGCCTGGCTGGCACCGACGCTGGCCCGCCCCCGTATCTGGCAAGCGATTGACCTGTTCACCGCCGTATTGATGACCCTACTGGCACTGCAACTGCTACATCAGTAAAGCGACGGCTGCTACACTGCGGGTTGATTTTCGAGGAACAGCACCGATGATTGTGCCCTGGCAAACGCTGGACAACGCAACGCTCACCAATGTCATTGAGGCATTTGTGCTGCGTGAAGGAACCGATTACGGTGAACAGGAGGTGCCACTGGCCGAGAAAGTGGCACAGATACGTGACCAGTTACAGCGCGGCGAGGTGATGCTGATGTGGTCAGAGCACCATGAAACGGTCAACATCGTAGCCAAGGATCAGATACCCCATGTCTAAGCGTCATCCCGTGATCGCCGTAACCGGCTCCAGTGGTGCCGGCACCACCACCACCAGCCTGGCCTTTCAGCATATCTTCGCCGCCGAAGGTGTAAAGGCGGCCTTTGTCAACGGTGATGCCTTTCATCGCTACACCCGCCAGGAAATGCAGGCTGCCGTGCGTAAAGCCATGGAAGAAGGGCGGGACATCAGCCACTTTGGTGAAGAAACCAATGACCTGCCACGGCTCGAGGCACTCTTTGCCCAGTATGGCAAACACGGCACTGGCGAAACCCGCCAGTATCTGCACAGTTTTGACGAAGCGGTGCCGCACAACCAGTTACCCGGTACCTTCACGCCTTGGCAGCCACTTCCCGAGAACACCGATCTGCTGTTCTATGAGGGGTTACACGGCGCCGTTAAAACCGATCAGGTGGACGTTGCTCAGCATGCCGACTTACTGATTGGCATGGTACCTATCGTCAACCTCGAGTGGATCCAGAAAATCATTCGCGATACCGAGGAACGGGGCCATAGCCGCGACAAAGTGCGCCAGTCTATCGTGCGTTCCATGGATGATTATTTTAATTTCATCACCCCACAGTTTTCTCGCACCCACATCAACTTTCAGCGGGTGCCTATGGTCGATACCTCCAACCCTTTTTCCGCCAAGGGCATTCCCACCGCCGACGAGACCCTGGTAGTAGTGCGTTTTCGCGACATGCCGCAAATGGACTTCCCCTACCTGTTGCAGATGATCCATGGCAGTTTTATTTCCCGGATGAATACCCTTGTGGTACCTGGTGGCAAAATGGGCCTGGCGATGGAGCTGATCCTGCGGCCACTGGTCAGAAAGCTGCTGGAAGCCCGCCATGGCTGAAGAGTGGATGGTGGCCGTGGATGAGCGTGATCAGCCGCTGGCCAAACTCCCCCGGCGCGAATTTGCCTTTGGCCAGCAGATCCATCGCTCTACTTTCGTTTTTGTCGTCGATAACCAGCAACGCCTTTGTGTACAACTGCGCGCCAGCCACAAGGGGTATTGCCCAGGCTACCGGGATTTGGCTGCCGGTGGCGTGGTCGCCTGGAATGAATCTTATCAGCACAGTGCCCAACGGGAACTGCGCGAAGAGCTGGGGTTGGCAACAACACTGACACTACTGGGTCATTGTTTCCACCAAAGCCCCGGCAACCGCAGCATGGCACGCATTTATGGCTGCCGCCATAACGGCCCGGCGGCGCCTCAGGACGGTGAAGTGGTTGCCGTTGAGTGGCTGCCGCTCCGTTTGGTGCTGAACAGCCCCGGCGCTCCCTTTACTCCTGACTCGCTGGAAGCTTTCCTGCGTGTACAACATCGATTGAAATATTTATGAATTGGCAACTTCTGCATCACAGTGAACTGACCGTCAGCAGCCTCTACGCCGTACTGGCCCTGCGCACTGCCGTCTTTGTGGTTGAACAGCAATGCCCTTATCAGGAAGTCGATGGCGCCGATCTGCAAGGCGACACCTGGCACCTGCTGGGCTGGGAGAATGGACAGTTACTGGCGTATCTGCGGGTGCTCGACCCGGCTTTACATAACGGCCGGGTTGTCATTGGCCGTGTGGTCAGCGCCGCCGCAGCCCGAGACCGTCAGCTCGGTCATGTCCTGATGAAAGCCGCACTGAACTTTATTGACCAACGCTGGCCAGGCTACCCGGTTAAGCTGGGTGCGCAAGCACACCTGCAGGGGTTTTATCGCCAGCATGGCTTTCACGCCATTGGTGAACCTTACCTGGAAGACGATATTCCCCATATCGATATGCTACGACAACCAGGCTGAGACAGTCGTCACATTTCCATAAGAAAGTACCCTGTCGGTAACTTTCTGGAAACTTACTTGTGTCATCCTCTCCCGCTCTGTGATGAAAAGCAAAACACTTAAAATCAAAAACTTACAAGATTAGTAAGCGCACGCTAACCTATGGCCCGGCTTGCCGTCCTTAAGAAAGCGTTAATCCTCTGCGCCTAGCGTGCAGGCTTGCGTTTATGGGGAAGCGGCAGTAGTGAGTATTCGCACCAAGTTACGACAATTTGATAAAAAACGACGCCAAAAAAGTCGCCAGCTGGAAGGTTGGCTCCTCAAACAGTTGGCCCGTTTTTCTGATATCGAAACAGCCTTGGTAAACCATGACGAGGTGAAACGCATTCTGGTGGTCCGTACCAACAAGCGCATCGGTAACATGCTGTTTCTCATACCCTTTTTACGGCAAGTCAAAGCCAGCTATCCCCAGGCCGAAGTGGACTTGTTACTGAGCACACCTTGGCAGGTGAAACTCTTGGCCGGGCTGGGCATAAGCAACTGCTACCATGCCCCCCTTGACCGCCGTGGCATACCGACGCTACTGCGTAACCTCAAAGCCATGCGTCAGCGTCGTTATGATCTGCTACTGATGCCATACAGTTCATCAACGGACACTTTCCTCAGTGCCTTCATCCATGCCCGCAATAAGATGGCCCGCGCTTTCGGTGAACGCCATCAGGTGTTTCAGCACTCAATCACGCCGCCACCACGGCGCTGCCATGCCGCTATGGCTTCTCTGGTGCTATTACCAGGGCAGCCACAGCAGGCTGACCATCACTTGGCACTGACCGAGATAGAGCGCGACAACGCCCAACAGGCGGCCACGGCACTGCGGGCTGAGGGCAAAAAAACACTGGCGTTTTTCCGGGGTGCACGGGGCGAAAAGCAGTTATCAGATGATTATTGGCAGACTTTACTGAGCCAGGTGGAGCAAAACAGTGACGCCGCGATTCAATGGGTGGAAATCCTCAGCCCGGACATTGCTGCGCCGCTACGAGCAGATACCCAGACCTACCAATGTGCTGATTTTCGGCAGTTGGGGGCCACCCTGGCCGCACTGGATGGCTTTATTTGCTGTGATACCGGCCCATTGCACCTGGCCGATGCGGCCGGGGCCCGTTGCTATGGCCTGTTCAGCCACACCGACCCACTGATTTTCGGTTGTATTGGTAAACACTGCTTGAACCTGGCTGTTGATGAACAGGCAGGTTACGCCATCGCCCAAGACCTAAACGAGCAGCTAACCGACTCAGCTCGGCACCTACAGGGCAGTGCCGCCGTCAGCGCCTGAGCCCAACGCCAGTCAGTAGCTTTGCAGACCCGCACTGTCATGCTCAGCCAGGGCAAAGACCTCATCAGTGGTAAAATCCACCCGGCCGGCAAACAGTGCACGTCCCAGTTGCCGCCGACTGTTGTCCCAAGTACTAAGTGGTTCGCCGGTAATACGGATAAAATCCGAACGGGAGCAAAACAGCGCATAAGCCAAAAAGCGATGGTTGGGTAATTTCCCCAAGCCTTTTTTCAGAGCCCAGTCAACTTGCGCAGGAGTGTAATAAGGTAAGCGGCCAAACTGCTTGGCCAGGTAGGCAGGTGTGGCACGCAGCAATCGACGTGCCCGCATGGACTGGAAAACATCCCTCAACATAACAACGTCCTTGTGGTTGTGACATTAAACCTTACGGCCCGGCCCTGCGAAGAACCAGATGATCAACCCCAGTAGAGGGAGGATCAGGATCAACAGGATCCACGCCAGCTTGGCAATAGGTGTAGCCGTACTTTTTAGCACCTGAATAATGGCGTAAAGACAACCGATCAGTAAGATCAGCCCTATCAGGGTTTTCATGCGTATTTCCTTTAATTCCTGCCGACCAGTGTAGACCAGTATCCGCCACTGGCGACTTTTTAACGGCAATGAACGAAACAAGCCCCGCCGCAGCGGGGCTTGTTGCTCAGTTGGCGATCATCGCTCGCAACACATGATGCAAGATGCCACCGCTTTTCAGGTAAGCCAGCTCATTGCCGGTATCCACCCGAGCCAGTACTTCCTGCTCAGTGGTTTCACCGTTCGCCCGCGTAATGCGCAGTGTCAGTTTGGCATGGGGTTTCAATGACGCCAGCCCCAACAGGCTGATGGTTTCATCACCGGTGATAGCCAAGCTGTCTTTACTGACCCCTTGTGGCAGTTGTACCGGTAACACGCCCATACCGATCAGGTTAGAACGGTGGATGCGCTCGAAGCTTTCTGCCACAACGGCACTGACCCCAAGCAGACGGGTCCCCTTGGCAGCCCAGTCACGGCTGGAGCCGGTACCGTATTCTTTACCGGCGATCACCACCAGTGGCGTTTGCTCAGTCTGATAGCGCATCGCCGCATCGTAGATAGACATCTGCTCACCGGACGGTACATGGCGGGTGTAACCACCTTCCACCCCGTCAAGCATCTGGTTCTTGATACGGATGTTGGCAAAGGTACCGCGCATCATCACTTCATGGTTACCGCGCCGTGATCCGTAGGAGTTAAAGTCCTTCGGAGCCACGCCGTGTTCCTGCAGGTACTGGCCTGCTGGGCTGTCCGCTTTGATATTGCCAGCCGGCGAAATGTGGTCCGTGGTAATGGAGTCACCAAACAGCGCCAGAATATGGGCCCCTTCAATGTCTTCTAGCGGCTTGAGCGGCTTGTTGATTTCGTCAAAGAAAGGCGGATGCTGCACATAGGTGGAGTCACTGTTCCAGTGATAGGTTTTACCCTCTGCCACCTTGATTGCTCGCCAGTCGTCATCACCTTTAAAGACTTCCCCATATTCCTTGTGGAACATGCCCTCGTCGACCAGTTTTACAACCTGCTGCACTTCTTCACTGCTTGGCCAAATGTCTTTGAGGTAGACCGGGTTCCCTGCCATGTCTTCGCCCAGCGGCTCCTTATGCAGGTCAATGCGGGTAGTTCCCGCCAGCGCATAGGCAACCACCAGCGGCGGTGACGCTAGCCAGTTGGCTTTAACCAGCGGATGGACACGGCCTTCAAAGTTACGGTTACCGGACAGCACCGAACTGACCGTCAAGTCACCCTCTTCAATGGCTTTACCGATAGCATCAGGCAAGGGGCCGGAGTTACCGATACAAGTAGTACACCCGTAGCCAACCAAGTTAAAGCCGAGGTTATCGAGCGGTTCTTGCAGACCAGCTTTAGCCAGGTAATCGGTAACCACTTTCGAGCCGGGCGCCAGTGAGGATTTGACCCAGGGCTTACGCTTGAGCCCTTTTTCCACGGCCTTTTTCGCTACCAGGCCAGCGGCCATCATGACGCTGGGGTTGGAAGTATTGGTACAACTGGTGATGGCGGCAATGACCACATCACCATGACACAGCTGAAACCCTTCACCCTGCACCGGCACTCGCTGCTCTTTATCGGCACCGCTAAGGTCGAGCAGTTCATCAATGGCTTTACCCAACGCCGGCATGGCCACCCGATCCTGTGGCCGTTTTGGCCCCGCCAGACTGGCGACCACATCGCCCAGATCCAGCTCCAGGGTATCGGTGTAGATTGGCTCTGGGGCGGCGGAATCACGCCAGAAGCCGTTTTCACGGGCGTAGCTTTCCGCCAGTTTAATGGTGTGTTCGTCGCGGCCCGACAAACGCATGTAACGCAGGGTTTCCCCGTCAATGGGGAAGAAGCCACAGGTGGCACCATATTCCGGTGCCATATTGGCAATAGTGGCGCGATCCGCCAGCGGCAGATCGTCCAGGCCGGGGCCGTAAAACTCAACAAACTTACCAACCACGCCCTTTTGTCGCAGCATCTGCGTAACCGTCAGCACCAGGTCAGTGGCGGTCATCCCTTCCTTGAGCTTGCCGGTCAGGCGAAAACCGATAACTTCCGGGATCAGCATGGAAATCGGCTGGCCCAGCATGGCCGCTTCCGCTTCAATGCCGCCCACACCCCAGCCCAGCACGCCCAGGCCATTGATCATGGTGGTATGGGAGTCAGTGCCAACCAAGGTATCCGGGTAAGCCAGACCGTCCTGGCTCCACACCCCTTTACCCAAATATTCAAGGTTGACCTGGTGGCAAATCCCGGTGCCCGGTGGCACCACCCGGAAGTTATCAAAAGCCTGCTGACCCCAACGCAGGAACTGGTAACGCTCGGCGTTACGTTCCATCTCAATACGTACGTTTTCAGCAAAGGCTTCAGGACTGGCAAATTTGTCCACCATCACCGAGTGGTCTATCACCAGATCCACCGCCGACAGCGGGTTAATACGTTGCGGATCGCCACCAGCCTTAGCCATGGCATCACGCATCGCCGCCAGATCAACGACCGCCGGTACACCGGTGAAATCCTGCATCAATACCCGTGCCGGGCGATACTGAATTTCGCGATCAGAGCGCTTGGCTTTTAGCCAGTCCACCAGCGCGTGAATATCTTCTTTACTGACCGTATCGTTGTCTTCAAAGCGCAGCAGGTTTTCCAGCAGCACTTTTAAGGAGAAAGGTAATCGGGAAATGTCGCCTAATTCAGAGACGGCATCGAGGCTGTAGTAGTGATAGTGCTTACCATCCACGTCCAGACGTTTGCGGGCATGGAAGCTATCCAATGAGGATTCGGGGGTACTCACAACATGGCTCCTTGACGCTTTTTTATCCTCTTTTCATGCTAGCACTTCCTGAACAATGAAAAAACCGGGCATATGCCCGGTCGTTCATCGAATATTCCGAATCAGTGCAGTAGCCAGCGTAAGCCAAACGCCACCACGCTGAGGGTTGCCAGGCCACCCAAATACAGCCCGGCAAACCATAATGCCTTTTTCATCAGTAGCCCTCCTCAAAATCATCCACCTTGCCGCGAAAGACCCGATAACCCCAGAGGGTGTAGCCGAGGATCACCGGTACAAAAATCAGTACCCCCGGTAGCATGAAGGTCAGACTCTGAGTCGGGGCCGCCGCCTCAAAGAGGTTCAGACGCCCCGGCACCAGCTGCGGGAACAGCCCCACCACCAAGCCTGCAAACCCCATTACGAACAAGCCGATGGTACAGAAGAACGGCAATACGTCAGAACGTTTCAGACCCTGCCAAAGCACAACAGCGATCGCGGCAGTCAGCAGCGGGATCGGCCACAGCCAGCCGATATTGGCGAGCCAACGTTGCTCTACCGACGGCACTGCCAGCAGGTTCCAGACACTTACCGCAGCCATCGCTACCATAACCGCCAATAACAACGGTTTACTGACAGCGCGGGCGCGGGCCTGCAGCTCACCACTGGTTTTGACCACCAAATAAGTGGCGCCCAGCAGGGCATAACCGGCCATCACGGCAAAAGCGGTGAGCACACTGAAGGGGGTCAGCAAATGCTCACCACCGCTTTGCACCAGGCTGCCCAGCATCAGCCCCTGACTGAACGCCGCTACCGACGAGCCCAGGCCAAACGCCAGATCCCACCAGCGCCTGGAGCTGTGCGCTTTAAAGCGGTATTCAAAAGCAATACCCCGGAAAATCAGCGCCACCAGCATCAGGATGATGGGCAGATAGAGGGTGGGCAGTAAGGTGGCGTAGGCAGCCGGGAAGGCCCCCATCAGGATCACGCCGCCAAACACCAGCCAGGTTTCGTTCCCGTCCCAGACATGGGATACCGAGCGCATCATCATGTCACGGTCAGCCTGTGCTGGCAGTACCGGAAATAAAATTCCCAGGCCCAAATCGAAGCCATCAAGTACCACGTACATCAGGATGGCAAAGCCCAGCAACAGGAAATAAAACAGTTCCATCAGAAGCCCTCCCGCTTGAGTTCACGCACCCAGTTAATGGCGTAGCCCGGGGCCTGCATACCCACCAGTTGCTCCTCCAGCTTACTCATGTCCGGTGGCCCTTTGCGCACCAACTTGCGATAAAAGTGCAAGAAGGCCCACAGCACCACCGCATAGGTCAGCACGAACAGCGTTAATGACAACATCACTTTCTCTGCCGGCAGCGGCGACACCACTTGCTCTGTACGCACCAAGCCATACACCAGCCAGGGTTGACGGCCGATTTCCACGACCCACCAGCCAGCGACGGTAGCTACCAGCCCGGCGGGGGTCATCCAGGTCAGTAGCCTTAGCAAGCGACGATCTTCCCAGAGCTTGCCACCACGCCGACGCCAGTTCGCCCACAGTGCAACAAAAATCATCAACACACCGAGCCCCACCATCACCCGGAAGCTGAAAAATACCGGTTTTACTGGTGGTCGCTCATCGGCAGGCACGGATTTCAGGCCGTGCAATTCACCGTCGAGGCTGTGGGTCAGGATGATGGACGCCAGGTACGGCACCTTCACCTCATAGTGATTGGTCTCAGCTTTTTCATCAGGCCAGGCAAACAAGCGCAACCCGGCGCTTTTTTCCGTTTTTGGCCATATGCCTTCCATCGCCGCCAATTTCATCGGCTGATGCTCTTTGACCTCCAGACCATGCTCATCACCCACCCAGGCTTGCAGCGGCGTGAGGAACAGTAAGATCCACAGCGCCATGGACAGCCCCTTCTTGGCGAACGCCTGAGCCCGGCCTTTGAGCAGATACCAGGCACTGATCCCGGCCACCACAAAGCTGGCGGTAATGAACGACGCCAGCAGCATGTGCGCCAGGCGATATGGGAACGATGGGTTAAAAATCACCTTAAACCAGTCCACCGGAACGTACTGGCCGTTCACAAAGGCATAGCCTGCCGGGGTTTGCATCCAGCTATTGGCTGCCAGGATCCAAAACGCCGACAGCACGGTGCCGATGGCCACAATCACGGTGGCGGCAAAGTGTAAACGCTCACCGACCCGCTGCCAGCCAAACAGCATGACGCCAAGAAAGCCCGCTTCCAAAAAGAACGCGGTTAACACTTCGTAGGTCATCAGCGGCCCCAATACCGGGCCAACAATGTGTGAGAACTCGCTGAAATTAGTACCAAATTCGTACGACAACACGATACCGGTAACCACCCCGGAGCCAAAGGTAATGGCAAAGGGTTTGATCCAGAACTTGGCCAGCTGCAAATAAAGAGGATTACGGGTCTTCAGCCAGAGTCCTTCCCAGGTCGCGATCAAAATGGCCAGGCCAATGGTCATGGTCGGGAACAGGATATGAAAGCTGACCGTCAGGGCGAACTGGATCCGTGACAGTAATGCAACATCCATGGCTTACCTCCGCAGGAATCGGGAGATCACCCAAGGGGTGCCTGCCAGCGCAACACAGCTGAGCACAAACAACGCATCAAGTAAAAACGGGGACATCGTGATTAACTCCTTGCAAAAAACGGCATGCAATAACGTGCCAACTCTTCGCAAGGGGCGTGCCAATCGCGCCAAGCCTTGATTTACGTCAATTTGTAGCAGTATGCTTGCGCGCACTCGTCAACCTTGTTGACAGAAAAACCAAAGAGGTGTCAACGGTGTTTACACATGATTGGGTACTGGCCTTTGATGTGGCCATGCTCATTACCCTGGTCAGTGGCCTGGTTACAGCACTATGGTTGTGGCGGCAGGTAGACCTGCGGCCGCTGGCCGGTTTTGTCGCGATGATGGGGTTGTGGTGCCTTGGCCATTTGCTGTCACCTTATCTGCCCGCTCTGGCGTTGCTATTTCTGTTAGCCAACCCATTGATGCCAAATAGTTTTTTGCACTTTGCTCTGGGCTTTGTAGAAATCAGCCAGCACCGCCGACGACAGTTGCTGCTGGCCACTTACAGCTTGTCAGCACTGGTTGTTGTGGTGAGCCTCTTTGGTGGCGCCCAGATCACGCCCTGGCTGGATTTTCCCGGCTTTATTCATCTGAAGGCATTGGGCTGGCTGAACCTGGGCTGGACGGTCACCCTGGGGATCGGCGCCCACCTGGTTTTGCTGCGAGCCTTGGGGCAGCAGCAGGGGAATGTCCGGCGCTCCATTTTGGCGATGTTTCTAGCCGGCGCCTGGGGGCTGGGGCTGGCCTCGAGCTTTGTCTTCCCATCACTGGGGATTGCCCTGTTTCCCTACACCATGCTGGCGTTACCCAGTTATGTATTGGCGCTGGTCTATGCGGTTTTGCGTTATCGCATGCTGGAAGTGAATGCCTGGGCCAGCCGGGCGCTGTTATGGCTGGCACTGGCACTGGTCTCCGGTGTGTTATCGGCGCTGATTTCCGCCATGGGGCTGACGACCAACGGTTGGCTGCTATGGGGCTATTCACTGCTGATCCTGGCGGCCAGTGCCTTACTGTACCCGCTGCTTAATACCTGGGTACGGCGCTTGGTGTACCCAGGCGTAAAACTGGATGAGCAGCGCCTCAGCCAATGGCGCGAAGCATTACGCCAACCCCGTGACTGGCAGGCTCTGACCGAAACTGCCAGCCAGTTACTGGCGCGGGAGCTGCGGGTACCACTGCCTATCAGCGAATACGACCAGAGCGGCCCCCACCTGCAGTTACGCCGTGCAGACCAAGGCTGGCAGGCGATGTTGGCCCACGGTGAGGAACTACTGCCAGGCCAGCGCCTGCAAGTTGAGGTATTTGCATCATTACTCGGCAGTGCCTGCGACAACCTGGAACGCACCCTGGCCCTGGCTGAAGAAGAGAAGCGCCGCCTCGCTGAACAGCACCTGGTGGAACTCGGAGCACTGTCCGCAGCGATGGCCCATGAACTGCGTAATCCACTCAATATCATTGCCATGGCCAGCGCCCGCAGTGAAGACAAGCAGCGTCAGCACATTCAGGAACAACTCAAACGGGCAGATCGGTTAATTCAGGATCTGCTCACCTACGGCTCGCCGCTGGCGGTGGAAAAACAATGGCTACAACTGCTGGGACTGGTGCAAAGCCTGCCCCAAGCGCAACAGATTGAACTGGATATCGACCCGGCATTGCAGCTACACGCCGATCCACACCGGCTGACGCAGGTACTGGTCAACCTGCTGGATAATGCCCATGCCTTCGCCCACCAACGCATTCGCCTGGAAGCCAAAGGGCAATGGCTGCGCATTCACAACGATGGCCCACCGCTACCGGCTGAACTGCGCCAGCGGCTATTTCGCCCTTTTGTTAGCAAACGGCCGGGCGGTTCGGGGCTGGGCCTGGCCATTGTCCAGCGCATCATGCAGGCCCATGGTGGCCAAGCCCGGTTACGGGACGACTCGGGCTGGCCGGTGACCTTTGAACTGGAGTTTCCCCAATGAGCGGACGCATATTACTGGTGGACGATGAGGTCGCCTTTTGTGAGCTGGCCAGTCACTGGCTGGAAGAAGACGGTTATCAGGTAGAAAGTGCTCACAATCTGGCCCAGGCCCAACAGGCCCTGCGCCATTTTGACGCCGATTTGATCCTCTTGGATCTGGCGCTGCCGCCGGCGATGGCGCCCCAGCAAACCCTTGATGCGTTACCCAGCCTCGGTGATCGGCCGGTAATCATTCTAACCGGCCATGCCGAGCGGCAACTGGCGCTGGAGGCCATGGCCAAAGGCGCTTGGGATTTTCTCGCCAAACCCATCGACCCGGACATGTTGGCGGTGGTGATCCGCCGCGCTTTGACCAAGCAAAACCTGACCCGGGAACTCAGCCGGCTCAAAAACACCGAACAGCCTCAGGCCCTGGATGCACTGGTGGGCCAGAGCCAGCCGCTGCAGAACCTCAAGGCTCTGGTGCAGCGCATAGCTCCCACAGATGTAGCCGTACTGGTCACCGGCCCCTCCGGCACCGGCAAAGAAGTGGTGAGCCGGGCACTGCATCAGCTGTCTCGGCGCGCCGACAACGCCTTTGTCTCGGTACATTGCGGAGCAATTCCGGCGGAGTTGCTGGAAAGCGAGTTGTTTGGCTACAAGAAAGGCGCCTTTACCGGCGCCGATCGGGATCGCCCCGGGCTGCTGGCTATGGCCGATGGCGGCACACTGTTTCTTGATGAAATCGGCGACATGCCATTGTCAATGCAGGTCAAGCTCCTGCGGGTGCTACAGGAAGGCACTTTCTACCCGGTTGGTGGCCGTGAACAACAGCACATCGACGTGCGGGTGATTTCCGCCACCAATGCCGACTTGCCAGCCCGGGTTGCAGAGGGGCGTTTTCGCGAAGATCTCTACTACCGTATCAAAGGCGTCAACCTGCAAACACCGGCACTGGCCGAGCGCCCCGATGATCTGCCACTGTTGTGCGAGGCCCTGCTGGCGGCCTGGAACCAGCGCAATGGCCGCCAGCTACGGTTGTCACCGCCGGCCCGGCAGTGGTTTTTAAGCCGCCGCTGGCCCGGCAATGTACGGGAACTGAAAAACACTCTGGAGTCGGTTGCGGCAATCACCCAGGGGGCGCAGATCACCCCCGATGATATCGCTTTGCTGTACCCTGACGCCGGCCCGGTAGCCACCGCCAGTAGCACTGACCAAGGTAGCCTGGAAGAGCAGGTGCGGGCGCTGGAAATTCGCCTGTTGCGACAAAGCCTGAGCCAGCATCAGGGCAACCGCTCCGCGGCCGCCCGGCAACTGGGGCTGTCACGCCAGGGGCTCTTGAAAAAACTGGAACGCTATCAGCTGGATCTTTGAGTCCAGGTGCACAAAACTATATAATTGACTTATCATCTAATTAAAGGTCATACCCTATGCATCAACGACATCATCAGCTTGGTGCCCTGATCGCCCAAACCGGCCGTCAGTGGCGCCAGACACTGGATAAACAGCTTCAGCCCTTTGGCCTTACCCAGGCCACTTGGTTGCCATTGTGGCACCTGGCTCAGGCTGACGAACCACTGCGGCAAAAGGATTTGGCGGCCTTACTGGCTGTCGACGGCTCGGCAGTGGTACGGATCCTCGATACCCTGGAAAAACAGCAGCTCATTGAACGCCGTGAAGGCACCGACCGCCGCGCCAAGACCCTGCACCTGACGGACAAAGGGGAGCAAGTCACCCAGAAGCTGACCGAAGTGGTTCAGGCATTGCGGCAAAAAGTGCTGGCACCGCTGGATGAACAGGAAATGGATACCACCATCAATGTACTGCAAACGGTACTGGCGTCACTGGAAGCCGAGGCGGCACAAGAATGACCCGTAAGCACTACCTGCTGATGACCGTCATCGTGTTGATGCTGGCCGTCGCCGGCTGGTGGGGTTATGCCCGCCATGGCCAGTTGCATACCAGCGATGCCCGTATTGAAGGTCAGATGATCAGCGTGGCCAGCCGCCTTAGTGGCTGGCTAACCGACTTGCCCGTCACCGAAGGTGACCACATTAACAAAGGCCAGCCGCTGGCCCAGGTCGACGACCGCGCCAACAAGTTGCAGCTCAGCAGTGTCGAGGCACAGGTGAATGCCGCCGCCGCCAAGCTCGAACAACTGCGCGCGCAAAAATCCCTGAGCGACGCCCGTAACAGCGCGGCGTTACAGGCTGCCCAAGCTACCTTGTCGGCTGCCCAGGCGGCACTGGACAGTAGCCAACATCAGGCAACCCTGGCCCAGGCTGAGTTCCAGCGCATCAATAAACTGCGCAAAAAGGGTCTATCCAATCAGCAAGACTGGGACATGCGCCACAGTGCACTACTGGAAAGCAAAGACACACTGGCGCAGCGCCAGGCCCAACTTAAGGCCGCCGAAGCACAACTTAGCGGTGCTCGCGCCCAACTGGCCCAGAGCCGTGTGCTGACCCAGCAAATACTGGTTCAGCAACAGCAGCAACAGCAATTGGCCGCCCAAGCCGCTGAATTGAAGCAGGATCTGACTGACCGTCAGCTACGCTCTCCGGTGACCGGGGTTGTCGACAAAACCCTGACCGAGGCCGGTAATTATGTACAGGCCGGGCAATGGCTGATGCTGGTGCATGATCCAAGCAAAATTTGGGTAGAGGCCAATATCAAGGAAACCGCCATTGCCAAGGTAAAAGTAGGCCAGCCGGTGACCATCAGTGTCGATGCTTACCCCAACCAGGTATTTCACGGCAAAGTGATCCGGGTGGGTAATGCTGCCACCAATCAATTTGCCATGCTGCCCAGCCCCAACCCGTCAGGTAATTTCACCAAAATTACCCAGCGGGTACCGGTACGTATTGCCTTTGACAATCTTGACTCACGGCTCAAGCCGGGGCTGATGGTGGAAATAACCATTCATGTCGGTTCTTAACCACTACGGCGAACGCTTCGGCCCCAATTACCGCTGGCTGGCCACCGGCACCCTGATGCTCGGCACCATTGCCACCACTGCAACCGCAACGGTGATCAACGTGGCGCTGACCGACATCATGGGCGCCTTTGGCATGAGCAGTAATGAGATCCAGTGGCTGTCGACCGGCTTTCTGGCAGCCATGACGGCCACCATGTTGCTGACCGCCTGGGCCTTGGATCACCTGGGTTACCGGGCAACCTTTGGTGGCGCCATGGTGCTGTTCATCGTTGGCTCGGTACTGGGGGCTGCCAGCACCAGTGGTGCCATGGTGATTGCCGCCCGGGTAATTCAAGGCGCCGCTTCGGGGATCATCCAGCCTTTTGCCATGGTGGTCATGAGCCAGGTGTTCCCGGTGGAACAGCGAGGCCGAGCCATGGGGATCTACGGCGTTGGCATTGTCTTGGCCCCGGCACTGGGGCCAACCGTCGGCGGCATCATGGTCGATCAATACAGCTGGCGTGATGTGTTTCTGATCGCCGTCCCCTTCTGTGTAGTCGGCTTTATGGCCAGCCAGGTCTTGTTGCCGGGCCGGCAGCCTCGCAGTCAGCACAGCGTTCACAAGGTATCCTTTGATGGCCTCGGTTTTGTGCTGCTGTGCATTGCCCTGCTAAGCCTGCTCACCGGCCTATCCAACGGCCAGCGTGACGGCTGGGCTTCCAGCTTTATCCTCGCCTACTTTGCCACCGCCATACTCAGCACCGCAGCTTTTATTACCTGGGAACTGCGCGCCCGTAACCCGCTGCTGCAACTGCGGGTGTTCGGTGTTGGCCGTTTCAGTGCCGCTTGTGTGGTGGCCTTTGCCCTGGGCGCCGGAATATATGGCTCAACCTACATCATTCCGCTGTTTTTACAGACGGTGCAGGGCTACACCCCAACCCGCTCCGGTTTATTGCTGATGCCGGCCGGGTTAATTCTGGCGCTGGTGTTTCCCGTGGCCGGGCAGTTATCTGACAAGGTGCCATCACAATGGCCGGTGATGGCCGGGCTCAGCATTTTTGGCCTGTCCTGCTGGCTCAGCCGCGGTGTTGACGTGGATACCGCCTTTTGGCAAATGGCCTTTTGGGTAATGCTTGGCCGTATAGGCCTGGGGCTGATGCTGCCAGCCCTAAACGCCGGTGGCCTGCGCACCCTGCCTGGCGAGTACCTGGCACAAGGTGCTGGATCGCTGAACTTCATTCGCCAGCTAGGTGGTGCCTTTGGCGTAAACCTGCTGTCCGTGTTGATTGACCGGCGCACCGTCATGCACGCCGAGGCCCTGACGCAAACCCTGAGTCCCGCTAACCCGGCGTTTAGCGAAGCCATTCGCCGCCTGTCACTGCTGCTGAGCCAGTGGGGTAATCCGTTTGGTGCGCCCTTCCCGATGAACGTAAACCCGGCAGCCATGAGCTACATGGAAGCAGTGGTACTGCCCAAAGCCCAGCTGTTGGCCTATCAGGACGGCTTTTATGTGGTCGCTATAGTGTTCTTTTTAGCGGTGATCCCGGCCTGGCTGATGCGTAGCCGCTGAGTCATAAAAAAACCCCGCCGTGGCGGGGTTTTTCATCAGGCCGATTCAGGCCGCAACTTCATTGGCCGCGAGCAAATAAATACCCGCTGAAATTGCTGTTCGATATCCCGTGGCATGCCTTCTGGCAACATCACCACGCTGTGCTCATCGTGAATTTTGATCTGGCCGATGTAGCGAGAGTTGATCTTCGCTTCGTTAGCAATGGCGCCAACGATGTGACGCGGGGTTGCACCATGGCTACGGCCCACATCCAGGCGATATGCCACCATATCGACATTAGGGCGATCACGACGAGGTTTGCGCTCGCCACGGTCGTTACCGCGATCAGCGCGCTCAGAACCACGATCAGGGCGCTCTGCACGACGCTCGCCGGAACGGTCATTACGCTCGAAGCGGCGTTCACCACCACGTTCACTGCGTTCGCGGCGTGGGCGATCACCACGGGGAGAAGGCATTTTCGGATCGTTGCCGACACTCAGCGGCTGGTGATTTTCCAGCAACATCAGTAAGCGGGCGGCCAGTTCCTCACTGCTCAGCGACAGCGACTCAGCCAGTTTGCCTACCAGTGCCAGACGCTTGGCACCATCGGTTTCGCTCAGGTTGCTTTCCAGGCGCGCCAGACGACGCTCAAACAGCGCCTGGCTGTCAGGCAAAGTCATGGTATCGACTTTTTGACGAGTAACCTTTTCAATGCGG
Source organism: Gallaecimonas aegicerasi (assembly GCF_045291545.1). GTDB lineage: Bacteria > Pseudomonadota > Gammaproteobacteria > Enterobacterales > Gallaecimonadaceae > Gallaecimonas. The sequence goes on from NZ_CP149514.1 coordinate 2,485,626, forward strand.
CTCAGCAAACCCTGCTCGCGCGGAGTGTACAGCAATACCGCTACACCGCTGCGGCCAGCACGGCCAGTGCGGCCAATGCGGTGTACGTAAGCGTCGGGCTCACGGGGAATATCGTAGTTGACCACCAGGCCAAGGCGCTCAACGTCCAAACCACGGGCTGCCACGTCGGTTGCAACCACAATATCCAGTTTACCGGCTTTTAACGCTTCAACGGCGGCTTCACGTTCTTTTTGGCCCAAATCCCCGTTCATGGCAGTGGCTTTGAAGCCATTGCTGTTGAGGTGTTCAGCCAGGCTCAAAGTCGCGTCTTTGGTGCGCACGAAAATAATGGCAGCATCAAACTCTTCCGCTTCCAATACCCGGGTCAGCACTGCTGGTTTGTTTTCTTCAAACACCATCAGGCCTTTTTGGGTGATGCGATCAACGGTCTGTGCCGGCGCTGACACCCGCACTTCTTCGTAGTCGTTCATGAACTTGGCAACAAGGTTGCGGATCATCGGCGGCAGCGTCGCAGAGAACAGCGCCGTCTGACGCTCGGTGGGCGTATCGGCCAAGATACGTTCGACGTCATCAATAAAGCCCATGCGCAACATTTCATCGGCCTCGTCCAGCACAACGGCTTGTACGGTGTCGAGGGTCAGGCTGCCACGGTCGAGGTGGTCGATCAGCCGTCCCGGTGTCGCCACCACAACCTGGGCGCCACGGCGCAGAGCGCCTTTTTGCGGGCCAAACGGCGCACCGCCGTACAATGACACCACTTTCAGGCCATTGAGGTGACGACCAAAGTCTTCCAGAGCACTGGCTACCTGCTGGGCCAGTTCACGGGTCGGTGCCAGCACCAGCAGCTGTACTTCTGGAGAGGCCACATCAATAGATGCCAGCAGCGGCAGACCAAAGGCCGCCGTTTTGCCGGTACCGGTCTGAGCGATGCCCAGAACGTCCCGGCCCTCGCTCAGCAGCGGAATGCATTTGGCCTGAATGGGTGATGGGGTGACAAAACCCAGATCATCCAGTGCGCGCATCAGCGGTTGGGACAGGGAAAGTTCGGCAAAAGTTACTGACATGGTGTCTCTCAATGAGGCAGAAAGGGCGCGCATTATACGGGTATTTTTTGTTCAATGCGCGATCTTTTTCGTGATTTCCCACCGTGAAACAGGCAGGCTTTATGAAAAGGTAAAAAAGAGGTTTTTCATGCAACCTGCTGATACACATTCCAAACTCTTTGGTTACTTGCTGTGGATATTCGGTTTTACCGGCTCTCATCGTTTTTACTACGGCAAACCGGTGACCGGTACTTTATGGTTTTTCACCCTGGGCTTGCTGGGCATCGGCTGGCTGATTGACCTGTTTCTCATCCCCGGCATGGACCGCGAAGCCGACTTGCGTTTTCAGGCCGGCCCCTACAATTACAACATTGCCTGGATTTTCCTGACCTTCCTTGGCATTTTCGGTATTCACCGCTTCTATCAGGGCAAGATCTTTACCGGGCTTTTGTACCTGGTCACAGTAGGATTATGCGGCCTCGGGGTGCTGTACGATTTCTGGACGCTGAATGACCAGCTGTCGATCAAGAACACACAGCTAAGCCGCTCATAAAAAACGGGGCCGAAGCCCCGTTTTTTATTTCACATCCGGAATGTTCCGGCCATAGTAAATTTCCTGCATCTCCTGCCACAGCTTGGCAGTAATGCTTTCGACCTCGCGACCGGTCAGGTCGTCTTTCTTCACGCCGAACAGATAATGGTCCAGATCGTACTCTTTGAGCATCATCTTGGTGTGGAAGATGTTCTCCTGGTACATGTTCACATCCACCATCTGATACATCTGCTTGGTGTCATCAGACAGGAAGTTTTGGATGGAATTGATCTCGTGGTCAATGTAGTGCTTGGTACCACGTACATCACGGGTAAAACCCCGGACCCGATAATCGACGGTCACGATGTCTGATTCCAGAGCGTGGATCAGGTAGTTCAGCGCCTTCAGCGGTGAAATAACTCCGCAGGTTGACACTTCAATATCAGCACGGAAGGTACAAATACCGTCATCCGGGTGTACTTCCGGATAGGTATGCACACAAATGTGGGATTTGTTCAGGTGCGCCACCACCGAGTCTGACGGGATCGGACCCGGCTTCTCGGAGTTATCCACCTTCACGGAATCTTTCAGCGGCTCCTCGGACACCAGAATCGTCACCGACGCCCCCTGCGGGTCGTAATCCTGACGGGCTACATTGAGAATGTTGGCGCCGATAATGTCACAGACTTCGGTCAGAATGTCGGTCAGACGATCTGCATTGTACTGTTCGTCGATGTACTCGATGTATTCCCGACGCTGCTGCTCAGTTTTGGCATAGCAAATGTCATAGAGACAGAAACTGAGGCTTTTGGTCAGGTTATTAAAGCCGTGCAGCTTGAGCTTGGACGATTCCACTTATGGGTTTCCTCACCTTCCCGGCCGATAACGGCCTGTTTGAACACCTGTCTTGTCACCATCACGACAAGACCAGACAAGAACCGTCACTCCATAGCAACGGCATATTGGACTGTATATCAAGGCACTACAGGTAAGCGCCTTGATATACGGTCCTGACAGCAACGGCTGCCATGTGTTCAATCCAGCTCGACGATGCGGTACTGGTGAGCAATCGTGGCCGCTTTGTCCAGCATCTGGGAGACTGAGCAGTACTTGTCCATGGACAGGCTAATGGCTCGTTCCACATGCTTGGCTTGCACCTGACGGCCGGTCACCACAAAGGTCAGGGTGATGTGGGTAAAAATACGCGGGTGCTCATCAGCACGCTCGGCACTGATTTCCACCTCTACAGACCGCACATCTTGCCGCGCCTTTTGCAGAATCGAGACCACATCTACCGAGCTGCAGCCCCCTGCCGCCAACAGCAGCAGCTCCATTGGGCTGGCCCCGGTTCCAGGGTTATCACCGTCCATTACCAGGGTGTGACCACTGCCACTGGTACCGACAAAGCGGTTACCGTCCAGCCAGCTGACCTTCGCTTCCATGGGCCACTCCCTGATCAAGGTAAAAATAGGCGCCAACCTTACCACAAGGAGGTCTCATTTAAAGGATCATTTTGTGCTTGAAGCACCGACTTGACCCTGCCAAAGTGTGATACTGTCCAAAGTTCTCATGGGAAGAAGTGAGGCAACACCATGGCAATGCTAGGTCGGGTCCAAAGTGACCCCGTGATGGAACGGTTTCTCTCCCACTGTCAGATCAAGCAATACAAAGCGAAAACGCCACTGATTAATCAGGGCGACCAGGCTGATACGCTGTATTTTGTAGTGAAAGGCTCGGTGGTGGTACTGATCAAGGATGAAGACGGCAAGGAAATGATCCTGTCTTATCTGAATCAGGGTGATTTCTTTGGCGAGCTCGGCTTGTTTGAAGAAGAGCCGGTACGTACCGCCTGGATCCGCACCAAGAGCCAGTGTCAGATAGCGGAAATAAGCTACCAGCAGTTCCGTCAGTTCAGCCAGCAGGACCCGGATATTCTGATGCGGGTTGCCAGCCAGATGGCCCGGCGCATCCGCCAGACCAGCCGTAAAGTCGGCGACCTGGCCTTTTTGGATGTGGCCGGCCGTATAGCCCAGACACTGCTGAACCTCGCCAAGCAGCCCGATGCCATGACTCACCCAGACGGCATGCAAATCAAAATTACCCGTCAGGAAATTGGCCAGATTGTCGGCTGCTCCCGTGAAACTGTCGGTCGGGTACTGAAAATGCTCGAAGAGCAGAACCTCATTCACGCCCGCGGTAAAACCATCGTCGTTTACGGCACCCGCTGAGCCACCAGCTGGCGCAACAGCGCCAGCCAGTGACGGCGCCCTCCGGTCAACGACGCCGGTGCCAACAGCCATTGCAATAGCAGTGCCGGGCAGTCACCCTCGGCTGCCCACCCCCAGGCCAAACGCCACAGCGCCAGCCGTAAGGTTTCCGGCGCTCTGTTGCCATGGGCAAACGCGTACAAGTCTTGCCGGTCCTGCGCCGTCAAAGGCGCGGCTTCAGCACCGCGATACAGAGCATTGACTAACGACCAGGGCAATGGCTGCTGCCAGGGCAGCACGTCATAAAAGCGCTGCTGCGCCGCTGTTACTAACGCTTGCCCTTGTTTGCTTTGGCCGCGCGCCATCATCACCGATAAGAGCCCGGAGGCACTGTCAGGGCGCTGTCCCAAGCGCACCGGCCGCCAGCCGGCCCAATACCAAAAACCCAGCAAGGCCGGATCGGCAGCAAAACTGACCGTCAGCAGATCTTGCTGCTGAGCCTGCTGTGCCAGCGCGGCCAGCAAGCGGCTACCGAGCCCCTGCCCGGGCTCGCTAACCGCAATACGCATGACCCGTAAGCCATGCAACTGCGGCGCCTGCACCAACCCCTGATGGGCCGCCAGAGCCGCCAGTACCAGATGCCCTTTCGGGCGCCGCTGGCCCAGCGCGATGGCCTGACTGTTGGCGGCACTGAGGCCGCCTTCGGCTACCAGTGCCAAGACCCCACAAACCTGCCCAGCGCGGCTGGCTACCGCAAAACTGACCTTCGGGTCGCTTAGCCAGTGCTGAATATCGGCAGGCGAGGTCTGGTAGTGAGCACTGACCAGCAACCCCATAACCTGCTGTAGCCACTGTGGCCGGGCCACCAGCTGACTGGCATCCAGCCAATGCAATTGCTCTTGGCCCTTGGCTGGCGCGGGCGCATCGCTATCGAGCAGCAGCAGGCGGTTTACCAGGGCTTCGACTGGGCAGCCGGCCGCCCAGCGCACCGGTGTCTGCAAATGATATTGCCGGGTACCTGTAAAACGTTTTTTCAGGCGCGGTAAAAAGCGCAGGGCAAAACCGCGCCCTGAACCTTCATAGCCATGCAAAGTTGTAGCAAAAATCAGCCGTCGATAATGGTCGGCCATGGCATCAAGCATAAAGGTCGGGAGCGCTGCCGCTTCGTCAACCAGTAACAGCGCGGCGGTCGGTTGCTCAGCCAACAGCACATCGGGGGCCACAAAACGCAATTGCTGACCGTTGCACTCCAGCCCCTCTGCGGTTTCCCGCGCTTCCTTTAGGTGGGCGGCCGCAAACTGAAATAACGGCGCCAAGGCCGCTTTGTCTGGTGCCGTCACCAGCACCGGGCCGCGGCCAGCGGCCAAAGCATCAGCAGCCAGTACGCCCAATAGCGCTGTTTTACCACGGCCACGATCAGCACTGAGCACCAGCGGCCGGCCTCGATGGCCAGTGAACACTTTTCGGCCAAGCGCCCGCGCCTGTTGCTGACACTCTGTTAGTGCCGTCAACGGAGCATTCTCGGGGCCGGCACTTTGCCGATAATCAGTTAACTGCTGGGCCAGCCAGCGCCCTAACGGGTGGCGTTCGGCCAGCTCTGCCAAGGGCGGAGTAATAAGCACCAGCAAGCCGCCCCCGCGCAGGCAGCCACTGAGTGCACCAAAGGCGTTGAGATCAATCTGCTGGCGCCAGTCCACCACCAGCAGATCGCATTCCTGCCCCAGCCGTGCCAGCGCCTGACGCGGCGTCAAGTGCCCTGGCCCTAGCCATAATGGCAGCTGGGCCTGTTGCCACAACGCCATTGCCTGCTGCTCATCGGTTTGCCACAGCAAACGCCGTTGCCAGCTGGCCGCGGCCTGCTGCCAGAGAAGTTGTGGGTCGGTCATGTTTTCTTCCGTGGCAAAGCGCGCACCTGCCGTTTTAATACTGCCAATAACGCCGGGTCGGCATCACCATAGCGAAGACGTTGATAAAGTTCTGTCAGGGCCTGCCAGGGCATCGCCAGCTCCGGCCAGCGTGCTGCAACCCGCTGCGCAAAATCGGCCGGGCTTTCGCCATGATGGCGCGCCAGAGGCAGCTTGCGGCAGGCCCGTAAGTACCAGCGTGTCACCGCTGCCAAGGGGACTCGCTGGCGGCGGCCACTAAGCCAGTGCAGTAACGTCAGCACCAGTACCAGCAGGGCGGTAAAGGCTCCAGTGGCCACCAGTGCGTTACGGGTGCCCAGCCAGGCCTGCAACAACGTCGAACGGCTGTGACTGTCATACTGAACGACCCAGCGCTGCCAGCGGTAATCCAGCAGCGCCACCTGATAACGTAGCCACCGCAGCGGCTGGCTTTGCTGCATTTGCCATAGCCAGCCGGCGCCAGCGGCAAATCGGGGCTGCTGCGCCAGCTCCTCAAAACCCTCGCTGACCCGCTCCGGTGCTACTTGGCTGGTAGGGTCAAAACGCACCCAGCCTTTACCGGGCAGCCAGGCTTCCACCCAAGCATGGGCATCGTACTGATAGAGCGCGTAAAAATCCCCTTCCGGCAGGTATTTTCCGCCCTGATAACCGGCCACCACGCGAGCCGGAATACCACTGGCACGTAATAAAAACGCCAGTGCCGACGCATAATGGCCGCAAAAGCCGGTTCGGGTTCCGAACAAAAAGGCATCAATAGCATTGGCACCTAAAGGCGGCGGCGTCAGGCTGTAATGGTACTGGCCATCAGCAAACAACCGGTTTAATGCCGCCGCCCGCTGCGCCGGCGCAGCATACTGGCGCTGGTAACGGCGCGCCAGCGCCCGCGCCTGAGGATTACCTGTAGCTGGCAGGCGCAGATTCAGTGCCACCACTGCGGCAGGCTCTGATGAGCTGGTGATGGTCGCAGGCAAACGCAGGGTAAATTGCCGGCGTTCGCTTAGCGGCCGTAACGCCACTATCCGCCCATCACTGGTAACCCCCATGCCAGGGCCGGCCGGCTCTGAACCACGCAGCACCGGCAGCCATTGCCGGCCCGTACTGGCCATATAGAGTTGCCACGACTGACCTGGTTGTTCGTTGTGCTCAGTTCGTCGCGGCCGCTGTTGGCGAAAGTTGGCCTGATGCCAGGCGCGGCCATCAAAGACTTCCAACGTCAGTGCTCGCCAATACAGGCTGGCGGCGGCCGGGTGCCAGGGCAGCGTGGCCCGAAAGGCCAGTTCGGTCGAGCGGGACAACTGGGCAATATCGCCTGGATTGAGAGTATCTGACAGCCCGGTGGTGGCACTACTGGCATTGGGCATTTGCCACAACGGTGACAACCGGGGTAACAGTAAAAACAGCAATATAGTCAGCGGCAGACTCCACAGACAAACCCGCCCCAAGGTGGCTAAATGGCGGCGAACCGGCTGCCGGCTCAGCAGCGACAGCACCACAGCCAATTGCGCCAGTGCCGCCGCCAGCAAGTAGGGAAGCATCACCATGCCCTGCTCGAAGATCAGCGCGGTTGCCACCAGAATCAAACCAAACAGCACCAGAGCGTAGACATCCCTGGCACTGCGAACTTCCAGTAACTTGAGGCTGTAACCGAGCACCAGCATGGCCAGCATGCTGTGAAACAGCCCGCGCCCCGGGGCCGTGACCGCCACTATGACTAATGCCGCTACCGTTAATAGCAACCGCCAGTGCCGTTCCAGAGGGCGTGCGCGCCCCAGCAGTAAGGCACTGCTCCAGGCCAAGCAAAGCAGGTTAATCAGACGCACCGGCCAGAGCAGTTCCGGCCAATTGGGCAATACCGCCAGCAGCTGGGCGACGATAAGCCAAAGTAAGGTTTGCCTGGGTAGCAGGCCTTTCATGAAGCCCCCTGATAGAGCGCAATCGCCCGCAGGCAACGGTCACGGTGGGCCGTACCACTCGCCGGTTCCAGCGTTTGCTCGCCCAGTTGCAGGCCGTAACGCTCGCCACGGCTACTGGCATCCAGCACCTGCCAGCACACCCGCGCCAGCTGCTGTTCCAGGCCGCCCGGTATAGCTTGTAAGCGTAACCACTGACTGTCAGTCTCAATGGCACCAGCAAATTGCTTAGACCACATCCCCCGCCCTTGCGCGAGCTGTTTCCAGGCCACCTGCCGCAGTGACTCACCCGGCTGATACTGTTTGAGGCCTTGCCAGTCACTGTCCGGTTGCGCTAGCGCTGCGGGTTTGTCGGTCAACGCCATGCCATGGCGTGGCCAGGGTTCTGGAGCCGGATAAACCAGCACCTGCTGCGCCAGATCCGGATAAGACCAGGCGCGAAACAGCCCCAGTGGGAAACGGCTAGCCACCGTTAGCCGCCCGGGCTTATGCCAGCCCCGTGTTGTTACGGCGCCCGCCAGCACTTCCAGCCGCTGCACACCATCAACCGACAGCCGGCTCACCGGCCCTTGCCGATAAGCCAGCTCCAATATCTGATGTTGCTGTCCTTGCAGCTGCACCGGCAGCAACAAATCAGCCCCCGCCACCTGCTGCGCCGGGGCCAGCCGGGCCAGTTGTAAACCGGCAAGGTTGCGGTGAGTGAGGTACATGGTAGTGACAAAGACACTGCCAAGAAAAAAAGCCAACAGCAGGATCAGGTTGTTCTGATAGTTGGTACCCAGCAAAAAGATCACCAGCGTCGCCAACAGATACAGATAACCAAAGGCAGTTGGCAGAATATAAATATTGGCGTTGTTAAGCTGGCTATCAGCCCGTGGCGGCTGGCGCCGGGCCAAAAAGCGCTGCTGCCAGGCACGGATCATAAGCGTACTGGGTCCACGTGATTGAGGATCAGCTGCGCATAATGCCCCTGGCTGTGCTGACCCACCGGGCTCAGACGATGCTCGGCCACCGCCGTAAATACCGCCTGGATATCTTCCGGGAGTACAAATTCACGCCCAGTCAACACCGCCCAGGCCTTGGCTGCTGCTAAAATGGCCTGGCCGGCCCGCGGCGATAGCGGCCGAGGTACGTCGCTGAGTTGCCTTGATGCCGCCAACAGGGCCAACAGGTAATCCAGCAGATCGTCCGACACCCGAACGCGGTCTACTGCCTGCTGCAATCCGGCCAGCGTACTGGCATCAACCAACGCTGGTATATTCTGGTAGGCCACTGCCTTGCCCTGTAATAACTGCCGCTCCGCCCGGGCATCTGGGAACCCCAGGGTAATGCGCATGGCAAAACGGTCCAGTTGCGATTCCGGCAGAGGGTAGGTGCCGGCCTGATCCACCGGGTTTTGTGTGGCAATTACAAAAAACGGCTGTGGCAGGTGGTGACTATGGCCATCAACACTGACCTGCCCTTCTGCCATCGCTTCTAGCAAGGCACTTTGCGTTTTCGGGCTGGCGCGATTAATTTCATCGGCCAATAACACCTGGCTGAACAAGGGACCAGGCTGGAATTCAAACCGCCCCTGATCCTGGCGGAAAATAGACACGCCGATGAGGTCGGCTGGCAACATGTCCGAGGTAAACTGCACCCGCTGGTAGTCCAACCCCAGCACACAAGCCAAGGCATGAGACAGTGTTGTTTTACCGGTACCGGGTACATCTTCAATCAACAGATGGCCCCGTGACAGTAAACAACTCAGGGCCAGTCGCACCGCGTCATCCTTACCGAGGATCACATCATTGAGCTGTTTGATGATTTTGTTGGTCAAAGACACGCAGGCGACCTCGTTTGTCAGATTTAGGTGCATCATCGCTGCCAGATTGTCAGTACCATGGCAGACGGGCTTAGCCTAAGATTAAGCCATAGACTCGCTCTAAGGAGAAAGCAGATGAAAATGAAGTTGTTACCGCTGGTTCTGCTATTGGCTGCCGGGGCAACCCAAGCCGATGAAGTGCGTTTACGTGGCCCGGCCGGCTACCCTTTTAACGGCCAGCCTGGCACCGACCACCCCGGCTTTTTCGTCGAAGCAGCCCGAGCCATCTTCAAAAATCATGGCGACACCGTCAACTACAATGTCGTGCCCTGGGACGCCATGCTGCACGGTGCCGATACCGGCCTCTACGACTGCCTGCTGGGCCTTTACACCAATGAGGCACCAGAGCTTAACTTTACCAACGAACCCTGGACGGTCATGTCACCGCACTTGTTTGTGCGTAAAAGTGACCCACTGGTCTATGAAGATCTCAACAGCTTCCAGAGCCGCCGGGTCGGAGTGATCAACAACTCCCGCATGGCTGCCGCCCTGGCACCATTCAAGAAAATGAAGCCCCATAACCTCATTACTGTCCTGCCCAGCCAAGGTTTTGATGAGCTGGTGCGGCGGCTACGGATGGGGGAAATCGACGTTATTGCCGCGCCGCAACGGCAGATGCTGCACTACCTCAAAAGCCACCACCTGACCAAGGTGATCCGCGATGTCGGCAGCTTCACCAAACCGGTGCCGCTGTATGTCGCCTGCTCCAACAAGCGTACCGGCCCGAAATATGCCAAGTGGCTGGAAGAAGGCCGCCTGGATTTGATGCGTACCGGCCAGTGGCAGGCACTGAAGAAAAAATACGGCGTGGAATAAAAACGAAAAAGGCCGCTATTGCGGCCTTTTTTATCAGCTCAGGGCGCGTTTTCAGCCGCCCTTGGCGTTGGTGCTTTCAAAAATTTTGTCGGCACTGGCAGCCACAAAGCCGGTGTAAAGCTTACCGTCGGGCAGCGGGTAACGGCGGGCAAACTCGTAGAAACAGCTGGGAATGCTGAAGGTGCCATCGGTGAATTTAACGTCAGCTTTATCCGCCATGGTGGAAGACTGCTCCAAAAACACCTCGGCACTGCCTTTGATTTCCCCACCGACACTGTTCAGCACGAAACCGGCGTCTTGCAATGCCTGATTTACGGACTCCAGAGTTTCGAATTTTTCCAGGTGGTTGACCGACACCGTGAAGTGGTTGGCCCGATAGCCATAAGCGGCCATCCAGGCGGCGTACTCGCTTTCCGCCAGCAGTGCCTGGTAGTCCTCATGGCTGATTTGCCAGTGCGTACCGGAATAGAGGAAGTCATCGGCTGTCACCGCCGCGCTATCCACTTGCGCGACCATTTTTTCTACCAGGCTTTGCAGGGCCGGGCTGAACTGCTCTACCAGCAGCTCAGAGATAAAGACCTTCGGCTGCGTGGCATCAGGGTGTTCATAATGGCGAGCGTAGAGCTTTTTCGCCTCGAAGTGATACTCCCCTTTTTGCTCATAACCCAGCGCCAGAAAGTGGGCCGCCAGCTTCTCCAGGTTCACTTTCGCCAGATTGAAAGTGCGGAAGGCCACGTGGTCATTGATAATGTCGTCACCCTGCTCGGTACTGGCCAGCAGCGCATGTACCTTGGCGGCACTGGGCGTGACCTTCAGGTAGCTGTTCCAGAGCGCATTGAAGAGGGTATTAATGTCCTTGTGCATGGAAACCTCATTTATTTGCAAAGACGGCAGCCACCTGGCTGCCGTCTGTAAGGGTTACAGGCTCAGGCCGGGAGCCAGGCTGGCGGGCACTTTTAGCGTGTCCACTTCCACACTGGCCACCGGATAAGCGCAGTAATCAGCGGCGTAATAAGCGCTGGGACGGTGGTTACCGGAAGCACCGACGCCACCGAAAGGTGCGGCACTGGAGGCGCCTGTAGTTTGGCGGTTCCAGTTCACAATACCGGCGCGAATACGGCGGAAGAAGTACTCCCAGTCATCACGGCTGTCTGCCAGCAGGCCAGCGGATAACCCGTAGCGGGTGTTATTCGCAGCAGCAATCGCCTGATCAAAGTCGTCGTAGCGGATCAGCTGTACCAGCGGCCCGAAGTATTCTTCATCAGGCAGGTCGGTGATGTCTGTGACATCGATCAAACCCGGTGATACTCGGCCGGTACCTTTTTGCAGGTGTGCAAGCGCTACCAGCGCTTTGCCGCCCAGCGACAGCAGCCGTTCCTGTGCCGCCACCATACCTTGCGCGGCTTTTTCAGAGATCAGCGGCCCCATGAACGGTTGTTCTTCGTCAAACTGGCCGCCCACGCGCAGGTTCTGCACTGCTTGCGTCAGTGCCGCTACCAGCGCATCGCCGCGCTCACCGCGGGGGATAAACAAGCGCCGGGCACAGGTACAACGCTGGCCGGTGGAAATGTAGCCTGATTGCAGGATCTCATGCACAGCCGCCTGAATATCCGCCACATCACGGACGATAAGCGGGTTATTACCGCCCATTTCCAGCGCCAGGATTTTCTCCGGTTGGCCACCGAACTGTTGATGCAACAGATGGCCCGTGTTGGATGAGCCGGTAAAGAACAAACCATCAATACCAGGGTGGCTGGCCAGAGCCTTGCCGGTTTCCAGCTCGCCCTGTACCAGGTTGATTACCCCGGCGGGCAGGCCCGCTTCGAGCCACAGTTTGAGCATTGCTTCAGCGGTTTTCGGCGTCAGCTCGGAGGGTTTGAATACCACGGTATTACCGGCAATCAGGGCCGGAACGATATGACCGTTGGGCAGGTGGCCGGGAAAGTTATAGGGGCCAAACACCGCTACCACGCCATGCGGCTTATGACGGATAAAGGCACGGGCCCCTGGCAGTTCATTTTCCACATCACCGGTACGCTCGTGGTAAGCCTTGGTGGAAATAGCCACCTTACCCACCATGGCGCCGACTTCTGTTTTGGTTTCCCAAAATGGCTTGCCGGTTTCCTCGGCGATGGTGCGTGCCAGCGTTTCAGTGTTGGCCTTGACCAGCTCCGCAAAGCGGTTAGCCAATTCCAGCCGCTCTGCCAGCGGTTTATCAGCCCAGGCAACAGCTGCCGCCCGGGCAGCGCTGATAGCGGCATCTACCTGCGCCGGGCTGGCGCCCTGGCCCTGCCAGATGACGCTGCCGTCAGCAGGGTTTAATGATTGAAAGGACGGGCCTTCACCGGCCAGCCACTGGCCATTAATCAGTTGTGTCATGGCTTACTCCTTTTCAAAAGCAATAGCGCGCACCCAGTCGCCCGCCCGAACGCCCAGAGCGTCGGCCGTGGCCTGATCGATCACCAGATCGCCCTTTTTGTGCAGCGCCGGTGCCAGAGTGCAGCGAAATGCAGTCAGGTTGGTATTTGAGATCATGGTTTGCAGACCATCACTGGTATCACCAATCAATACCTGCAGGCGTTCGCTTTCACGGATCGCCTTGATTTGGTCAATATCGCATTCCACCGTTGGACCAGCATCAAAAACATCCACATAGCCACGCCAGCGGAACCCTTCAGCGGTCAGCAGTTTCAGGGCCGGGCGGGTCTTGTCATGGACTTTGCCAATCACATCCTGCGCGGCTTTGGGCAGCAGGCCGACATACACCGGGTGGCGCGGCATCAGCTCGGCGATAAAGGTTTTCTTGCCCAGCCCCGACAGGTAGTCGGCACGGGGAAAGTCCATATCGAAAAAGTGCTCCTGCAGCCAGTGCCAGAACGGCGACTCGCCGTCACTGTCACTGACCCCACGCATCTCGGCAATCACCACTTCGGCAAAACGGTCACGAAACTCAGCCAGGAACAAAAAGCGGCACTTGGAGAGTAAGCGGCCGTTATAGCCAAAACGGTGGCTTTCACTCAAAAACAAGGTGCACAGCTCTGAGACACCGGTGTAATCGTTACACAGTGTCAGGGTCTGGTGGGTCTTGTGAATACCCAGTGCCGGCGATGAATGCACCGCCTGACCCAGATGGTAATGCCAGAAGGCATCCGACTGGCCAACCCGGGCCTCCAGCGCGGTAGTTCCCACCACTTCGCCACTGTCGGTGTCTTCCAGTACCAGCAGATATCCCTGCTCACCGCTCTCGCAGTCCACATCAGATAATGCAAATGAGGCTTCAGAATGCGCAATTTTGGCCGCCAAACGTTCTTTGTTCACCGGCAGTGAGGTAAATCCGATACCGGATTCCTCAGCAATGCGCATCAGGGCGCCCAGATCCTGGCTGGTAATAGGGCGAACAACCAGCATAGATGGCTCCTTTTACAACAGGGTCGGTGGAGGCGGCCAAACCGCCTCCTGCGGCTCAGGCGCCGACGACTTTAGCAACGGCACGCTCGAAACGGGCCATGCCTTCTTTGATATCAGCTTCACTGATCACCAGTGACGGCGCAAAGCGCACCACGTCAGCACCCGCGACCAAGACCATCAGTTTTTCGTCGATAGCGGCATTGAGGAAATCACGGGCACGGCCTTTGTAATTGTCGTTCAGTGCCGCACCCAGCAACATGCCCATACCACGAACTTCGGCAAAAACGGAGTACTTGGCGTTAATGGCGTCCAGGTGCTCGCGGAACCAGGCTTCACGCTGCTTCACCCCTGCCAGCACTTCTGCGGTGTTAACCGTATCAATCACTGCTTCAGCTACAGCACAGGCCAGCGGGTTACCACCGTAAGTAGAGCCATGGGTGCCCGGCTTGAGGCTGGCCGCAATCTTGGCAGTGGTCAGCATAGCGCCGACCGGAAAACCGCCACCGAGTGACTTGGCGCTGGTCATGATGTCCGGCGTCACGCCGTATTTCTGGTAGGCATAGAGATGACCAGAGCGGCCCATACCGGTCTGCACTTCATCAAATACCAACAGGGTGTTGTGTTTGTCGCACAGTGCCCGAACCCCTTCGATAAAGGCCTGCTCAGCCGGAACAATACCGCCTTCACCCTGCATCGGCTCCATGATCACCGCACAAGTGTTGTCACTGATAGCTGCTTCCAGCGCGGCCAGATCATTGAACGGAATATGGTCAATGGCGCCGGGTTTCGGGCCAAAACCGTCAGAATAAGCAGCCTGGCCACCTACGGTGACGGTGAAGAAAGTCCGGCCGTGGAAGCTTTTGCTAAACGAGATGATCTGGTTTTTCTGCTCACCGAAGTGATCCAGTGCGTAACGACGGGCCAGTTTAAAGGCTGCTTCGTTGGCCTCAGCGCCGGAGTTGGCAAAGTAGACACGCTCAGCGAAGGTGGCGTCAGTCAGTTTTTTCGCCAGGCGCAGGGCCGGCTCGTTGGTCATCACGTTAGACAGGTGCCAGAGTTTCTCACCCTGTTCTTTCAGGGCACCAACCAATGCCGGGTGGCAGTGGCCCAGTACGCTAACGGCGATGCCACCGGCAAAATCCACGTACTCGTCGCCTTGCTGGTCCCAGATACGGGCACCTTTACCCCGAACCGGGATGATATTGGCAGGGTTGTAGTTAGGCACCATGACTTCGTCAAAAGTGGCACGGGTAACGGGCATATGGTCAGACATCACTTCACTCCTGTTAATTGGACGACGGCCGGTGCAGGCACCAGAGTTGCCGCCAGCATCGGAAAAGTCAGCAGACTTTTCTGCGCGTTCAGATAGCCTCGATTGTCGCAAAATTCCGGCCACAACCGACATAATGGAGCATTGGCCAGGCTAATTGATAGCGCCTTTGGGTAGGATTTTCTGATAGTTCAGCAGCTTAGAAAGTTGCTCAGCAAATGATGGCCGGCTTCCGTGAGAATTGCCTCTGGGTGGAACTGCACTCCATGCAGTGGCCAGTGACGGTGGCGCATGCCCATGATAAGGCCATCGTCACTCCGGGCGTTGACCACAAAGTCGGCCGGCAGGTGGGCTTCATCAACTATCAGCGAATGATAGCGGGTAACCGTCAGAGGCATCGGCAGGCCGTTGAAGACCCCACTGCCATCATGGCTGACCGGACTGGTTTTGCCGTGCATCACCCTGGGCGCTCTGACGACCAGCCCGCCAAAAGCCTGAGCCATGGCCTGGTGCCCCAGACAGACCCCCAGTATGGGCAGCTGCCCGGCGTAAGCACGGATCACCTCAACAGAAATGCCCGCTTCACTGGGGCTGCAAGGACCGGGCGAAATCAATAACCGCCGTGGTGCCAGCGCAGCAATATCGGCGACGCTAAGCTGGTCATTTCGGTACACCGTAACCTGCTGGCCCAGTACCTGGCAGTACTGCACCAGATTGAAGGTAAAAGAGTCGTAGTTGTCGATAACCAGCAGCATGGCGTCAGTCTGCCTGCTCGTGGCGCTTTTGCAGTAGCTGCGCCATATCCACCAGTAGCGCCTGGTCGGCCTGCGGCAGATGACTGAACAGGCAACACAATACATGGCGGCGGTATTGTTCTTCTTTTTGCATGCCTTCTTCGGCGATGGAAAAAATGTCTGACAGTGCCATATCCAACGCCCGGGCAATACGGCGCAACAAGTCCAGCGACGGGTTGGTACTGTCGCGCTCAATGCGCGACAGATTACCCACGTGTGTGCCGGTTTGTTCTGCCAGCTGCGTCAAGGTAAGTCCTTTGGCGATACGCAGCTCGCGCAGTGTTTGCCCCAGGTGCATCATCAGGGCCGCGCGACGAAACCGACCGCCTGGTAGACTTTTTTCAGGGTCTCGGCAGCCCGGGCACTGGCCTTTTCGGCACCGTCACGCATGATGGCATCAAGCTGTGGGCGATCTTCGCGCAGTTCACGAAAACGCGCCTGCACCGGTTCAATAAGGCTGACCACGGCATCTGCCACATCACCTTTGAGGTGGCCGTACATCCGCCCTTCGTATTCTGCTTCCAGGGCCTCGACAGACTTACCGCTGATCGCCGACAAAATGCCCAGCAGGTTGGATACCCCCGGCTTGTTCTCCGTATCGAAGGCAACACGAGGCGGCTCATCAGAGTCAGTAACGGCGCGTTTGATTTTCTTGGTGATTTTTTTCGGATCTTCAAGCAGGCCAATGAAATTGCCCTGGTTGTCATCTGACTTGGACATTTTCTTGGTTGGGTCCTGCAAGCTCATTACCCGCGCGGCTACTTTCGGAATAAAGGGCTCCGGCACCGTAAAGGTATCGCCGTACAGATTGTTAAAGCGAAACGCCACATCACGAGACAGTTCCAGATGCTGTTTCTGGTCATGGCCCACCGGCACCTGGTTAGCTTGGTAAAGCAGGATGTCCGCGGCCATCAGCGCCGGGTAGGTAAAGAGGCCGGCATTGATATTGTCAGCAAAGCGCGCTGACTTGTCTTTGAACTGGGTCATCCGCGCCAATTCACCAAACTGGGTGTAACAGTTCAGCACCCAAGCCAGTTGCGCGTGCTCTGGCACGTGAGACTGCACAAATACCGCCGAACGGCTGGGGTCAATGCCACAGGCCAGATACAGCGCCAGGCTATCGATAGTGGCCTCACGCAGTGCGGCCGGGTCCTGGCGTACGGTAATGGCGTGCAAATCAACAATGCAATAAAGGCAGTCATAGTCTGACTGCATCTGATCCCATTGGCGCAAGGCACCCAGGTAATTGCCCAGGGTGAGCTGACCGGACGGCTGAGCACCGCTTAACACAATGGGTTTGGACATGTTGCGTACTACCTCGTTTGCAGGGGCGGCAGCGTCAGCAGCCCCGGTAATGAATCGATAACAAAATCGGGATGACAAAGACCGATATCTTCCCCGTAGTTGTAACCGCCCGTCAAGCCAACCCCAACGCAGCCCGCCGCTTTGGCGGCGGCAATATCGTTTTTGGAGTCACCAACCAACATCAGCTCGGCGGATGTTATCTGCCACTGCTGACACAACCAGTGCAGCGGCAGGGGATCCGGCTTTTTGGCTGCCAGCGAGTCACCATAAAGAACATGAGTAAAAAATGGCGCCAGGCCCAGCCCAGCCACCAAGGGTTCGGCAAAGCGCTGCGCCTTGTTGGTAACCAGAGCCAGCGGCAGCTGCCTTTCACCAAGAGCCGCCAGCAGCATTTTGGCTCCGCTGCGCAGCGTCGAGTCCACCACCAGATGCCCGGCATAGGCCGCCTCAAAAAGCGCCAGGGCCTGTGGCGGCGACCCGGCGTCAGCACTGGCCCGCTCCACCAGCTTGCCAATACCATTGCCTATCCACTGACTGACCTGCGCGCAGGTTACCGGCGCCAGCGCCAGTTGCTGACGCAATTGATTTACCGCCCAGGCCAGATCCGGCAGGCTGTCGACCAGGGTGCCATCCAGATCAAAGGCAATGGCTTTGATCACGCGGTGGCCTTGGCGATTTCAGCCCGCATGGCATTAATCACCGCAGCATAATCCGCTTGGTTGAAAATAGCGGAGCCGGCAACAAACATGTCAGCGCCCGCAGCGGCAATGGCGCCAATATTATCAACCTTGACGCCGCCATCGACTTCCAGGCGGATGTCACGGCCACTGGCATCAATGCGCTGGCGAACCTGACGCAGTTTATCCAGTGTGGCAGGAATGAACGACTGGCCACCAAACCCCGGGTTAACCGACATCAGCAAAATCACATCCAGCTTATCCATCACATAGTCCAGATAGTGCAGTGGCGTTGCCGGGTTCAACACCAATCCGGCCTGGCAGCCATGGTCTTTGATCAGCCCCAATGTACGGTCAATGTGCTCGGAGGCTTCCGGGTGGAAGGTAATGATGCTGGCCCCCGCTTTGGCAAAGTCGGGGATGATCCTATCCACCGGCTTGACCATCAGATGCACATCAATGGGGGCACTGACGCCGTAATCACGCAGCGCCTGGCAAACCATGGGGCCGATGGTCAGGTTCGGAACATAATGGTTGTCCATCACATCGAAATGCACGACGTCGGCACCCGCCGACAGTACCCGGGTAACATCGTCACCGAGGCGGGCAAAATCGGCAGACAGAATAGACGGGGCAATCAGATAGTCTTTCATAGCAGGCTCCAGCAGCAATTGGCGCTATTGTAAACCAAGCTCGTCGTACGTTCATTGGCTGGCTGGCTCACCTTTGTTAGGGTCGTTACATCAGGCCAAGGAGGAAAACATGCAATTAGATGATCCGTCGCTGCTACGCCAGCAAGCCTACATTAATGGTCAATGGCAGAACGCTGCTGAACATTTCGCTGTTACCAACCCCGCTAATGGCGAAGTGCTGGCCCAGGTGACTAACCTGGGTGCAGCCGCAACCAAACAGGCTATCGACGCCGCCCATCAAGCGCTGGCTGGCTGGCAAAAAAACACCGCGCAGCAGCGCAGTGAACTGCTCTACCGCTGGTATCAACTGCTCATGGATAATCAGCAGGATCTGGCCCGCATCATGACCGCCGAGCAGGGCAAGCCATTGGCAGAAGCCAAAGGGGAAGTGGCATATGCCGCCTCTTTTATTCAGTGGTTTGCAGAAGAAGCCAAGCGCGCTTACGGTGATTTGATCCCGGCGCCCAAAGCCGACCAGCGGATCATGGTGCGCCGCGAGCCGGTTGGGGTGGTCGCAGCCATTACCCCCTGGAACTTCCCGGCAGCGATGATCACCCGCAAGGTTGGCCCGGCACTGGCAGCCGGCTGCACCGTGGTGGTCAAACCCGCGGCGGAAACGCCGCTGACCGCACTGGCCATGATGGTGCTGGCAGAGCGCGCCGGTCTCCCGGCTGGGGTGCTGAATATGGTTACCGGCGACGATGCCAGTGCCATTGGTGGCGAACTCACCGCCTCCAGCAAGGTGCGCAAGCTCTCTTTTACCGGCTCCACAAAAGTCGGCGCCCTGCTGATGGAGCAATGCGCCCACGACATCAAGAAGCTGTCGCTGGAGCTTGGTGGCAATGCACCGTTCCTGGTATTTGATGATGCGGATCTGGACGCCGCTGTCGAAGGTGCCATGGTCGCTAAATTCCGCAACGCCGGCCAAACCTGCGTCTGCGCCAACCGTATCTATGTTCAGCGCTCGGTACAGGATGCCTTTGTAGAAAAACTCAGTGCCGCCATGAAGAACCTGAAAGTTGGCCCCGGTACACAAACAGGCGTGACTACCGGGCCACTTATCACCGAGCAGGCGGTGGCCAAAGTACAGCGCCATATTGACGATGCCGTTAGTAAAGGGGCGAGCTTACAACTGGGCGGCAAGTTAGCTGCACAGGGGGGCACCTTTTTTGAGCCCACGCTACTGACCGGTATGACGCAGGACATGCAACTGGCCCATGAAGAAACGTTTGGCCCGGTGGCGGCGATCTTCACCTTTGATGACGAACAGCAAGGCATCGACATGGCCAATGACACACCTTTTGGCTTGGCGGCTTATTTTTACGCCCAGAATCTCGGCCGTGTATTCCGGGTTTCCGAGGCGCTGGAGTCCGGGATGGTCGGCGTTAATACAGGCCTGGTATCCAACGAGGTAGCCCCATTTGGCGGCATAAAATCCTCAGGGTTGGGCCGGGAGGGCTCGCATTATGGCCTGGATGAATATATGGAACTGAAATACATTTGCCTGGCCGGGCTGGACTGAGCCTAAAAGGCCGGGCCGATCACAGGCCCGGCTTTTTCTGTTGGCTAGGATTTGAGCAACAGGGTATACTGAAATTCATTGTCAGTGGAAAGGGAGACTCAGATGCGCGTCAAAAAGGCTATTGGCCTGCTTGCCATTGGTGCCGTGCTGGTACTGGCTGCGGCTTCCCCACTGCATCAACATCTGGTGCCGTGCCCTGCTGATCAGGGTGATACCTGCCTGGCCCATCAGGAAGTCAGCTGGAGCCAGTGGCTATTTGGCAAAAGCGCCTCGGCCCAACTGCACTTTCTGGATCTGCTGGAATTGCTGACCAGCCACAGTAGTGACAGCAACACTCCGCGCGTTCAGCGCTGAGCTATCTTCCGATTCAGGCTGACTACGTCCGCCAGCTCTACCGACATTTCTTCCTCACCCGCATAAAGTGCCAGTAACTCAGCGACTTTCTGGCGGCCACTGCCGTTACGGCTAATGCTGCGCTTGACCTTGACGGTATTGAGCAAGGCGTCACGATACAGCCAGCGAGTGTGCTCGGTGTCATGGTTAGAGATCAGCACACTCACGCCACGGCGGGATGACTCCAGCGCGGTTTTCGCCAGCATAGCCTGGTCGTCCAGGCTAAAACCACTGGCGGCATAGGTTGTAAAACTGGCGGTCACCGACAACGGTACATAGGGTGGATCGCAATAGACTACGGCGCCAGCCTGGGCTGCTTGCATTGGCGTGACAAAGTGCTGGCAGGTAAATGTGGCGTACCGGGCTTTATGAGCGAAAAACCACAGTTCGTCTTCTGGAAAGTACGGTTTTTTATACGACCCGAACGGCACGTTAAAGCCACCACTGCGATTGTAGCGGCACAAACCGTTATAGCCATGCCGATTGAGGTATAAAAACAACAAGGATCGGCGGTAGCTGTCAGTGCAGCCATTAAATTCCGTACGTAACCGGTAGTAGCACTCTCGGTGGTTGGTTTCTGGCCGGAACAGCTCGGCGGCATCGCGAATAAAACGTCCAGGCTCTGCCGCCAGATGCTGATAAAGGGCAATCAGATCCGGGTTGATATCGTTCAGAACATAACGCTCAAACTGGCTGTTAAGAAACACCGAACCGGCTCCCACGAAGGGCTCAACCAGCACATCCCCTGGCGGTAAGTGCTGGCTGATGTGATCAACCAAGGTGTATTTGCCACCCGCCCATTTCAGGAAGGCTCGGTGTTTTTTCATGCGAAGGCCGTCATTCGAAGTCAAGCGCCATTCTAACGAGAGGCGGCGGCAATTTCTGCCTTGATTTTACGATACGATTTTGGCCAGGCACCGCCTTTACGATAAAACTCCGGCAAGGTTTTGATTGCCGTCCGAGCTTCCGCAATGGTGGCAAAATCACCCCATATGGCGAGATAAAACGCCTTGCCATGGCGCTTGGTGACAGCCAACTGCCAGCCTTTGAGCGGGTGTGCCTTGAGCGCTGCTTCCAGCTTGCTGCGACTGAGCCCGGCAATCAGCTGAATGCCAAAATGGTTATCTGCAATTGCCGTGGGCCAAGGGGCCATAGCTACCGCTGATGGCGTGGTACCTTGCGGTTCAGTTTTATTGGCGGCTGCCTCTTCATGAGGTGTTGTCGAGACTGGTGCTGGCGTTAGCGCCGGTGTTGCCGCTGGTGTTATTGGCTCCTGCCGTTTTGCCGCCGGTGTCGATGTTTCTGCTGTTGCCTCACTGTTATTCTCAGACGGCTTGGCAATATCTGTCGAAGGGGCATCATCCTTGCTGGCTACTGCACCACTTGCTGACTTAGTGCTGTCTACAGACGAAGCTTGTTCAGCCGTTGCCAACGACGGCTCGCTTTTTACCGGTGGCGGCAGCATGGCCTGTTTAACACGGTGGTTGTCATCGGGTTCAGTGGCTGGTGCCGCGCTGCTAACGGGCAACTTGACCGCCACCGCTTGGCGAACCGCATCGCCGCCACTGCCGGCCGGTGCTCTGGTAAGCCAGATAATGGCCGCCGAAATAGCCACCACCAAGATTGCCAATAACGGCCAAAGCCAGAGCGGCCGACGCTGCGCTGGCTCTGCTTCTGGCTCTATGCCACTGTCTTGCCCGACATACACTGCTTGCCAGTCTCGTGCCGGTACTTGTGCCGAGGAGGGCACCAGCAATAACAACTGCATCTGCTCACTGACTTCATCGGCGAGAGTCTGCCACTCACTGAGTAATTGCCCTGAGATAGCTTCAGTGCTTTCAATCACCAACAGCCGGTTGACCGGCTCCTGGCGCATCCTCAGGTAGCTTTCAACGAGCGTATCATCGGGATTAAAAAGCGGGTCTTGAAACCACTGGGTCAACACATCGGTGCGCATCTTGCGGATCCCCGGCGCTTTACGACAACGCACCAGTGCCACATCCAGGCCTTTGGGGAGGTTATCCAGTAGACGGTTTAGCAGGTGGCCACGCAGGCTACCATCACGCTCAGTGACAATAATCGGGTCGGGGCTGAAGTGCAGCAGGTGCTGAATACGTTGCAGCAGGTTGGTCAGCTGATCAGACATGGCTCACTTATCAGGTCAGGCCGTCTGAACACCTTCTATGGCAGCGTCAATTTCTTCCTCTGTGGCATCAGCCACGACGCAGGCACAGCCCAGCCCATCAGGCAGTACCAGCCGCAACTTGCCAGCCAGTACTTTCTTATCTCGCCGCATCAGCGGCAGGTAATGGGCTACAGCCATGTTCTCAGGGCCTTTGACAGGCAACCCGGCTGCCGCGATCAGACGGTAAATACGCGACATTTGCTCATCATCCAGCATCCCCCGGCCCTTGGCAAGGGCCGCCGCCATGACCATGCCAGCCGCCACCGCTTCACCGTGCAACCAGCCGCCAAAGCCTTGGTGAGCCTCTATAGCGTGGCCAAAGGTATGACCCAGATTCAAGTGCGCCCTGACGCCCTGTTCCCGCTCATCCTGACTGACAATATCAGCCTTGATGGTCAATGAACGGCTAATGGCATAGGCCAACGTCGCTTTGTCGCATTGGCGCAGTGCCGGCATATTGGCTTCCAGCCAGCGAAAAAAATCCGCGTCGGCAATGACACCGTATTTGATCACTTCCGCCAGCCCCGCAGACAGTTGCCGGCTCGGCAAGGTGTCAAGCCAATTGAGGTCAACATAGACACCTTGTGGCTGGTAAAAGGCACCAATCAGGTTTTTGCCCAGTGGGTGATTGACCGCCGTTTTTCCGCCTACGGCTGAATCCACTTGCGACAACAGGGTCGTCGGCAACTGAATAAAATCAATGCCGCGCTGATAGCAGGCTGCGGCAAAACCGGTCAAATCACCGGTCACGCCACCACCAAGAGCCAGCAATAAACCATCACGGCCCATACTCTGTTCAATCAGGTGGCCGATCAGCTTTTCCAATTCCTGCAGGTTTTTAGCCTGTTCGCCATCGGGCAGTAGGTAGTGAGATAGGCGGCGGGGGGTGTCACCCAAAAAGGCTTTTAAGGTAACAAAATGGCCGGCCAGGGGGGGCTGACTTACCACCACCACTTGCCGGCCTTTTACAGCGTCTTGCAGGGCCGGATGCAGACCTTCACCAATGAAGACAGGATAGCTTCGTTGGCCCAGTCCTACATCCAGTCGCTGCATCGTTAGAATCCCAGTTGGTCGATGATCTTGTTGGCTACCGCCCGGGCGCTTTGGTCATCAGTACGCACGACGATATCCGCGACTTCCTCATACAGGGGATTACGCTCTTCGGCTAGTGACTCCAGCACCTCGCGAGGTTCATCAACTTGTAGCAACGGTCGCCGTTTGTCTTTTTGCGTACGAGCCAGCTGCTTTTCAATGGTGGTTTCAAGATAGACCACAATGCCACGCGCGGAAATACGGTTACGCACGTCTTTGTTGATCACGGCGCCACCACCGGTTGCCAGCACGATACCCTGCAACTCGGTTAAATCGTCGATAACCCGGGATTCACGAACGCGAAAACCATCTTCGCCTTCCACATCAAATACCCAGGCAATATCCGCGCCGGTACGACGCTCGATTTCCTGATCGGAATCGTAAAAATCCAGGTGCAATTCCTGGGCGAGTTGACGGCCAATGGTGCTTTTGCCGGCCCCCATGGGGCCAATAAGAATGATATTGCGTTTTTCTGCCATATTCGGTGCTACGTCTTCGCTGTCTGAAACAAGGGCGAAACGCCCGGATGAACATCCCCACAGGTCGATAGGTGACGGCGGATTATCGCAATTGTCCGGCCTTTCGGCAACTAAGCGAGTGAAATAGCCGAAATAACAATAAAAAACCCCGCCGATGCGGGGTTTTTCTCAGGTTAAAACTCAGGGCCCACTGTTGACAGTAACAGGCAATACCCTTTCCACTGCCCCTATCTTGGCAGAAATAAAGACCTGCCCGGTGCCTTTACCGGCTGTCAGGTAGCCAGAGAAGCGGGCAAAGTTGGGGCAGCTGCTTTGCACATCACTGAGCACCAAACCGGGGTAGCCACTGGTACTGGGCATACTCTGGGAACCACCGCGGCTGATTTCCAGCGGTGTTTTGGCTTCAAAACTGATGGCGGTGGCAATAGGCGCCGGGTTAATTGTGCCATCCGGAGCAATATCAAAGACACAGGCATTAAGCGTTGTCGCCGTTACCGTTGCGGATGGGGTGCCACAGTTTTGATAATTACCGTCGCACAGCAGCACTTGGATGTTGTTGCCGGAGAACACAATCACGCCGGAGGCCATCATATCAACCGGCTGGTTGTTACAAAGGCCGTTGGCGGCATCAGCACTCTGGCACAGCAAGCCATCATAGATGCCATTGGGAGGCAGACGGTCACGGCCTGAGGTTACCTGGCCACCATCGGCATAGAAGGGCTCAACTGAGCGCACTGACGGCCCGTCATATTTGCCGTTGCCATTGAAGTCGTAGAACACTTCACCATTGTCATATTGACCATTATGGTTGCTATCGACATAGGTCTCGTGAGTATCCCAGACACCATTTTCATTGAGATCCAGGAAGGGCTCACCCTGATCCTGATTGGCTTCAAACTCACTGACACCGCCTACATCGGGATCAAAGCGGCCATTACCATTGAGATCATCAAAGCTTTCTTCCCCCTGGGAATAAGCCAAAATGGTGGTCCGTAAGTCTCGCGGCCTTGGGTCAGTGCTGGTCCAGGTCACATTACAGGTGCCTTTTTGCGTAGCACAGTTACCTATTACGCGGCCCCCTTCGGTAACAACGGTGACCATGGTGCCATCTGGCGGCGGGTTGTTGAACTGGTCGCCCATATCAATACGGATATTGACGTCAACACCATTGATATTGGCCGCATAAGGGTTATGGTTTTCAATAGACAACGAGAAGGAGTCGGTATCCGGCAGGCCGGTGCCGATAGCCAGATTCTGCGACACCGCGGTAATGTTAGGTTGCGCGGTGATATAGGCTTTGACTCGGGGCGAGCTGGGCAGAGCACCTGAGATAAGGGTGGTACTGACTTGGCCACTGGCATTGGAAACTGCACTAGTCTGTTCCAACGACGCATCTTTGTTGTTTTCCAGCCCAAACGTTACCGGCACATCCTTTTTCGGCGAACCGTTCTGGTCACGAACAATGAAGGTGACGGTAGAGTTACGAGTACCGCCGGAGCCTTCGATATTAATATACTCGGGGTTGGCACTGTCAAAAGCAATGGAGCCTACCGGCGATGAAGACAACGACAGGGTCAGTGTTTCAGTCAGGTTGTTACTGCCTACCGTGGCCGACACGGTGATCAGGTCCTGGCCTTCACAGCCGGTAAGCTGATAAGTCGAAGTAGCAACACCGGCAATGGTGTTAACAGGGTTATCCAAAGAAGCCTGGCCGCTATCGACACAACGGGAAGTGAAGGTCACCGGTACCGGCGTGGTATACGGTTGACCATTGGCCAGCAGTTCCGCGCGCACAGAGAAGCTGGCCCCTTGGGCCACCGGCTCGACGGCGCCACTACTCAGGTTCATAGTGACATTGACCGAGCCAATACTGGCCGACACGGAGGTCGTCGCATCACCGGAGTCAGCATCGAAAGTCACCACACCTTGCGCGGTACCTGCGTTAAAGCGCAGCAATGCTTCACCATTGCTGTCGGTCAGGACTTTGCCGTCGGTAGGAGACAACGCACCTTTATCAGTGCTGACGGTCACCACCTTGCTGGCCTGCGCATTGCCATCCGCATCCTTGGCGGTGACCAACAATACCGCCGGTTTCAGCGGATCGATACTGGTTACCTGAGTACAGCCGTCAATAGTTGCCGCACTAGGATTGGGGCAATCATAAACAGCCAGCGCTACCGTCGGTATCGTGGCTGACGGCGGTGTAGTGGTACCACCGGTGGTATCACCGGTGCCATCCAGTGAACCGCCGCCACCGCAGCCTGCCAATACAGCTACCAGCGGCAGCAGTGCAAGCCAGTGTTTTTTCATCATGTCGGTCTACTCCCTCGAAAAGGCAGCAGGCCAGCCCCCTCAGCCTGGCCTGCTCATCATCATTACTGCACGTCAGTGACGATACGTGGCGTCACGAAGATCAGCAGTTCTGACTTGTTATTGGCATCATTGGTATTACGGAACAACCAGCCAAGGCCCGGGATATCGCCCAACAACGGCACTTTCGATACCACTTTCTTACGTTCCTGCTGGAAAATCCCGCCCAGCACGATGGTTTCACCGTTATCCACCAGCACCTGAGTACCAATTTCCTTGGTATCAATGGCAGTAGCCAGACCAGTACCGGTCTGTACAGTTTCACCTTTGGTATCTTCGGTAATCACCAAATCGAGAATGATTTTGTTATCCGGTGTGATTTGCGGTGTTACCCGCAGGCTCAACACCGCTTTTTTGAAGGTAACGGATGTGGCCCCGGAAGAAGTGCTTTGCACAAAGGGGATCTCGGTACCTTGTTCAATATAGGCCGCTTTCTGGTTCGCAGTAGTTAAGCGCGGACTGGAGATCACTTCCGCCTTATTTTCCTGTTCCAGAGCCGATAACTCCAGATCCAGTAAGGTACCGTCCGCCAGCTTGGCGACATGGAAACCAATGGATGCAGCATTTTCAGCCGCCGCCGGTAGGTTCACATTGAGTCGGTTATTGAGAATAGGGATATTGCCACTGGCCACAGTGTTGGCACCTTCAAGCGTACCGGAAGTGCCATCGTTACCTTGTTGGTCAGTGAAGCCCAGGCGAACCCCTAAGTCTTCCACGACGTTATCTCGCACCGTAACAATGCGTGACTCAATCAGCACCTGCTTGACCGGCACATCCAACACACTGATAAGGTGTTTGATTTCTTTGAGTTTATCAGCAGTATCCTGCACCAGCAGAGTATTGGTACGCTCATCCACCGTGACGTTGCCACGGTCAGACAGCAAGCTAGCGTCGCTGCCTTTAATCAACTCGGCCAAGTCTTTGGCTTTGGCGTAGTTGATAGGAATAAACTCGGAGTACAGCGGTACCAGCGTCTGCACCTTATTTTTGGCTTCCAGTTCCTGCGCTTCACGGGCGGCCAGTTCATCCGCCGGCGCCACCATCAGAATATTGCCGTCAACCCGCTTACCCAGACCTTTGACTTTCAGCACCATGTCCAGTGCCTGATCCCAAGGTACGCCGTCAAGACGCAGGGTAATATTGCCTTTTACCGAGTCCGAGGTTACCAGGTTGAAGTTGTTGTAATCGGCAATGATCTGCAGCACCGTTCTGACCGGGATATCCTGGAAATTCAGCGAAATCCGCTTACCGTCGTAGGATGCTTTTTCCTTATCCTGCTCTGCTTTTGCTTTCGGGAAAACTTCCAGAGTGAACAGATTATTGGCCTGCTGATAACGGAAGGTGTAATCACCACTTGGTTTGATCACCATGCGGGTTTTATCACCGTCACGGAAGGTCTCAATACTTTTTACCGGCGTCCCGA
This sequence comes from Gallaecimonas aegicerasi, assembly GCF_045291545.1. Lineage (GTDB taxonomy): Bacteria > Pseudomonadota > Gammaproteobacteria > Enterobacterales > Gallaecimonadaceae > Gallaecimonas. Next base: position 2,513,512 of record NZ_CP149514.1, read on the forward strand.
AATCAGTCACATCCAGCTGATAAATCAGGTCATCCGGAATGGCGGTGTTAAGGAACTCGGCAACAATGCGTGGCCCTTGCTGGTGCACGTCCACGGCTGCAGAGGTGTTCTTCATAAACACCAGCATCCGCCCTTCGTTACCTTTACCACGGCGAAAATCAATGGCTTTAATGGCATTGATCTGCCCGCCTTGACCTTCCTGACCAGCACCGGAAATGGCCTGCCCCAGCGATACGATGAACTTGTTATCGACTCGTTTGGTTTGGTAGGAAGTCAGTTTGTCCAGGTGCAGAACAGCGCGCACACCATCGTTAATGCTGGTCGTGGTAACACTACTGAGGCCACCGGCTTTCACATCCAGCTTGGACATGGCCAGCTTGGAATCGACACCGCGAAAATCGATGTACAGCTCAGCCGGATCGTAAGATATGCGGGTGCGTGGCTCCATAAAGTCGCCATTCATCACAAACTCCAGCTCAATGCCGTGTTTGCCCAGTGTATTTTCCCGCACATCAACCAGCGACGCGGCCATTGCATGGACAGCTGGTAGCAACAGCATCAAACCAAGCAGCTGTTGTTGAATCCGTTGCCAGAAACGGCGCTGCGGATTTTCAAGGGCTTTGCTAGCATTCATCACGTCATGTCCCTTCGAGAATCTCATAATTATTCACTGACCAGTTCGAGCGACGCTTCGCGCTCTTGCCAGCACCCAGCGCCATCTGGCACCAACTCCCGGATTTTGATGCCTGACCGGGAGATGTCTTTTATCAGACCGTGGTACAGGCCCAGATAGTTACCGGTGGTGACTCGGTAAAGGTTACCGTCCCCTGCCTGGATCAACGCCCAAAGCTGACCATCACTGCCCAGCGTACCCTTCATTTTCAGGGTATCCAGAGGGAATTGTTCCAACGGTTCTTTTGCCCGATTGGTATCAGGTTGCAAACAGTCCGGATTGCGGCTGGCAGCGCTTTCTGCCAGCAATTCCGGGCTCGGTGGCGCAAACGGACTGCGCCGGTCACCGGGTTCATAGCGAAAGTGTGTAAACGACTTCATCGCCGGCATCGGTTCAATACCGGGTACCGGGCGCTGCTTCACTTCTTTGACAAACGCCTGCAAATCACTGGTGTCATCGTTACAGCCGGCAATTCCCAGCACCGACACCAACAACAACAGGCTAGCCTTTCTTCTTGGCATCGCTGTGCTCCTTGTATCGGTAGGTTTTAGCCTGCAACTTCATGATCAGCTTGCCGTTACCTGCTTCTTTAATATCAAAGTTATGCAGTGTCACAATACGTGGCAGGGCGGCAACATCGCTGACGAAAGTACCGAGCTGGTGATAGTCACCAACCACTTCAATATCGATCGGCAATTCGATGTAAAACTCTTTCTCCTGCGGCGCCTGCCACTGGATCACCTTAAACTCCAAACCACTTGAGGTACCTACAAAGTTGATGTCATCCAGCAAGCCGGCGGTTTCATCTTCGGTAGGAAGCTGTTTAAGGAACTGCGAGAAAGTGGCTTCCAGCTGCTTCATCTGCTCACGGTAAGCCTTGAGGTTGGCCGCCAGACGCTGCTTGGTTTCAAAGGTATGCTTGAGCTCCTGTTCCTTTTTTTGCTCAGCAAACAGGCGATCGAGACTTTCACTGACCTGTGCGTAGTAAAACACCACACCCACTACGACACAGAGAAAGCCCACCAGGATCAGCTTGGCAGCTTTCGGCCAGCTGCCGATTTCAGAAAGGTCTAGCTCATTGATATTCATGGCTTACCTCCTTGTTTCGGCTGGGCTTTTTGTAAAGCCGCGTCCAGACGAACCTGCACACTCAAGTCAAAATCAGACAGCAAGCTGGCTTTTTTCGCAGACTGGATACGCCGCGGCTCCGGGTTCGACAGCCACTCTGACTCCTTGATGTAGCGGATCAGGCTGGAGACCCGGTTATTGGACTCGGTCTTACCTTTAACATTGAGGTTATCGCCATCACGTTTGAGCTCGGTCAGATACATGCCCGGCGGTACCGCGCTGGCAACAGTGTCAAAAATATGCGCGGTAACGTTACGGCTGGCCCGCAAACGCGCAATTAACTCCATGCGCTTTTGCAAATCCGCTTTACGCTTTTTCAGCAGCTCAATTTCTGCAATGGCTTTATTCAATTCGGAAATTTGCCCTTGCAGATAAGCATTGCGAGTTCGCTGACCATCAATATATTGATTCACCACATAGTTGGCCGCCAGCATCAGCAGAACTGTCAGCATTACCATGGCAATCATGGTGGCTGTAAATTCCTTTTTCTCTCGCTCTCTGGCTTCTTCCCGCCAGGGCAGCAGGTTTATGTTTGCCATGCGCCGAAACTCCTCAGTGCCAAACCGGTAGCAACTGCCAATGCGGGGCCGTATTTATCCTTATCGCGCTTATTAACGTCGTTGCCCACTTTCATGCCGGCAAAGACGTTGGCCACCTCGACCGGATAGTCCAGCTCGGTTTGCAGCATTTGCGCCAAACCATCCAGGTTGGCCGTGCCACCGGTCAGTAACAGCCCTTCCAGACTGTCGTGGCCGGTAGTGGTGTAAAACAGTTGCAAAGTACGGCGCAGCAGTTGCAGCAATTCAGTCTGGAAGGGGCCTATTACGTCCAGCGTGGCCGTTTCCGGCAGTTCATTGCGCACCTTGATGCGCTCAGCTTCATCGGCGCTCATATCATAAGCTGACTGCACCTGCTGATTGAGCTGTTCACCACCGAAGGCTTCCTCACGGGTGTAGATCACCTCCCCGCCTTCCAGTACTGACAACGTCGTTGTGCGGGCGCCTACATCCAGCACGCCTACCAATTTGGCCGCCGCAAATTCGCTGTTATGGCGGCAGCTTTCGGCAACAGCCCGACCCAGCGCATAGGCTTCGATATCCATGATTTTGGTATCGAGATTGGCAATTTCCATCGCGGCCACACGCGCTTCAACCGACTCCGAACGCGCCGCCGATAGCAGTACGTCAACCCGTGACGGGTCATTCACGTTCGTGCGCAGGCGCTCAAAGTCGAGGTTGATTTCATCAAGCGGGTGAGGGATGAGGTTTTCAGCTTCCACCTCGATTTGGCTCATCATTTCATCGTCGCTTAAGGAGGCGTCCATGAAAATGACTTTGGTCATCACCGATGAGCCGGCCACAGCCATAGCAGCAGCCTGTACTTTCGAGGGCAAGCGACGCACCAAACGCCGCAAGGCTTCCCCTACGGGTTCGATGTCCTGAATTTCATGGTCGACAACGGCGCCTTTCGGAGTTGGTTCAACGGCCACCGCTTCAACTTTGTACGTGTTACCATTTTTTACCAGTAACACGGCCTTTATTGAGTGGGAGCCGATATCCACACCAACCAGGTTGGGGGCCGGTCGACGGAGAAGTTTTGCAAGCATATCCGTCGTAAATTTTTTGTTATGTGGTGACTTAGAATAGTGTTCTTTTTGCAGGCGGTCTAGTTGGGAATTTATAGTTTTTCCGCCTTATCAAACAGATAATAGGCTAAGGAAAGGGCCGAAAGCGAGGTGTTTTAGTGAAGTGGCTGAAGAGATTTTTGCTGGCGGTGATCGTCATGTCAGCGCTGGGGGCTGCATCGGTAGTAGCTATGTACTACTACATCAAGCCCGAATTACCTAGCGTCAAGGTGCTCAAAGACATCCGTCTGCAAACGCCAATGCGGGTCTATTCAGCCGACGGCGAACTTATTTCCCAGTTTGGTGAAAAGCGACGCATCCCTTTGTCTTTAAAGGAAATGCCTCCTCTACTGGTGAAGGCTTTCATTGATACGGAAGACAGTCGTTTCTATGAGCATGATGGTATTGATTTCATCGGTGTGGCCCGTGCCGCAGTCAATCTGGTATTGACCGGCCGGAAAAGTCAGGGAGCCAGTACTATTACCATGCAGCTGGCCCGGAATTTCTTTTTAAGTCGTAAAAAAGCCTACATTCGTAAAATCAAAGAAATGTTCATTGCCTGGCACATTGAACAATTATTAACCAAAGACGAAATTCTTGAGCTCTATCTCAATAAAATTGCTCTTGGCCATCGTGCTTATGGCGTTGGTGCCGCCGCCCAGGTTTATTATGGAAAAGATGTGGCCGATTTAACGTTGCCGGAAATGGCAACCATTGCCGGCCTGCCGAAAGCCCCTTCCACTCTTAATCCCATTTCCAACCCGGCACGTTCCATTGAGCGGCGCAATGTAGTTCTGGGCCGAATGTTAGCCATGGGGGATATTACCCAGGCAGAGTATGACGCCGCGTCAAAAGCACCTAATACAGCGAAATATCATGGTGCTGAGATCACCCTGTCTGCACATTATGTAGCTGAGATGGTGCGCCAGAAAATGATTGAGCTGTTTGGTGAGGATGATGCCTATTCCAAGGGTTATCAGGTTTACACCACGATTGACAGCAGCAAGCAAAACGCAGCCCGCCAGGCTCTGGTCAGTAATGTACTGCATTACGATATGCGCCACGGCTGGCGTGGGCCGGTAAAACACTTGCAAAACTGGCCCTGGCCGGCAGACAAGGTCAGCCAATACCTGAAAGGGCTGGACACCTACACGCCACTGATCCCGGCAATCGTAACAGCCGTGAATGGCCAAAACGCTCAGGTTGCAGTGAAAGGGCTAGGCGAGCTCACGCTAAACTGGCAAGGGCTGGCCTGGGCGCGTCCTTATATTGATGCTGACCATCAGGGCGATCCGCCACAGCAGGCCAGTGATATCATCCAACCTGGCGATCAGATCTATATCCGCCAAGACCATGACCTGTGGCTACTGGCGCAGGTGCCTAAGGTCAACTCAGCCATTATTTCCCTGAACCCCCATAACGGCGCCATTGAGGCCTTGGTCGGCGGCTTTAATTTTGCGCTGAGCAAATACAACCGGGCAACACAGGCTAAGCGCCAGGTCGGCTCCAATATCAAGCCGTTTATTTATTCTGCAGCGCTGGATAATGGTTTTACGCTGGCCTCACTGATCAACGACGCGCCCATTAATCAATGGGATCGCAGCCAGGGCTATGCCTGGCGGCCCAAAAATTCGCCGCCGGTTTATAACGGTCCGACCCGCTTACGCCGAGGCTTAGCACAGTCCAAGAATGTAATGTCCGTGCGGATCCTACGCGCCGTCGGCATCGACACTATTATTGATCGGCTAGTGGCATTGGGCTTTCCCCGCGATGACCTGCCGCGCAATGAATCACTGGCGCTGGGCTCAGCATCCCTGACACCGATGGAAGTCGCCCGGGGCATGACCGCCATTGCCAATGGCGGTTTTTTGATCGACCCCTTCATCGTCCAACGCGTTGAAGATGGTTACGGTCACTTGGTATGGATGGCGAGGCCGAAAGTGGCCTGTAGCGAATGTGAAGAGCTGCTCAAACAAGGTGCTGATGTGACACCCGTAACCATCGGTGCAAAGACATCAGCAGATACCGGCAGTACAGATAAAGAAGCCGCACTCAGTGCCGCCTTTGGTGAACAGCCTCAGCAGCAACCTGACTGGCAACTGCAATGCGCAATCGCCCCTGTCGGCCAGGCTTTGCTGGCTAAACGGGTACTGAGCCAGCAAACTGCCTTTCTGGTTACCCAGGCCATGGAAAGCACCATCTGGGGTGGCGGCTCCTGGGAACATGGCACTGGCTGGAATGGCACCGGTTGGCGTGCTGCGCGTGACCTGAAACGCCATGACCTGGCTGGCAAAACCGGCACCACCAATGAATCGCGGGATGCCTGGTTCTCCGGCTTTATGCCCGAGCTCGAGGCAACAGTCTGGATCGGTTTTGACGACCCAGGCCAGGTGCTCGGACATACCAGCCACTACAGCGCTCTGACCGACCCAATCTTTGGTGGAGAGGCCGGTGCCAAGAGTGCCCAGCCAGCCTGGAATGCATACATGGAAAAGGCACTAAAAGGTTTGCCGGTTAAAGGCTTCCCGGTGCCCCCCGGTATTGTCTCGGTGCGTATTGACCGGGCCACCGGCAAACTGACCCGGGCCACTGACTACACCAGCCGCTTCGAATATTTCAAAGCGGGTACTGAGCCCAAGACCTTTGTGCACAGTAACCTGAGCAATCCGTTCGACAGTGATAGCCAGAGCAAAAAGAAGGACGACGACGGCATCTTCTGATTATTGCAATGGTAACGATTCGCATTTAAAATAAACCCAGTTCTTGAGCTGGGTTTATTTATGTACGTGTGTCTTTGCCACGGTGTTACCGATAAAACCATCCGCCAGGCAGCTGCCGCTGGCTGTAACAGCCTGGCGCAACTGCGCTGTGAACTGAAAGTCGCCAGTCAGTGCGGTAAGTGTGCACGCCAGGCCAAAGCGGTGTTGGATGAAGCCGGCAAAGCCGCCACCAAACAAGCACTGCTCATTACCCAAGTCGCGGTTTGACAGCCCTTTGTTGAAGATCCATGCTGGACATTCCTTCGCCAGTTAGAGGTCGCAATGAAAGGGGACAAGAAAGTCATTCAGCTGCTTAACCAGGCACTGGCCAATGAATTGGTCGCTATCAATCAGTATTTTTTACATGCCCGCATGTTCAAGGACTGGGGGCTGACACGCTTGGCTGACCACGAGTATCACGAGTCCATCGATGAAATGAAGCATGCCGATTGGTTAATCGAGCGGATCCTGTTTCTCGAAGGGCTGCCAAACCTGCAGGATCTGGGCAAACTCAATATCGGGGAAAACGTACCAGAAGCGCTACAGGCGGACCTCAACCTTGAGCTCCAAGCTATTCCTGACTTACAGGACGGTATTGAGTACTGTGAAAAGATCCGCGACTACGTGAGCCGCGACTTGCTTCGCCGTATTCTCGACTCAGAAGAAGAGCATGTGGATTGGCTGGAAACCCAGTTGCAGCTGATTGAGCAAGTTGGCCTGGCCAATTACCTGCAAAGCCAGATGCATAACGATGATGATTAAAAAAAGACGCCGCATGCGGCGTCTTTTTCGTTACAGCTTTTGTTCCATTGCCACTTCGTCACAGTTGTCCTGGCGTGGGCAGAGCTGGCAATCTTTCATCACCTTCTCCGGCAGGGTGTCTTTGAAAATCACCTCAAACCCCTGCTTGTCAAAAAAGCTGGCAACCCTGGTCAGTACTATCACGCGGCGCAACTTCAAAGCTCGGGCTTCTTCCATCAGCGCCTGTACCATGGCCTGGCCCAAGCCCTTGCCGTGAGCATTGTCATGTAGCCCTAAGGAACGGATCTCTGCCAACCCGGTGGAATAGATGTACAGACTGGCACAACCGGCAACGACCCCATCGACCTCGGCGACCACAAAGTCCTGAATAGAGTGGATGATGTCCTCACGGGTGCGCGGTAGGTTTTCGCCAGCGCCGGCCCAGTAGCCAACCAGTTGGGTAATGGCATCAACATCTTCCAAGGTTGCACGGCGCACGGCCTGGGCCGCCAGCCGCCCTTCCAGAGCCTTGACGGCTTGTTGTTGCCGCTCCGCAGCGACACCGCCTAGCGCACAGCGCTTGTCCAGCGCGGCGCGAATATCCAGAGCCGGGTAGACATCTTCATCAATCACCGCTGCTACTTCACGCATCTGCGTCAACGACAGCGCCTCCAATGGCAGCTGTTGTTCCAGCGCCGTTCGCACCAAAACCCCCACCATGTGGTGGGCTTCGCGAAAGGGGATCCCTTTGGCAACCAGATAATCGGCCAGCTCAGTAGCATTGGCATACCCCCCGGCGGCGGCACTGGCACACGCATCAGTATTGACGGTAATAGTGCTCAACACTTCCCGGGTCAGCAGCAGACAGTCCGACCAGCTGTCGAGGGCATCAAACAGGCCCGCCTTGTCTTCTTGCAAATCTTTGTTATAAGCCAGAGGCAGGGCTTTGAGGGTCATAGCGAAACCCGCCATGACCCCAAAAATACGGCCGCTTTTACCGCGAATAAGCTCTAGGGCATCCGGGTTTTTCTTTTGTGGCATCAGTGAGCTGCCGGAGCTGACCGAATCGGCAAAACGCACAAAACCGGCTTCACCACTGCCGAAAAAGATCAGATCCTCGGCCAGCCGCGACAGGTGCAGCGCCGACAGGTTGGCAACCTGCATCAGCTCCAGCACAAAATCACGGTCAGAAACTGCATCCAGGCTGTTACGGCTGGCTCGATCAAAGCCCAGCTGACGGGCCAGTTTGTCACGGTCAATAGCGTAGGCGGTACCCGCCAGCGCACCACTGCCCAGCGGGCAGACATTCAAGCGTTTGCTGGCCTCTTGCAACCGCTGCAGATCCCGCTCCAGCATTTCGGCATAAGCCAGCACCCAATGCCCAAAGGTCACTGGCTGTGCCCGTTGCAGGTGCGTATAACCGGGCATGATAGTGCCCAGCTCCCGTTTACCGAGCGCTGCCATTACCGCCAGGGTTTCCAGCAGGCCCTGTTGCAGTTGCTGCGCGGTTTTACGGCACCAGAGTCGAAAATCCGTGGCAACCTGGTCGTTACGGGAACGACCAGTGTGCAGTTTCTTGCCCAAATCACCGACTTCAGCGATGAGCCAGGCCTCGACAAAGCTGTGGATGTCTTCCTCGTTGCTGGCATGCAGCGGGGATGGATCAGCCGCCAGCTGGCTGGCCAGCTTGTCTAGGGCGGCATTGAGTTGACCAGCTTCTTCAACCGTCAATACGCCAACCTGAGCCAGCGCATCAGCCCAGGCTTGGGAGCCGGCAATGTCCTCGGCCCAGAAACGCCAGTCCACCGGTAATGAGGCGTTAAAACGGGCAAAGGCATCACTGGCCTCTTGCTCAAAACGGCCTCCCCAAAGCGCTGCCATGTTACTGCTCCTTACTCAAAGCCCGGATCCGGGACGGCAAGCTGTACAGACGAATAAAGCCGGCAGCGTCTTTTTGGTTGTAGACATCATCGGCACCGAAGGTAGCAAAAGCCTCGGAAAACAAACTGTTCGGTGACTTGCTGCCCAGCACCATGGCCTGGCCTTTGTAGAGTTCCATCCTGACCTGCCCGGTTAGCTCTTGGTTCAGGCTGTTCACACCGGCAACAATGGCCTCACGCAAGGGAGTGAACCAGCGACCGTCGTAAAGTAACTGCGCAAATTGCTGCCCAAGATAGTGCAGATGCTGTGCGCACACCTTGTCCAGGACCAGATGTGCCAATGCCCGGTGTGCCGCCAACAGTACAGTGCCGGCCGGCGTTTCATAACAGCCGCGGGATTTCATACCCACCAGCCGGTTCTCGACAATATCCACCCGGCCCACACCATGAGCGGCCGCAATACCGTTGAGCCGTTCAATCAATGCGGCGTCACTGAAAGTCTCACCATTGATCGCCACTGGAATACCGGCAACAAAGTCGATATCCAGTACTTCGGCTTCATCAGGAGCCTGTTTCGGGTCTACTGTCCAGGCCCAGCAGTCAGGGCCGGCCTGAGTCCAAGTATCCTCCAGCTCGCCACCTTCGGTGGAAATGTGCCAGAGGTTAGCATCACGGCTGTAAATTTTGGTCAGGCTGGCGGTGGTCGCAATATTGCGCTGCGCCAAGTAATTGAGCAAATCTTCGCGGCTTTGCATGTGCCATTCCCGCCACGGTGCAATGACTTGCAGATCCGGCGCCAGGGCAGCAAAACAGGACTCAAAACGCACCTGATCGTTACCTTTGCCAGTACAACCGTGCGCCAGGGCATCGGCGCCCACCTTACGGGCCACTTCAACCTGGGCCTTGGCAATCACCGGCCGGGCTACCGAGGTGCCCAGCAGGTAGTTGTCTTCGTAGACGGACTCGGCCTTGAGCATTGGCCAGATGTAGTCAGCGGCCAGCTCTTCTTTAAGATCCACGATATGACACTCGCTGGCGCCAGAAGCCAGAGCTTTGGCTTCGACGCCTTCCAGCTCCTCGGCACCCTGGCCAACATCGGCCACAAACGCCACCACTTCGCATTGATAGTTTTCTTTCAGCCACGGCACGATGGCAGAGGTATCGAGGCCACCGGAATAGGCCAGAACCACTTTTGATACAGACATTTGCTTAATCCTCTTTGAGCAGCTTTAACATCACGGCTTTTTGCACGTGCAGGCGGTTCTCGGCCTGGCGTAATACGATAGATTGTGGCCCGTCCAGCACCTCGGCGGTCACTTCCTTGCCGCGATATGCAGGCAGGCAATGCAGCAAGGCCTTAGCACCACTGCGAGCCATCAGCTCGGTGTTCACCTGATAGGGCATGAAGGTGTGCAGCACCGCTTCGGGATCTTTGTCATCCCCCATGGAGATCCAGGTATCAGTGTAGATAGCATCCACCCCCTCCAGGGCCGCCAGGCTGTGACTGACGCCAAAGCCGGTAGCGGCGATGATGTCGGCAGCCGGCTCGCAGCCTGGAGGGGTAACGATCACCATCTCCACGCCCAGCAGCTTGGCCAGGATCATCAGCGAGTGAGTGACATTATTGCCATCACCAACATAGGCGAGTTTGAGGCCATCAAGCTTACCGAACACTTCATACAGGCTCAGCATGTCGGCCAGCCCCTGACAGGGGTGGAAGCAATCAGAAAGCGCATTAATTACCGGCACAGAGCCACTACCGGCCAGCTCTTCGATGGTTTCTTGCGTGAAAGTACGGGCAACGATGGCATCGACCCAGCACGACAGGTTTTGAGCAAAGTCCGCCACCGGTTCACGTTGCCCCAAAGCACCATGGCTGGAGTCGAGATAGACCACCAAGGCCCCCAGCTGCTGCGCGCCCAGCTCGAAGGTTACGCGGGTACGCAAAGAGGGCTTTTCAAACAGCATGGCCACGGATTTCCCCGCCAGTGCCTGACGGTAATCCGCGGGGTGAGCCTTAATAACAGCGGCCTGTTGCAACAGCGCTTTAAGGTCGGCTTCTTGCCAGTCAAAATCAGATAACAGGTGTTTCATCAGAACCTCAGGGTGCAATCAGGGTGCCGGTGCTACCGGTGGTCAGTGAACTGGTATCACGCCAGGATGCCAGCCGTACCGCCCGCCCCAGTTGCCGGGCCGCTTCCAGCGCCGCATCCACTTTGACCACCATGCCGCCGGTGATCACACTTTGTTGCTTAAGCTGATGGATCTGTTCGCCGGATAATGACGCCAGCCGGTTACCTTTACCGTCCAACACACCGCTGACATCCGTTAGCAGTAACAGCTCGGCATCGAGCACCTGGGCGACCATGGCGGCGGCCTCATCAGCATTGATATTGAGCAGATTGCCGTCGGCATCCGCAGCAATGGAGCTGACCACCGGCATAAATCCCCCTTGCAGCAGCAGCGACAGCAAGGTCGCATTGCCACCGGTCAGGGTACCTACCGCGCCCCACTCTTCACCGGCCGGTTCAGCGCTGGCAATACCGTCCGCCAGGGCCAAGCCCACCGGCTGACCCCCGAGCGCGCGCAGACGCGCCACCAGCGTTTTGTTTACTTCGCCAGCCAGGGTTGCAACAACCAGTGGCAAGCTGGCTTCACAGGTAATGCGCTTACCATTGCGTTTTGCCGGAGTAATACCCGCCTGACGCAACACCGCATCAACGCGGTCACCACCGCCGTGCACCAACACCAATGGCTGCTCCATGGCAACCAATGCCGCTAATAGCGTTTGTAATACCGGCCCCGCATCCAGCGCGGCGCCGCCAAGTTTGACGACTAAAGGATTCATAGGGCCTCCCATCCATAGCCCGGCAGAGGCCGCAAATGAAAATCAAAGTGAAGATTGACGCACTCCAGCGCTTGACTGGCTGCACCTTTGAGCAGGTTGTCTATGGCTGACGTCACCACCACCAACTGGCGCTGCTGATCCACTGCCCAGCCGATCTGGGCATAGGGGGTGTGTGCGACGTTTTTAATCGCCGGTGCTTGCTGGCGCAGATCGCCACTGAGTTGCACCGACGGATGCTGCTGGTAGGCCTGCTGATAGCATTGGTCGACATCAGCCTGATTTAAGCCAACGGTCACCGGCACCGTAATGGTGGCCAGAATGCCCCGATCAAATGCTCCGAGATGCGGCGTAAACAACACATCGCAGCCCAGGTGTTGGGCGATCTCCGGCTGGTGCCGATGGCTCAGCACGCCATAAGGGCTGAGGCTGACTTCACAAAACTGAGTATGCGGTTTATTGCTCTTCCCGGCCCCTGACACGCCACTGACGGCATTGATCACCGGCAGGCCACTGATCACCCCGGCTTCAGCCAAGGGTTTGAGCGCCAGCAGGCTGGCCGTGGGGTAGCAACCCGGCGCGGCAATCAAGCGGCTGTTGCTAATAGCCTGGTCATTCCAGCCCACCAGGCCATAAGCCGCTTTAGCCAGCAGCTGTGAGGCCGGGTGCTCAAAACCATAAAAAGCCGGATACGCGGCGGCCGCTAGGCGAAAACCGCCGGACAAATCAACAATCAACGCCGATGAAGCCTGTAACAAGGCCGGCACCAGTTCGGCCGACGCTTGGTGCGGTGTTGCCAGCAGGATCACCTGCGCCTGCGCTGCCGCCGCCAGTATGTGTTCGGGCTCACCATCTTCAATGATTCCGGGAATGCCCAGTGGTAACGGCTGGCCGGCATTAGCCGAACCGGCAGAAGCAAAAACACGGCTCAGTTGCAGTTTGGGGTGGCTGGCAACCAGCTTGCACAATTCCTGGCCGGTATAGCCGGCACCACCGATAATGAGGGTATTTAACATGTTGTGCTCTGTGTTAACGGAATCAATTCAGGCAAGGGTTGCCCATGCTAAGGAGGACTCAGCAGCTTGATCGTCGCCATTGATACACCGCACCGGGATTGCACATTTTTATGCCTAAAACATGGTTTTTAATTCAGTTCCGGGTAGACTAGCCCCGAAAGAATTTTAATGCAACAACTTTGAGAAGTTATTCATGGATACTTTGCCCACGCTACCCCAGATGATGCAACGGCTACTGAGCTTGCCATCCGTTTCAGCCACCGATCCGGCGCTGGACACCGGCAACAAGGCGGTTATTGAGCAATTAGCGCAATGGCTAGAGTCTTTGGGGTTTGCGGTCACCTTACAACCGGTAGCTCACAACAAGTTAAACCTGTGGGCTGAAAGAGGCAGTGGCCCCGGTGGTTTGCTGCTCACCGGCCATGCTGACACTGTGCCGTTCGATGAAGGCAGGTGGAATAAAAATCCACTTTCGATGACCGAGATGGATGGCCGTTGGTACGGTCTGGGCGCCACCGACATGAAAGGTTTTTTTGCACTAGTACTGGAAGCCCTGCGGGACCTGGATCTCAGTCAGCTCAGTGCACCTCTGCGTGTTGCCGCCACCGCTGATGAAGAAACCACCATGGAAGGCGCCCGCCTATTAGCGGCGGCACGGCCATTTAGCCCGGCCTTAACCATTGTTGGCGAGCCCACCGAGCTCAAGCCTATTGGCCGCCATAAAGGCCACATCAGTGCTGCTATTCGCATTATTGGCAAAAGCGGTCATTCCTCTGATCCGGCGGCCGGTATTAATGCACTGGAGCTAATGCATCAGGTGATCGGCCGGCTGCTGGTGCTCAAAGACACCTTGGCCCAGCGCTATCAAGACCCTTTGTTTGCCGTGCCTCACCCCACCCTTAACCTGGGTCATATTCACGGCGGTGATAACGCCAACCGTATTTGTGGCTGTTGTGAACTGCATCTGGACATCCGGCCCCTGCCGGGAATGAGCCTGGATGAGCTGGAGGCCTTGCTGAGCGCTGAGCTGGCGCCGCTGCATCAGCAATACCCGGGAGCACTCACTTGGCAACACCTGCACGTGCCCTGCCCGGCCTTTGTCAGCCCGGATGGTCCCTGGCAACGCCAACTCAGCAGCCAGCTCAACAGCCCTATTGCAGCGGCCAACTATGCAACCGAGGCGCCCTTTTTTGCCGAACTGGGCGGTGAAGTACTGGTGCTGGGCCCGGGCTCAATTCGCCAAGCCCATCAGCCCGATGAATACCTTGAGCTGGCCCAGGTGCCTGCTACCGTGGCGCTACTGCGGGGCATGGTCAAGCAGCTGTGTCTCACGTAACATCAGCTACTGCTGCTTTTTATCACAGGACCCATTATGGAATGGATGGCCGATCCCAGTGCCTGGGCGGCGCTGGCCACCCTGACACTGCTGGAAATTGTACTGGGCATCGATAACATCATCTTTATTTCGGTACTGGTTGCCAGGCTGCCCGAATCGCAACGCCAGCGTGGCCGCCTGATCGGCCTGGCGCTGGCCATGGGTACGCGCATCCTGTTGTTGCTGTCACTGGCCTGGGTGATGAGCCTGACCACGCCCTGGTTCAGTATTGCCGGCATAGCCGTAACGGGCCGCGACACTATTTTGATCGTCGGTGGCTTATTTCTGATCTGGAAGAGTACGCACGAGATCCACAACAGCCTGGAAGGCGAGGAAGCCAGCGAACAGGCCCCCAAATCGGTAAAAATGGCCGCCATTTTGCTGCAAATCGCCCTGATTGATATTGTTTTCTCTCTGGATTCGGTGATCACGGCGGTGGGCCTGGCCAACCATGTGGAAGTGATGATTATCGCCATCGTCCTGTCGGTACTGGTGATGATGGTTGCCGCCAAAACCATCGGCGACTTTGTTGACCGCCACCCGACCATCAAGATGCTGGCGTTGTCGTTTCTGATCCTGGTCGGCTTCACCCTGGCGGCCGAAGGTGTTGGCCTGCACATTCCCAAAGGCTATGTGTACTTTGCCATGGCATTTTCACTGGCAGTGGAAGCGCTGAACATTCGCGCTCGCCGTCAAACCGCCAGAGCACCGGTACACCTGCGTAAACGCCCACCCGGAGATCCCGTATGAGCCTGGCCCTGATCATGCCAGACCGTAATGGCGCAGGCCTGGCCAAACGATTACAAGCGCTCGACAGCCAGCTGGACGTGCAGATCTGGCCAGCCATGACTCGCCCGCAAGATGTCCGTATGGCCGTCTGCTGGCAACCTCCTGCCGCGGCACTGGCTTCCTTACCCTCGCTGGAGCTGGTGCAAAGCCTTGGCGCTGGCGTTGACGGCCTGGTTGAGAGCATTCCTGCCGGTGTCACCCTGTGTCGTACCGTCAGCCCATCGCTGAAAAGCGATATGCGTGACTATGTACTGCTGGCTATCCTCGCTGAACAGCGCCAATGGACAGCCATGACAGCAGCCCAACGCGCCAGGCAATGGCAGCCACAACGCTACCGCCGCGGCGGTACTGTCGGCATTATGGGGCTCGGTGAACTGGGCCAGGCAGTTGCCCAAACCCTGGCGGGGCTGGGGTTTACCGTTAAAGGCTGGAGCCGCCAGCACAAAACCCTGGACGCTGTTGAGAGCTTTGCCGGCAACGAGCAGCTGCCAGCGTTTCTGGCCGGGCTTGATTATCTGGTTTGCCTGTTGCCGCTGACTGCCGACACCCATGGCTTGATGAATCACACTTTTTTCCAGCAACTGACCCAGCCGACTTATCTGATCCAGGTGGGGCGAGGGCAGCAATTGGTGGAAAGCGACTTACTCTACGCGCTTGAGCAGGGGCAACTGCGCGGCGCCTGTCTCGATGTTTTTGCCAGTGAACCACTACCAACAGACAGTACCCTGTGGCAACAGCCGGGCATAACCATTACCCCACACTGTGCCAGTATCACCAGCGGCAAGGAGCTGGCAGCGGCCATTTATAAAAACTATCAGGCCCTGCTGGCCGGCCAAGCGCCGGCTTATCCTGTCACGCTGACCCAAGGCTATTGAAGGAGGAACCATGGCTGACCAATACGGCGCACTTAAGCGCCAGGTACACATGCTTGGCGATATGCTGGGCCAGACCATTGCCCATGACCAGGGTGAAGCAATTCTCGACCGCATTGAGGCCATCCGCCAATTAGCCAAAGCCGCCCGCTTTGGTGATCGCACCCAACGCGATGCGCTCTTGGAAGTGTTGACCAGCCTGCCCGACGACGAGCTGGTTCCGGTGGCTAGAGCCTTTAACCAGTTTCTGAATCTGGCCAATATTGCCGAACAGCAGTTTGCAGTGGCCAATGGCCTGGATAGCCCGGCTGACCGTCTGGATGCCTTGCTGGCGCGGCTGGGCCCGGAGCAAAAAGCCCTGCTGCCCCAGGTACTCAGCGAGATGGATATCGAGCTGGTACTGACTGCACACCCAACAGAAGTCACCCGCCGCACCTTCATTGTCAAATACGAAGAAATCAGCCAGTGCCTGCGTGACCTGGAAAACCCCAAGCTAAGCCCCTGGCAGCAGCAGCAGCTCAACAACAAACTGCGCCAACTGATTGCCGAAGCCTGGCACACCGACGAAATTCGCCGCGAGCGGCCAACGCCGGTAGACGAAGCCAAATGGGGTTTTGCCACCGTTGAGAATGCGCTGTGGGAAGCCATACCGGAGTTCGTTCGCCAATTTAACGGCAAGCTGGCACAGCTGGATGTCAGCCTGCCCTGGGATAAAACCCCGGTACGCTTCGCTTCCTGGATGGGGGGTGACCGTGACGGCAACCCCTTTGTCACCGCCAGTGTCACCGAGCGGGTCATGCTGCTGTCCCGTTGGACCGCCGCCGACCTGTTCCTGCGTGATCTCAACCCGTTAATTTCCAGCTTGTCGATGAATCAGGCCAACGCCGAGATCAGCGCCATGGCCGGTGACAGCGCCGAGCCCTACCGGGCGGTGCTGCGTCAATTACGCCAGAAACTGCGTAATACCCTGAACTATATTGAAGCCAAGCTGGACAACCAAAGCGCCGACGACAGCGAACTGTTATGGCATGACGATGACTTCCTGAAACCGTTACTGGCCGTGCACCAAAGCCTGTGTGACAACCGCATGGAAACCATTGCCAATGGCGAACTGCTGGATATGATTATCCGCATACGCTGTTTTGGCCTGCATCTGACCCGGCTCGATATTCGCCAGGATTCTGACCGCCATGCCGAAGCGCTGGATGAAATCACCCAGTATCTGGGCCTCGGCTCCTACCTGCAGTGGGATGAGCAGCAGCGTCAGCAATTTTTGCTGAGCGAACTACAAAGTAAACGGCCGTTGCTGCCGCGCCGCTGGCAACCATCCGAAGACACCCAGGAAGTACTCGACACCTTCGCGGTAATTGCCCGCCAACCCAAGCAAGCGCTGGGGATCTACATTATTTCCATGGCCAGTACGCCATCGGATGTGCTGGCAGTGGCATTGATGTTCAAGGAAGCCGGCATGGACTGGGCAATGCCCATCGCCCCGTTGTTTGAAACCCTTGATGACCTGAACAATGCCGCCGATGTCATTTCGGCGCTGCTGGATGTGCCCTGGTACCGTGACTATGCCAACAATCACCAGGAAGTGATGATTGGCTACTCGGATTCCGCCAAGGATGCCGGCATGATCGCCGCGGCCTGGGCGCAATACCGGGCCCAGGAAGCGCTGGTACGCATTGGCCGGGAACGCGGCGTAACACTGCGCCTGTTCCATGGCCGGGGTGGCACCGTTGGCCGGGGTGGCGGCCCGGCCCAGGGGGCGATACTGTCACAGCCTCCCGGCTCCGTGGATGGCGGCCTGCGGGTAACGGAACAAGGTGAGATGATCCGCTTTAAGTTCGGCCAGCCCCCCATTGCCGTCAACAGCCTGCTGATCTATACCACCGCCGTGCTGGAAGCGCGCTTACTGCCACCACCAGAGCCCGAACCGCAATGGCGCGCACTCATGGATACACTCTCTGAAGACGCCTGCAATGCTTATCGCAGTGTGGTGCGCGGCCACCCGGACTTTGTGCCCTATTTCCGTGCCGCCACGCCGGAACAGGAGCTGGGCTACCTGCCGCTGGGCAGCCGCCCCACCAAGCGTCGCCCCAATGGCGGTGTGGAGTCTTTGCGGGCGATCCCATGGATCTTCAGCTGGACGCAAAACCGCCTGATGCTGCCGGCCTGGCTCGGTGCTGGCCAAGCCCTGAAAAACGCCATTGAGGCAGGCCAGCAAGAGCAGCTGGAAACCCTCTACCAACGCTGGCCTTTCTTTAAAGCCCGCCTGGATATGCTGGAAATGGTCTTCCTTAAAGCGGACAGTGAGCTGGCCGCTTACTATGACCAGCGACTGGTACCGGAACAGCTGTGGCCATTAGGTAAACAGCTGCGCACCCTGCTGCACCAGAGCATTCACACGCTGCTGGCGCTCTCGAAAGAAGAAAGCCTGATGGATCAGGACCCCTGGCTGCAAGAATCCATTCGCTTGCGAAATCCCTATACGGATCCGCTGAATATTCTGCAGGTAGAAACCATGCGCAGGGCCCGCAAGGGCGGCGAGATCCCCGAGCCAGTCAAACAGGCACTGATGGTGACCATGGCCGGCATTGCCGCCGGCATGCGTAACACCGGCTGAACCCCATGGTGGCTCCGCTTGCGTCGTTGCAGTGGAGCCACCATGCTTAGCGCCCGTACTGTGAAAAGGATTTCACCCGATGCCGCTATTTCCCCGGCGCAGCAAGCGCCATCAGCGTTCTGCCTCCATTGCCAGTACTTTGCTGTTTGGCGTTTTACTGTTCAGCGCTTACGCCCTGGTGCTTTACTGGTTGTCCTGAACCGCCAGGGCCATGTCCGTCATGTCGTAAATGAGTACAGCCATGTGCGTCACCTCACCGCTCAAACCGGTGATCGGAAACAAGGTCACGTTCTGATACATGAACTCAGCAGTGCCGGTAACCGGCCGGTAATTATTGAAGCGCAGCAAATAAGGGCGCTGCTGCCAGGTCATAAAGGCGCGACTTTTCAGGGTAAACACCATATCAGCCTTGCGCTGAAACCAGCTCCGGTCGATACCGTCAAAGCATTCAAACAAACTCTTTCCCCGCACCTGGCTGGGCAGCAAACCGGAATGGTTTTCCATAAAGCCATTCCAGGTCTGGATACGGTGTTCTTTATCCAGCACCATCATGCCGACATCGACATTCTGTAACAGCTCTACCAGCCAGTGAATTTCACTGATTTCCGTCAGGGTATTCATGGCTTACTCCAGCAAGTGAGCAATTTTGTAATTCAGGGTCGGCAGCGAGCTTTCACTAAGCAGCAGCAATAGATCGAACGTTAATTGGTAACCTTCCAACCCATAGCTGATCTCCACGGCCAAAATACGTTTCCAGGGCTTGGCATGGGCCAGCAGTTCACTGATGTCGCGATGCAAGCCAAGCACCGCCGGGTGCCCCTGGCAAAAGCGCACATCCAGCTGCTCAGCAAGCCCGGTCAAGCAGGCGCTGACCAGCACATTGGCAATGTCGGTCAGCAGTTCCACCTGCACCGCTTCTGTCAGCTGTCCTTCATGTTTTAGCAACCGCGCCACATCCGCCATATCGGCATCATCCAGCAACAGCAGTGCCTCGCCTGCCAGCCCCGGGCCAATAAAGCCCTGGCAAATGGCCGAAACCCGATCTGACATGGCTGATTGCAGTGCCATCTGCAACTCTGACAGCTCCAGCAAATCGACTTTCGGGATCGGTAATTTGACGAAGATCCCCAGCATTTTTGCCAGCAAGGCCCCGGCCTGGCCCATGGCCACATTGACCACTTCCTGATAGCCGTCGCGAATATCTACCGACAGGCTAAGCTGCTCACGCTCGGCCACAGTATCGCTTGGCTGATACAGCCCGGTTTTCGTCAAGGCCGCCAGCAGTTGCGTGTCGTTCAGTGGCTTTTTGATAAAGTCGACGGCGCCCAGCGCCATGACCCGCTGATGAGCCTGCTCCTGAATATCGCCGGACACCACAATCACCGGTAGCGGCTTTTCAGCCCGCTTCAGTACTTCCAGCACCTGATAGCCGTCCACGTCCGGCATGTTCAGATCCAGAAAAAGAATATCCGGGCGCTGATCGCGGATCTGCGCCAATCCCTCGCGACCATTACAGGCAAAGTGAATATCGACCTGCCAATCAGCAGGCAATGAGCACGCCATCTGCTTACGCGCCATATTCGAGTCATCACAGATGAGAACGTTGGTGGTCATGGCTGGTCCGGCAGGTTAGATACCCGAAGCCTAGAGAGGACAAAGCCAAGATGCAAAATATCTGCTGAAAGAAATACGATTTTTTCAGTCGCTTATAACTACTGGCTGCCGCCCGACAGGACGGCCGCTCAGTCTTCGGCTGCCACCAGCGGGCTGCTAACGGCTTTGCGGCCGCGTACAAAGGTCAGCGCGACCCGCTCCGACATCAACATATAGGGTATCCAGATAGCAGCCGGCAGTAATGTTGACAGCAGGTTATGCAGAGTCGATTTATCAAAGATCCCCTGGACATTAGGTAATACCAACGAAGACAACCACGCATTGACAAAAACTACCAACGGATAAGCAATGGCTAAGGCGATATATAACCGGGGGAAACGGTAGTTTTTCGTGTAGAAAAATAGCGCCTTTACCACACTGGCAATAAAGACCACTAAGTAAATAAGGAGTTGGATAACTAAGAACGTAGCAAAGTGGGGGATATAGGCTGATGATCCCGGCGTAGTCAGGGCCGCCATGGTGTCAGCAGTTAGAGAGTGATATATAGAAAATATTGCAACAGCCAGACCAAGAGGAGCGATGGTAACCCCAATTCCTACCAAAATCAGCCAGCCACTGAGCCCTTCAAGATGGGCATTATAATCATCCCTGATTGACATCTATCCTTCCCTACTACACCTAAAATCAGGCAACCTTTATAAACTAAGCACCATCAGCTGACAATTACCGCAGTCTTAGACTGCCAGTCGCTACACTGGCCGAGAAAACCCGTGCACTGCGCCAGGGCATAGCACTGGGCAGCAAACGCCTGTTGCGGCCCGGCCGCCAGAGGCTCAGCGAGTGATCATTTTACGCGGATGCGATACACCTTCGGTGCCTGTCCTTTTGCCGCCTGACACTGCACGTCCAGCTCTGCCGAATGCACACCCGCAGAAGGCTGGTAACGCACTACAAAAGCGTTACCACGGGCAAAAGCCTGCTCGCGTACCAGTGTGCTTTGACCGTAACGCTGATAAAACCATACAGCGGCTACCGGGCAAACCTGCTGCTCATTAACCTGCAGCCGCAAGAGGAGCTCTTTGCCACTTTGCTGACGGTGTAACTGGTAACCGCTGTCAATAAATGCTGGCGCCGCCTGCGCCACTGCCGGTAGCAGCAATAATGCCATTACCATTCGTTTCATGACCCAACCTCTGTTATTGCACGTCGACGTGATAGCCCTGGCGGGCCACGAGTTGCATCAGCGTATCCTGTTGCCTGGCTGTCAGGCAATGGTACGTCACCGCCATGGCGCCGCGTGCCAACACAAGCAACAGACTGGCACCTTTTAGTTCGGCCCAGGCTATGGTCTGCAAGCCGTTTTTACTGCGCCGCGCCAAGCCTACACAGAGCAAGAAAAAACCCCGCCGAAGCGGGGCTTTGTCAGACTTGCCTTAGCGCGCTTTCAACACCTGGCTAAGGTAGTCAGGCTTATCCTTGATACGCACCAGGTGCGGATACTGGAGGCCACCGTGATAATCAATATTGATGGTCAGGTAACGGTTGAAGTCTTTGACCAACAGCTCAATCGGCTGCTTGCTGGTCGTTGCTTCCTTGACCGCATCCTTCAGGGTTTCGCCACTGTATTGAGTACCATTAACGGCAATGATCGTCATGCCCGGAGCCAGGCCGGCATTAAAGGCGGGGCTGTCCCACAGGACGTCACTCAGGCTGCCGTCGTTACCGGCCATAAAGCCCAGTGAGTAAACGAAGTCGGTAGCTTTGTAACGCTGCTCAATGGCCTTGATCGCCGCTGACGCTTTGTCGTTGTAGATCAGTTTCCAGCCTTGGTCATTAAAGGACTTTGACAGGTTCACATGGCCTTTGAGACGACTGTTCAAGAAACTGCGCCAGTCGTATTTTTCAATGCCGTTGAGCGTGTCAACAACGTCGTCAAAGGTATAGGTATTGATGTTCCAGGCGCCGTTGTCCATGCCAAAGAAGGCTTTGGCAAAATCGTCCAGAGAATGCTGGTCGTGACTGAGCTGACGCAGCTTGGCATCCACCGCAAACCAGATCAGCTGGCCACCGGAATAGTAATCTTCACTCATCTGGTAGTTGCGATACGGCAGCGGTGCGCGCTGGGCGATGGTTGGATCGTTAGTGGTATCCCAGATGTTGCGCCACTGCATGCCTGGGCGACCACGGTCATAGGTAGCCGCCAATCGCGCCATCATATCCATGGACTGCTTGTGGCTCCACAAGCCGGCACGGGTCGCAAACACATACCCCCAGTACTGGGTTTGGCCTTCATAGACCCACAGGCCATGGTCACGCTTGGTCTGGTTATAAGTTGGCGTCCACAACTTGGCTGGGCGACGGTATTTACCGTCCCAGGAATGGTTAAATTCGTGCGCCAGCAAATCGCGGCCCAACCAGGATTTTTTCCAATCAGTGAAGTAGTCCTCACCGGCACTGTTTTCACTGGAGCGGTGATGCTCCAGACCAATGCCGCCGAGCTTGTCGGTTAGCGCCAACAGGAAGTCGTAGTGGTTGTAGTGGTGAGCACCATACACCTTGTACATCTGCTGGATAAGGTTGCGATGCGCCGCTAGCCCTTCTTTAGTGATGTCCAGATCCTTGGCCCGATCGGCAAAGACATTGAGCCGCACCGGAGTTTTGGCACCAGGGTTCAGGTCCACCTGCTTGTAGTACTTGCCAGCAAACATCGGCGAGTCGACCAGGTTTTCAAAATCGATCGCATTAAAGCGCACGTGGTTACTTTCCACTTGGGCACCTTCCAGCGCGGTGGCAAAGTGCCAGCCTTTGGGCAGGGTTACACTGGGCTGCACCTGGATCTGACGGCTGTAATGGCCGGCCGGGTAAAGGGCCACGGTGTTCCACTGCAAATTCAGCATTTCCGGTGTCATTACCACCCGGCCCTGTGCCGGGCTCTGCGGTGACAGGAATTTAAAGTCGACATCCAGCGTTTTGGTCCCTTCAGGCACCTCGACATGGAAGGCATAGACGTTGCCGTCATCACGCTCCCAATTCAGGGTTTTGCCATTGGCTTGGATGCTAATACCGGCCACTTTATCAATAGGGCCAGTGGGCGAATGGTGACCGGGGATCCAGGCCGGATACAGCAGCGTCAGCGGGCCGGGAGTGACGGGCAGTGTTTCATGGACACGAAAAATGCGGTGGCCCAAATCAGTGGCGTTGACATTCAGCTTGATGGTGCCCGGATAGGGCGTGTCTTTAGGCTGCGGTACTTCAGCTGCGGCAGGCAGGGCGCAAAGTGTCGCCAAAACGGCAGCACTGACAACGGCGTATTTCACGGTATTCTCCATCCGCTCAGGTAGTGATGTTCCCTGACCTTACACCGGCCCTTGCCGCCAGACCGGCGCTTTGTCTCGCCGAACCCGCAGCTGGTCGCGAAAGCAGTACAAATTTCTTATATTTAACAACAAATTAACTTGCCGCTGCGAGGCTGACCGGACGCACCCCCAACGTGTGGCAAATGGCATAGCTCTGCTCGGCCCGGTTAAGGGTGTAAAAGTGAAACTCCCGCACCCCTTCACGGCGCAGCACCCGCACCTGATCAAGGGCAATGGCAGCGCCCAGTAACGAACGGGTAGTTGGGTCATCTTCCAGGCCATCAAAACGCTGCGCCAACCAGTTGGGCACTTTCACGTTGGTCAGGCTGGCAAAGCGTTGCAGGGTCTGAAAATTACTGACCGGCAGAATACCGGGCACAATTTCAGCGTCGATACCGACACCGGCGCACCGGTCACGAAACCGCAAATAGCTTTCCACATCGAAAAAGAACTGGCTGATAGCGCGGCTGGCGCCGGCATCCAGCTTGCGTTTCAATGCCAGCAGATCGGCTTGGGCACTTTTGGCCTCCGGGTGTACTTCCGGGTAGGCCGCCACAGAAATATCAAAGTCTCCCTCCTCACGCAGAATACGCACCAAATCGGCCGCGTAGAGACGGGTGTAATGCCGCCCGGGCTGGCGATCGCCACGCAGCGCAACCACATGGCGAATACCGCTTTGCCAGTAATCGCGGGCAATGGCACGCAGCTCTGGCTCGTCGGTATCAATACAGGTCAGGTGCGGCGCCGCTGTTAAACCGGTACGTTCAGCAATGCCTTTGATGACCTTGTGCGTGCGCTGCCGCGATTCGTCACCGTGCCCGTAGGTGACCGACACAAAGCGTGGTGCCAGTGGCGCCAAGCGATCCAGTGCCGCCCATAGCTGCTGTTCCGCCTGAGCCGAGCCCGGAGGGAAAAACTCAAAAGACACCTCGATATCGGCTGGCAGTTCACTGACCGACTGGTTCAGTAATTCCAGATGCTGGGCATGAGACAGGGACATGAGCTCTCCAATTGGCCACTTTTACGCTTAGACGTCCAAAACAGTATTGGACGTTTAGACGGCCAAATCAACCCCGTGTAGAAAAAATACTCACGCCAGCGTGTTCAGCAGCTGCAATACATCCGACTGAATACCGGCTGCCGTTACTTGCGGGCCGGCTCCAGGGCCTCGAATAATCAACGGGTTGTCTTGATAGAAGTGGCTTTGAATCGCAAAAATGTTGTCGCCCGGAGTCAGGTTGGCAAAGGGATGATCCGCCGCCAAGGCCTGCAAACCAACGCGGGCATCCAGATGTGGCCCCTGCCGCCGCAGTTGTGCCACATAGCGCAGTACCTTGCCGTCGGCTTGGGCAGCTTGCAGTGCCTGTTGCAGGGGGCCATCTAAGGCCTCCAGGCGGGCCAAGCTCGCCTCCCTGTCCAGCCCTTGCAGCGCCGCGGGCACCAGGTTGTCGATGCTGATCTGACCCAGCTCCAGGCGCCAACCGGCTTCGCGAGCCAGGATCAGTAACTTGCGGGCAGCATCTTGCCCGTTCAGGTCATCACGGGGATCCGGTTCGGTAAAACCCTTGGCGTGGGCCTCTCGTACCAAGGCCGAAAATGGCCGGGTGCCATCAAAATGCTGAAACAACCAGCACAGGGTGCCGGAAAACACCCCGCTGAGCTGCTCTAACTGATCGCCACAGCCCAGCAGATCGGCAATTGCGGCCTGCACCGGCAACCCGGCTCCTACGGTAGTGTTATAACGCCAGTGGCGGCCACTTTGCTGCAAGCTCAGCTGGAGCCGATCATACTGCTGCTGTGGCGCTGCCCCAGCCTGCTTGTTGGCACTCACCAAATGGGCTCCTGCCGCCAGCAGTGCAGGATACTGGCTCGCAACCTCTGCTGACGCGGTCAGATCCAATATCATCAGGTGCGCAAAAGGGGCCTGCTGGCAAGCTAACAGCAAATCATTCGCGCGCCGTGGCGCTGCGGCCCTGGCGAAGCTGTCTTGCCAGTGTGCCGGGTCAATACCGTTGCCGTCGAACAACTGCTGGCGGCTATTGAGCAAACCATAGAGGCGCAACCGGCTGTTGAGCTGGGGTGCAAACCCGTCCAACCAGCGCCGGCCGATGGTGCCCAACCCCAAGACCACCACGCCTACTGCAAATAATCGATCATGCAACTGCGCCAATGCCGCCGCTGACGGTAATTGCCGCACCAGAGCCAGCAACGACAGCCCACCCTCACCACTACTTTGCTGTAACAAGGTGCCTGTGGCAGCAGTGGCTGCCAGAGCCTGCCCGGCAGGGCTTTGCCAGCTAAGGTCATTACCGACCAACGCCAACAATGCCACCTGCTCTGGTTTGGCCCCGGCCGGCTCCGGCAAATACAGTATCTGGCCACCGTTCTCCGTGGCATAGGCTTGCTGGCGTTGCTCGGGAGTGGCTTGCGGCAGGTAACAGCGATAGACCGGTTGGCGCCAGGTCAAACTGGCCAGCGGCTGGCTGCCATGGCGGGCAGCAATGCAGGTGCCGTTTTGCTCCGGGCTGAAGGTGCTGCGCACGCGCAAACTCTGGCGACTGAGATCCAGGGGCGCCAGCGTCCTTGGGTGTAGTACCGGCGAGCCCAGGCGGGCCAGTTCGGTAGCCACGTTGCCAGACAACTGGCGCAAGGCATAAGCGCCACTCAGCTGCCGTGGATCGGCGGTATAAATGCCTGCAACATCTGTCCAGATGGTCACGGTGGCGGCATCCACATAACGGGCCAGCAAGGTGGCCGTGTAATCCGAGCCGTTACGCCCCAGCGTACGCGTTTGCCCCTGTGCATCAGCGCCAATGAAACCGGTCACCACCGTCAGCCGCTCATCCAAAAGGGCCTGCAGCCGCCCGGCACTTTCATCCACAGGGCAACCGTCGGCAATCACAAGAAATTGCCGGGCATCAAGGCAACACGCACCCAGCAGCGCTGCCAGTAAACGGGCTGACCATAACTCGCCAAAAGCCAGCAACCAGTCACGGTTATCAATGCCACGGGCCAATGCCTGGCTAATGGTGTCAGCATCTGCCGCCAAGGCGGCGGCCAGAGCTGCAGCCTGATCCACATCCGGCAATAAGGTCAGCAGTTGTTGTTGCTGTTGCAGCAGCACAGGCAGGGTCGCCGGTGTCAGGGCCAGCAGGGCATCGGTGGTGTCACCGGCGGCAGAGACCACCACCAGATCGCCGTCCTGGCAATACTGGCGCACCAGTGTGGCCACCTGCTGGTAGCAGGCGGCGTTAGCCAGGCTGGAGCCGCCAAACTTGTGGATGTGCCGCATCACCCCTCCCGTAGCGCTGACCAGGCTTGTGTCAGATCCGCAATCAGGTCGGCACTGTCTTCAATACCAACAGAAAAACGCAGCAGCCCTTCATGAATACCGGCCGCCGCACGGGCTTCGGTGCTCATCGCGGCATGCGTCATGGTGGCCGGTACCGCCACCAGGCTTTCGACGCCACCGAGCGATTCCGCCAATGAGAACAACTGCAGTCGTGCCACAAAAGCCGCCAGGGCGTTAATGTCAGCGTTAAATTCGACACTGAACATGGCGCCGAAGCTCTGTTGCTGACGCTTGGCCAGAGCATGGCCAGGGTGGCCAGGTAAGCCGGGGTAGTGAATCACTTTCACTTCCGGCTGCGCGGCCAGCCAGTTCACCAGTTGCCTGGCATTGTCTTCATGAACCCGATAGCGAGCCGCCAGGGTACGCAGGCCACGCAGGGTCAGGTAACTGTCAAAAGGCGCGCCGGTAATGCCGATGCAATTGGCCCACCAGGCCAGTTGCTCACCCAGCGCCGGATCTTTGGCCACCAGCGCGCCGCCCACCACATCCGAATGGCCATTGAGGTACTTGGTAGTCGAGTGCAACACCAGATCAGCTCCCAAAGCCAGCGGTTGCTGACCAATGGGAGACAAAAAGGTGTTGTCTACCAGCACCTTGGCCCCCACCGCATGGGCCTGCTGGCAAATATCGGCAATATCGACCACCCGCAGTAAGGGGTTAGAGGGGGTTTCCAGCCATACCAGTTGCGGCTGCTGTGCCAGCGCTTGTGCCAGCGCCTGGTGGTCACTCTGATCAATGCTCAACAGCGTAAAGGCGCCCTTGCTGGCCAGTGCATTAAAAAGCCGCCAGGAACCCCCATAACAATCGTGTGGCACCACCAGGGTATCGCCAGGGCTCAACAGCTGTAGTGCCAACGTTACCGCCCCCATGCCTGTTGCTGTAATGACGCCTCTGGCTCCCCCTTCCAGCTGTGCAATGGCCTCGGCCAGCAAGTCACGGGTGGGGTTGGCAGAGCGGCTGTAGTCATATCGGGCCGGCGTATGAATATCGTGAAAGCGGTAATTACTGGACAAATACAGCGGCGGCACCACGGCATTGAACTGATGGTCGGTATCAATACCGGTGCGAACGGCAGTAGTACTCTGGCGAAAACCCATGCCCTGACCCTTTTAGAAACAGTACGAGCTCACAGGTTAGCCGCTTGAACTTTTAGACGTCAAGACATTTAGCCATCCAAATGTAGAGTGAATTGACTGTAAACCCCAAGCGGTTACAATTTCTGCCACTCTAGCTAAGGTTAAAGGCACCCTCATGGCGCAGTGGAACGGGGACTACATCAGCCCCTACGCAGAACACGGTAAGAAAAGCGAACAGGTGAAAAAGATCACTGTTTCCATCCCTTTGAAAGTATTAAAGATTCTTACTGATGAGCGGACTCGCCGACAGGTTAATAACCTGCGCCATGCCACTAACTCAGAACTGCTGTGCGAAGCGTTTTTACATGCTTTCACCGGCCAGCCCCTGCCTGGGGATGATGATCTGCGCAAAGATCGCCCGGACGATATTCCGGAAAGTGCGAAAAAAGTGATGAAAGAGTTGGGGCTGGATATCCCCGATCTGTACGAAGAATAAAAAAACGCCGCACTTAGCGGCGTTTTTTCATGGTGCAGCTGTTACTGCATGTAATTGTCCGGTAGCGGGATCTGCGCCACGCCACTGTCAACAGCCGCTTGCGCCACAGCCTTGGCGACATTGGCCAGTAACCGCGGGTCCATCGGTTTAGGGATGATGTACTCACGGCCAAAGTTCAACTGCCCCACTCCAGCAGCATCCAGTACCTGCTGTGGCACCGGCTCCTTGGCTAACTGGCGAATGGCCTCTACGGCTGCCACCTTCATCTCGTCGTTGATGGCTCTTGCCCGCACATCCAGAGCGCCCCGGAAAATAAAGGGAAAGCACAGTACATTGTTTACCTGATTAGGGTAGTCGGAACGGCCTGTGGCCATGATCAGATCGTCACGGGTCTGGTGCGCCAGCTCCGGTTTGATTTCCGGGTCGGGGTTAGAACAGGCAAACACCACTGGCCGTGGCGCCATCAGTTTCAGTGCCTCCGGCGGCAGCACGTCCGGGCCGGATACCCCAACAAAAATATCCGCATCCTTGATCACATCTTCCAGAGTGCGCTTGTCGGTGTTGTTGGCAAACAACTGCTTGTAGGGATTGAGGTCATCGCGGCGGGTGTGAATAACCCCTTTGCGATCCAGCATGTAAATATTTTCGCGCTGAGCCCCGCAGGTGATCAGCAGCTCCATGCAGGCAATGGCAGCAGCACCGGCGCCCATACAGACCACTTTCGCGCTGGCCAGCGACTTTTCCTGAATTTCCAAGGCGTTCAGCAGGCCAGCTGCGGTGACAATGGCGGTACCGTGCTGATCATCGTGAAATACCGGAACGGCGCAGCGGTCAATCAGCGCTTGCTCAATCTCGAAACATTCCGGCGCCTTGATATCTTCCAGGTTAATGCCACCAAAGGTATCGGCGATGGCCGCCACCGTATTGATGAACTCATCGGTGTTGCGGTGTTTGACTTCAATATCAATGGCATCAAGGCCAGCAAAACGCTTGAACAACAAGGCTTTGCCTTCCATGACTGGCTTCGAAGCCAGCGGCCCCAAATTACCCAGGCCCAGGATAGCGGTGCCGTTGGAGATCACCGCCACCAGATTGCCCTTGCCGGTGTATTGGTAAGCGCAGTCCGGATTGGCAGCAATCTCGCGCACCGGCTCCGCCACCCCCGGGGAATAGGCTAGAGCCAGATCGCGCACGGTATCGGCAGGTTTGGTCAGGCAAATACCGATTTTGCCTGGGCTTGGCTGGGCATGGTAGGCCAGCGCCTGTTCTCGTAAATCAGACATGGGTATGCAACTCTGTAGGGCTTTTTTGATTATGCCGGCAGTGTCGCACGGTCTGACGCTCAGCAATATCCGACCACCAAAAAAGGCGCCCTGAGGCGCCTTTTTTCACGTTGGTTAACGAGCTTATTTCTTGCTCATCATACCGAAACGCTTGTTGAACTTGTCTACACGGCCGCCGGTAGTCACTTCTTTCTGCTTACCGGTGTAGAAAGGGTGGCAGGCGCCGCACACGTCCAGGTTAATGTCTTTACCCAGCGTGGATTTGGTTTTGATCACATTACCGCAGGTGCAGGTGGCAGTGATTTCTACGTAGTTCGGGTGGATACCGTCTTTCATGGGATAACCTCATCAGGCCGCGTCGCCATCTGGTCTTGTGCCAGACACCACGCGTTTGTGTTAACGTTCTGGAATTAGAAGGCGCGCATCATACCGGATCTTTTGCTCAATAATCAATCCCAGCACCGCATCATCCGCGTGTTTTTAGCCACGCCCCTGAGACGCGGTTTTGACTATCTGCTGCCTGCTGCTCTTGACGCTGTCGTCGGGGCGCGGGTATGGGTGCCCTTTGGCCGCGGCAGGCGGTTAGGCATTGTTGGCGCCGTTGATGTCGCTCCGGCAGTGCCGGTCGCACAGCTTAAAACGGTGGAGAGTGTGCTCGATAGCGAGCCGGTATTACCGGCCGCATTGACCCGGCTAGTACGCTGGGCAGCCGATTATTATCTGCACAGCGCCGGCGATGCCTGGCAACAAGCCCTGCCCGTATTGTTGCGCCAGGGTGCCACTGTTGGCGGCCAGGACACCCTCTGGCAACTGAGCCCTGAAGGGCAGGCCCTGAACCCGGCCAGCTTTAAAAATGCCGCCAAGCAGCGCCTGGCCTGGCAAACCCTGAAGCAAGGCCCGCTCAGCGACGCCGCCATCAGCCAGCAAGACTTCGAGCGCAGCCAGCTCCGGGCGCTTAGCGCCAAGGGCCTGGTTGAACAGGTGCAAGCAACGCCTCATTTCACTCCCTTCTGGCAACAGCCACTCACTGTTAACAGTGGCCCCCGGCTCAACCCGCAACAGGCTGTGGCGGTCAGTGCCATTCAGCAAGCGGCTGGTTTTCGCGCCTTTTTGCTGGACGGCGTAACCGGTTCCGGCAAAACCGAGGTCTACCTGTCGGCAATGGCGCAGGTGCTAAAAGCCGGGCGGCAAGTGCTGGTACTGGTACCGGAGATTGGCCTGACACCACAAACGCTGCGCCGCTTTCAGCGCCGTTTTGACGTTCCGATGGCCTTGCTGCATTCGGCCCTGACCGACAACGAACGCCTGGCGGTTTGGCGCCGTGCCCGCGCCGGCGAGCTGGCCATTATCATCGGCACCCGCAGCGCCGTCTTCACCCCCCTGGCCCGGCCAGGGATGATCGTCGTTGATGAAGAACACGACGCCTCCTTTAAACAACAGGAAGGTTTTCGCTACCACGGCCGCGATTTGGCCGTGGTGCGGGCACAACTGGAACAGCTGCCCATTGTGCTGGGTTCTGCAACCCCGGCACTGGAAAGCCTGGCCAATGCCCGCAACGGCAAATACCAGTTACTCAACCTCGACAGCCGCGCCGGCCAGGCCAGGCCGGTGAAATTTGAGCTGATTGATATTAAAGACCAGCCTTTGCAAGCCGGTATTGCGCCATCAGTATTGGCGGTGATGGGCCAGCATCTGGCGCGCGGCGAACAAGTACTGGTATTTCTTAACCGCCGCGGTTACGCGCCAACGCTGCTGTGCCATGAATGTGGCTGGATCGCTGATTGCCAACGCTGCAGCCGCTACCCAACCGTGCACAAAGGCCGGCAACGGCTGATCTGCCATCACTGCGGCAGTGACCGCCCCTTGCCACGGCAATGTCAGCAATGTGGCTCCAGCCAGCTGGTAGGAGTTGGCCTCGGTACCGAACAATTAGAAGCAGCCCTGGCCGAGCAATTTCCGGAACACCCGCTGATCCGTATTGATCGCGACGCCACCCGCCGTAAAGGCAGCCTGGAGGCAGCGCTGGACGGCGTACGCCAGGGGCAGTACCGCTTGCTGGTCGGCACACAGATGCTGGCCAAAGGCCACCACTTTCCCGACGTTACCCTGGTGGTACTGCTGGATGTGGATGGAGCCTTGTATTCAGCGGACTTTCGCGCCGCCGAGCGGCTGGCACAACTGGTCGTGCAAGTGGCCGGCCGCGCTGGCCGGGCTGACAAACCAGGGCGGCTGCTGATGCAAACCCACCACCCGGAGCACCCGCTGCTCAGCCAGTTACTGACCAACGGCTACGGAGCTTTTGCCGACGATGCACTGGGAGAACGCCAACAGGCACTGTTACCGCCCTTTACCGCCCAAGCCTTGCTACGTGCCGACAGCCTGAAAGCGGAACACGCCAGTGGCTTCTTGCAGCAAGCGGCCGAACTGCTGCAAGGCTGCGCACCCGATAACGGCTGGGTACTGGGGCCGCTGCCGGCACCGATGGAACGGCGGGCCGGCAAGTACCGCTTCCAGCTCTGGCTGCAACACCCAGAGAAAAAGGCGCTGCGCCAGTGGCTGGTAAAAGTGCTGCCGCAACTCGAAGGTGAACGGCGAGCCAACTGGAGCCTGGATCTGGACCCTATGGACAGCGCTTGATTTTAGCGCCGCCGTTGGCCAGCATAGACCGACTCAAACAGGCACCCTGTCAGGCAACCGCTTCTCATGGCCAGAAAAGATTACGTACGCAGTTCTGCCCCTAAACGTCGCCCCGGCGCCCGCCAAAAGAAAGCGCCCGAGCGCAAAGTGCCCTGGCTGGCATTGGTGGTGCTGGTGGTTGCCGTGGTTGCCTTTGGTGCCTTTTTGGTCAACCTGGCCAAACGCCCTGATGCTCCACAGGCACCAGCAGAAAAGCCTGTGACCACCGACACCACACCAGCCCCCGCCGCCGCGAAAACCAAAGAGCAGTTGCCGACACCGCCCAAGGAGCAGTGGCGTTACGTCGATGCCCTGAAAAATAAAGAAGTCCAAGTCGAAGTACCGCCGCGGCCGAAAAGCACCACCTTGTATCAAATGCAGTGTGGCTCCTTTAAAGAACAGCACCAGGCTGAAGAACAAAAAGCCAAGCTGGCCTTTGTCGGGCTGGAAGCCAAAGTACTCAAGACCGGAGACTGGTATCGGGTGGTATTGGGCCCTTACAAAGGCAAACGTGCCGCCCAGAATGACAGCCACAAAGCCGAAAAAGGCGGTATTCCCGGCTGCGCTATCTGGACCTGGCGCTAACGGCCCACATTACCGGGGTTGAAAAGCCCCGCTAGCATCCCCATCTCCTCGGTTACGCTAGCTGGTGCAATAGCGCCAAAGATACTCAGGAGAGCCCATGACCACGATCGTTTCTGTACGCCGCGACGGCCAGGTCGCCCTTGGGGGTGACGGCCAGGTTTCCCTTGGCAACACGGTCATGAAGGGCAATGCCCGCAAGGTGCATCGTCTTCATAACGGTAAAGTACTGGCCGGTTTTGCCGGTGGTACAGCCGACGCCTTCACCCTGCTTGAACGTTTTGAATCCAAGCTGCAGGCTCACCAGGGCAACCTGGAGCGGGCAGCGGTCGCGCTGGCCAAAGACTGGCGCACTGATCGTGCCTTACGCCGCCTGGAAGCCATGTTGGCAGTGGCCGACAAAGAACGCTCTTTTATCATTACCGGTAACGGTGATGTGGTGCAGCCCGAACAGGATCTGATCGCCATTGGCTCCGGTGGCAACTATGCTCAGGCAGCAGCGAAAGCGCTGCTTAACAATACCGAGCTAAGCGCGGCGGAGATTGTTGAAAAAAGCCTGACCATCGCCGGTGAGATCTGTGTCTTCACCAACACCAACCAAACTATCGAAGTGCTGGAGTAAAGCATGTCGTCCATGACCCCCCGTGAAATCGTCCACGAGCTGGACCGGCACATCATCGGCCAGGCCAGTGCTAAGCGCGCCGTGGCCATCGCCCTGCGTAACCGCTGGCGGCGTATGCAGCTGGAAGAGACGCTACGCCAGGAAGTGACCCCGAAAAACATTCTGATGATTGGCCCGACCGGTGTCGGTAAAACCGAAATTGCCCGCCGCCTGGCTCGGCTGGCCAATGCGCCTTTTATCAAGGTCGAAGCGACCAAGTTCACGGAAGTGGGCTATGTCGGTAAGGAAGTGGAGCAGATCATCCGTGATCTCGCCGATGTGGCGATGAAGATGACCCGCGAACAGGAAATGAAAAAAGTCCGTACCCGCGCCGAAGAAGCGGCCGAGGAGCGGATCCTCGATGCCCTGTTACCACCGGCTCGCACCAACTGGGGTGAGAGTGAAGCACCAGCCACTGAATCCAATACCCGTCAGGTATTTCGCAAGAAACTGCGCGAAGGCCAACTGGACGATAAAGAAATCGATATCGACCTGGCAGCACCGCAGATGGAAATGCAGATCATGGCCCCTCCGGGCATGGAAGAAATGACTAATCAGCTGCAGTCCATGTTCCAGAACATGGGTGGCCAGACCAAGCAAAGCAAGAAGGTCAAGGTCAAGGACGCCATGAAGCTGGCCATCGAAGAAGAAGCCGCCAAGCTGCTCAACCCCGAAGAGGTCAAGGAAAAAGCCCTGGCTGCCGTCGAAAACAACGGCATTGTCTTTCTCGACGAGATAGACAAAATCTGTAAGCGCGGTGACACCAGCGGCCCGGACGTCTCCCGCGAGGGGGTGCAGCGTGACCTGCTGCCACTGGTCGAAGGGTGCACCGTCAACACCAAGCACGGCATGGTCAAAACCGACCACATTCTGTTTATTGCCTCCGGCGCTTTTCAAATGGCCAAGCCGTCTGATCTGGTACCGGAGCTACAGGGCCGGCTGCCGATCCGTGTGGAACTGGACGCCCTTACCGTTGAGGACTTCGTTCGCATCCTGACCGAGCCTCGGGCTAGCCTGACCGAACAATACCGTGCCTTGATGGCTACCGAAGGGGTTACGGTAGAGTTCACCGAAGACGGTATTCACAAGCTGGCGGAAGCCGCCTGGCAGGTCAACGAAACCACCGAAAACATCGGTGCTCGCCGCCTGCACACGGTGATAGAACGGTTGATGGAAGATGTCAGCTATGAGGCCTCTGATCACGACGGGCAAACCATCGTCATCGATGCTGACTACGTGCAATCTCACCTGGGCAGCCTGGTAGAGGATGAAGATCTGTCACGCTTTATTCTCTAAGCTCGCCAACGCAGAGCAAAAAGGCCACCGTTTGGTGGCCTTTTTTACAGCTTGAACTGGCCTATCATCTGCGCCAGCTCGTCGGCCTGGCCGGCAACATTGACGGATGTTTCGGCATTGCCGTGCGACGCCTGGGCAGTCTGCTCGGCGACATCGCGGATCACCACAATATTACGGCTGACTTCACCAGCCACCTGATTTTGCTCTTCCACCGCTGTCGCCACCTGGGTGGTCATATCAAAGATCTGGGCGATATCGTCCGTGATTTGTGCCAGCAGCTCACCGGCCCGGTTGGCCTGCGCGGCACTTTCCAGGCCTTCATTACGGCAGCCATCCATCAGTTGCACTATGGCTTCGGTTTTTTGCTGCAGGCCGCGAATAATCTCGGCGATTTCTTCAGTAGAGGTCTGGGTACGCATGGCCAGGGTACGTACTTCATCGGCCACAACGGCAAAGCCCCGGCCCTGTTCACCGGCCCGGGCCGCTTCAATGGCCGCATTGAGGGCCAGTAAGTTGGTCTGCTCGGCAATACCGCGGATCACGTCCAGTACCGAACCAATAGTCCCCGAGCTTTGTTCCAACTCACCGACCACTTCGGCAGAACGTTCCAGCTGTGTTGCCAACCGCTCGATACCTTCGATGGTGTCATGTACCTGGCTACTGCCCAGTTCAGCGTTGGCACTACTCTGGCGGGCTTTGCTGGCGGCCGCTTCGGTATTACGGGCAATTTCTTCAATGGTGCTGCCCATTTCTGTTACGGCGGTAGCCACCTGATCGGTTTCCGCCAGCTGCTGGCGCATCCCGGTAGACGTCTGTTCGGCATTACTGGACAGTTCAGTGGTAGCCTGCGCCAGGCAATCCACCGCCTGTTTACTTTGGCTAAGCAAGGCCCGCACGTTGTCGACCATGGTGTTGAAGTGGCGGCCCAACTCGGTCAGCTCATCTTTACCGCTCAGCGTGACTTTCACGGTCAGATCACGCTGCTCGGCAATGTGGCGGATCACGCCGATGGTGTTACGCAGGCTGCGGCTGAGTTGCCGGCTGATCATGAAGGTTACAGAGCCAACCAACAGGGCTATCAGCAAAACCAGGGCCACCAGCAGTAGCATGTGCGTCGACTCGGCACTGTCAATGCTGTCATCCAGTTGCTGGTCAATACTGTCAAACATCGACTCGGTACTTTGTACCTGCTGTTCAACCTTTGCCGTCAAGCCGCTTTGTTGATCAAAACCAAGCTCTTTTTGGGCACTGACCAGCGTCTCAAAAGCGTCATGGTACTGGTTCAGCTGGCTTGCCGCCGCTTTATCCAGCTTGCTGGCCAGAGTTTGGTAGTGGTCATTAAAAAGTGCCAGTACATCTTGCTGATGTTCCAGCACATAGTCACTGCCATCACGCTGTAACTGCAGGAAATCACTGACAGTCTCGGCCGTCGCGGTTTTACGTAAAGTCAGCTCTGTCTGCGCCGCAGCGGCCACCAGCTGGCCACGTAAACCCTGATGTTTATTAAGCCCCACGGTCCGAGTCTGCGTAACCAGCGACTGAAACAAGCTGTTGTACTGCCCCATGGCTGTATCCAGGCGATGCAGGGCGCTGGTGTCTATATGGTATTGGCTCAGGCGCTTTTCTAACCCTTTGAGGCGACTTTTAAAGGCCTGTTGCTGAGTAGCGAAGTCGGTGGCGCTGGCCATTTTGTGGGTAAGCAGGAAGTCTTTCTGATAGCGCCGCATCATTAGCATTTGCTTGGCAAGGTCTGCGTTCATGGCCTTCGCACCGTTCAGCTCAGCCATGTTATGCCAAGACCAAAACACTGCAGCCAAAACCAACAGTAGTGAAAGCACTACCGCTATCGACACGCCGTATAGTTTTTGCCTAATAGTCACTGATTACCGCTCCTTGGAAGGAACAACTGATCAAATCCAAGCCAGAAGAGTACAGGTAATTAAATGATGAGTAAATTAAGTATAAATTAATGATGTCAAGAAAGTATGTTATGCAATCGTTGTAAATTCAGAATTAATAACAAAAAAAGCGCCCTTAGGCGCTTTTTCGATAATTAGTCGTCACTATCTGTATCAGGCGGCTCATAGTCCGCCGTATTTTTGTTCGGCACATCACAGATAGTATAGATATGGCGCCGTTGGGTAATACGGTTCAGGTATTTGAGCCAAACCTTTTCTTCTACGCTGGTGGCCGCTTGCTCACCCCGTAGTACCTGCACAAAGCGTTGTTCAACAGCACTCATGGGCTCACGCTGGCCGGTGGCTAACTCATGCATGACCATGCCTTGCTCAGTGAGCACTTTCGCTTCAGTAATGGTGAAATCACCGCTGCGTTGAAAACCGCGCGGGAAATTCAGATCATCAAAAAACTTCTTGTCAGAGATAAAGCTGTTCATTACACCTTCCTCATTGCACTGACAAACGGCACTATGCTTACGCGGCGGAGTATGGATAACCGCTGTGAGCGGGTAAAATGAATTTTTTTTATCGCCACCAGAAATATTGCTAAAGACAAGAGGCTGTTTTGGATACGGAACTGCTGAAAACCTTTTTGGAAGTACATCGCTGTCGTCATTTTGGCAAAGCCGCTGAAAACCTGTACCTGACACAGTCGGCGGTCAGCTTTCGTATCCGCCAGCTGGAAAGCCAACTTGGGGTCGCGCTTTTTACCCGCTATCGCAACAATATTCAGCTTACTGATGCCGGTGAGCGGCTGCTACCGCATGCCGAAGCAATGCTGTTGTCGTTGCAGCGGGCCCGCCAAGAGATGGCCCTGTCTCATCAGCAGCGGGTACAACTGGCCCTGGCCGCATCTGCCAATATCTGGGATCCGTTTTTACAGCCCCGGTTGCCCATTCTCTACCAGCAGCTGGAGAACCTGACCCTGCGCGCCGATGTCGCAGCACCAGACACGCTGGTGCGGTCGCTGCTGGAAAGGCGGCTGGATCTGGCGTTGTTATTCGACCCACCCAAGGTTGAAGAATTGCAGGTAAACGAACTGGCGGCGCTGGAGCTGACTCTGGTCGCCAGCCGCCCCAAGCTGACCCTGGCCGAAGCCCTCAATGGCGCCTATGCCAAAGTCGACTGGGGCACCCTGTTCAACCTGCAGCACGCCAAGCTCCTCAAAGAGCAATCGCCACCGATGCTGCACACCGGTAACGCCCGCATCGCCCTGACCTTTATTGTTGAGCATGGCGGTGCCGCATATCTGCCGACCGAGCTGGCCGCGCCAGCGCTGGCAAGTGAACGACTGTTTACCGTTGCTGAAGCGCCGCAACTGCGGCGGGAGATCTACGCTGCCAGCCTCAAAGAAGCGGAGCAAAGCGCACTGATTGAGCAGATCTGTCAGTTACTGAGCTCACCAGACGACAACGTGCTGTAGGCGGGAAACCGCACGTCCTGCCAGAGGCTCCGGCACAGCGGCTCACGGTCACTGAGTTCGCCGTTTAATAGCCAATCCACCAGCTTATCGGCTACCTGTGGGTACGCTATGGGTTTGGCCGCCGGTTGTGACAGCCAGTTATCCAACACTACCGGCGACAACTCATACATCACCTTCGCCAAACGCAACTGGTGCAAAGTTGCCACATTCGACAACTGTTCAAACTGGCCATGCAACGGCTTAAGCAACAGCTTCTTACCCAGCGTCAACGCTTCCGATGGCAACTCAAAGCCACCGTTAGCGATAACCCCGGCAGCATCTGCCAAATCAGCCTGAAAACCGGCCCGTGATGGCGGCCGCATCTGCACGTGGCCAAGACTCTGGTATTGCGCATCCGGGTGGTAACAGTAAAACGCCACGTCGGGGAAGGGTTCCAGCAGGGCCAGAATGTCATCCAGTGACTCAAACGGCAGGTACACCAGCACTTTGTTTTTCTGCACTGGCCCGCCAGTTGCCAGCGTATCAATGATGGGAGGCAGGATCGGCTGACCAAAGTGGTACCAGTGCACTCCCAACTTAACGTCCACCGGCGCGAAGTAACGCATCAGCAGCTTGGCCCGCCAGTCTTCTCCTTCACGGGGTACCGGCAGCGCAAACGACGCCTGGTGGCTGATGCCGATGCTGGGTACCTTGGCCAGCTTGGCAGCCCAGGCAGTAACCGGTTCAAAGTCGCTGATCACCCGGTCATAGCCCGCCAGTGACAAGCCACGAATATCCTTGATTAAAGTGCCCAGCTGGCTTTGCATCACCGTTTTGAGCATGCTGATACGGCCTTTGTTGGTGGCAAAGGTCAAGCCATGGCAACACTGAAAATCACCAAAAGGGGCCATATCGAAGTATTTTTCCCGCGGCCGCCCGGAAAACAGATAATCCACCTGCACACCACGCCGGGCAAACGCCTCGGCCATTACCCGAGCACGGGTAATGTGCCCGTTGCCAGTGCCTTGAACACCGTAAAGAATGCGCATCGTTGTCTTCCTTGTTAAACCGCGACCAGTACAGCCACTGAGCTGCCAAGCACAATGCCGGCAATAATATCGGTAGGGAAATGCACTCCCAGCATGACTCGCGATAGCCCTACCGCCAGCGCCCAGGGCAATGCCAGCAAGGCAATCACGCCAAAGTGCAGTAACGCCATGGTCAGCATCACAAAGGCCGCCGCGGTATGTCCGGACGGCAGGCTGAATTGATCCGACGGTACGATCAGTGCCTGGCTGCCTGGCAGCGCCACCATCGGGCGACGGCGACGAACTGTATTTTTCAGGGTGATATAGAGAGGTAACTCAATAGCAAAGGCCAGCAATAGATCCAGCACATAGGCCTGCAATGCCTGCTGCTGACTGAGCCAAAAGGCCAGCGCCAGCAACAAATAAGGAGGACCATCACCCGTGCGGGATACCCAGCGGGCGGCAGTTGCCCAGCGGCGCCAGTGGCGGCTGGACTGGCTCTTCTGAAACAGCCGGTGATCCAGAGCGGTAATGGCAAAACGCTGCATTGCTGTTCCTCCTCTCACTATGAGAAAAGGCTAGGCAACCTCAATGACATCACCGTGACAGACAAATGACGACTTGGTTAATCTTTAGGCAGGTAGCTAAATACCTGGCCACTGAGTGCAGCCTCGTACATCAGGCCGCCAAGGGCCTTGGTAAACACCACCACGTCTTTATCATGCTCCACATGGGTGCCGACCCCGGCATCCAGTGCCACTGCTGAAGCCTGGGCGCCAAACTCCATCTGCCCCCGGATGAAATGCTTGAAAGCTGCCTGGTTTTTAAAAAACAGGATCTGCGCAAAAGACTGGCCACCCACCTGCAGGCCCAAGGTCAGTTGTTTGACCCGACTACGCCCGACAATTTTATGGTGTACGAAAACCAGCCCTTCACCAAACGCACCACCGACAATCAAGCCACCCTTGGCAATACGCGGGAAGACTGCATAACCGTACGCCCGGTTAAAAAAAACCTTGAGGCCCGGGTCGGTGTGCAGGAACTCCTCAACCGTTGCCGCCACCTGGTGCTCAAGCCCTTGGGCTTTCGCCTGGCTTGGCGCTGGCAACAGCATCAGCACAACAGACAATGTCAGTATCCATTTCAGAGGCATCACTTCACTCCAGTGGCCGGTGCAGACCGTGGTTCTGGATAAAACACCAATTTTCATTCTTCGCCAAGCGTAGTGGCTGTTGATTGAACAAGGGCTGACCATCAGTCCATTGGCCGGCTATTTGTGGTTTGCTGCCACCCCAGCTTTGGCGCTACTCTGTAGGGCACACTGGCCACTGGATGTCACAACCATGGAATACAACACTTCCGCCCTGTGCGACACCTATATCGATATGGTGGATGTCGTCGACCCTATCTTTGCCAACTACGGTGGCCGCAGCAGCTACGCCGGGCAGATCAGCACCGTCAAATGCTTTGAAGACAACGCCCTGATTCGCGAGATGCTCGAAGAAGACGGTAGCGGCCGGGTATTACTGATTGATGGCGGTGGTTCACTGCGCCGGGCGCTCATTGATGCCGAACTGGCTGAACTGGCCGTTGCCAACCAGTGGCAAGGGTTGCTCATCAACGGCGCGGTGCGCGAAGTGGATGTACTCGAGGCGCTGGATATCGGTATTCATGCCCTGGCAGCCATTCCCGTGGGCGCAGATGACGCCGGCCACGGTGAAACCGACGTGCCGGTGAATTTCGGCGGTGTGACCTTCCTGCCGGAAGACTGGCTCTATGCTGACAGCACCGGTGTGGTGCTGTCACCGGAGCAACTGGAGCTGAACTGACGTTAATCCCGGCCAGGTCACATCTTGGCCGGTTCCCCCTGTTGCCGATGGCGCTGTCCTGATATCTGTTAGGCACCTATAGCTGTTACCTCACTCGGAGTATTCATGTTCTCCAGGCTCGTACTGGTGGCACTGCTGCTACCTTTTTGGGCGGCGGCCGCTTCTTTTGATCCGCAGGCCCTGTTCGCTCCCCTGACCCTGCCGACACCGACCACCACGCTGCGCGGTGGTAGTGGCCTGCCGGGGCCGGCATTCTGGCAGAACCGCGCCGACTACCACATTAAGGCGCAAATTCACCCGCACACCCAGCAGCTCAGCGCAACGGTGACCATCGATTATCAGAACAACAGCCCGGACGCCCTGGATGTACTGTGGTTGCAGCTGGACCAGAACATTTACCGCCGCGATTCCCGCGCCAACCTCAGCGCCGCCAAGCCCCGCGGCCACTACACCCAGGGGTATCAGCTCGAAGCCGTGACCATGGCCGGTAAAGCGTTGCACTACCTGGTTAACGACACCCGCATGCGCGTAGACCTGCCGCAACCGCTCAAAGCCGGCGGGCACCTGCGCCTGCATATTCGTTATCACTACACAATTCCCGGCACCTGGGGTGGCCGCACTGCTGTAACTGACAGTAAAAACGGCCCTATCTTTGAGATCGCGCAGTGGTTCCCGCGCATGGCCGTTTATGACGACCTGCGAGGCTGGGACACCCAACCCTACCTAGGCAAAGAGTTTTATCTTGAGTACGGCAGCATTGATTACCAGGTGACGGTGCCCTGGAACTACCTGGTGGTCGGCTCCGGCGAGCTGCAAAACCCGCAGCAGGTGTTAACCCATAGCCAGCGTGAACGCCTCAAGCAAGCCCATCAAAGTGACAAAACGCTCTACATTGTAAAGCCCGAGGAAGTTGCCAGCCGACAAAGCCGGCCACGCCACAGTGGCACCCTGACCTGGCACTTTCACATGAACCATACCCGCGATGTGGCCTTTGCCGCCTCGCCCGCCTTTGTGATTGATGCTGCCCGCATCAACCTGCCCAATCACCGCCACTCCCTGGCCATGTCCGCCTATCCGTTGGAAGGGGTCGGCGCAGACAAATGGAACCGCTCAACCGAATACCTCAAAGGCACTATTGAACACTTCTCACACTGGTACCCCTACCCCTGGCCGGTAGCAGTGAACCTGGGTGGCCACGGCGCCGGCATGGAATACCCCGGCATTGTTTTTGACGGCATGCACGATTCCGGCAAGTTTTTGTTCTGGATCACCGCCCATGAAATCGGCCACAGCTGGTTCCCGATGGTGGTTGGCTCCAACGAACGACGCCATGCGTTCATGGATGAAGGCTTTAATACCTTTATCGATGTCTATGCCTCTGAGGCTTTCAACCACGGCGAATACGCCCCCAAACGGGACAGCGAATATGCCCCTGGCGGCGGCAACCCCGCCGAGGAAATTTTGCCGGTGCTAGCTGATGCCGAAGCCCCGGTGATCATGGCCCCGGCCGATTCGATTGCAGAAAAATACCGCCACAAAGTCAGCTACTTTAAAGCCGCCTTCGGGCTGGTGCTGTTACGCGAGCAGATCCTCGGCCCGACGCGTTTTGATAAAGCCTTCAAGCGCTACATTGCCACCTGGGCCTACCGGCACCCGACGCCGTCTGACTTTTTCCGGATCATGGACAGCGAAGCCGGTGAAGACCTTAGCTGGTTCTGGCGCGGCTGGTTTTTCAACAACTGGCAACTGGACATGGCGCTAAGCAGTGCCAGCTATGTTGATAACGATCCGGCCAAAGGCATCACACTACAGCTGGCCAGTTATCAAAAGCTGGTGATGCCGGTGCGCGTACAAGTCACCTACCGTGATGGTAGCCAGCAACACTGGCGCCTGCCGGTCGAAACCTGGCGTACCAGTGCCACACCGCAAGTGGTGCTGCCAACCACCAAGGCCATCAGCCGTATTACCCTGGACCCCCAGCAGGTATTGCCGGATGCCAACCGAGCCAACAACAGCCTGAACATGGCCAGCGCATCCTGATAAAAAAGCCCGCAGTAAGCGGGCTTTTTTATTTCTTCACATTCGGTGGCAAACGGTGGCAACACCAGGGCTCGTGGGTGGCATTGTCACTGATATTCTGGTCGACAAAGCGGTAATACCCGAGCTTGATAGCGGCCCAGCCCTTTTCCACCAGCCTCAGCTGATGGGCGGCCAGTATCTCGCGCACCTTATCAATATTCACTACCGACGCATCATAGGCCAGCCACAAACGCTCACCCTGTAAAGCCACGCCATCAACACCGGCGGTGTCATCAAGCTGCGCCACTGCCGCTTGTACAACCTGTGGCCGGCCCTGATGCCCGCTTAGTGTTAA
The DNA here is from genome assembly GCF_045291545.1 of Gallaecimonas aegicerasi. Classification (GTDB taxonomy): domain Bacteria; phylum Pseudomonadota; class Gammaproteobacteria; order Enterobacterales; family Gallaecimonadaceae; genus Gallaecimonas. The sequence goes on from NZ_CP149514.1 coordinate 2,556,823, forward strand.
CTTACGCTCAACCCGGTATGCGGCGCGCACGCCGGGCCGACATTGCAGCGATGACATAAAACCTCCTAAAACCAGACACGCACCCCGGCCAGCCACTGGGTTTGCGCCACCGGCTCACCGTCTTGACGCGCCAGATCGGCACTGCGGCCCCAGCTATGCTGGCGCTGAACACCAATATAAGGGGCGAAACGGCGGCTGAATTCGTAACGCAAGCGCAAACCCACAGCGGTGTTGGCAATACCACTGCCAATGCCCCGGGCAACATCATCTTTGCCATACCAGTTCAGTGACAATGCCGGTTGTAATATCAGCCGCTGGGTGATGAGCAGTTCATAGTCGCTGTCCAGACGAAAAGCAGTGCGCCCCTGCTCACCAACATAAGCCGTGGCATCCACTTCAAACCAATAGGGTGACAAGCCCTGAATGCCAAACGCCAGCCATTTGCGCGCCGGCCCTGGGCCACCGTCCAGGCGTGCACCAAGCTGGGTGTTCCAATAGGCACTGACAGCATGCTGCCAAAGCAGTTCAGTGCGGGCATCGGCCAACTTACCCTTGTGCCACTCGCCCTCGGCTTTAACGGCCAGCTTGTCGTAGGTATTACCAAACCAGGCCTGGGTATCATAAGCGGTCACATTTTCAGCCTGGCTATGCTGCCACTCCAGCTTGTTCACCAGCAGATGAAAAAAGCGTTTTTCGTCCGCCAGGCGCAGCTGCCGGGGGCCGGGTAAGGCATAGGGACCGCTGTCGAGGGTATAGCCATCCGAATAGCCATGAGGGTCCCGACCGTTTTCCGGCGTCGTCTTTTTGTCCATCATCATCTGATGGTCCATGGGGGCGGCAAAGCCCGGCACCGCGACCAATAGCGGCACCATGAACATCCAGCGGCGTGTTTTCATGACACCAATACCTCCCGAAACATCCCGGCTTCCATATGAAAGAGCAAGTGGCAGTGCCAGGCCCAGCGGCCCGGTGCATCAGCATTGACCAGAAAACTGATGCGCTGCGCTGGTTGTACCGGCAGCGTGTGCTTGCGCACGACAAAGTGGCCTTTGTCATCTTCCAGTTCGCTCCACATACCGTGCATGTGCATGGGGTGAGTCATCATGGTGTCGTTTTGTAAAATCACCCGTAACCGTTCACCGTAACGAAAATGCACCGGCGTTGACTGGCCGAACTCCAGGCCGTCAAAGGACCAGGTATAACGCTCCATGTTGCCGGTCAGGTGCAGCTCCAGTTCACGGTCTGGCTCTCGCGGATCCAATGGCCCCCCGACGGTATGGAGGTCAGCCAGAGTTAACACCTTACGGCCGTTGTCGCGTAAGCCGACACCGGGGTCATCAAGGTTGCTGCGAGGGGTATCAACCCGCATATCGACACTGGGGCCAAACTCGGTACGGGCGTGATGGACGGTTTTCGACGGCACCGCCAAGGAGTGCGCCTGCTGGGAGTGCGGGTGCGTCATGGCCATTTGGCCGTGGTGCTGGCCGTGTTGGCCCATGGTGCCCATCATGTCGGTCATGGTCAGCCACTGGGGCTTGTCGGGCTCGGGCACCGGCGCCCGCAAGCCGGGGCGGCTGGCCAGGGTGCCTGCCGCATAGCCGGTGCGGTCCATGGTCTGGGCAAACAGGGTGTAGGCATCACTTTTCGGGCTGACCAGCACGTCGTAGGTTTCGCCGGGGCCACAACGAAATTCATCAACCGTCACCGGATCCACGTCCTGGCCGTCGGTCTGAACCACCGTCAGTGGCAGGCCGGGAATGCGCACATCGTAAAAAGTATTGCTGGCGCCGTTGACGATCCGCAGCCGCACCTTTTCACCCCGTTCAAACAAGCCGGTCCAGTTACCCGCCGGGGTGCGACCATTGATGAGGAAGGTCAGGGCATCGGATGACAAGTCTGCCAAATCCGTCGGGTTCATCCGCATCTGGTTCCACATTTTGCGACGGCTGATAGCCTTACCCAAGCCATAGCGGGACACATCCTTGGCAAAATCAATGGCCGTAGGCTGGATGATGTTGTAGTAATCCGCCTGCTGCTTGAGCCGGGAAAACATGGCCATGGGGTCATCATCGGTCCAGTCTGACAACAGCACCACATGCTCACGGTCAGCGCGCTGGCGCTCACCGTTCTTGGGCTTCACCACAATGGCGCCATAGAGCCCTTTCATTTCCTGAAAACCGGTATGGGAGTGGTACCAATAGGTGCCGCTTTGTTGCACCTTGAAGCGGTAGGTGAAGGTCTGGCCCGGGGCGATGCCGCGGTAGCTGATCCCCGGCACGCCGTCCATCTGATAGGGCAGCAAGATGCCGTGCCAATGCAAAGACGTTGGCACCGCCAGGGTATTGGTCACCTTGATGGTAACCTCATCGCCCTCACGCCACACCAGGGTGGGTGCCGGTAAGGTGCCATTGACAGTCATCGCCTGGCGCACCGCACCGGTAAAATTCACCCCCTGCTGGCCGATGGTTAGGTGAAACTGCTGGCCGCTCAGTACCGGAGCCGCACTGCCCTGGCTAACCGTTCCGGCCTTGGCCGGCTTGGCCAGACCCGGCATACCCAGTAGCACGCCGCCGGCCGCCAGCCCTTGCAAAAAGCGGCGCCGCGGCAGGTTTGATGATGCCATGGTGGTATCCTTCGTCATACACTGCGGCCACTGTAACGAGCAGGCACTGTCAGCGGCATGACCTCTTCATTACAAGCTTGTCATGTTGCGGTAATCTGGCCGTGGCCACAGCGGCGTTAGGCTGTAGCGCAAAAAAGGAGGATGGATGCGACTGCTGGTGGTGGAAGATGCTCCGAAGACGGGCGACTACCTCAATAAAGGCCTCAGTGAAGCCGGCTTTCAGGTGGCACTGGCCCGCACGGGCCTGGACGGCCACCACCTGGCGCTGACCGAGTCCTTTGATCTGATCATTCTCGACGTGATGCTGCCTGACGTCGATGGCTGGCGTATTCTCAGCGCCCTACGCGACGCCGGGCAACCTACACCGGTGCTTTTTCTGACAGCCCGCGACAGTATCGACGATCGTGTCAAAGGCCTGGAGTTGGGGGCAGACGACTACCTGGTCAAACCCTTTGCCTTTGCCGAACTGCTGGCCCGGGTGCGCACGCTGTTGCGCCGTGGTGCCACCGCCCCGGTTACCGACACACTGCATGTTGCCGACCTGGAGCTGGACATTCCCAAACGCCGGGCAGTGCGCGCCGGCCAGCGTATCAACCTCACCAACAAGGAGTTTGCCTTGCTGGAGTTACTGGTCAGGCGTCAGGGGGAAGTGCTGCCACGATCGCTGATCGCTTCGCAGGTCTGGGACATGAACTTTGACTCCGACACCAACGTCATCGATGTGGCAATTCGCCGTTTGCGCAGCAAGATTGATGACCCCTTTGCCTGCAAATTGATCCATACCGTACGCGGCATGGGCTACAAACTCGACAGCCACCATGACTAAAGCCCCAGCCTCTTTGGCCCGACGGGTTATGGCCTTGGTCGGCCTGACCATCATGGCCTGTTTGGCGGTACTGGGCTGGGTGGTACAAAACGCCATTGAGCGGCACTTTGCCGCCATGGATGCCAGCGAAATGCAGGCGGCCGCTGCGGCTGTCAGGCGCAGCGTCGAAACCTACGGCCCAGATCCGGCCCGCCTTGATCAGACACTATCAGCACTGCGTGGCGTCAGCTTTGCCTTGTATGATGGCCAGCAGCTGCTCTACCGCACCCCTGGCCCGGCCCTGGAGTTCTTACTGGCACACCAGCAACCGGCCATTGCCGCCGCTGGTCTCCGGGCCTTTGCCAGGCAACAGCATCACTACCGGGGCAGCGCCTTGCCATTGGGGCAATATCGGCTGGCGCTGGCGCTGAATATCGATATTCACCAGCACTTTCTGGCCCGCTTCACATACACCTTGTGGGGCATCATGGCATTGGCCGCATTGATCACAATTCTGGCGGCACGACTGGCCGTACGCTGGGGCCATGCACCACTACGGGCCTTGTCAGGGCACATTCGGGCATTAAGTTCAGACGAGTTGTCTACGCCACTGGATCCGGCCATGGTGCCGACCGAATTGCGCGATTTGGTAGCGGCGTTCAATGACATGTTGGGGCGCATGGCTGACTTGTTTGACCGGCTCAGTAACTTTTCTGCCGACATCGCCCATGAACTACGCACCCCCTTAACCAATCTGGTTACACAAACCCAGGTGGCACTGGCCCAGGCAAGACCTGCCGATGAGTACCGGGAAGTGCTGTACTCCAATCTCGAAGAAGGCGAGCGGCTGGCCCGCATGGTCACCGATATGTTGTGGCTGGCGCAAACCGATAACGGCCGTATTGTGCCGGCTCTCACTCCCCTGGAGTTACGCCAGGAGCTACAGTCGCTGTGTGATTACTTTGAGCTACTGGCCGATGAGAAAAACATCAGCCTCACCCTCACCGGCGATGCCGTTAACGTTCTAGCCGACCGCCACCTGTTGCGCCGGGCGTTGAGTAATCTGATTTCCAACGCCATTCGCTACAGCGCTCCTGGCGCCGCGGTCAGGTTGCAATTAGCCAGCACCGCCACGGCAGCCGAAATTGCCATCTGCAACCCCGGTGACCCTATTGCCGCCGAGCACCTGCCACATTTGTTTGACCGCTTTTACCGGGTTGACCCGGCCCGTAGCCGCGAGGGCGTCGGCCTGGGGCTGGCCATTACCCGCTCCATTGCTCGCCTGCATGGCGGGGATGTTAGTGTCAGCTCTGATAGCCAGCAGACCTGCTTTTGCCTGACGCTGCCGCGACGGCAACAAAAAACCGGCGCCTGAGCGCCGGTTTTTTACACGTGCCGCAGCTTAACCGTTCAGTAAAGCCAACAGGGCCTTGGCGGCGTCAGCCGAGGACGCCGGGTTCTGGCCGGTCACCAGCAAGCCGTCGGTGAGTACGAAGCTGCCCCAGTCATCGCCCTTGGCGTACTGACCACCATTATTTTTGAGCATATCTTCCACCAAAAAAGGCACGATATCGGTGAGCTCTACAGCCGCTTCCTCGCTGTTAGAAAAACCGGTCACCCGCTTGCCTTTAATCAGCGGTTCGCCGTTACTGTCTTTGACGTTTTTCAGCACCGCCGGCGCATGGCACACCGCCCCCACCGGCCGCCCGGCAGCCAAGGTCTGTTCGATAATACCGGCGGAAACCGGACTTTCGGCCAGATCCCACAAGGGACCATGGCCACCCGGGTAAAATACCGCATCAAAATCAGCCGGGTTCACGTCAGCCAGCGCGGTGGTATTGGCCAGGGCCGTCATGGCGGCATCGTCGCTTTTGAAGCGGCGGGTGTCGTCGGTTTGGGCGTCCGCGTCATCACTTTTCGGGTCCAGCGGTGGCTGGCCGCCTTTAGGTGACGCCAGGGTAATGGTGGCACCGGCGTCCTTGAACACGTAATACGGCGCTGCCAGCTCTTCGAGCCAGAAGCCGGTTTTGTGGCCACTGTCACCCAGTTGGTCATGAGAGGTCAGAATCATCAGTACCTTCATTACAATCACTCCTGTTGTTACCGCAAATAATTAGACCGGTCGTCTAGCGATCGGGAAAACAAAAAGGCCAGCTGTGGCCTTCAGTATTACTGACCCAGCAGTTGCCGGGTGGTTGTCATGGCTGCCTGCAATGGGGCAGCATTCTGCTGTAGCTTGGCCAGCATTGCTGCTCCCAGCCACAACTGATAAAGCGAAGCAGCTAAGGCTTCCGGTTGTGCCTGTGCAGGCAAGGAGCCTTCGATTTGTGCCAGTTCCAGGTTGCGCGCCAACCGAGCAACGACCTGCGCTGTGCCCTGGGCCAGCACGTCCCGCATGGCCGCGGAGAGATCGCTCACCTCCGCTCCCAGCTTCACCACCAGGCAGCGGTCATCGCTGTCATGCTGCGCCAGCCACTGTTGGAAATAGGCCAGCACCTTACTTACCGACGAGCCTCCGGGTTGGTCCAACAACGCATTGAGGTTCACCAGGTAGTCGCGAAAGTACCGTTCCAGCAGTGCCACACCGAAGGCTTCCTTGGAGCCAAAGTAGTGATAAAACGACCCTTTCGGCACCCCGGCAGCTTTCAACACTTCATTTAAACCCACAGCCGAAAAGCCCTTATGCCCCATGATCCGCTGCGCGGTATCGAGGATCTGGGCTTTCACGTCACGAGTAGGAATAGCTTGATTCATGGCACTAAGGGTAACAAAGCATTAGACCAGTCGTCTAGTTGACTTCAGGCGGCACGATCGCGGTTCACATCCCGAACCCGTTGCATCACCTGATAGGCAATGGCCTGAACAGCAGGCAGATCCAGGGTGCCGCAAGCCAACCCCGGTAAATGTGTTGGCAGTTCCCGAGCATTAAGTACATAAGGATTTATGGACCTTTGCTTACGTTCAATATACCAACCTGGCAGCACCAAAATCCCTGCAACCGGTACCTTAAAGCCGGTTGCGGCACTGAGCCAATCGGCGACGGCTTTCACATTCATGCGAACCTGTTCAAGACTGCGGCTCTCTGTGTAATGGGGGAAGTGCAGGGCATTGTTTTCCAGCCGCACCCGGGCCTGCTTTTTGCCTTTGCTCATACGCTTGGAGCGCCCCTTGGTTTCCAGTACAAAGACGCCATTGGGGGCGATAACCAAGTGATCGACGTTGAAATTATCAAAGGGAATATCATGAAAGACGCGGTAGGGACTGCTGTCAGGTCTTAGCAAATAGTCCAGCTCCTGACCCACTGCCATTTCACAGGCAAAGCCAAGGCGTAAGTGACTGAGCCGCCGTGCCGTCCGTAAAACTTTCAGTAAGTAAATACCAACGACAATAAAGCAGATAAAAAGGATGGCCAGCCAGATAGAACTCGGTAGTGACTTTGCTTGTAATTTTTCGCTCAGCAGTAGCCCCAAAGGGGCCGACATCAAGAGCAGCGGGAGCGTCAACACATCACCCACGAGATCACTTTGCTGTTCATCAACTTGCCGCTGCAGGCTATAGCCAGCCGGGCGTAATAAATCACTGCTTAAAGGGCTAAAGCGGTTTCGCCGTAACCACTTGCGATAAAGAGTCACTGCAACTACCAGCAAAAATATGGGTAACAGTGCCAGCACTGTTGCAAATAACTGGATAACGGCTGCCGGGAGTGAAGCCATCACGTTGTTCGTCCTTGACATGGATTCCTTGGGCAATATTAAGGGCTTTGTCGCGGCCAGCTCAACGCATTCTTACGGACACTTCACCCTGATTTTTTGACGCCCTGCACTCCTGCCCGGTATTTTTTCTGACCATCAACATGCTTACTACCGCACCAAAATTGATGAAAAAAACCGCAAAAACATGACTGCTGTAATACGCAAAAATGGCTTTAAGCCTTGCCCTCGCCAGAAAACAAATTAAACAAAAACTTTACATATTTCAAACATTTAAATTCCCTGTTTATCAGCCAAAGACTACCTCTGTATGACACCTTTTCATCCAGTATGTGACAAACGTCGCACTATTCGGACTTTTCAGTAATTGATGTGTCACCTTTTATATGGTCCCGTTAAATAGTTCAGCGAAATGGAATCAGCTGGATGACTCCATGTTAAGCAAAAGGCGTGATTTTTCGCCCAGAATCGAGCAGAAACCGGCAGGGAAAAAAAGGGCTCGTTGCACCGGAGTCACATGGAAGAGCCAAGGCTGCTTGTAAAGCGGCCACTCATATCTATGGGCACAGGGAACCGCCCCGCGGCGGTGTGCTCATCATTGGAGGAATGACAGATGTTACTTCATACCCGTCGTAAACTGCTGGTTGGGGCACTTGCTCTGGCTGGTTTGGGTGCTGTTAGCACCACCGCTATGGCCGCACCGGCCACGGGCAGCATGGTACAGATTGCCAACGCGATGCACCTGCACAAAGGTGACACCGTTTTGGGGTCGCTGACCAGCGCCCAGCCTATGCATGTCGTGATCGCGCTGAAACTGCGCAACCACGCCAAGCTGAAAAGCTTTATCGCCTCCGTGCGCCACAGCCAAGTGCCTCTGGAAACCCGCTACATGAGCCGGGCCCAGTTTATGGCTCAGCACGCTCCGACCCAAGATCAGGCTGATGCGGTTGCAAGCTTCCTGAAGCAGGCTGGTTTTAGCAATGTCACCATCGCGGATAACCGCATGCTGGTTTCCGGTGACGCTTCTCCGGATCTGGTCAGCGCCGCTTTTAACACCAAGTTTGCCAGTGTTCGCACCCACAAGGGCCGCATGGCTTACGCCAACACCAGTGCTATCCATATTCCTGGCACTCTGAAAAACAGCGTGCTGTCAGTCATCGGTCTGCAGAACGTGCACATGGCGCACACTGTTGCCCATGCCGTGCAGCCACAGGCCACCACCCAGGCGGTAACTGGCCATAACCCTACTGACTTTTCAGGCATTTACGGCGGTACCGGAGTCGCTACCGGCGCTGGCGTTACGGTTGGTATCATCACCTCCGGTAGCCTGACCCAGACCATTACGGATCTGAACACCTTCACCTCCAACAATGGCCTGGCCACTGTTACTACCCAAACCGTCAACACCAACGGCACCAGTACTGACACCAGTGGTGTTGATGAGTGGAACCTGGACAGCCAGGACTTGGTCGGCGCGGCCGGCGGGGAAATCGGCAAGATTATTTTCTACAACATCCCGTCACTGTCGAACGCCAACCTGACCGCAGACATCAACAAAGTGGTTAGCGATAACAACGCGAAAATCATCAACGTGTCGCTGGGCGAATGTGAAACCACTGCTCAGGGTGACGGCTCCGCTGCCGCCCAGGACCAGGCATTCCAGCAGGCGGTCGCGCAAGGTCAGACCTTCTCTGTTTCGACTGGTGATTCTGGCGCTGATGAATGCGGCAACGGCGGCACCACGCCAAGCTGGCCTGCGGCATCACAGTATGTTGTGGCAGTAGCCGGTACCACCTTGGACGCCTCCGGTTCCTCTTACAACAGTGAAACCGTTTGGTCGAAAAGTGGCGGTAGTGAAAGTACTTTTGAGCCGAAGCCGAGCTGGCAGAGCGGTGTGTACTCCGGTACCTACCGTGGCGTAGCGGATGTGGCCTTTGATGGTGACCCGAACTCAGGTGCGCAAATCATCGTTAACGGCAGCACCACTCAGGTAGGTGGTACCAGCCTGTCGGCGCCGATCTTCGCTGGCCTGTGGGCTCGCGTCATCGCGGTAAAAGGCACCAGTGTAGGTTTTGCCGCACCACTGCTGTACAACCTGCCGGCGTCTGACTTCCACGATGTCACTTCCGGTAACAACGGTGGTTCCACCGCCAGCACTGGTTATGACCTGGCCAGCGGCCGCGGCAGCCTGATCCTCAGCAGCGCCATCAATGACATCGGTAGCAGCTCTGGTGGCGGCTCCGGCGGCAGCGGCGGCGGCACCGCTGCTCAGCTGCTGAGCAACACCGGCTTTGAAAGTGGTACTGCGTCACCCTGGACCATGAGTTCTGGCACGTTATGTAGCAGCACCAGCTGTTCTGGCCAGAGCGCCCATGCCGGCACCTACTTCGCCTGGCTGGACGGTTACGGCAGCTCACACACTGACAGCATGTCGCAGTCAGTGTCTATCCCTTCAGGTGACACTAGCGCCACTCTGGACTTCTTCATGCACATCGATACCGCTGAGACCACTTCGTCTACAGCTTACGATACGCTGAAGGTTCAGGTGTACAACACCTCCGGTACGCTGCTAGGCACAGTGGCATCGTTCTCTAACCTGGATGCAGCTTCCGGTTATGTTGAGCACACTGCCGATCTGAGCGCTTATATCGGTCAATCTGTTGTAGTGAAGTTCACCGGTACTGAGGACTCCTCTAACCAGACCTCTTTCGTACTGGACGACATCAACCTGAACGCCCAGTAAGCACGTGATAACGGCGTACGGCCTTGGTCGTACGCTTATCATACAAAAAGGCCTCATCGCCGAAACGATGAGGCCTTTTTTATGACGTCACTGAAAGAATCAGTTCATGCCGTACTTTTTCAGTTTCTTACGCAGGGTGCCACGGTTGATACCCAGCATGTTGGCCGCTTTGGTCTGGTTGCCACGGGTATAGGTCATCACCACATCCAGCAGCGGTGCTTCTACTTCACTCAGTACCATTTCATACAGTTCGGTGACATCTTCACCGTCCAATTGGGAGAAGTAGTTCTGGAGCGCTTGACGTACGGAATCACGCAGGGGCTGGGGATTGCCGGTTTTCGGGCTCACGGCAGTCAGAGACTTGGAAACATCAGTCGTCATGTTGGAGTCAAACATAGTCGTAACGCTCTTGGTTGTTATCGTGAAACTCAAAGGGAACGGAAGTATTGCTGCAGCGCATCCACTTGCGTCTGCGCTTCCGTCAAGCCATTAAAGGTCCGGCGAAATTCGCCTTCTCTGTCATGCGACGCCAGATACCAGCCCACATGCTTGCGGGCAATCTGAACGCCTTTGTACTCGCCGTAAAATCCATGCAGGGCTGACAGGTGCGCCAGCAGGATTTGCTGTTGTTCGCTGAGGCTTGGCGGCGCCAGCGTACGGCCGGTTGCCAGGCCATGAGCCAATTCCCTGAACAGCCAGGGACGGCCCTGGGCGCCACGGCCAATCATGATGGCGTCGGCGCCGGTGTAATCGAGCACCCAGCGAGCCTTTTCCACACTGGTAATGTCGCCATTGGCAACCACCGGTATGGCCACGGCCTGCTTGATAGCCTTGATGGTGTCGAACTCGGCTTCGCCTTTGAACAGGCAGGCCCGGGTTCGGCCATGTACAGCAAGGGCCTGAATACCGCAGCGTTCGGCGATCCGGGCAATGGCAACACCATTGCGGTTATCCGGATCCCAGCCGGTACGGATCTTCAAGGTGACAGGCACTGTTACCGCACCCACCACCGCTTTGAGAATGTCTTCCACCAGTTCCGGATGTTGCAATAAAGCCGAACCTGCCAGCTTCTTGTTCACCTTCTTGGCGGGACACCCCATATTGATATCGATGATCTGAGCGCCGTTTTCTACGTTGAAGCGGGCTGCCTGGGCCATCAATTCCGGCTCACTGCCAGCAATCTGCACGGAGCGGATGCCGACTTCGCCACTATGGTCCATACGCCATTGCGATTTGGCTGACTGCCAGACTTCCGGGTTCGCTGAAAGCATTTCCGAAACGGCCAGGCCGGCCCCCATTTTCATGCAGAGGCTACGAAACGGTTTGTCGGTAATGCCGGCCATGGGAGCCAGGATCAACGGCACATCCAGTTTGTAGGGACCAATCTGCATAAGTCAGGAACGCAGGTGCACAGGGCCGCGTAGTTTACGCATTTATGACCGTCGTGAAAAGGTCATAATTTGACCGAAATCGGTTTTTTATCAGCTAACTGCCTGATGCACTGATAACGCTAAAAATCAAGCCTTGCGACCACTTATTCGGCACCATTCTTCACGGGTTGCAACCGGGTCTAGTTGGCAGTCAGCTCGATACTGTTGTTGCACCATCTCGGCCTGGGTATCGAGGATCCCCGACAATGCCATTGCCCCACCAGGGCGCAAATAGCCCAGGATCACATCCTTAAGTTCAACCAAGGGTCCGGCAAGGATATTGGCCACCACCACATCGGCCTGTAATGTGGCAGGCTGGTCAGCCGGCAGGTACAGCTCCAATTGCGCGGCCACACCATTACGCTGGGCATTATCTTCGCTGGCTTGCAGGGCTTGCGGGTCAATATCAATCCCCACCACCCGGCTGGCGCCCAGTTTCAAGGCGGCGATCCCCAAAATGCCGGAACCACAACCAAAATCCAGCACCGTTTTACCATGCAAGTCCTGCCCTTCGAGCCACTCAAGGCACAAGGCCGTGGTGGCATGGGTGCCGGTGCCAAAGGCCAACCCCGGATCCAGCATCACATTGACCGCATCAGGCTCGGGTACTGGCCGCCAGGACGGACACACCCATAACCGCTGGCCAAACTGCATCGGGTGGAAGTTATCCATCCAGGCCCGTTCCCAGTCCTTGTCTTCCAGCAGCTCTTTTTTCACAGGCGCCTCTGGCAATACCGCGGCAATTACCGCTTCGGCGCCGCTGGTATCAGCGTCGGCGGTAAACAACGCCATAACATCGGTATCGCCCCATAGCCGGGTTTCACCAGGTAGTGGCTCAAAGATCGGGGTATCTTTGGCATCCATAAAGGTGACAGATAATGCCCCCTGCTCCATCAGCAAATCGCCGAGCTTTTCGGCCACCGCAGCCGAGGTGTTGGTACGCACTTGGATCCAGGCCATCAACAGACTCCCAAAAAATGACGGCGGCAGTTTAGCACGTTGTTTGTCACCAGCTCAGGGCAGGCCGCTCCGCTATCACTAGCCCATTTGTCCTAAGCCATTAGCCAAACATGGTTAATGGAATGTGGCAAAAAAGAAAACAAATGCCAAAATATTGACACAAATAATAATAAGCGATGCGTCCTGACCACTAACACATTGCGCTGTAACGCGAACGACGTGCAGGGGACATACATGGAGAGGTTCAACAAACTGGTGATACTCGCCCAGCGCGAGCCACCGGGTAATTTGCCTTTATTGGCACAAACACTGGGTTTTGAAGCGGAGGTTGTCAGGCACGACACCGACGCCATGGACAACATCGATGAAAAAACACTGGTCGCCTGTGCTTTTGCAGGCTCCCGTCTTGATCGCCATGGCTTGCCACCTCAGTTACGGCAGCTAATGCTGCATGCACCGGTATTTCTATATCAGGCAGACAGTCGCTGGGTTGACCCCAAAGCGGCGTTGATGATGGGCATTCGCGGCATCATTCCCCGCGATGAGCAGCTTGATAATGTGCTGTTTGCACTGAAAATACTGATGCAGGGTGAACTCTACTATTCCCGCCGGTTGTTATCGTCACTGGTCGACAATATGCTACGCCAGCGCCAGGATGAGGGAATGGACCCAAGTGATATGACAGCCATGATGAGCCTGACCCGCCAGGAGCGGCGCATTATTGAGCTGGTAGCAGAAGGCTCCCGCAATAAAGAAATTGCCTACAGCCTGAACATCAGTTCCCACACAGTGAAGGCGCATTTGTCTTCTATTTTCAGGAAAACCCAAGCCCGTAACCGGGTCGAGCTACTACGCTGGGCGCAGCAGCTCGAGTCGCCGCACCGGGCCATGACCGGTTAGCTTTGCTCCGCATGCCAGTAGCCCTTGTTGACGCCCTTTTCGATTAAGCCGATCAGGGCGGCCTCCATGGCTTCTTTCACACAAAACTGAACCGGTTCATTGGTCGTGTAGCCAGCCTCCGCCTCTGCCAACCGGTTCAAACTAACGTAGCGAAACAAGCCCGCGCGCATTTCCTGCGACAACACTTTTTTACTGGCTGACACCGACAGCAGCACCCGACCGGTATGCACATCAACGGCGCGCAAGAACACTGTGACCTGGTCTTCACGGTACATTTCTGAGGCACCTATACCGTAATACTCCAGCCCGATACCACCGGTGCTGAGATTGGTTTCATAGCTGATGATGCCCCCTTCGAAGATCAGCCGCGACTCATTCAGGCTCGGTAGCTCTTTGCCCTTGGCCTGCGCCGCCGCGACAATCTTGCGTTCTGTCAGCAGGTTTTGCAGGCCTTCACGTTCCATCGGCGCAAACCAGCCGGAATCGAGCAGGAGTTGCACCAGCATGGACGTACCACCCTGAGTGACGGCCGTTGAAAAGGAGCTGACATTGGCTTGCGGTTTGTACTGGCCAGTTTGGTCACGAAAAGCGTACACCGCTACCGGGATAGCACGGCGCGGTTTTGGGCTGGCTATTAGTTGTTGCATAGCTTTAGAGGGGGCATCAACTTCAGCAGCACTGAGGTTAAACTGCGGCTTGGGAATAGCAGCACAGCCACTCATCAGCAGGGCTGCCAGCATTAGGAACAGGCGCATCTCAACCTCCTACTGACGGCATGGTGATCACGGTCACTTCACCGGTCGTCAGGTTGGTGATTGTCACCATTACGCCGCCGCCATCGACCCCAGCCACTTCGATACGGTACTCACCGGTGTCATACACCCCTTCGGTCAGATCGCCATCGGCGATGCGCCGGGTCAGTGAGTTGATGATGTTGCGTTCCAGCGCCGCCCGAAACTGATCAACAAAGCTGGTTTTATTGTCCGGTGCAGTATGGTCGTTCTGGCTCTGCGCTTTATTGAGTAGGAAGTTACCATTGAGCGGGTTACCACCAAAGCTGGGGTTGATAGGGGTATAAACCAGCTCAGTGGCTTGGCCACACAGTGGCAGGGTAATCGCAAGCATGGCGAATTTTTTCATGGCATCCGTCCCTAATAGGGGCCTTTTTCAATGCCGCCGGTCATCATCCTGGCGCGAATAGCTGCCAGCTCGGATACAGAAGCCATGATGGCTTCTTCCGCTTTGTGTTTGATGTCGTTGTATCGGCGTCCGAAATAGGTCCGGTAGATGATTTTTTGATTCATTTCGACCCACAAGTAAGTGCCCGCCTGGGGGTACACTTGCTCATAAATCACCACAGCAATACCTTGGGTTTGCGGCATGTCACGCCAGTACCCGGCGTAATAGAAAACAAAGTCTTTACCGAAACGGGTCAGGGTGCGATCCATCACCAGCCCTGACAGCTCGATTTCCTTTGCCTGGGGGGCCAGCGGTAGCAACAGTAACCCCAATAACCACAGTACTTTTCCCATAAGTGATAAGGGGCGGCGTGATGCCGCCCCTGGCAGGTTAGTTCTGGGTAACAGTGGCAGTATTGAAGTCACCTGACTGGCTCACCTGCAGGTAGTTATAGCTACCGCTTTGCGAACCCATGACCAGGTTGTCATTACCGGTTTGCTGAATATCGACGATGCCAGCATCACCGGTGACCGCAAATGGCCCACCTTCGACGCCGCCGACCAGGTTGCCGTTACCGACCTGAGCAACGTCAATCAGGTTCTCGGCCCCCATGACCAGCATATCCACCAGGTTGATATCGCCGCGCTGCTCTACCGTCAACTCAGTGCCATAAGCCTGATTGCCAGTAATGACGGCTTCGTTATCGTTACCATCCTGTTCAATATCGATATCATTACTGTCGCCCTGAAAGTCACTCAGTGCGAAGTTGTTGTCGCCGCTTTGCATGATCTCGGCTTTATTGTCGACACCCGCAAAGCCGATGCCGGCATAGTTGCTGTTGCCGTCGCTGAGGATAGTGGCGTTATTGTCTTCACCCAACAGCACCAGCTCCGCAGCGTTGCTGCTACCTATCTGGGTAATGTTGCCGTTGTGGTCATCACCTTGCAGGTAAAAAGCAATACTGTTGGCGTTGCCGGCCTGATCCATATTCAGGTAGTTGTCGTTTCCTGTCAGACCGTAAGGGGCTTCAATACGGTTGCTGGTGCCGTCCTGTGAAGCCATTACGGTGTTGTCGTCACCGCTCACCGGCTCCAGCATGAACTGGTTATCACTGCCACTTTGATCGATGTTGAAATAGTTGTCGTCACCGGTCAGGGTGCGGGCAATAAAGGTGTTGAAGCTACCGTCCTGATCGATATGAAAGCGGTTATCGTCACCGGTTACGGTCACCACGCCACCGACGTTATAAAAGCCGTATTGCATGACATCCATGCTGTTCAGATTACCCAAGACATCAATCAGCCCGGACTGGTTCTGATCACCGTATTGACGGCTGGCCAGGCTGTTGCCGTCACCGGCGAACGAGGCTTCGGTCCAGTTATCATTGCCTTGCTGTTGCTGATCAGCAGCGTTGCTGTTGCCGCTGACAAAAGTGTTGGACTGGTTGGTCGCACCTTGCTGGTCAACCATAGCGCTGTTGGCATCGCCGCTGATGTCGCCATCAGCCTGGTTATAGAAACCACCCTGGGTAACCGATACCTGGTTGTCGTTGCCAGTGACCGTGTAATCGGTCACGTGCCAATCATCGGTTTGCATAATATCGATGACGTTATTGCTGCCGGTACTGTCAGCATAGGCTTCCTGCCAGACACCACTTTGGTTAACCGTGGTTTGGTTCAGCGCACCGCTCTGGTTAACGATAGTGGTGTGCAAAATGCCGGTCTGCGTTACCGACGCCGTATTGCCTTCATCAACGCCGGAGGCTGACGTTTGGTTAACAATGGCGGTGTTATCACCCGCCTGGGCACCGCCGGCCAGGGCAAAACCAATGGCCAGGCCAAGCAACGTTTTCTTGTAGGTAGCGCGCATGGAGGAGTCTCCCTTTGTTCAGTATTGGAGGACGGTGATATCCGCCCCGTTACCCAGCTGTTCAATGGTGAAACCACTTCTCCCCCACTGACCCAGCGTGATTTGGTTGTCATTACCCAGTTGGCTTATATCGGCACGGTTATCACGGCCCAGCTGCAACACGTTGGCACTGTTGTTTTCACCCTGCTGGTGCAGCACTGCCACATTGTTCTGGCCCATTTGCGCCAGCAATAGCCAGTTGGCCTGGCCACCTTGAGTGACGACGGCACTGTTGCCCTGACCGGCCTGATAAAGACTGATGCTATTGGCCAGCGCCTGACGTTCCAGCATGGCCGCCAAGGTAGGAGATAGCGGAGATCCAGCCGCCAGCACCGGCGCTGACGCCATCAGTAATCCCAGTGCTATGGCAAAAACATGTAACCTCACGACGCCTCCAACTTGGCATTTGAAAAAAACATCACAGGCAATAAGCCTAATTGAGTATGTCGTGACCACAATCGGAAAAACGGGGGGTTTTAGCGAAAAAGAAAGCTGCGAACAAAAATATATATTCTTTAAAATTCAAAATATTAACTTGAATTTTTGCTATTCCTTACCGCCCTGGCACTAGCCCAAAAGGGTTAATTGCCGGTACTGGCCGTGGTAACCCGTGGTAGCCGTGATAAGCCTTTTGAGGTGCTTTGCACGCTTAACTCAACCACGGGTGAGGACATCTCATGACCAACAAAACATTGCTCTCGCTGGCTATCTGCGCTGCGATAGCTGGCGGCTCAGCACAGGCTGCGCTGCTCGATAAAGGAAAGGCACCTCAACAACAGGCAGCCACTGATGCGGTACTGGTGGTTTTCAAACAGGGTATTGATCGCACTGACCGCATCCGCGTGGTGCGCAGTGCCGGCGGCAACCTGCACAACCTTGATGCAGCAGGCCGTGACAGTCGCTTCAAACACCTGCTCGGTGGTCGCCTGGCAAAAGTGGCTCTGGCAGCTGGCGCAGACCGCGATGCGGTTCTGAAAAAGCTTGCTGCCAACCCGGCGGTGGCCCTGGCTGAACCGGACTTTCGGCTGCATGCCCTGGTCAATACCCCCGACGATCCCAGCTTCAGCAGCCTCTGGGGTATGAATAACACCGGCCAGGACGGTGGCACCGCCGACGCGGATATTGATGCTCCTGAGGCCTGGGCCATCAGCACCGGCAGCGCCGATGTGGTGGTCGGGGTCATTGACTCAGGTGTGGATTACACTCACCCGGATCTGGCGAACAACATCTGGACGAACCCCGGCGAAATTGCCGGCAACGGCATCGATGATGACGGCAACGGCGTTATTGATGACGTTCATGGTTTTTCCGCTATCAGTGGCGCCGGCGATCCGATGGATGACAACGGCCACGGCACACATGTTTCCGGCACCATTGGCGCGCAAGGCAATAACGCCATGGGCGTGGTGGGCGTTAACTGGGATGTCAGTATCATTGGCTGTAAATTTCTTGATGCCAGCGGCAGCGGCTATACCTCTGATGCCATCAGTTGCCTTAACTACTTCACCGACTTGAAGCAAAACCATGGCATCAATGTGCGGGCCACTAACAACTCCTGGGGTGGTGGCAGCTTTTCCCAGGCTTTAAAAGACGCCATCGACGATGCCGGTAATGCCGGTATTTTGTTTGTTGCCGCGGCCGGTAATGACAGCAGTGATATTGATGCCAGCCCCTCTTACCCGGGTAGCTATGACTCAGCTGCAGTGCTGACGGTGGCGTCAACTGACCGCAACGATGCCATGTCCTGGTTCTCCAACTACGGCGCCAGCAGTGTTGACCTGGGCGCTCCCGGCTCTGACATTCTGTCGACCATTCCCGGCGGCAGCTACGGCACCGCATCGGGCACTTCCATGGCCTCGCCCCACGTTGCCGGTGCCGCCGCTTTGGTGTGGTCGGTCAATCCAGCCCTGAGCATCAGTGAAATGAAAGCCTTGCTGATGGATTCTGGCGACACTATTACCGCCATGAACGGCACCACAGTGTCGGGTAAACGACTGAACCTGAAAGCCGCACTGGATGCCGCCGATCCCACCCCGGGCTTCTCGGTGTCGCTGTCTCCCGCCAGCCAGCAAATCATTGCCGGTGATACAGCCAGTTACAGCCTGGATGTGGGCAGCATCGCTGACTGGACCGGCACGGTAAACTTTACCGTGAGCAGCTCACCGGCATTACCGGGTGTCAGTCTGTCAGCCAGCAGCGCCAGCCCCGGAGATACCCTGACGCTGACCGTTCCCACCAGCAGCGATACCGATTGGGGCCTGTACCAGCTCACCGTTAGTGGTGATAACGGCGACATGCAGCGTGAAGTCAGCGCGACCTTGTCGGTATTGCCACAAGGCCTGCAGGACTACCCCTACAGCAATGATACGGCCGCACCGATCCCGGATAACGACGCCAATGGCATGACCAGCACCATTGAGGTTGCTGAAAGTGGTGTAGTGTTCGGCATTGATGTGGCGGTGAATATCTCCCATACCTGGGTGGGCGATCTGCTGATCAAGCTGACCTCACCTGCCGGCACGGAATATGTCCTGCACAACCGTGAAGGTGGCGATGCCGACAACCTCATCAAGCACTGGCTACTTACGGCCTTTAATGGCGAACCAATGCAGGGCACCTGGACGCTGTTTGTATCTGATAACGCTGGCGCTGACACCGGCACCCTGAATAGCTGGGATCTGGTGATCACCGCTGTCGGTGAAGATATGGGGCCATCTGCACCTACTGCCGCTTTCAGCGCCAGTGTTGATGGCCTTAATGTCAGTTTCGCTGATGCCTCCAGCGACCGCGATGGTGACATCAGTAGCTGGCTCTGGGACTTTGGCGATGGCAGTAGCGCCACTACGGCCAACCCGACTCACAGTTATGCCGCCGGCGGTAGTTATACGGTGACTCTGACCGTTACCGATGCCACCGGCCTGACCGATACAGCCACACAGACGGTAACCGTTTCAGACACCGTTATTGCCGTTACGGTGCTGCGCAGTTATGTGTCGCGCCGAGGCTCGGCGTTGGTGGATCTGCGTTGGCAGGGTGCCAGTGGTGACATGGTAGATATCTATCGTAACGGAGTGCTGATCAGCACCACCAATAACGATGGCCGCTACCGTGATCGCTTCCAGCTTACGGCCGACAGTGCCAGCTACCAGATCTGTAATGCCGGCACAGACTACTGCTCCGAACCGCTAACGGTGAACTTCTGACCAGTTACCGACTCAAAAAGGCAGCCCCCCGGCTGCCTTTTTTATGGGTGGCAAACCACACTCCGGTAATACCCGGAGGCCCATTGAGGAGGACGCGCCCATAGCGGACCACAGCATCCAGCCGGTACTGGACGAAGAAGAAAAAGCGTTCCTTGACGCCTTATACCAACAGCCGCAACGTTCGCGCTGGCGCTGCGTCAGCTACTGGCTGTTGTTATTGACAGGGGCCGCCCTGATGGCCTTGCTGGGATTCTGGCACAGCAGTGTCAGTATTGACTTGTACAGCACCACTAAAGGGCAGATCCGCTACGCGCAAAAGCCCCCCGCCGCCATTTTCAAGGCCAGCCAACAGCTACCGGCCGGCAGCCTGGTGACACATTTTGACGGCCAATGGCTAGCGTGCCAGCCACAGCAGGAGGGCTGGCAATGCCGGGAAATCGCAACGCCCTGATCTTACTGTTAGTCGTACTGGCTGCCGCCTATGGCATGGGCCGTTTGCTGGGGCAATGGCGGCCACTGTTACTGATCGAGGGCCATTGGCAAGGCCAGGCACTGCAAAGCGAAGAGGGTCGCTTGTTGACTATGCGTTATCAACTCTACACTCATGGCCGCCAGGTGGATGTCAGTGAACGCTTTTATGGCCCTCGCCAGCAGTTGCTGGGCCAGCGCCAACTGACCCTGCACTTTCTCGGCAAAACACCGGATACCGAACGCAATATCTTTGAACGCGCCAACCCACCGGCCGATGCTGGCCTACGGGTTGATACCAGCCTGCGTATGCCTTCATTACTGTATATCGATCACGACCATTACTTCGTGGTGCGGCGATTTTCCGAAGGCTACCTGGGCATGATGTTTACCCGTGCCAACAAAGGCACATAAAAAACGCCGGCGGTTGCCGGCGTTTTCGCTTATTCCCCGTCCAGGGCGGCGAGCTTTTTCTCAAGGTAGTGGATATTGGTACCACCGTTGTAGAAGTTCTCGTCCTTCATGATGAGCTTGTGCAATTCAGTGTTGGTTTTGATGCCATCAACAACAATTTCATGCAACGCGTTCATCATCCGGGCGATGGCCACATCCCGGTTTTCACCGTAGGCAATCAATTTACCGATCATGGAGTCATAATTCGGCGGCACCCGATAGCCACTGTAAATATGGCTGTCCCAGCGGATCCCCAAGCCACCCGGCGCGTGGAAGCGGGTAATTTGACCGGGGCTGGGAATAAAGGTCCGCGGATCTTCGGCGTTGATCCGGCATTCAATAGCATGGCCACGGATCTCCACATCAGACTGACTCAGCGACAACGGCTGGCCAGCAGCAATGCGTAGCTGCTCCTTGATCAAGTCAACACCTGTGACCATTTCGGTAACCGGATGCTCCACCTGAATACGGGTGTTCATTTCAATGAAGTAGAACTCGCCGTTTTCATACAGGAACTCAAAGGTACCGGCACCACGGTAGTTGATTTCCACACAGGCACGGGCACAACGTTCACCAATGGTTTTACGCATGGCATCGGTAATACCCGGCGCTGGCGCTTCCTCGACCACTTTCTGGTGGCGCCGTTGCATGGAGCAATCCCGCTCACCGAGGTGGATAGCGTTACCTTTGCCGTCCGCCAGTACCTGGATCTCGATGTGGCGCGGATTCTCCAGGAACTTCTCCATGTACACTTCGGAGTTGCCAAAAGCCGCACCCGCCTCAGCCTGAGTAGTGGCAATGGCACTGATCAGTTCCGCTTCCGAGCGTACTACCCGCATACCACGGCCACCGCCGCCGCCAGAAGCCTTGATGATCACCGGATAACCAATACGCTTGGCAATGGCCTTGTTGCGGCCTTCATCGTCCGTCAGCGGGCCGTCAGAACCTGGCACACAAGGCACACCGGCTTTTTTCATGGCGGCAATGGCTGACACTTTGTCCCCCATCAGGCGGATAGTGTCAGCAGTAGGACCAACGAAAATAAAATCGCTCTTTTCCACCATTTCGGCAAAGTCGGCATTTTCAGCAAGAAAGCCATAGCCTGGGTGGATAGCAACGGCATTGGTTACTTCCGCTGCCGCAATAATGGCTGGAATATCCAGGTAGCTGCGATTGGACGGTGCCGGACCAATACAGATACTTTCATCGGCCAGCAACACGTGTTTGAGTTCACGGTCTGCGGTGGAATGCACCGCCACCGTCTTGATGCCCATCTCACGGCAGGCGCGCAAGATGCGCAGCGCGATCTCACCGCGGTTGGCAATGACCACTTTATCCAACATGATGCGTCCTTATTCGATGATCAGCAGCGGCTCGTCAAACTCAACCGCTTCACCGTTTTCAATCAAAATGGCTTTCACGGTGCCGGAAACTTCCGCTTCAATCTGGTTCATCATTTTCATCGCTTCAATGATGCACAGGGTGTCGCCCTTGCTGACCTGTTGGCCAACTTCGACAAAAGGCTTGGAGCCCGGGCTGGAAGCGCGATAGAAGGTGCCGACCATCGGCGATTTCTGGGTGTAACCTGTAACTTCAGCAGCTGCCGGTGCTTCTACAGCTGGCGCGGCTGGTGCAGCCGCCACTGGCGCAGCAACCGGGGCCGGTGCGGCGTAGTGCATAGGCATAGCCTGAGCCACACCACCACGGCTGATGCGAACCGCTTCTTCACCTTCGGTGATTTCCAGTTCGTTGATGCCGGATTCTTCGACCAGCTCGATCAGCTTCTTGATTTTACGAATATCCATAGATCGGGTTCTCTGATTTTCTGCGTTAATTGATGGTCACTGACAGCTGCTGTTTCACAGCGTCCAGCGCGAATAGGTAACCTTGACTCCCGAAACCGCTGATCACACCCACTGCCGCATCAGACAGATACGAATGGTGGCGAAAGGGTTCCCGGGCATAAATATTGGACAGGTGAACTTCAATAAAGGGGATCGCCACCGCCAGTAACGCATCTCGTAACGCCACGGAGGTGTGCGTAAAAGCGGCCGGATTGATCACAATGAAATCTACCTGGCCGGCGGCCTGATGAATGGCATCGATCAGCTCATGCTCAGCATTGCTCTGTAGATGTTGCAACGCCAAACCCAATGACCTGGCATGAGCAGTCATGGCCTGAACAATGTCAGCCAGCGTGTCGGCGCCATAATGGGCCGGCTCACGAGTGCCAAGTAGATTCAGGTTAGGGCCATTGAGTACCAAAACTGTCTTATCTGCCATGATCTTCCGGAATTTTGCAGTTAACTGTCCGGCAACCAGCAATGAAATTTATTATTTCACCCTGGCTCGGGCCAAAATGGCCCTCGTTGCAAGCATTATATCGATCAATAACGAAAAGACAGCAAAATACTGGTCTTATCTCAGCAAAGTCCCGGTGGTTTCCCGACAGAATGCCTATAAAAAAGCCCGGTCTGACCGGGCCTGTTGTTCACAGTAGTTCATCAACCTGAGCAATTTTGCTCAGAACCGCGTTAATACGCTGCTGAACACTGGCCAATTCCTCTTTCAGGCGCCGGTTTTCTTCCTGCAGCGCCCCCTGCTCATCTGCAAGCTGTTGCTTCTGAGCTCTAACGTCCTCCAACTCCATCTGCAACAGGCCGATAGTATCCACCGCAGCCTGTACTTTACTTTCCAGTTTTTCCAACAATTCCAGCGACATGCATTCCTCTACGATAATCTGGCGCACAGCAGGCCGTTATGTGCCTGCGCCTTGGACGCCGGGCGAGGCTGAACCGGTTCAACATCACCTTGGTCAGAGCGCCCTTGTTTATTGTAACGTAACGCTTCTTACAAGAAACGATGTAACCGCCACCATGTCATTACAGGTTTATACCCACAGCGACATCGCTCCTTTAATCAACCACCGGCCACTGGAAACCAAAGTCGGTGAGGCACTGACTTTACTGCCACTGGCTGACCAGTTCAGTGACCGGCTGGCGCAAGCACGGGCCTTGGGAGCACGTTTTGCCTTATTGGGGGTACCTGAAGATATTGGCCCGCGCGCCAATATGGGCCGCGGTGGTGCCAACGAAGGCTGGCAGGCGTTCTTGCTGCGCTTTTTAAACCTGCAAAGCCACCCCGGCTTTGATTGCCGGCAACTGGCTTTGGTAGGCGCCTTGGATTTGAGCGAGCTACAGCGTCAAAGTGAGCAGCTTTGTAATCAAAGGCCAGAGCAACTTCAACAACTGCGCGCCATGGTGGAGCGAATCGACGAACAACTGGCCCCGGTAGTCGCAGCCATTGCCAATGCCGGCCTTATTCCCATTGTCATTGGCGGCGGCCATAACAATGCTTATCCCATTCTCAAGGGCATGCATCAGGCATTGGCAGAACCTTTGGGGGCCTTGAATATCGACCCGCACAGCGATTTTCGCCCCGCCGAAGGGCGCCACTCTGGTAACGGCTTTCGCTACGCCTATGATGGCGGCCACTTACGCCAGTATCAGGTGTTGGGTATGCACCGCTGGAAAAACTCGGCTGACAGTCAGCAAGCTTTTGCTGAGGCCGGCTTTGGCTGTGTAAGCTATCAACAGCTCTATCAGCGCCGCGCCATCACGCTTGAAGAGGCCGTAACGCAGTTATGCCAGCCACTGGCCGGCATGCCCGCCGGGCTGGAGCTGGATCTTGATGTCATCAACCAATTGCCCGCCAGCGCCTATACCAATACCAGCCTTACTTTGCAGGATGTAGAGCACGCCATTTTTCTGGCCAGCAAGATGCTGCGCCCGGCTTACTTGCACCTTTGCGAGGCTGCCCCCAAGCAACACCCTGCCGGCACCCCGGCCGGTTTCAGTGATTGCGGCCAGGCGTTAAGCACTATGGTGCTGGCCTTTTTAGAAGGTTATCAGTGATGCCCAAGGCGCCGCTCTGGCGATAACTGACGCTGACAACAGATGACATAACAACGCTCTTTCGTTATGCTTCCTCACTGCCCCTTGTGCTGGCCCTCTGCTAGCACCCCAAGGTTAATTTTTTGTTGCACAACAAAAAGTTAGAGCCTCGTCATTTTTTTGACACTTCGTCTTTTTTCTTTAATGAAACTGCTGTATAAGGTTTGTCCTTTAGTCATTCTGGTGCAGCGGCCATTTCAATATGCCTAGTGATCTGACACAACAAACCGCTGCCGTTCTCTGAGGACTCGGTTTCGTTATGGACACATACAATGATGTAGAGCGCTTCAACCGCAAGGTGGGAGGTACGCAACTACAACTACGCAGTTTCGAGCAGGACAGTGAGCTGTCATTTAACTCACAATGGGTTCTGCTAAACGATATTGCCGGCCTGCAACGGTCCGTTTCCTCCGCCGCCCAATGGCAATCTCCTCCCGTAACGGCCCCCGTCGAAGACAACAGCGATCTGCAAAGTGTGCTCAAGAAGGTCAGCGTATGAACCTCGTCTACTTCAGTTCCCCCAAAGGCGGGGTGGGTAAAAGTACCCTGGTTGCCAATCTCGCTTTTGCCTTGCAACGACTGGGGCACCAGGTAGTGGTAGTCGACTTTGACAGCCAGAATGCTCAGCGCCTGCATCTGGGCCTGCCGATGAGCGAGCAGCGGGGCCTGGTCGCACAACTGCAAAGCACTGACGACTGGCGCAACCTGATCCTCGAAACCCCCAGCGGTATTGGCCTGCTGCCTTACGGCAATGCCAACCGGGCACAGCGCGAACACTTCAATGCCCAACTACAGCAACGGCCGGACTGCATTGCACTGGGCCTGGGGCCACTGCTTAGCCAGCCGGGTTGTATTGTTCTGGCCGACCTGCCTACCGGCCCGGGCGAGGCGCTCTATACCTTGCGGGAAATGGAAGCCATCCCGGTCGTGGTGATGGAAGCCGACAGCACGTCGGCTGCCACCTTGGGGCAGGTCAGCAGTGACAACTTCCTCGCCGACGCAAAGGCGCTGTATATCGTCAATCAAGTCTATATCCGTAGCCGCCTCAACCGTGACAGCACCGAACTGTTTGAGAAAAAACTTGGTGCCGCTTTGCTGGGCACAGTGCACCGCGACGAAGCGGTACGCGAAGCGATCGCCAGCCAGAAGTCCATTTTTGAATATGCCCCCGCTTCTGCCGTTGTTCAGGATCTGGAAGCTATCGCCCGCAACATCAGCCGGATGTTGCCGGAAGCCTACGGGCACAGCGCAATGAAGCTGTCATTTAACTAAAAGGCGCTCTCTGATGAACCGCAACCAAGGGCGCCGCCTGGGCGTTCGCATTCTGCACTGGCTGGCGTCGCTGGCTCTGATTGTGATTGCAGCACTGATTATCACCACACCTTTGGGCCTGGCTCACCAAACCCTCTTCGGCGCTTCCGGTATTGTACTGGCACTGCTGGTTGGCCGCTTCCGTACCCGCTGGGCACGGTTGGTGCTGATCTTGATGAGCATGGTGATTTCCTGCCGTTACCTGTACTGGCGGGCCACCGACACACTGGTTTTTGACAGCGTCATCGAAACCATACTGGGTGTGGGGCTGCTGTTGGCCGAGATCTACGCCTTGGTGATTTTGGTGCTGGGCTTTTTGCAAACCCTGTGGCCATTGGACCGGCGCATTGTGCCGCTGCCTGAGGATGCCAGCAGCTGGCCAACCGTGGATGTTTATATCCCCACCTATAACGAAAGCCTGGAGATCGTGCAGGACACGGTACTGGCAGCCCTGAACCTGGACTACCCGAAAGACAAGCTCAAGGTCTACCTGCTCGATGATGGCCGCCGCCCTGAGTTTGGCGCCTTCGCTTCAGCCGCCGGAGTTGGCTATATCGTCCGCCCGGATAACAAGCACGCCAAAGCCGGTAACCTCAACCATGCCATGGGGCAAACCCAGGGTGAGCTGATCTGCGTATTCGACTGTGACCACGTTGCCACCCGCATCTTTTTACAAGCCACTGTCGGCGCCTTTGTAGCCGACCCGAAACTGGCACTGCTGCAAACACCTCACCATTTCTACTCGCCGGACCCGTTTGAGCGTAACCTGGCGCCCGGCCTGGACATGCCCGGTGAGGGCGAGCTGTTTTACGGACCGGTGCAAAAGGGCAATGACTTCTGGAATGCCGCCTTTTTCTGCGGTTCCTGCGCCGTGATCCGCCGCAGTGCTCTGGAACAAACCAACGGTTTTGCCGTGGAAACCGTCACCGAAGATGCCCACACCGCCCTGCGCCTGCAGCGCCAGGGCTGGAATACCGCCTTTCTCGGCCTGCCACTGGCCGCGGGCCTGGCTACCGAGCGGCTGTCGCTACACATTGGCCAGCGCGCACGCTGGGCACGCGGCATGACACAGATCTTCCGGGTTGATAACCCGCTCTTTGGCAAAGGGCTGAGCTGGCCACAGCGGCTGTGCTACCTCAATGCCATGCTGCACTTCCAGTTTGCCTTACCACGGGTGGTCTTTCTCACCGCGCCTTTGGCCTACCTGCTGTTCGGCCTGAACATTATTGCGTCGTCGCCGGAGATGATCCTGGCCTATGCAGTGCCGCACCTGTTTAACGCGATTTATACCAACTCCCATGTGCAGGGCCGGTTCC
This sequence comes from Gallaecimonas aegicerasi, assembly GCF_045291545.1. Classification (GTDB taxonomy): domain Bacteria; phylum Pseudomonadota; class Gammaproteobacteria; order Enterobacterales; family Gallaecimonadaceae; genus Gallaecimonas. Next base: position 2,583,785 of record NZ_CP149514.1, read on the forward strand.
GTTACACCTTCTGGGGAGAGATTTACGAAACCGTGCTGGCTTTTTCGCTGATCCGGCCAACCCTGGCAACTCTCTGGGATCCGAAAAAAGGCAAGTTCAACGTCACCGAAAAAGGTGGCCTGCTGCGTGACGGTTATTTTGACTACGATGCTGTGAAACCTCATCTGGTCACGCTCGCGCTGCTGCTGGCAGGGGTAGCCTGGGGCATTATCCGGCTGTTCTGGAACGATATTTTCAACATTCAGCCCAGTGTGCTGATCCTCAACCTGTTCTGGGCCAGCTTCAGTGCGCTGATCCTGCTGGCCGCCGTTGCCGTGGCCAGGGAAACCCGGCAGGTGCGCAACACCGTGCGGGTCGATATTCGTCTGCCCGCCATAGTGCACCTGAGCAACGGCCATACCCTGCGCACCCACACCGAAGACTTGTCGATGGGTGGCATGCTGCTGGCCAATCCGCTGGCCGACAGCCTCAGCGATGCCGTGGTCGAAGACGTGGAGATCCGCTTTGGTAAGCAGTCGCTGCTGTTTGGCGTGAACCTGGTCGCCCACGATGAAAACAGTCTGCGTTTTCGCTTCAAAACCCTGCCGGTACGTCAGCGTCGCGAGCTGGTGCGGGTAGTTATGGGCCGGGCCGACGCCTGGTTACTGGATACGCCTCACCGCCAAGACAATCCGCTGCGCTCCGGTGCCATGGTCATGGGTGCGGTGGCCGGTTTGTTCAATCAGGAAAGTAAGAACCGGGGCTGGCAACGCTGGCGCCAACGGTTGTTTGGTAGCTGGAAGTTCCGGGTCAGTATGGTGATGGTACTGGCCTTGGCGCTGTCGGTGGTAGCCAGCCGCGCCTGGGCAGAGCCGCTGACCTACAAAGAACACATTTCGCTGCACGAAGCCGGTGTCAACGGCGACATGACCATTCTCGCCAATGGCGCCAATAACGGCGTGCATTTTTCGCTGCGAAAAGACGAGTTGGTGACCGCCGCCACCCTGGCCCTGGATGTCCGCTACCCCGGCGCGAGCTTTCCCAAAGACAGCTATCTGGATGTGATGCTCAATGGCCAGGCGCTAAAAAGCATTCCTCTGGACCCCTTTGGTGCTGACGGCCAGACCGTCAAAATCACCATTCCGCCGGCGCTGGTGGTCAGCCAGAACGACCTGAACTTTCGCATTCAGGGGCAGCAAAACGCGACCTGCCACCGTGAAAAAGCCGATCCAAACCGAGTGCTGATCGCCGACAGCTCGGCGCTGTCGCTAAGCCTGGAACGGCTGCCCCGGCCTAGCACTCTGGCCATGTTCCCGGCGCCCTTTTTTGATCAGGGCATTATGGGTTCGGTGACGGTTCCCATGGTGTTGCCGGCCGACGCCAGCAACAGCCAGCTGCAAAGTGCGGCGCTGGTTGCCTCTTATTTTGGCAAACTGGCCGCCTTTCGCGGCGCGCGCTTCCCGGTCAGCCGCCACGACCTGCCCAATGCCGATGCCATTGCTTTTGTCACCGGCGCGCAGCTGCTGGGTATGCAGCTGCCGGCGCCCACCGGGCCACAGTTACGGATCATCAATAACCCGGTGGCCCCGCAGTATAAGCTGCTACTGGTGATGGGCCGGACTGACGCCGAAGTAGCAGAAGCAGCACGCTATCTGGTGACCAAAAGCGACAAGCTCAGTGGCCAGCAGATGGCCGTCAGCACGGTAACCCTGATACCACGCCAGCCATTTGATGCACCGAACTGGGTCGGCACTGATAAACCGGTGCAGCTGGGCGCATTGGCCGACAGCAACGCCCTCATTGCCCGTGGCATCAACCATGGCGCGAACGATGTCAACTTCCGCGCCGCGCCAGATCTGCTGTTGTGGCGCAACCGCGGTGTGCCGCTGCATGTGCGCTACTTGTTCCCGGAAGGCGACTGGCTGGACGAAGGCCGTTCGACCCTGAATGTGTCGCTGAACGGCCAGTACCTGACTTCGTTGCCGGTCAACAACCGTGGTATCGGCGCCACCATTATGGGCTGGCTGGGCAATGACATTCGCCAGCAGGAAGCAACGGTGGAGCTGCCGTCTTACCTCTTGTATGGCGAAAACAAGTTGCAATTCTACTTTGACCTGCGGCTGCACCCGCGCAGTGACTGCGACCAGGTGCCGGCCAATGGCGTGCTCAGCCGCATCCTGCCCAGTTCGACATTGGACATGGGCCAGGCCCGGCATTTCACCAAGTTGCCGAATCTGTCTTATTTCGTCGGCGCCGGTTTTCCGTTTAGTCGCTATGCCGATCTGTCGCAAACCACCGCCCTGCTGCCCGCCAAGCCAACGGCTACAGAATTGTCGACCCTGCTGGCACTGGTTGGCCGCATTGGCGCAGCCACCGGCTACCCCGCCTACGGCCTGCAGGTACAGCAGGGGCTGACGCTGTCAGCCGATTTGGTCGACCGTGATGTGTTGGTGGTCAGCACACTGGCCCGGCTGGCCGCCAGTTCGGTGTTGCAAAGCAGCCCCTTTGTGGCCCGCCAGAGCCACCTGAGCCTGAAAAACACCAGTTGGACCGAGCGCTGGAAAAGGCTCTTCTCCGGCGACTGGACCCGCCAGGGCAAAGCCGCCCGGCGCGTACTGGAAAGCCAGGAACACTTCGAAGGATTGCTGAGCTTCTTGTCACCGCTCAACAGCAAACGCACCGTGGTGGTGGCCAGTGCCAGTGATGATCAACAGCTGGCCAGCATGCTTGGCGATCTGGACCAACCGAAAGCGTCCAGCGAGATCCATGGCGATCTGGTGCTGTTGGGGCCGCAGCAGGTACGCAGCTATCGGGTCGGGCCGGTAACCGGTGTTGGTGACCTGCCCTGGGATATGCGCGTGCGCTGGTATTTCGGCCAGCACGTACTGCAACTGCTGGCTATTTTGCTGCTGGGTATCTTGCTTGGTGCCAGCCTTATCTATCCATTTTTGCGGGCCCACGCCCGCCGCCGCTTGCCGGACGGGGAACAAAAGCATGATCAATAAACCCTGGTTACTGTCGCTGGCATTGTTGTCTGCCGGCGCCCTGGCCGCTGACGACAGCGCCATTCACACGCTCTTTCAGCAGGCTGATTTTTGGCAGGGTAAACACCGTCAGGATCTGGCCAAAGATGCACTAAAACGCATTCTGGTGGCTGACCCGGGTAATAAAGAGGCGCTCTACCGGCTGGCTTTGATTGCCATTGCCGAGGGCAACAGCCAGCAGGCCAAGGCCCTGACCGCCAAGCTGCGCCAGGCCGCCCCAGGCGACCCCCGGCTTGAAGAACTGCGCATTGCTGCCGCCAGTACCCAACTGGACTCCAACGCCCTGGCCGAGGCCCGCTTACTGGCGGCAAACGGCCAGTATGATGCCGCCGTCAAGCGCTTCCAGGCGCTGTTTGGCGGTAGCCAGCCACCGGCCAGCCTGGCCGTCGAGTACTATCAGACACTGGCTGGTGCCAGCAACGGCTGGACGCCCGCCAAAGACGGCCTGGCCGCCCTGCACGCCAGGCAGCCGAATAACCAGTCCATTACGCTTGCCTACGGCAAAGTGCTGACCTACCGCGCCAGCACTCGCCGCCAGGGTATTAAGCTGCTGGCGTCACTGCCTGTAAGCGCAAACACCGATGCTCCCTTGCGTCAGGGGTTGCTGTGGCTGGCCGCCAGCACAGCCGATAAAGGACTGTACGACCAGTACCTCAAACGCCACCCCGACGACAAAGCACTGGCCAAGCATTATCACGATGCCACTACCTTGACCGTAACAGAGCAGGCCAGCCGCGACCGAACTGCCGGCTACCGCCACTACAGCAAAGGCCAGCTCAGTGCCGCCAGTCATAGCTTTCGGGCGGCACTGGCAATCAACAGTAAAGATGCCGACGCCATCGCCGGGCTGGGGCTGGTGGCCCTGCGTCAGGGCCAATTTGAAACGGCCAAGGCACGCCTGAGTCAGGCCATGAAGCTGTCACCAAAGCACCGCCAACGCTGGCAAAAGGCCTATGACAGCGCCCGTTTTTACGGCACCTTGCAGGACGCCCGCGAGCTGGCCAAGGCCCATCAGTATGATAAGGCTCAGGCTCTGGTGACACCGCTGGCCAGCAGCAACAGCCCGCACCGGGTTGATGCCCAGCTGTTAGAAGCCGACTTGCAGGCCCAAACACACCAGCTCAGCGCCGCAGCCGATGGCTATCAGAGTATCTTGCAACAGCACCCGGATAACGTTGATGCCAAGGTCGGCCTGGTGAATGTGTTGCGCCAACAGGAGCGTTGGCAGCAAGCCAGTGCCTTGATGGCACAGCTGCCAAAAGAGGCCCGCCAACAGTTGGGTGATCTGGCCACCAACCAGGCCCTGATGTTGCGTGACCGGGCCCGCCATGAGCCGCCGGTGCTGGCTGAAGCCACCCTGCGCCAGGCGCTGTCGCTGACCCCCCATGACCCGTGGATCCGCCTGGATCTGGCAAAACGCCTCAATCAGCAGGGCCGCCCCTTGTCAGCCCGCATTGTGATGACCGAAGGGCTCGACAACGACCCCGACAATGCGCACCGTTACGTGGCCGCCGAGCTGGCCCGTCTGCAGGGCCGCTGGGGCGATGTCAGCCACCTGCTGACCGCCATTCCCAAGGCACAGCGCTCAGCCGAAGTAACATCGCTGTTGGAGCAGGCAGCACTACAGGCTCGGCTGGCCGAAATTAAACGCCGCCAGGCCGTGGGTGACCGCCAGGGCGCTCAGAAGTTAATTCTCGACCTCTACAACAACCCACCCGCCAGCCCGGCCGGGGTTGGCCAGGTAGCCCAGGTGCTACAAGCCAGCGGCGATGATGCCATGGCGCTGATGCTGGCTCGCCAGCAAGCCAGGCTGGACAGTAACGCACCGCCGGGGGATTACCTGGACCTGCTGTTGGTGATGGTCAAAGCCGGTGACAACGAAGAAGCACAAGGGCTTATCGACAAACTGTCGGCGCGCCGTGACCTGAGCCAGGATGACTGGCAAGCCATTGAAAAACTTCGCAATGCCAAAGCAGTCGCCGAGGCTGATAGGCTGCGCCTCGATGGCAAACTGGCCGACGCCTATGATCTGCTGGCCAAACGGCTGCGCGTGGCGCCCGATGACATGCCCATGCTGCTGGCCATGGCACGGCTGTATCAGTCTGGCCACAAAGACCAGCGGGCAAACCAGCTCTATCAATATCTGGTAGCCAAGCACCCGGGCGATCTCAATGCCCTCAAGGGAGCGGTGAACAGTGATCTGGCGCTCGGCCGCGGTGAACATGCCCAGCACTTGATCGATGCCCTGCCACCGAGCCAGGCCCGTGAGCCAGAGATGCTGCTGCTGGCCGCGCAGGTTGCCCATGCCAACGGCCAGGACGACAAAGCCCTGGCCTTGCTGCAACGCTCGCGCCAATCACTGTTTAAGGATCAGGCGCCACAGCCCTGGCTGGCCGCCAGTGGCCAACAGCCCGATTACAACAACCCGTTCCGCGACAACCAGCAAAAACCGCAGGCTAATCAACGTCCGGCCTGGTTGCCCGGCGAGGCCGGGGTCGGTAACTCGCCCTGGCAGCAAGCTAAAAATCAGCCGCCCAGTCTGGTCGCCCAGATTGACAGCCTGCGCCAACGCATCCGCCAGCAACAATCGCCAACCCTGAACGCAGGCCTGGCCTTGCACAGCCGTAGTGGCGCCGCTGGGTTAGGTAAACTGGACCGCATTGAAACCCCGGTCAGTGTTTCGTTTAGCACCGGTGGTCATGATCGGATGACCGTAGCCGTCACCCCGACCTACCTTAACAGTGGCGCCGCCACCGGCAACAATGCCAGCCAGTTCGGCACCAGCGCCATCGCTTTGTCTGGTGTCAGCCTGGCCAGCACCTTACAAAAGCTGCCCGCAGTGCTGGACGGCATTGAGCAGCTGGCTGACAGCTATAACAGTGCCCAGCAGCTGGCTGACGCAGCCGCCGCTGACCCCACTACCACCACCGTGCGCCAGCTACAGCTGAACAACGATGCTGCCCAGGCCAAACGCGCTTTTGATCAGGCCGCCGCACAGGACTTGCTCAAAGCCCTTGGCCTTAACAGCAATAACCTCAGCGCCGATGCCCGCCAGAAGCTGGCCGCATTGTTCGCTGGCTTGCCGGTGAACGGCGGTAGTGTGCTGTCTTCCACCAGCCTCAATGCCTTTTTGGCCAGCCGTGATCAGCTCGAAGCGCAGGTTGCCCAACTGCAACAGCAGCTGCTGCAGGCCAGCAACAGTACAACGCTGTCGCCGCTACAGCATGATACTGGCCTTGGCCTGAAACTGGCTTATCAGTGGCACCAATGGCAGGCTGACATTGGCACCACACCGCTGGGTTTTGCTCAAAGCAACTGGGTAGGCGGTGTGCGCTGGCAACCAGAGCTCAGCCACGAGTTGGGGCTGGATCTGGGCCTGCAACGCCGGCCCGTCACAGACAGCGTACTGTCTTATGCTGGCACCACCGATCCGCGCACCGGTAAAACCTGGGGCGGCGTAACCCGTAACAGCCTGAATCTGGGCCTGCGCTTTGATAATGGCTCCCTGGGCCTGTATGGCAGCCTTACCGGCGCTCGTTACCTGGGTAAGGGCGTTGCTGATAACAATGCCTTTGAGCTGGCCATGGGCGGTTATTTGCGGCCCATCAATGATGAGCACCACTCACTGCAAACCGGTATTCATGTCAGCTTTATGGGTTTTGACAAGAACCTCAGCTATTACACGCTGGGTCATGGGGGTTACTTCAGCCCGCAGGATTATGTTTCTGTGGCCTTCCCCATTACCTATAAGGGCCAGTGGCAAAAGCTGCACTACCGCCTGCACTTTGCACCCGGTTTCCAGAGCTTTACTCAGGATGCAGCACCCTACTTCCCCACAGACCCGCAGCTACAAGTGGCCTTTGACGCCATGGCGGCGCTGGGGCTGACACCGCAGTCACAGTATCCGGCCTTTAGCAGCAGTGGCTTTGGCCTCAATGCCGGCGCTCAGGCTACCTACCAGATCAACCCGGCGCTGAGCCTGGACGGTCAGCTCGGTTACGACAGCTTTGGTAACTACAACGAGCTGTCGGTACTGTTTAACCTGCACTACCGTCTGGGGTTAACAGATGAGTGAGCTGACTGACTATCTGCTGGCAGCTCACTGCCAGCCGCAGTGGCGCGGTTTTCTGCTGAGCCTGTTCAAGCAGCTTCCCGCCGCCTTGCCAAAAGAGCACTACCAGACGCTACTGAGCCATATCGGCCGGGACATGGCGGCAGCAATGCCGCTGTCACCCCAGCCGAGCCTACCGGCGCTACAGCACGCTATGAACCAGTACTGGCAGCAGCGTGACTGGGGCCAGGTACGGCTGAGCATGGCCGGGCAACACATTGTCATTCACCATGTGGGCTGCCCGGTGCCGGCCGCCCAGGGGCTGACCGACGACAACAGCACCGAGGCGCTGGCAATTGTTCTGGGGGCTGTATACAGTCACTGGTTCGAACAACAAGGCGGCGACAAACACGCCCGGGCAAGGCTTATCAGCAAAGGGGATGCATGGCTTTATCATTACTCCAAGGAGCCCGCTACCGCTGGCTGACAGCCTGGTTCGGTGGTTTTTTACTGTGTTTTTCGCTGGCTGGCCACGCCATGGACTGGCCGCAATATCGCAGCCAGTTCATCCGTGACGGCGGCCGGGTTGTTGATACCGCCAATGGCAATATCAGCCATTCCGAAGGCCAGGGTTACGGCATGTTGCTGGCCGTGGCCAACGATGATCGCAACAGCTTTGACCTGCTCTGGCAGTGGACCCGCCAGCATCTGGGCCGCCACGATGTAGCGCTGTTTGCCTGGCGCTACGACCCCAATGCCAAGCCGCATATCACTGACAATAACAATGCCGCTGACGGTGACTTGCTGATTGCCTGGGCCTTGCTCAAGGCTGGCCTGCACTGGCAAGACAGCAACTACCTGCGCTTATCGAAACGGATCCGTGACACCATTCGCGACAAAATGGTGCGCGTCTGGGCCGGTCAGCAGGTACTGCTGCCCGGACTGGCCGGTTTCACCGGTAATGATTTTGTCGACATCAATCTGTCGTACTGGGTGATGCCCGCCCTCAAAGACTTTGCCGATGCTGACGGTCCCGGCAGCTGGCAGCCCCTGCTGGCCAGCGGGCAGGCGTTGTTGGCCGCCAGCCAGTTTGGCAGCCACAAACTGCCCACCGACTGGGTACGGCTATACCAGAACGGCCGCGTCACACCAGCGCCGAAGTGGTCACCGCGCTTTGGCTACGATGCCGTACGGATCCCGCTTTACTATTGCTGGGCCGACCTTTGCCAGGCCCCGGCACTGGCGTCAATCAAAGCCTATTGGCAGCACCGCCAGCCGCTGCCGGCCTGGGTTAATGTCAATACCGGTACGGTGGCGGCCTACCCGGCCTCCGCCGGGGTTGAGGCGATCCGCAGCCTGTTGCTGACCGGCAACCTGCCCGCGGCCAAACCGGTTACCAGCTATTACGCCAGCTCGTTGCTGTTACTGAGCCGCCTGGCCGTGCGCCAGCAGTAGCCAGGTTAGTTGGCCGGTTGTTGTTGCTGGCTGCTGTCAATGATCAGCTCTTTCAGCCATAGCAGCCCTGGCTCCAAAGCAAAGCGTGGGTGCCAGGCCAGCACCTGATTAAAGCGCAGCGCCGGGTCGGCCAGCAGCCGCTGCTGTAGGCCATACTGCCGGGCATACAGGTTGGCCACCGCCGAGGGCAGCACCACGGCCAGCGGCGTTTGTTGCAACACGCCCGGCAGGGCCTGAAAATCCGCCACCTGCAAGCGAATTTGCCGCGCCAAACCGGCTCCAGCCAGCCAGTTATCCAGCAGCAACTGGCTATGCCCCCAATCGGACGGGTAAATGTAAGGTAGCGCCGCCACCTCCGCTGGCGTTGGCACTTCCGGTAGCGGCTGCCCGGATAGCAGGCTCACCGAGGCACTGGCCAGCTGCTGCTGGCTCAGCCGTGGCGACAAATGCGCCGGCTCGGTAAACCCCACCACCAGATCCAGCTCACCCTGCTCCAGCTCGCGCTCATAATCAGAAGCGCCCAGTACCTGTAACCGCAAGCTGACACCGGGCGCCTGTGCCATGACAGCAGCCATCAGCGGCGGCAACAGCACCATTTCAAAATAACTGCCGACCGCCAGCGTGAAGCGGCGCTGACTGTTGGCGGCATCAAAGCCGGTGCTTTGGCTGATGGCATCGTCAATGGTGGCCAGCGCCTGAGCAAAAGCGGGTGCCAGCGCCAGGGCGCGGGGGGTGGGTTCCATGGCCTGGCGGCCCGATACAAACAACGGGTCGGCCAGTTGCTGGCGGCAGCGGCTGAGGGCATGGGACACCGTTGACTGCGACAAATGCAGTTCACGGGCCGCCGCCGATACCGAACGGTGGCGCATCAGCGCGTCAAACACCTTCAGCAGATTCAAATCGAGCTTGCTCATATCGAAATTAGCCATGGGTTAATGCAGATAATTCATTTTTACCATGTTAGCCCCTTGCCTAGAATGGCCGCCATTCGCCGGAGGGGTCATGCTGAAAAATTATCTGTTCTTACTGGGGGTTGGGCTTATCTGGGGCTCGCAGTTTTTGTTCCAGCAGCAAGCGGTAGCAGCGCTGCCACCGGTGTGGGTGGGCGCTGGCCGGGCGCTGGTAGGTTGCCTGACACTGCTGGTGCTATGCCGCGCACTGGGTCTCAAAGCCAGCCGTAAGCAATGGCGCCAATACCACCTGATTGGCTTTTTAGAAGCCACCTTGCCCTTTGTGGCCGTCGCCTGGGGCCAGCAATATCTTAATACCGCTGTCGCCGCCATTTTGATGGGCACCATCCCGTTTTTTGCGGTGCTGTTAAGCCCGCTGCTGATCAAGGGCAGCCGCATCAGCGGCTGGGGCCTGTTGTCGGTGTTGGTGGGGTTTGCCGGGCTGCTGGTGCTGTTTGCACCGCAACTGGGCGAAGGCGTCAATGCCGGGCTCTTGGGCTCATTGGCGATCATCGCGGCGGCCGCCTGCTTTGCACTGGCCTTGCTGCTGCTCAAACGCCTGGACAGCGAAGAGCCGCTGATTGTGGCCCGCAATGTGTTGATTGCCGCCAGCAGCCAGCTATTGGTGGTGGCGCTGATCGCAGCGCCGCTGGGCAGCTTCACACCAACGGCAGCCGCCTTTGGCTCGGTACTCTATCTGGGCGTGATGTGTGCCGGGGTAGTGTACTTCCTGTACATGGTACTGATCCGCCATGCCGGGCCAGTGTTCGCGTCACTGTCGAACTATCTGGTGCCGCTGGTAGGGGTGATCCTGGCCGCCACCCTGAACCATGAACAGCTGGCCCATACCACCTGGCTGGCGCTGGCGGTGATCCTCTCGGCTGTGGCCATTAACCAGCTTGGCGCTCGCCACCAGCGTTAACAGGCGGCTCCCGCAGGCGCTTTCTGGCTAACACAATGGCGGCAATGATAAGCACCATATCTGCCAGCTGAAAGCGTAGGTCATGGTTGTGGCCGGTCACCATGATCAGGAGCTGCGCCAGCTGGGCGCCGGCGGCGATGGCCATCACGGCCACCCGCAAGGGGGTTTTAACCTTACCAAAACGAAACAGCACCAGTACCGCCAACACCGCCGCCGACACACTGAGCGCGGCCAGTGGTACGCCACCAACAGCAAAACGACCGGCCAGAAAGAGCGCATCCAGGCCAGCAAAAAGATAAAACCAGCGGCTTGTTGTCATTAGTGATCCTTACCTGAGGGGCAATCCTTGTGCCCCTTTTACCAAAAGCGGCCAATCCCTGCAGCTCATCGGCTTCGGGCTGTGACCAGTCTCACAGGCGCTTGAGCACCTGGCCAAGGCGCTTTAAGGTAAAGCACCCTGATTGCCCGGATGCCGTTGTGGATACCCACGTTTTACTGGTTTTTCTCACTACCTTCTTTTTTGTGTCGATCACCCCCGGCATGTGCATGACCCTGGCCATGACGCTGGGGATGACCGTGGGCGTACGCCGCACCGCCTGGATGATGGCCGGTGAACTGCTGGGCGTGGCGGTGGTAGCGGTATCGGCTGTAGTCGGGGTGGCCGCCATCATGCTCAACTACCCACTGGTGTTTCACATCGGTAAGTATTTGGGCGGTGCCTATCTACTGTATCTGGGCGTGCAGATGTGGCGCTCCCGTGGCCGCCTGGCCCTACGCCCGGACGACGCCCCGCGCAGCGTAGGCCGCCGGGCACTGGCGGTACAAGGTTTTGTGACCGCCGTCGCCAACCCCAAAGGCTGGGCCTTTATGGTGTCGCTGCTGCCCCCCTTCATTGACACCAGCCGCCCGCTGACCGGGCAACTGGCACTGCTGGTAGGGATGATCCTCTGCACCGAACTGGTCAGCCTGCTGCTCTACGCCAGCGGCGGCAAACAACTGGGGCGTTTTTTCAGCCGGGGCCGCAACCTGACACTGGTGAACCGTATCGCCGGCACCCTGATGATGGCCGTCGGGGTGTGGCTGGCATTGGAGTAAAAAAGCCGCTTTCGCGGCCTTTTTTCTTACCGGCGCAGGCCACTGACTTCTTTGCCTTCCACCCAGAGCTGGCGCAGTGGCCGCACCCCGAACTGGTAGCAAAGTTCGGCAGGTTCGCTGATATCCCATAGTGCCAGGTCGGCTTTTTTACCCACGGCCAAACTGCCGATCTCAGCCTCCAGGCCCAACGCTTTGGCGCCGTTTAAGGTAACGCCCAGCAAGGCTTCATCGGGGGTCAGGCGGAACAGCGTGCAGGCCATGTTCAGCATCAGCAGCAGGGAACTCAGCGGCGAGGTGCCGGGGTTTAGGTCGGTAGCAATGGCCATGGGTACGCCATATTGGCGCAACAGTGCGATAGGCGGCAGCTTGGTTTCACGCAGGAAGTAAAAAGCTCCGGGCAGCAATACCGCGGTGGTACCACTGGCTTTGATGGCCTTGATACCGGCTTCGTCCAGGTATTCGAGGTGGTCCACCGACAGGGCCTGATACTGAGCCGCCATGGCCGACCCACCCAGGTTCGACAGCTGCTCGGCGTGCAGTTTTACCGGCAGGCCATGGGCCCTGGCGGCATCAAACACCTTACGGGTTTGCGCCAGTGAAAAGCCTACGCCTTCACAAAAGGCATCCACGGCGTCGGCCAGCCCTGCCCTGGCTATGGCCGGTAGCATCTCGCTGCATACCCGATCGATATAGGCGTCCGGGTCGTCCTGATATTCTGCCGGCACCGCATGAGCGCCAAGAAAAGTGGTGCGAATACGCTGCGGCATGTGTTCACCCAACAGCCGCGCCACTTCCAGGCATTTTTGTTCGCTGGCCAGCTCCAGCCCATAACCGGACTTGATTTCTACCGTGGTCACACCTTCATCCAGCAGCGCCCGCAAGCGGGCGCGGCCACTGTGATACAGCTGCTCGGCGCTTTCCTCGCGGGTGGCGCGCACTGTGCTCATGATGCCGCCACCGGCACGGGCGATGTCTTCATAGCTGGCGCCTTCAAGGCGCAGGGCAAACTCGCGGGCACGGCTGCCGCCGTACACCAGGTGGGTATGGCAATCGACAAAACCCGGTAACAGCCAGCCACCCTGGCCGTCGATGACCGGCAGCAGTGGGTCCAGCGCCGGTAATTCCGTTTGTTTACCAAGCCAGGCAATGCGGCCATCACTGACCGCCAGCGCCGCCGCCGGCAGGTGCCCAGCTGGCCCCATGGTGGCCAGATTGACGTTAACAATGACCCAATCCCAGTTCGCCGACATCACTTCCTCACAGCTTGTATATACAACCTGACTGTGCCACATTGTCGCCATGTGCAACAAGCCCTTTTCTGCCATGAGCAAGTTTGAACCTATTCGCCGCTGGCTGCTCGACAGCATTGATGACGGCGACCTCAGCCCCGGCGATGCAGTACCCTCGGAAAACCAGCTGGCCGAGCAATTTGGTGTGTCGCGGATGACCGCCCGGCGGGCCCTGAGTGAGCTGGTCGCCTCCGGCATGCTGGAACGGCGCCAGGGCCAGGGCACCTTTGTGGCAGAGCTCAAGGCGCAGAGTGCGCTACTAACCATTCGTAATATTGCTGATGAGATCAGCGAACGCGGCGGCCAGCATCAGGCGCGGGTACTGAGCCTGGGCACCCAGCCTTGCCCGGCCGATGTGGCAAGGCTACTGGCCGTTCCGGTGGCCAGCTGCATTGGCCTGTCACGCATTCTGCACAGCGACGGTGATGCTCCACTGCAACTGGAGCTGCGTTACGTCAATCTGGCGCTGGTGCCAGATTACCTGGCCCAGGATTTCAGCCGCCATACACCTCATGAATATTTAAGTGCCGTCGCACCGCTGACCGCTGCTCACCACTGGGTAGAAGCGGTAGCCGCTGACGACAGCCACGCCAAACACCTGCAGGTTGCGCCAAACAGCCCGCTACTGAAACTGACCCGGCTGACCCGCGCCCGCCAGGGCATTGTCAGCCTGGCTCGTCTTTATCATCCCAGCCACTACCGGCTGGGGGGCCAAGTGCCCATGACGTTGGGGGAGACCTTATGAACCGTTTAGATGAAAGCCGCCATATTCGCGCCCCGCACGGCAGCCAGTTGCGCTGCAAAAGCTGGCTGACCGAAGCCGCTCTGCGGATGCTGATGAACAACCTGGACCCGGACGTTGCCGAACACCCGCAAGCGCTGGTGGTGTACGGCGGCATCGGCCGCGCCGCCCGCAACTGGGAGTGTTTCGACAAGATCGTTGAGGTGCTGCAGCGCCTGGAAGACGACGAAACCCTGCTGGTGCAGTCCGGCAAGCCGGTAGGCGTATTCAAAACCCACAGCGACGCGCCGCGGGTGCTGATTGCCAACTCCAACCTGGTGCCCCATTGGGCCAACTGGGAACACTTCAACGAGTTGGATAAAAAAGGCCTGATGATGTACGGCCAGATGACCGCCGGCTCGTGGATTTACATCGGCTCACAAGGCATTGTGCAAGGCACCTACGAAACCTTCGTGGCCGTTGCCAAGCAGCACTTCGCTGGCGATGCCAGCGGTAAGTGGGTACTGACTGGTGGCCTCGGCGGTATGGGTGGTGCCCAGCCGCTGGCAGCCACCATGGCGGGTTTTTCCATGCTGGCCGTGGAATGCGATGAAAGCCGTATCGATTTTCGTCTGCGTACCCGCTACGTCGACAAAAAAGCCACCAGCCTGGACGACGCCCTGGCCATGATTGAGGCCGCCAAGACCGCCGGTGAAGCGGTGTCGGTAGGTCTGCTGGGTAACGCCGCTGATGTCTTCAGTGAGCTGGTGGCCCGTGGTATCACCCCGGATGTGGTCACCGACCAGACCTCCGCCCACGACCCGCTCAATGGCTACCTGCCGCAAGGCTGGACTCTGGCCCAGGCCGCCCAGATGCGGCAAAAAGACGAAGCGGCAGTGGTTAAAGCAGCCAAGCAATCCATGGCGGTGCAGGTTAAAGCCATGCTGGCGCTGCAAGCCAACGGCGCGGCCACCCTCGATTATGGCAACAACATTCGCCAGATGGCCTTTGAAGAAGGCGTCGCCAACGCTTTTGACTTCCCCGGTTTTGTGCCGGCTTACATTCGCCCGCTGTTCTGTCAGGGTATTGGCCCGTTCCGTTGGGCGGCGCTCAGTGGTGACCCGCAAGACATCTACAAAACCGACGCCAAGGTTAAAGAGCTGATCCCGGATGACCCGCACCTGCACAACTGGCTGGACATGGCCCGCGAGCGCATCAGCTTCCAGGGCCTGCCGGCACGCATTTGCTGGGTGGGTTTGAAAGACCGTGCCCGCCTCGCCAAAGCCTTTAACGACATGGTTAAAAGTGGTGAGCTGAGCGCGCCGGTAGTGATTGGCCGTGACCACCTCGACAGCGGCTCCGTAGCCAGCCCGAACCGTGAAACCGAAGCGATGATGGACGGCTCTGACGCCGTGTCTGACTGGCCGCTGCTCAATGCTTTATTGAACACTGCCGGTGGCGCCACCTGGGTATCACTGCACCACGGCGGCGGCGTTGGCATGGGCTTTAGCCAGCACGCCGGGGTGGTGATTGTGGCAGACGGCACCGAGGCCGCTGAAAAACGCCTCGGCCGGGTGCTCTGGAATGACCCAGGCACCGGCGTGATGCGCCATGCCGATGCCGGTTACGACATTGCCAAAGACTGCGCCCGTGAACAGGGCCTGGATCTGCCAATGCTGGAGAACAACTGATGTTTAAGCTCGTTCTGACCCCCGGCCAACTCAGCCTGGCCACCTTGCGGCAAGTGGCGCGCGGCCCGGTGCAGGTAAGCCTGGCCGACAGTGCCTGGCCGGCCATTGACGCCAGCGCCGCCCAGGTACAAAAAGTCATCGAAGAAGACCGTACTGTCTATGGCATCAACACCGGTTTTGGCTTGCTGGCCAATACCCGCATTGCCCGCCACGAGCTCGAAGAGCTGCAACGGCGCATTGTGCTGTCGCACGCGGCCGGCATTGGCGAGCTGATGAGCGAAGACACCGTACGGCTGTTGATGGTGTTGAAACTCAACTCCCTGGCTCGCGGCTACTCCGGCATTCGCCGGCAGGTACTGGAAGGCTTAATGGCGCTGATCAACGCCGAGGTTTACCCCTGTATCCCGAAAAAGGGTTCCGTGGGCGCTTCCGGTGATCTGGCGCCGCTGTCGCACATGGTCTGCCCGCTAATAGGCGAAGGCGAGGTGTTGCACAAGGGCGAAAAACTCAGCGCCCGCGACGGCCTGAAACTCGCCGGCATGCAGCCACTGACCCTGGCCGCCAAAGAAGGCCTGGCGCTGCTGAACGGCACCCAGGCGTCCACCGCTTTTGCCCTGCAAGGACTGTTTGCCGCCGAAGATCTGTTTGTGGCTGGCGCCGTGGTTGGCGCCACCAGTGTTGAAGCCGCGCTCGGTTCACGGCGCCCCTTCGACCCCCGCATCCATGCCGTGCGCGGGCAACAAGGGCAAATCGATGCCGCCGCTCTGTATCGCCACTTGCTGGGGGCGACCTCCGAAGTGGGCGCATCACATGCCAACTGTGACAAAGTGCAAGACCCTTATAGCCTGCGCTGCCAACCACAGGTAATGGGCGCCTGCCTGACCCAGATCCGTCAGGCCGCCGAGGTGCTGCATGCCGAAGCCAACGGCGTTACCGACAACCCGCTGGTCTTTGCCGAGGATGACGACATCATCAGCGGCGGTAATTTCCACGCCGAGCCGGTGGCCATGGCCGCCGATAACCTGGCGCTGGCGATCAGTGAAATCGGCGCCCTATCAGAGCGGCGGATGGCACTGCTGATCGACAAGCACTTGTCTGGCCTGCCAGCCTTTTTGGTCAACAACGGTGGGGTGAATTCGGGCTTTATGATTGCCCAGGTGACTGCCGCCGCACTGGCTTCTGAAAACAAATCGCTGGCGCACCCGGCGTCGGTCGACAGCCTGCCTACCAGCGCCAACCAGGAAGACCATGTGTCTATGGCTACCTTCGCGGCCCGGCGGCTGGCCGACATGGCCGCCAATACCCGTGGCGTGCTGGCCGTGGAATACCTGGCAAGCTGCCAGGGCCTGGATTTCCGGGCGCCGTTAAAGGCAGCCCCGGCCATCGAAAGTGCCAAGGCAACGTTGCGTGCTCAGGTACCGTTTTACGACCAGGACCGCTACATGGCGGCAGATATCGAAGCGGCCGACCAACTGCTGGCCAGTGCCGTATTAAACCCCTTGGCCCCCAACGGGTTACTACCCAGCCTCTAAAAACAACAGGCCCCGAAGGGGGCCTTTTGCATATTGCCAGGCAGTGGCATTATCAAAGCGCTGTGGAGGCTTGCCATGTTGCTGCTGTTTATTGCCAATATCCTGATCATCACCGCCATTTTGTTTGTGGTGGCGGTGATACTGAACCTACCCCGGGAGCCGAAAAAACTGCTGCTGGCGGCTACGGTATCCACCTTACTGACCCTGTTGACAGACCTACCGGTTATCGGCCCGTTTTTGCCATTTTTGGGGCTATATATGGTGCTGGTAGGCCCTTCTTATGAATCCCATCAGGGTATGCTGAAACTGTGCATTATCACCGGCATTATTCACTTTCTGATCAACGCGTTGTTGTTAAGCCCTATGCTTAGCCGCTAAAACCGCCGGGGGTTATTTGCTATGGTGTGCCCTGGCGAGTTGAGGCGAACAAATCATGACCTATCCCATCGGCACTCCCGGGCAACCCTGGGGTGAAACAGAAAAAGCGCAATGGCTGGCCAAACAGACTATTCAGCGCAGCTACCAGCAAGAAGTAGTGGACGCCATTACCGCCTTGCCGGCAGCACTGGCGCGTGTGCAGTATGGCGAACTCAGCTATACCCCTGGCCGCTACCCGTTACTGGCACTGCAAACCCCCAACTGGCAGCCCGATAAGCCGTTGGTGCTTATCACCGGTGGTATCCACGGTTATGAAACCAGTGGCGTGCAAGGTGCTCTACAGTTTGCCCGCGAGCACGCTCTGGACTACGCCAAGTCGTTTAATTTGCTGATGGTGCCTTGTGTCAGCCCGTGGGGTTATGAGGTGATTAACCGCTGGAACCCCAAGGCACTGGACCCAAACCGCTCCTTCTTTGCCGACAGCCCGGCAGAAGAATCGGCGGCCTTGATGGCTTTGGTCGCCGCCCAGTCGCAGCCTTTTTTAGCGCACATTGATCTGCACGAAACCACCGACAGCGATGAAAGCGAGTTTCGCCCGGCCCTGGCAGCCCGAGACGGTAAGGTATTTGAGCCCGGTATCGTGCCGGATGGTTTTTATGTGGTGGATAACAGCGCGCAGCCGCAACCGGCCTTTCAACAAGCCATTATTGCCGCGGTAGCCAAAGTCACACATATTGCCCCGGCCGACAGCGATGGCCAGATCATCGGCTCACCGGTGGTGCAGCCCGGCGTGATTGCCTACCCGCTGAAAACGCTGGGCCTGTGTGCCAGCGTCACTGGCGCCCCTTACACCTGCACTACTGAAGTTTACCCGGATAGCCCCAGCGCCACCGCCGCGGTTTGTAACCAGGCGCAGGTGGCCGCACTCTGTGGTGCCCTGGCGTACTTGCAGCAGCACCGGTAGCACCTCAGTGGCCATTTTTTTGCAGGATCAGGCCCTTGTCGATGGCGTCCTGTAACTGCTGGTAAAGGTTACCGCTGTCGAGTAGGTTAGCTGGGGCCAGCTCCAGTGCCTGCAATGACACCCAGCTGCTTTGGCCAGTTTCATCCAGCTGGCGGTTGGCCTGGGCCAAGCTAAAGCGCAGCACTTCCTGCAAGACGCTGACCGGCAGCATGGTGTGGCGCTGGCGCAAAGTGGGGAACCAGTTGAACGCCACCGCGATGCGATCCTCACTGAGCCCCAGGTCGTGCGTAAAACGGCGGGTCAGTTCCGCCAGTTGCTCAAATAGCGTTTGCAGCTGTGGCGATGTCCACTCCAGTACCAGCAACAGGTGCTGATCCTGTAGCTGTGCCAGTTGCAGGCAGTGGCCACAGCGCTGTTCAATGCGCCGGCAATATTCCCGCAGCAGCTGGCCACTTTCATGGGTACCAGCCAGCCTGGGCAGCAAGCGGATAAACAGCGGGTTGAGGCTCAGCAGTAATAACGGCGCCGGCTCGCTGCCACCACGCTCCCAGGCTAAATTGTAGGCTTGCTGTACCTTTTCCAGCTGCGGCCCCAGCGCATCGGCCAGGCCATGGCTGTTAACCAGCCCGGACAATGAATGGCGAGTCAGCCGCTGGCTTTTTTCCGCCAGTGTCTGACGCAGCGCCTGGCGCCGTAACCACAGCCACAGGCTGAGCAGTAACACCGCCAGTAACAGGGCGCCCAGGGCTACCACCACCCAGTGCCAGAGCGTCAGGTTCTGCTCCAGCAGTAATCGTTGCCGCTCACTGTGGCGCAGCCGGTCAGCCTGGTTGACCTGTTCGGTCAAACGCTTGATGGCCTGACGGCCGTCCTTGAGGTCATCGTTGTCGAGCTTTTCCCGTAGCGCCATAGCCTGGCGTAATTGCGCCGCTTCGGCGGGGCTATCCCCCAACTGTTGATATAAGTCGGCCAACCGCTCATGGGCTTTTTGCCGCTCCCGCCAGGAGGAAATGTCGTCCCGCTTGGCAAACAGACTCAGGGCTTCATTCAGGTCGGCAATGCCCAGTTGCGTGGTACTGGCCAGCTCTGCACGCATACTGAGCGCCGTACCCAGATAAAAACTGACCTTGTTTTTGCGGTAGATCGCAATGGCCCGGTTCAGGTTTTGCAGCGCCTGCGCCTGCTTATCGGGCATGCTCTGATAGAGGCTGGCAATATTGAGCAGCACTTTTGCCTGTGACAGCAGGCGGTGCTGCTTGCGATACCAATCCAGTGCATGAAACGACGCCACCAGCGCCAGATCATGCTCGCCGCTTTGTTCATAGACCACAGAGATACCGACCATCAGATCCGGGATCTGCCGCTCAGCAGGGATTTTTTCGGCCAGTGTCAGTGCTTGCTGCAAGAACCGCAGCGCTTTGTCGTAGGCGTGGTTAACACGGAAGATACGCCCCTTGGTGGCCAGAATTTTCAGCTGTAACTGGTCATCCGGCTGGCGTAACAAACGCAGTGAAGCTTCATCCAGATAATTGAGTGCACTGACCATTTCATCACGCCGGTAGGCCAGCTGCCCAAGCCGAAACAATGCCCGCGCCTGCGCCTTGGCGACCTGGCGTTGTTCCGCCTGGTTGAGAGCAAGCTGGAAGTACTGTTCGGCCTGCTCAAAGCGCCCCAGATACTGGTTCAGTGAGCCTTGTTCTATCCAGATATCCATTTGTACCGGTAGCGCCTGCACACTATGCAGGCCACTGACGGCGCTGGCGGCTTCTTTGAGTGTTTGTAATGACTGCTGATACTGGCGCTTTACCCGGCTTTCAATGTTCGCCTTGATATACAGCACTTCACCCAGAACCAAAGGTTGCTTGCCTGCCCGCGCTTCAACCAAGGCCGGAGCTACCAACTGGGTTAATTGCTGGCGATACTGAGGGTCAGCGTTATGGGCCATGGCATAACGCAAATCATCAACCGCCGAGGCTGACGCCAGCCAGGGCAGTAGCAGTAACCCCCAGATGTATTTCATAGCCCTTGCCCGTTGTTGAGGAAAAAGCCTGCCAGATACAACACCCCGGCTTCAGATAACAGCAAAGCCAGAACGGCCATCAAAGACAGATAAGCAATAACCCACAGTGGCCGCCGGTTTTTCAGCGTCGGCATTAACCGATAACGCCAGCCCCACCACAGCCCAGCCAGCATTGCCGTACCCAGGGTTTTTGTGGCCAGCAATTTGCCGGCCTGGGTACTGAGATCCCACAACTGATGAACATTGGCGGCATTGAGCCAGCTCAAGGCAATGCCAGAGCCGGCCATCAGCAAAAAGAGTGGCCAACTGGCCCGCTCAAAGGCCATGGCAAAGTCAGCCAGTGGCTGCCATTCGCCACGGCGCAGCGCCTGTGGCAATAGCACCAATAATGACAGCAACACCGCGCCAGCCAGTAAAATCGTGCCAAGCAGGTGCAGGCTGAGTATGTAGTAATACATGGCGTTAACATCCTTTTGCTGGCATGTTAGCCCTCAGCAACGGCAGCCGCAATTGAGAAGCTTATGAAAATCCTTACTTTTATTCTGGGATTATTGTTATGTGCACCAGCACTGGCCGGTGACAAGCAGGCTATCAGCCAATTGCTGGCTGGCCAGGCCGCAGCCTGGAACCGGGGCGATCTGAATGCCTTTATGGCCCCCTATTGGCACAGCAAACAATTACGTTTTGCCTCTGGCGGCACAGTCACTTATGGCTGGCAGGCAACACTGGACCATTATCGTGCCCGCTACCAGGACCGCAAGGCCATGGGGCAACTGGTTTTTCAGGTACGCGATATCAAGCTACTGGGCCAGCATGCACTGGTGTTCGGGCACTGGCAGCTTAATAGAGAAAAGGACCAGCCCCAGGGCCTGTTCACCCTGTTGCTGGCCAAAAGGAAGAATGGGAAATGGCAAATAGTGGCGGACCATACTTCGTCCGCCCACTGACACTTACTGTTTGCGGGTGACCGTGCCGGAACCTAAGATCCGCGGGCTGACCTCCGGCGAACCGATGTATTCAATATTACCGCTGCCGGCAATATCGATGCTCAGTTTGTCGCTGGCGCTCAGCTGCACTTTACCGCTGCCGGCAATGTCGACATCCGCACGACGGCTTTTCAGGCCAAAGGCATGCAGGCTGCCACTGCCAGCAATATCCAGGCTAAGGCGATCTACCTTGCCGCTGTTGATGGTCACGGAGCCAGAGCCAGCCACGTCTGCATCCAGGTGCTGATACTGGGCACTGTTCATGGTGACGTTACCTGAACCGGCCATATCCAGTTTCAGGTGCTCACCGCTAAAGTCACCCACATTGACGCTACCGCTGCCAGCCGCCGACAGTTTTTCCAGCTGTTTGAGGTGAATGTGAATAACAATGGGCTTGCTGGGGCGAAGGTCGTAGCCGCGTTTACTACGCACAGACAATTCATCACCACTGACTTTCACGACGATATAAGGCATCAGGTTTTTTTCCGCCTCGATGCGCATATCTCCGCTGCCATTATCAATGGTCACTTGCGCGGGCAATGCAATTTCAACCTCATCGACGTCGCTGGACACCGCATGCTCAACGGTGGTGACGTCGCCGTTTCCTTTCACGTCATCACTGCCCCACCAGGCAAAAGCACTGAAGTGAGCGCTGAGCAAAAGTAAACCGGCCGTGGCCAGTACCAGATGTTTCGGTTTCATCGTGTTGTCTCCTAGACAGTGTTACCAACAAAATAGCAACCCTCGTGCCAAAGAGTTAACTCAATGAATTTTATTGATTATTTTATATATGCCGAGTATTCAAGGAAGCTTTTGTGGTGTGATTAACCAGATTGCTGCGAACTTCGCCACCTTAGAATCGTGGCGAAGCTCATCAAGCGTCGGCTGGTAATATGGCGGGCATGGGGTCGGTTACCCGGCGTGCTTGCCACCAGGCCAAGACCGCAAACAGCGTCAGCAGGGCAGCAAGCGGTAATGCTGTTTGCTGTGGGATCAGGCTAGACAGCCCCGCTGCCGCACCGGCTACCAGGTTCTGCAGCCCGCCCAACAAGGCGCCAGCCGTACCGGCTCCGTGCTGGCAATCCCGCAGTGCACCGCTGGTAGCCACCGGCCCAATTACACCTGCGGCCAGGAAATATAAAGTAATGGGTAGTAGTAACGCCCAGGCTGATAACGGCAGTAACCAGGCCAGCAGCAGCTGCAACAATGCCGCAATCAGCAGCAAGCTGGTGCCCAGTTGCAGCAAGCGACGATGGCGCCAGCGGTGTGCCAGCAGCGCGGCCAGCAACGAGCCACCGACATAAGCCGGCAGTGGCGAGACATACAGCCAGCTGACCAGCCAGGCTGGCAAGCCCAGGCGTTCGCCCAGCAACACACCGGCCACCGCTTCAAACACCACCACGCCGGAAAAAACAGCCAGCAGTGGCCACAGGTGGTGGCGAAATGCAGGGTTTTGCCAGGTTTGACGATACGTCAGCCACAGGGCGCCATGCGAGCCTTCACTGGCGGCTTTGGTCTCGGCAAAGCAATACGTCTGCAACAGCAGTACTGCCGCTCCCAGCAACAGCAATGCCAGGTAGCAGGCCCGCCAATCAAACAGCGACACCAAGGCACCACCAATGACCGGCGCCAGCATCGGAGACAACACCAGCGCCATGCCCATCAAGCCGTTGACCTGTGTCAGCATCGGCCCCTGGTAGCGGTCTCGCGGCACAGTACGCACCATCACCCCCGCCACGCCAGCACCGCTGCCTTGCACAAAAGCACCCGTTACCAGCAGCGCGAAACTCGGCGCCTGCCAGGACAATGCCGCCCCCGCCATAAACACCACCAGACCAGTCAGGATCACTGGCCGGCGACCAAGACGGTCAGACAATGGCCCATAAACAAACTGAGACACGCCATACATGGCCAGGTAAACCGCCATCAGCAATTGTGTACGCCCTGGAGTAACCCCAAAGGCCTCAGCAATGGCACCCTGACCAGGCACAAATAACGTCTGTGACATCTGACCAACCGCAGCCAGAGCCACCATCAGCAACAAAAAAAGTTGCATAGAAGGCGAACGCATAACGCCACCAAAAAAGTATGAAATAAAAGGGAAAAGCAACCAGTGTCAGCAACCTCTGACGGCGCGCAATTTAACAGTAGAAAATGACAAAGTCAGGAGGCCTGAAGGCGGTTATCAGAACGTAAAAAACGTAAAGTTGTAAATTAATCTTGACGCTGTAAGCGGGCCCAGAAAAAGCCGTCAGTGTCGCCCGCCAATGGACTGATGGTGGCACTGTCGAGCAGCTTGAAACGCCCTTGACTACGGGCCAGAAACGCCTCGACTTGTTGCAGATTTTCTTCCGGCAATACTGAGCAGGTGCCATACACCAGCTCTCCGCCAACTTTCACCATACGGCTATAGCTGTCGAGGATCTGCGCCTGCGTCTGGCACAGGCTGCGTACATCATCGGCTTGCAGTTGCCACTTGCTGTCAGGGTTTCGCCGTAATACACCTGTGCCGGAGCAAGGCACATCCAGCAACAGTCGATCGGCTTTGCCTTTCAGCCGTTTTATGGTCGTCGCCCCCTCAATAACCCGGGTTTCCAGATTGTGTACACCAGCCCGGCGAGCACGCTTTTTCAGCGCCTGTAACTTGCCCGGTACAATATCCAGCGCCAGCAGTCGGCCCTTGTTGTGCATTTGCGCGGCCAGGGCCAGAGTTTTACCACCGGCTCCCGCGCAAGCATCGATCACCGTCATGCCCGGCTGCGCCGCTACCACCGCCGCCAGTTGCTGCGAGCCTATGTCTTGCTGCTCAAACAGCCCCTGATGAAAGGCCTGGCTGCGAAACACCGGCGCAAAATGCGGCAATAGCAGGGCGTTATCAGCCAACAGCTGGCTATCAATACCTTCACGGGCCAATTGCTGGCGCAAGGCGGCGCCCTCTGTTTTCAGGGTGTTGGCGCGTAAATGTTGCCGGGGAGGCCGGTTCAACGCTTCTGCCAAAGCGGGGCCAAGGCGTGCGTATAGCCAGTCAGGGTAACTGTGCCAAACAGCCGGTTGCGCCTGTAGCTGCGCCAGCCGCTGCGGCGCTGGTTTGGTACGAGGCAGTGCCAGTTGGGGCTTCTCACAATAGGCCCACAGAGCCAGCATTTGCTGTAGGTCGACTGGCCGTGCAGGCCACTCCAGGCCGGCCAAGGCTGCGTAGCGGCGAGCATAGCGCACCAGGTGCTGGGCGCCCGGAATGGCAATACCCGCCTCTGTGGCAAAATCTGCCCGATTCAGTGCCTTGTCCAGCGGGTGCCCGTCAATCAGCACTGCCGCCAACACCTTGATCAGTTCCTGTTCAACCATAAAACCCCCGCCCTAAGGCCGGGCATGCTAGGGCAAAGCAGCCGGGCCTACAAGTCAGGCATGCCAGTAGCGAATATGCCCGGCCGCTCCCGACGCAGTGCCAACACAACAAAAAGCCCGCGAAAAGCGGGCTTTTTACAAGGGGTCATACCCCTGGTGGGTTGAAATCCTGAGTGAGGGTTCCGCCATCTGTCAGGTTGAGCTCATAGCTCAGCCCTGCTGGGTTTGGAATAGTTAGCCCTTCATAGGTTTCCGGCTGATCATTGATGCCATCACAGGAGAAGGCCACGGTGTAATCGCCCGGCATCAGCAAGCCAAACTGGTAGGTGTAAGGGTCTGTTGTGGCCGGGTTGCCATCATCTGCCAACGTTACCGCCACCGAGGCCACCGGCGCGGTAGCATCGCTGGGTACACCACTGGCACCGGTATCAAAATCATCTGCCAGGTTAGTCAGCCCATGGCCGCTATACAGGTACACAAAGCCATAGTTACTGCTGTCAGTGCCGGTATTACAGCTGGTAGCCAGGTTGGCGGCTACGGTACCGCCAATTTGCCCCAGCACCGCGGTGTTTTTCAGTGATACGCCACGGGGCTTGAGAATATAACGCTGCGGGCCTGGGTTATAGGTCATGGCTTTGCGCAGGTTGAAGTCGATGGTAAATGCCAGCTGCCCGCCCGCACTGGCATCAAAGCCGCCGATTTTCAGGGTGTCGGATGGCACTTTCAGATCGTAAGTACCACCATTGGCATCAACAAAGCTGGCGCTGCTGCTGGTGTCGTCGATGTTGAGAATGATGTCACTGTAATTGGCAGCCGGAATAGTGGCGCCATCAAGGGCCAGGTAGGTTGTGCCACCTTGATAGTCCAGCAAATTCAGCTGCAATGGCTGGCCAGTGCTGTCTGTCACCGGCAGTACCACATCAGCACCACCGTCAGCCCGTTTCAGGGTCAGGCTTTTCACCGTTACTACCACTTTACTGGCGTTATCCACAGGGGCATCGCCGATAGCGATGGACAGGTTGGCACCTTGCACCTGCGGTGTGTCACTACTGCTGCCACCACACCCTGTCAGGGCCATGGCTGCGCACAGCGGCATAAGCAATTTGGATTTCATGTGCTTACCTCTTTTATGTTTTAAACGCATCGCTAACCATAAAGAGGGTAACTGACGTCACCCTGACACCGCCGGCTAAAGCGGCAATATCTGGCCATACATTTAAGCGCTATTCACAGAACGAAAGCCAAGGCATTGGCCCGCCTGGTAAGCAATGAAGCGCTATGATGCGGGTGGGTAGCCCAGATAATCCGGCACCTTTTTGCTGTATTTACCCTGCACCGACTGATAAAAAGCCGCGATCTGGGCCAGATCAGTCGCCATATCATCTCCTGGGTAGATAGGTTCACTAATCACAAAACACTTTTTCTGATAATCAAAACCCACCAGCACATAAGGCACGGCCGCTGCTTTGGCAATGTGATAAAAACCCAGCTTCCAGCGTGTTACCGGGCTACGAGTGCCTTCAGGCGCCAGCCCCAGTACAAAGCCTGGTTCATTTTTAAAATAGGCCACCACTTGTTCCACAAGATTATTCTGCTGATGGCGATGTACCGGATAACCCCCTAACCACCGGAAAAACCAGCCCACAGGAAAACGAAACAGTTGGTGTTTACCCAAAAAACGAATGCGCTCACCCAGCGCAGTACGGGCCAGGATGCCCAATACAAAGTCCCAGTTGGATGTATGCGGCCCGGCAACCAGTACGTAGGACTGCCCTTTGGGGAGCTTCCCCTGTACCTGCCAACCAAGCTGGCGCATCAGCCAATTCGCCAAAGTATGGGTCATTTTTGCTCTCCCAGTAGCGCCGCCCAGTCCGGGGCGCGGGTCAGGGGGGCCGGGGTGCCGGCTTCAATGCGTAAATACCCCCTTGCCAGCTCGTTGATAAGGGCCTGGCGCACATTAGTTTGGGTAAAGGCATCTGCGGCCATCGGCAAGGCCCGCAGGCGCAACCAGCTTTGCCGCCCTTGGGTGCGAGCCAGTTGCAGCCCCAGCAGGAGCAGTTCACTCAGCGGCGCCAGCTCTGTTACCCGGGTCAGGTGCGGGAACAAGGGGAAGTCCAGCTCCAGTATATGAAGGCCATTGAGCCCCGGTACTTGTTGCTGCAGTTGGGCGTACAGTGCAGTGAAAACGTCCTGGCCTAACGGCGCCTCAGCCTCTGGCAAGACCACCAGGTAATGGAAACTGTCTGGTTCACCGATAAACAGTGCCTCCGGGAAGGCGGCTTGTAAGGCCTCAGCCATGGCTTTTTGCATACCGGCACCGGTCTGATAGCCGGTGCTGTAAAACGGCTGCTGGCAAAAAACCGGGCTCAGGTAACGCACCCGCAAGCGGGTGGCACTGGGTAGGTGTTGCGCCAAGCGGGTAAAGGTTTCTTCGCCGTACGGCAGCCCGGAGTGAGGCCGCTTCGGTAACGATGACGGAACAGGCCGACGCCGCCACAGTAATACCGCACTGCTCCCCAGGCCCGCTGCTGCCAACAGCGCCACTAGCCATAACCAGCGTGGCGCCAGCGGTGTCGGGACGGGGGGGGCCGGCTTCGCCGGTGCCTGACTGGCCTTTAAAAGCCGTAACTCAACGTCATGCTTGGCTTTTTGCAACAGTGCCAGCCGTTCGTCCATCAGGGTCGCATAGGCCTGCCAGTGCGATACCGCCGCAACGCCACTGAGTAACAAGGCCAGCGCCTTATGGGCCTTGGCAACACGTGCCAGCTGCACCGGGCTGCTGTCTGAGGTTTGTAAGGTGATGAGGGTTTGCAGGTAGCCAATCGCCTGGGCCGGGTGGCCTTGTTTTTGGGCGATCTTGGAAGCAAGTAATAAAGCCGCCATGCGTTGATAAACCAAGCGAGCCTTTTTTTCTTCCCGCAGAGCAACTTTGATGTAGTACTCCGCTTCATCCAACTGGCCCAATGCTAAATAGGTTTCTGCCAAATTAGATGCTGCGATGCCCCACCAGTTGGTTTGATCCGAGTGAGCCAGCAAGCCATATACCGAGAGCAATGCATCAGTTGCTTGAGAATACTGCTTTTCTTGACTCATGAGATACGCTAATGAAAAAGCCGCTCGAGCCTTGACCGTAACGTCATTAGATTGTGCAGCTATATCGCTGGCCTGTGCCGCTAAATCTATATAAGGCTTACCCATACTTTGGCGAATAGATGCTAAATCGCTTAGCGCATAAACTAACGCACGGTTGTTATGAGTTTGGCGAGATAATGCAATTGTTTTATTGAGTATAGGCTCAGCTTTACCATCCAAATGAAACTCCCGATAAGACGATCCCAATGTAGCCAGTGCACTCGCCAATAACTTTTTATCTTTTATCTGGCGTGCCAACTTGACCGATTGCTCGCTCACAGCAATAGATTCAGGCATATAACCTATATAGAAATACAAATTACTCATCTGTATCAGGCAGCGAACCAGGGGAGCCCTGGGCGTGTGGTGCCGAAGCTTATCCAGTCCCGCCTCCATCATCCGTTTGCCTGTATCAAAGTTCCGATCGAGCCGGGCAGTTAATTCTCCGGCAATGCATTGGTAATGACCTAACTGCTCCCCCTCCAAGGCGTTACTGTCAACTTGAGATAACCACTGCCGGGCTTGCGGATAATTACGGGCCATCATCGCCGCTTCCGCCTTATTCAATGCCTCAGGGGGCGCAGGTTTGGCGATGGCCAGGGTACTCATTAACCACAACAGGCCGGTAACCATGCGCAGCATGGTGCGGTTCATGATGTTTCACCCAGTAGCGCTGCCCAGTCCGGGGCGCGGGTCAGGGGGGCCGGGGTGCCGGCTTCAATGCGTAAATACCCCCTTGCCAGCTCGTTGATAAGGGCCTGGCGCACATTGGCTTGGGTAAAGGCATCTGCGGCCATTGGTAAGGCCCGCAGGCGCAACCAGCTTTGCCGCCCTTGGGTGCGAGCCAGTTGCAGCCCCAGCAGAAGCAGCTCACTTAGCGGCGCCAGCTCTGTTACCCGGGTCAGGTGCGGGAACAAGGGGAAGTCCAGTTCCAGTACATGAAGGCCATTGAGCCCCGGTACTTGTTGCTGCAGTTTGGCGTACAGTGCAGTGAAAACGTCCTGGCCTAACGGCGCCTCAGCCTCTGGCAAGACCACCAGGTAATGGAAGCTGTCTGGTTCACCGATAAACAGTGCCTCCGGGAAGGCGGCTTGTAAGGCCTCAGCCATGGCTTTTTGCATACCGGCACCGGTCTGATAGCCGGTGCTGTAAAACGGCTGCTGGCGAAAAACCGGGCTCAGGTAACGCACCCGCAAGCGGGTAGCACTGGGTAGGTGCTGCGCCAGGCGGGTAAAGGTTTCTTCGCCGTACGGCAGCCCAGAGTGAGGCCGCTTGGGTAACGATGACGGAACAGGCCGACGCCGCCACAGTAATACCGCACTGCTCCCCAGGCCCGCTGCTGCCAACAGCGCCACCAGCCATAGCCAGCCGGGCGCCAGCGGTGCCGGGGCGGGGGGGGCCGGCTTCGCCGGTGCCTGACTGGCCTTTAAAAGCCGTAACTCAACGTCATGCTTGGCTTTTTGCAGCAGTGCCAGCCGTTCGTCCATCAGGGTTGCATAGGCCTGCCAGTGCGATACCGCCGCAACGCCACTGAGTAACAAGGCCAGCGCCTTGTGGGCCTTGGCAACACGTGCCAGCTGCACCGGGCTGCTGTCTGAGGTTTGTAAGGTGATGAGGGTTTGCAGGTAGCCAATCGCCTGAGCCGGGTGGCCTTGTTTTTGGGCGATCTTGGAAGCAAGTAATAAAGCCGCCATGCGCTGGTCAATTAACTTCGCCCGCCTTTCTTCATTGAGCGCAACATTAATGTAATATTCCGCTTCATCTAACTGACCTAACCCCAAATAAAGTTCAGCCAGATTAGACGCTCCTGTACCCCACCAATTTGTTCTTTTTGATGCAGCCAATTTGCCGTATACAGAAAGTAAAGCATCAACGGCTTGAGACTTCTGCCCTGACCCATCCAAGACCATAGCTAATGCAAATGCTGCTCTAGCTTTGATTGTTACATCTGACGACTTACTAGCAACCTCAGTCGCCGATACAGCATCATCAAGAAAAGGCTTACCCAAGATTTGGCGAATAATAGCCAAATCAGCTAAAGCACCAACTAAAGCATATGTATCATGAGTCTTACGGGCTAAGTGGCTGGCTTCTTCAAGCACAGGTTCGGCCTGACTGTATAGATCGAGTTCCCGATACAAGGAGCCTAATTCGGATAATCCTACCGCCAGTAGCCTCTTCTCTTTCAGTTTTCGTGCGAGCTTAACGGATTGCTTACCCATAACGATGGACTCTGGCACATAGCCCATAAAGGCGTAGAGGTTACTCATACTGATAAGACACCTCACCCTTACTCTGCTGACTGAGTGTTGCTGAAGCTTATCCAGCCCCGCCTCCATCACACGCAGCCCCACGTCGAATTGTCGATCAAGCCGGGCGGTTAATTCACCGGCAATGCATTGATAATGACCTAACTGCTTCCCCTCCAAGTCATTGCTGTTGATCTTTGCCAGCCAATACCGGGCTTCTGACCATGTGCGGGTCATTATGGCCGCCTCTGCCTTGTTCAGCGCATCAGAGGGCGTCGGCGCAGGTTTGGCGATGGCGAGGGTACTTATCAACCACAGCAGGCCGCTAACCATGCGCAGCATGGTGCGGTTCATGAGGACTCACCCAGTAGCGCCGCCCAGTCCGGGGCGCGGGTCAGGGGGGCCGGGGTGCCGGCTTCAATGCGTAAATACCCCCTTGCTAGCTCGTTGATAAGGGCCTGGCGCACATTGGTTTGGGTAAAGGCATCTGCGGCCATTGGCAAGGCCCGCAGGCGCAACCAGCTTTGCCGCCCTTGGGTGCGGGCCAGTTGCAGCCCCAGCAGGAGCAGCTCACTCAGCGGCGCCAGCTCTGTTACCCGGGTCAGGTGCGGGAACAAGGGGAAGTCCAGCTCCAGTATATGAAGGCCATTGAGCCCCGGCACTTGTTGCTGCAGTTGGGCGTACAGTGCAGTGAAAACGTCCTGGCCTAACGGCGCCTCAGCCTCTGGCAAGACCACCAGGTAATGGAAGCTGTCTGGTTCACCGATAAACAGCGCCTCCGGGAAGGCGGCTTGTAAGGCCTCAGCCATAGCTTTTTGCATACCGGCACCGGTCTGATAGCCGGTGCTGTAAAACGGCTGCTGGCGAAAAACCGGGCTCAGGTAACGCACCCGCAAGCGGGTGGCACTGGGTAGGTGCTGCGCCAGGCGGGTAAAGGTTTCTTCGCCGTACGGCAGCCCAGAGTGAGGCCGCTTGGGTAACGATGACGGAACAGGCCGACGCCGCCACAGTAATACCGCACTGCTCCCCAGGCCCGCTGCTGCCAACAGCGCCACCAGCCATAGCCAGCCGGGCGCCAGCGGTGCCGGGGCGGGGGGGGCCGGCTTCGTCGGTGCCTGACTGGCCTTTAAAAGCCGTAACTCAACGTCATGCTTGGCTTTTTGCAACAGTGCCAGCCGTTCGTCCATCAGGGTTGCATAGGCCTGCCAGTGCGATACCGCCGCAACGCCACTGAGTAACAAGGCCAGCGCCTTGTGGGCCTTGGCAACACGTGCCAGCTGCACCGGGCTGCTGTCTGAGGTTTGTAAGGTGACGAGGGTTTGCAGGTAGCCAATCGCCTGGGCCGGGTGGCCTTGTTTTTTGGCGATCTCGGTAGCCAGTAATAAAGCCGCCATGCGTTGCTCGATCAATTGGGCCCGTTTTTGTTCTCTGAGAGCCACTTGAATGTAGTATTTCGCCTCTTTCAATTGGCCCAATTTCAGATACAACTCAGCCAGGTTAGAGGCTCCTGTGCCCCACCAATTACTTTGACCTGAGCTAGCCAGTGAACCATATACTGACAAAAGGGCATCTACTGCCTGTGAATATTGTTTTTCCTTATCTAATACCTTGGCCAAACTAAAAGCGGCTTTTGCTCTTATTGCGACATTCTTTGATTGGTTGGCGGCTTCGCTAGCTTCTATCGCTAGATTGAGATAGGGCTTACCCAACGCCTGCCGAACAACAGCCAAATTGGTTAAGGCATCAACGAGAACAAAAAGATCCTTTGTATTACGAGCTAAGCGTACAGCTTTCGCTAAATACGGCTCAGCTTCGGCATAAAGGTAAAGATTTTCATAGGCATTACCCAGCACCCCTACTGCTCTTGTCAGCACCTGCTTATCATTGGTTTTTTTTGCGAGTACAACAACGCGCTGCGCCACAACAATGGCATCAGGGATTTGCCCAAAGTAAAGATGAAAATGGATCATATCTTCCATACATCGTAGATAAGGCCTACTTGGCAAATACTTTTTTAGCTTGGCAAGGCCAGCTTCCATCATCTGTTTGCCCAATTCATTTTTACGATCGAGCCGGGCAGTTAATTCTCCGGCAATGCATTGGTAATGACCTAACTGCTCCCCCTCCAAGGCGTTACTGTCAACCTGAGATAACCACTGCCGGGCTTGCGGATAATTACGGGCCATCATCGCCGCTTCCGCCTTATTCAAGGCCTCAGGGGGCGCAGGTGTGGCGATGGCCAGGGTACTTATCAACCACAGCAGGCCGCTAACCATGCGCAGCATGGTGCGGTTCATGAGGACTCACCCAACAGTGCCGCCCAGTCCGGGGCGCGGGTCAGGGGGGCCGGGGTGCCGGCTTCAATGCGTAAATACCCCCTTGCCAGCTCGTTGATAAGGGCCTGGCGCACATTGGTTTGGGTAAAGGCATCTGCGGCCATTGGCAAGGCCCGCAGGCGCAACCAGCTTTGCCGCCCTTGGGTGCGAGCCAGTTGCAGCCCCAGCAGGAGCAGCTCACTCAGCGGCGCCAGCTCTGTTACCCGGGTCAGGTGCGGGAACAAGGGGAAGTCCAGCTCCAGTATATGAAGGCCATTGAGCCCCGGCACTTGTTGCTGCAGTTGGGCGTACAGTGCAGTGAAAACGTCCTGGCCTAACGGCGCCTCAGCCTCTGGCAAGACCACCAGGTAATGGAAGCTGTCTGGTTCACCGATAAACAGCGCCTCCGGGAAGGCGGCTTGTAAGGCCTCAGCCATAGCTTTTTGCATACCGGCACCGGTCTGATAGCCGGTGCTGTAAAACGGCTGCTGGCGAAAAACCGGGCTCAGGTAACGCACCCGCAAGCGGGTGGCACTGGGTAGGTGCTGCGCCAGGCGGGTAAAGGTTTCTTCGCCGTACGGCAGCCCAGAGTGAGGCCGCTTGGGTAACGATGACGGAACAGGCCGACGCCGCCACAGTAATACCGCACTGCTCCCCAGGCCCGCTGCTGCCAACAGCGCCACCAGCCATAGCCAGCCGGGCGCCAGCGGTGTCGGGGCGGGGGGGGCCGGCTTCGCCGGTGCCTGACTGGCCTTTAAAAGCCGTAACTCAACGTCATGCTTGGCTTTTTGCAGCAGTGCCAGCCGTTCGTCCATCAGGGTTGCATAGGCCTGCCAGTGCGATACCGCCGCAACGCCACTGAGTAACAAGGCCAGCGCCTTGTGGGCCTTGGCAACACGTGCCAGCTGCACCGGGCTGCTGTCTGAGGTTTGTAAGGTGATGAGGGTTTGCAGGTAGCCAATCGCCTGGGCCGGGTGGCCTTGTTTTTGGGCGATCTTGGAAGCCAGTAATAAAGCGCCCATGCGTTGATCAATCAGTTTGGCCCGCTTTTCTTCTCTGAGGGCTACCTTAATATAATATTCGGCCTCATCTAATTTTTTGATTTTTAGATAGTATTCAGCAAGATTTGCCGCTGCTGTACCCCACCAACCAGTTTCACTGGAGTGAGCTAATACATCATAGACAGACAGCACGGCATCAATTGCTTGGGAATATTGACCTGCATCCTCCATCGCCTGTGCCAAGGTAAATGCCGCTTTCGCTTTTATCCATACACTGTTTGATTGTTCTGCCAACCCCCTAGCTTGTATCGCAAAGCTAAGGTAAGGCTTACCTAGTCGTTTACGTATCTCTGTATAGTCTGTTAGTGCATCAATCAGTACAAAGGTATTGTGAGTTTTCCTAGC
Organism: Gallaecimonas aegicerasi; assembly: GCF_045291545.1. Classification (GTDB taxonomy): domain Bacteria; phylum Pseudomonadota; class Gammaproteobacteria; order Enterobacterales; family Gallaecimonadaceae; genus Gallaecimonas. The sequence continues at coordinate 2,617,309 of NZ_CP149514.1, forward strand.
CAAATTAATGGCTTCTTCCAGAACAGGCTCAGCTTCGCTATATAGATGAAAGTTTTCATATGCATTACCTAAAACACTCACAGCTCTAGCAAGCATCGATTGATCACCGAGCGCCCTTGCCGAAGTTACTGCACGACGAGCATACATAATGGCTTCAGGCATTAACCCTAGATGCATTTGTAACCTGACCATTGCAGTCATACAGCGGATATAGGGCCGACTAAGTGACTTTTGCTTTAGCTTATCCAGGCCAGCTTGCATCATCCGCATAGCCACATCAAAGTTCCGATCGAGCCGGGCAGTTAACTCTCCGGCAATGCATTGGTAATGACCTAACGGCTCCCCCTCCAAGGTGTTACTGTCGACCTGAGATAACCACTGCCGTGCTTCTGGCCATGTGCGGGCCATCATCGCCGCCTCGGCCTTATTCAAGGCATCCGGCTCAGACGGTTGCGGCGATGCCCAGAGCGGGGCGGCAACCAGTAGCAGTATCAATAACAGTAAACGCATGAGGCAATAACGACAGACAACAATGAACACCCATAGTACTCAGGCGTACTTGCACTGTCAGTAAGTCGTTTTATTGTAGGAAGTTTTTACGCCGTGTATGGTGCAGACTCCATTGCCATTAAGCTGAATCACCATGGATTATCTTGCTGTTAAACACCTGCACATGGCGCTGGCCGCCGTTACCTTGTTACTGTTTCTGTGGCGTGCCGTAAAACAGCTGCGCCAGCCCGGCAGCTTGCCCCGCTGGGCGCGTTTCGTACCGCATATCATTGACACTTTATTGCTGGCAGCCGGTATTTACCTGGCGGTGCAACTGCACCTGTCGCCCATGTCCAGCAGCTGGATCGCCGCCAAGATCATTGGCCTGGTGCTCTACATTGGCTTTGGGACTTTTGCTATCAAGCGGGCGCGCAGCACCCGCGGGCGGTTGCTGGCTATCGCTGGCGCACTGCTCATCTTTGCCTACATTGTGGGCGTAGCTTTTACCAAGTCTCCCTGGCTTTAAGGAGGTCATATGGCCCAGTGGCTGAATGCCCGTGTCGCCGGGCGCCGTGACTGGACAGAGACACTGTTCAGCCTGCAGTTGCAGGCGCCCCCTTTCGATTTTGTCGCTGGCCAGTTTGTGCGGCTGGGGCTGACGTTGCCCAACGGCCGGGCGCAACGTGCCTATTCTCTGGTTAACCCCCCCGGGGCAGCACTACTGGATGTGCTGGTAACCAAAGTGGATGACGGCAAACTGACACCGGCTCTGCATCAGTTGCAGGTAGGCGACAGCCTGGAAGTGTCACAACCTGCCAGTGGCTTTTTCACACTGAATGAAGTGCCGGATGCTGACCGTTTGTGGTTGCTCGCCACCGGCACCGGAATTGGCCCGTTTTTATCCATACTGGGTACGGATGAGCCATGGCAGCGCTTTCGCCGGGTACACCTGGTGCATGGCGTTCGCCAGCAGGCCGACCTTGCCTACCGCCAGCAAATTGAACAGCTGGTTGAACGCCGTGGTGGCCAGTTGCGCTACCAGCCGGTGGTTACCCGCGAAACAGTGCCCGGCGCCCTGAACGGCCGCTTACCAGCACTGTTGAAAACAGGTGAACTTGCCGACGCTTTAGAGGACAAACTGGACACAGATTGCCAGTTGATGCTGTGTGGCAATCCAGAGATGATCCGTGACGCCCAAACGGTGCTGGCAGAGCAGGGTCTGAACAAAAACCTGCGCCGCCAGCCCGGCCATGTCACCGTAGAGCAGTACTGGTAAGGAGATTGAATGCACGCCGACCCGCAGCCCCGGTCCGAACAGGACAACCGCAGTAAAACCCCATGGGTAATTGTCATTACCCTTGTGCTGGCCGCCATCTTGGTGTGGGCATTCTGGCCCGCTGCCACACCGCCCCAGTCATCGTCTGACAAAGCCATGCCACTGCCAAAACCGGTTCTGGATGAGGCTATTGCTGCAGCAAAACAACAGCCGCAGCCAACCGCCCCGGCAGAGCCGGCCACCACCCCCGCACCGCAACCGGCTACCGACCAGCCAGCAGCGCAACCAGTGGCCAAAGCCAGCAAGCCTGAGCCGGCGGCCAAGCCACTTCCCAAACTTAACGACAGTGACCCGGAGATCCGCGCGGCTCTGACGGCTTTGCTGCCGGCCAAGGCGCCAGTGGATCTGTCACAATCGCAGCTGGTGCGTAAAATCACCCAGCTGGTCACCACGGCTGCCGACGGCTACCTGCCGCTGCGCCAGCGGCTGATCGCCACGCCGCAAACGCAAATGCAGGTGGTACAGGACGGTGACACCATCTACCTCGACAGCGACAGCTACCACCGATTTGACCGCTACGCCAACACCATTGCGGCCACTAGCACTGAGGATCTGCTGCACTTCCTGCACACTTATGGGCCGCTGTTCCAGCAAGCCTTTAGTGAGCTGGGGCTGCCCAAAGAGGCCTTTACTGACAACCTCAAGCAGACACTGGATTTGTTGCTGGCCACCCCAGAGCCGCAAGAACCCATCAAGCTGGTGCAGCCCAAAGTACTGTATCAGTACGCAGATCCAGCGCTGGAAAAGCTCAAACCGGTGCAAAAAATCCTGCTTCGCATGGGCCCGGATAATCGCGCCAAAATCAAAGCGAAACTGGCGGCTCTGCGCCAGGCCCTGAAATAACGCCCATCACCAGGCAGCTGGCAGGCTGCCTTGCTTACCGACGTAAGCGACAACGCAGCGATACTGAAACCATAAAAAAAGCAGCCCGAAGGCTGCTTTTTGTTTGCCGTAAAGGCTCTTACCAGATCTTCACCCGCTTGTTCGGCGGCAGGTAAAGTTTGTCACCCGACTTCACATTGAAGGCTTTGTACCAGGCATCCAGGTTGCGTACCGTCAGCGCCCGGTACATACCCGGCGCATGGGCGTCGGTAGCAATACGCTGGCGCAGCGCCTGATCACGCATCTTGGTGGCCCAGGTTTGCGCAAAGGCGATGAAGAACCGCTGATCACCGGTCAGGCCGTCAATAACCGGCGCCGGCTTGCCATGCAAGGAAGCATGGTAGGCATCCAGCGCGGCGGCCAGGCCCGCGACGTCGGCAATATTTTCACCCAGATTGAGCTTGCCATTAACGTGCAGGTCCGGGAACGGCTTGTAGGTGTCAAACTGCTCCGCCAGCGCTTTACCCTGCTCGGCAAAACGTGCGTAGTCAGACTTGGTCCACCAGTTACGCATGGCACCTTTGGAGTCAAAGGCGGCACCGTTGTTATCGAAGCTGTGGCTGATTTCATGGCCAATGACCGCGCCAATGGCGCCATAGTTGTAGGCCGCATCTGCTTTGGCATCAAAGAACGGTGGCTGCAAAATACCGGCAGGGAAGTTCAGGGCGTTTTGCACAGGCAGGTTCACGGCGTTGACGATCTGCGCGTTCATCCACCACTCATGGCGGTCCATCGGTTTACCCAGCTTGCCCAACTGCTGCTCGGTTTTCACCTTTTCACCGTTCACTTCGTTGGCGTAAGCATTGCTGGGGCTGACCTTATAGTCAGCGTAGCTGCGCCAATGATCCGGATAGCCAACACCAACAATCAGTGAATTGACTTTCGCCAGCGCTTCTTTCTTGGTGGACGGTGCCATCCAGTCCAGGGCTTTTACGCGGCGGCCGAAAGCAGCAATGATCTGATCGGTCATGGCTTTCACCCGTGCCTTGGCAGAGGCCGGGAAGTAGTTTTTCACATAGGCTTCACCAACCGCATCGCCCAGGTATTCATCCAGCGCGCTCAGTGCCCGCTTGTCACGGCTGCGTTGCTGCGGAGTACCTGAGAGCGTTGTGCCATAGAAGGCGAAGTGCGCTTGGTCGATGGCACTCGGCAGCACATCAGCGTGGCTGTTGATCTGATGGAATACCAGCCAGTCTTTCCAGGCTTGTAGCGGCTCGGAGGCAACCAATGCCGCCAGCTTGCCAATAGCCCCCTCGGAATAAGCAGCAAATTCCTGCTGCTGGCCCAGGTGAGCAGCCTTGAAGAAAGCACCCCAATCAATGCCCGGCGCCTTTTTGGCAAAGTCACTGCGCGTCCACACCGCTGATGACTTGGCAAAGTCTTCGGTTTGCTCGCGGCTTACCTGCGCCTTGGCGATTTTGGTCTCCAGCGCAAAGATACGCTCGGCACGTTCGCTGGCATGGTCAATTCCGGCGGTTTTCAGCAGCTTGGCAATGTATGCCCGGTACTGGCCGCGGATGGTCTTCATCTTCTCTGACGATGACAGGTAGTATTCCCGCTCCGGCAGCCCCAGGCCCCCTTGCAGAATGTAAGGCAGTACTTTTCCTGGCGTGGCCAAGCCTTGGGTAACAAACAACCCAAACAGGTTTTCGGTAAAGAAGTTAGTGGCGTTCAGCGGGTCAACATCAGCACGGATGTTGCTGCCCAGTACCGCTGACAGTTGCTGGCGGTTACTGATCGCCTGATAACGGGCCAGATCAGCGGCTACCGGCTTCATACCGGCAGCATTAATAGCGCTGGTGTTAACGTACGCCTTGTAGAAATTGGCAATACGCGCATCATCGCTGCCCGCCGGGTGGTGGCTGTGCACCAGCTTTTGGATCAGCGCTTCACGGTGCTTCTCGGTGGCGTTGAAGGCCTCCATGAAAGAGCCGGTGCTGGAACGGTCAGCAGGAATGGTGGTGCGCTTCATCCAGCGGCCATTGGCGTACTGGTAGAAGTTGTCACCGGGGGTGACGCTTTTGTCCATGGCACTGAGATCAATGCCGATATCGGTTTTATGCTTGGCCATGGCGGCGCTGTCAGCGGCCTGGGCGGCAAAGGTGGCGGCGCCACCAACAACGGATACGCCCGTCACCAGGACGGTTGCCCAACGTTTCAACATACGACTTACCCTGTTGGCTACAAATCGGCGTTACCTTAACGTCAATTTCTCCGGCCCACCAATCAAATACGCCCAATCTGTGATGCAACGCGACCACCGGCCGGGTTACCGGGCAGCCCCGTGCGGGCGGTTTCTGCGCCATAATAGCCGTTTCTTTTTTATACAAAGTTACCTAAGATGGCGCCCGGTGACGCCCCCAAGGAGCCTCCATGAAACCCGGACACACCGGCTTGAAACGTCTGATCCTGGCAACCCGATATTCATGGCAAGGGTTGCGCGCCGGCTGGCGCGCTGAAGCCGCCATACGCCAGGAAATGCTGCTTATTCTGGTGGCTGTGCCAGTGGCCTTCTGGCTGCCGGTATCAGGGCTGGAACGGGCCTTGATGATTGCCTCAGTATTGCTGGTGCTGGTGGTCGAATTACTGAACTCTGCCATTGAGGCGGTAGTCGACAGGGTCGGCAGCGATCATCATGAGCTGTCTGGCCGGGCTAAAGATATGGGCTCGGCGGCGGTCCTGATCACCTTGCTAATGGCGGCTCTGGTCTGGACCGGCATTTTATGGGGTGCTTGATGCTGGCGCCACTGACCGGGCTACCCAAAGCGGACAGCGGACAGCAAAAACGGACAACTCCACCACCACACCAGGAAATAAAAACCTTATAATTCAATAAGTAAATATCTGGCACAGTCTTTGATTAAGGTCCTGTAACCAAGGAGGACCCATGATCCAAGACACATCCGGCCAGGACGTCGTACTGCAACGACGGCCCCCTTACAAAAAATGGCTGACCGCCTTGTTGGCGCTGGTACTGCTGGCTGGCCTCGGCTGGGCCATTACCGGTTGGCGCAACAATGCCGGCGCTGACGCCGTGGCGTCTCGCCAGGATCTGCGTCTAGCGAAAGTCACGCTGGCAGATATTGAGCGTGACATCAGTGTTCAGGGCCGCGTGGTTGCCGCTAATAGCCCGACGCTCTACAGCCCGGCTCAGGGCATTGTCACCTACCGCATCAAGGCCGGTGACAGTGTTGAAAAAGGCCAGATCATCGCCCAGGTCGACAGCCCCTCGCTGACCTCCGATCTCAAGCAGGAACAAGCCAACCTGGCCCGAATGCAGGGTGAACTGGAGCGCCAGCAAATCCAAGCCAAACGCCAGACATTGGATAACCAGCAAGCTGCTGATCTGGCGCAAGTGGATCTGGAAGCGGCAAAGCGGGAAATGCGCCGCGCCGAACGTTCCTGGAAAATGCGGGTGATCAGTGAAATCGATTTTGAAAAGGCCAAAGACGAGCTGGCCCGCGCCAAGCTGCGCGCCCGCCAAAGCCAGCAAAACGCCAAGCTCAGTAGCGAAATGGCTGCCTTTGAAACCAAGAACCTGCAGTTGCAGGTAGAGCACCAGCAACTGCAAGTCGCCGAGTTACAACGCCAAAGTAACGAACTCAATGTGCGCTCGCCGGTAGCCGGCATGGTTGGGAGCCTAGCACAAAACCAGAAGTCCGCCGTTACCGCCCACCAGGCACTGCTGAGCGTCGTGGATCTATCCAGTTTTGAAGTCGAAGTGCAGGTGCCCGATAACTACGCCGATGATCTCGGCCTGGCTATGCCGGTAGTAGTGAATGTTAACGGCAAAGACTGGCAGGGTGAGGTCGCCGCCATCAGCCCAGAAGTGATCGGCAGCCAGGTTACCGCGCGCTTGCGCTTCAAAGGCAACAGCCCCGGCAACCTGCGCCAGAACCAGCACCTGACCGCCCGCATTTTACTGGAAAGCCGTAACCACGTCCTGGCCCTGCCCCGTGGCGCTTTCGTCGATGCCGACGGCGGCCGCTATGTCTTCAAGCTCGAAGGCAATAAAGCGGTACGAACCCCTATTCGCCTGGGCGCCATGGGCCTCAAGCAGGTTGAAATTCTCGACGGCCTCAAAGCCGGCGATACCGTCATCGTCTCTGATACCAGCCGCTTTAAAAAAGCGAACACACTCCTTATTACCGAATAAGAGGGATACCCTATGTTGCAGATGGACCAAATTCGTAAGATCTACCGCACCGAAATGATCGAAACCCATGCCCTGCGTGACTTCAGCCTGGCAGTAACAGAAGGGGAGTTTGTAGCAGTAACCGGCCCATCTGGCTCCGGTAAAACCACCTTCCTCAACACTGCCGGCCTGTTAGAAAGTTTTGATAGCGGCACCTACATGCTTGATGGCGTGGATGTATCCAACCTCAAGGACAGCGACCGCTCACGGCTGCGCAATGAAAAGATTGGCTTTATTTTTCAGGGGTTCAACCTGATCCCCGATCTCAACCTGTTCGACAACGTTGACGTGCCGCTGCGCTACCGCGGTTTTAGCGCCAGGGACCGCAAAGCCCGTATTGAAGAAGCACTGGAGCGCGTTGGCCTGGCCGCCCGGCGCCAGCACCTGCCGTCACAGTTATCCGGGGGCCAGCAACAACGGGTTGCCATTGCCCGCGCTCTGGCAGGTAACCCGGCCTTTTTGCTGGCAGATGAACCGACCGGCAACCTGGACTCACTGATGGCACGGCAAGTAATGGAGCTGCTGGAAACCATCAATCAGGCTGGCACCACCATCATCATGGTGACTCACGACCCGGATCTGGCCCGCCGCGCCCAGCGCAACATCCAGATTGTTGACGGGGAAGTGTCTGATTTTGCCTTCGACCAGGCCCGTCGCGCCTGAGGAGCCGAGCATGTTGACTTACTATTTTCGACTGGCCTTGCTGTCTATTCGCAAGACACCAGTGATGTCGGCACTGATGGTATTGGCCATTGCCGTCGGCGTGGGGGTAGCCATGACCACCCTGACCATTCAGTACATGTCGTCCAAGAACCCGCTGAGTGACAAAAACAGCGTGTTGTACGCAGTACAACTGGATAGCTGGGGGCCGGACAGACCCTACAACAGCACCAGCAACGAATTGCCGGATCTGCTCACCTATAAAGATGCCATGGCGTTGTTGCGCTCTGACATTCCGGTACATCAGGCCGCCATGCATCGCTACGGTGGCGCTGTGCAGGTACCCAACAGCGATATTCCTGCCTACCTGGCTGACACCCGGGTCACCACCAAGGATTTCTTCACCCTCTTTGATGTACCTTTTCTCTATGGTGGGCCCTGGTCAGCCAAGGCCGATAACGAACCGGTTTTCCAACTGGTGCTCAGTAAGAACCTGAATGACCGCCTTTTCCATGGTGAAAACAGTGTTGGCCGCACCTTGCTGATGGATGGCAAGCCCTTCACCGTTATCGGGGTGCTCAACAAATGGAGCATGACGCCCAAGGTCTATGACGTTAGCAATGATGCCCTGAGCGACGTAGAGGAACTCTATATGCCGTTTGGCCTACACCGCACCCTGAAAATGGCCAGTTGGGGTAATACCAACGGCTGGAAGCATGAAGAGCTGAGCAGCTACGCGGATTTTCTCAACTCCGAACAGATCTGGCTGGAATACTGGGTACAACTGCCCGACGCGGATGCCAAAGCCCGTTATGAGCAATTTCTCAGTGCCTACATCGCCCAGCAAAAAGCCCATGGTCGCTTCCCCAGTAAACGCACTCCCCGTTTTGCCCTCAGTCACCCTGACCAATGGCTGCAGATAAACCACGTGGTCAGCAACGAGAGTAAAGCCATGAGCCTACTGAGTCTGGCCTTCCTGCTGGTGTGCATCATCAATACGGTGGCGCTGCTGCTGGCCAAGTTTTTGCGCAAGGCGCCGGAAGCCGGAGTGCGCCGGGCACTGGGTGCCAGCCGGGCCGCCATCTTCGCCCAGCACCTCATTGAAAGCGGCTGCATTGGCCTGTTCGGCGGCCTGCTCGGCATTGGCATGACCTTGCTGGGCCTGGGCGGTATCAAGCTGTTGATCCCGGATCAAATAGACAAAGTGGCCCGTATGGACTGGGTCATGCTGCTGGCAGCGATTGGCCTGGCCATTGTCGCCAGCTTGTTGGCAGGCCTCTACCCGGCCTGGCGGATCGGCCGCACCAATCCGGCCTACTACCTCAAAACCCAGTAAGGAGAACGACCATGTGGCATACCGGCCCCATATTACGCGCCCTGTGGCGCAACAAGGTAGGCGCCCTGCTGGTAATAGTGCAGATGGCCCTGACCATGGCCATTGTCAGTAATGCGCTGACCATCATTGATGATCATCAGGCACAAATAGATCAACCCACTGGCATGGCTGACAATGAGCTGTTTAGTGTCAATGCTTATCCCACCGTTAAACAGCCGCTGGACCCAGGCAAGGTGCAGCAGGACCTCGATAGCATCCGGGCGCTGCCGGGGGTCATTGATGCCGCGCTGATCAACCAGGTTCCGGTGTCCGGCAGTGGCTCCTCTTCCGGTTTCAGGCCCGCAGCCAGTGAACGCGGGCGTGACCATGTTGGTGCCAATATCTATAACGCCAGCACCAGTGTGGTACATACCCTGGGGCTCAAGCTGGTTAAAGGCCGTGACTTTACCCCCGCAGATTTCCACCAAACCACCACCACCGACACCCATGATGCAGCCGTGGCTATTATCAGCCAGCAGATGGCAGACCAGCTATTCCCCGGCAAAGACCCTATCGGCCAGTCCATTACCCGCGACAACGGCCTGATAGAAGTGGTTGGCGTGGTAAAGACCATGCTCGGTGCCTGGCCTAGCTGGAACAACGCCGGCAATGTCGTGATCACCCCGGACTTCATTGCCGATGCGCCGATGCCCCGCTACATCATCAGGGTCAAGCTAGGGCAACGGAGCGAAGTGATGAAGAAAGTCCCGGAGCTGCTGCGCAGCATCGACCCCAATCGGGTGATCATGGGGGTGCGCACCATGAACGAATGGAAGCAGCGGGTCTATGCCTCGGATATCTTCATGGTCGGCGCCATGAAAGCCTGTATCACCATATTGGCACTGATCACTGCCCTTGGTATCAGTGGCCTGACTGTGTTTTGGGTTAACCAGCGTCGTAAACAGGTTGGCACCCGCCGGGCGTTGGGCGCCACCAGAACGGATGTGGTGCGTTATTTCCTGGTGGAAAACGGCATGCTTTCACTGCTGTCGACGGTGCTGGGCACCGGTCTGGCACTGGCATTGAACCACCTTCTGGTGCAGCATTACCAATTACCGGCCATGCCCGTGGGCTACCTACTGGTGTCTATTGGTGCACTGCTGGTACTGGGCCAGCTGTCGGCCCTGATGCCCGCCGTCAAAGCGGCACAGATCTCACCGGCAACGGCCACAAGGAGTGTATAGGCGCACTATGGACCGCATTCTCATCATTGATGACAACCCGGCAGTAGGCCAGGCACTTAGCCTGCTGCTACAGGTCAATGGCCTGGAAGCCGAAAGAGCCCTGACGCCTCAGGCCGGCCTGGCCAGGTTGGCGCAGGGCGACATCAGCCTGGTGATCCAGGACATGAACTTCAGCCAGGACACCACCAGTGGTGAAGAAGGCAAAGCCCTTTTTTTTGCCATCCGCGACCAGTACCCGGACTTGCCAATCATCCTGCTCACCGCCTGGACCGAGCTGGAAATGGCCGTCACGCTGGTCAAGGCGGGTGCCGCTGACTATCTGGGTAAGCCCTGGGATGACGCCAAGCTCATCGCCACCGTCAAGAACCTGCTGGAGCTGGCAGAACTCAGTCAGCAGCAGCAGGCCTGCCAGCGCACCCTGTCGCAACGGCGCCAGGCGCTGGCAGCCAAGTTCGACCTGGCCGGCCTTATCTACCAGTCAGACAGCATGCAACGGCTGGCAGAAATGGCAACGCAAGTTGCCCGGGCCGAGGTGCCGGTGCTGATCACCGGCCCCAATGGCGCCGGCAAAGAGAAAATCGCAGAGATCATCCAGCGCAATTCCAACATTGCCGATGCCCCTTTTATTCGGGTCAATGCCGGCGCCCTGCCGCTGGAACTGATGGAAGCCGAACTCTTTGGTGCCGAACCCGGCGCCTATACCGGCCTTACCAAAACCCGTATTGGCCGCTTTGAAGCGGCAGATGGCGGCACTCTGTTTTTGGACGAGATCGGCAATTTGTCGCTGTCAGGGCAAATGAAACTGCTGCGCGTACTGCAAACCGGTGAGTTTGAACGCCTCGGTTCTACTCAGACCCGCCGGGCCAGGGTGCGCCTGATCTCCGCCACCAACAGTGACTTGCCAGCAGCCATCCGCGAAGGCCGCTTTCGTGAAGATCTCTACTACCGGCTGAACGTCATTGAGCTGCGCCTGCCACCACTGCGGGAGCGGCGCGAAGACATACTGCCGCTGGCTCGCCACTTTCTGGCTGGCCGCGCCATGACTCTGGACGCCAGCCGGGCGCTGGAGCACCACGACTGGCCCGGTAACGTCAGGGAACTGGAAAACTGCCTCAAACGCGCTGCCTTGCTGGCGCCCGGCGAGCACATTGACGCAGCCGACCTGAACCTGCCGGCGCCACGGCAAAGCCGGCCCCGGCCAGTCTTTGAACCGGATGAAGCGCAACTGCGCCAGGCTTTGCAGGACGCACCCTCTATTGCTGAAGCCGCGCGCATGCTGGGTTTGTCGCGTCAGGCGCTGTATCGGCGCCTGGATAAATACGGCATCACTCCGCCATGAGCCTGGAAGGCAAGTTATCGCTGGTCTTGCTGGCCAGCCTGCTGACCCTCGCCGCCACTGCCGGTTTATTGCTGACGCTGGCCTGGCCATTGTGGCTAAGCCTGCTACTGGGGCTACTGGCAGCACTACTGACCGGCTTGTTGTTGGGCCGCCGGGTGACCGCCCGTTTGCATAAGGGGTTGGCCGCCCTGACAACCGGCCTGCTCAACTTCAAAGACAACGACTTTTCCGTGTCGCTGACCCACCATGGCAAGGACGAACTGGCCCAGTTAGCCCAGCTCTACAACGACGCGGCCCAGAAGTTGCGCGCCGAGCGAACGCATATCTACCAGCGCGAACTGATGCTCGATACCGTATTGCAAAGCTCGCCCCTGGCTTTACTGCTGTGTGACGACAAAGAACGTATGCTTTACGCCAATCCCGCTGCCCGGCAGTTACTGGCAGATGGTCGTGCCATTACCGGTTTGCGCCTGCAACAACTGACCCTGCCCGAAGCCCTGCTCGACGCCATGGCGGCGCCCCAGGATGGTCTCTTTACCCTGCCGCAGGAACCTGACCCAGAGATCTGGCATCTGTCGCGCAGCCGTTTTCAACTCAATGGCCAACGCCACCAGCTGTATCTGTTCAAGCAACTGACCCGGGAACTTAGCCGCGCAGAAGTCAGCACCTGGAAAAAGCTGATCCGGGTGATCAGCCACGAACTCAACAACTCTCTGGCACCCATTGCTTCTATGGCCAATACCGGCCGCCAGTTACTGGCAAAACCGGACATCGCCCTGCTGAAACAGGTGTTCGACACCATCAGCGAACGCAGTGAACACCTGCATCGTTTCTTGCAAAGTTATGTCCGTTTCGCACGGCTCCCCAGCCCTCGCCAAGAAGCCATTCAATGGCAGCCGTTACTGGCAAAATTGCAGGAGCTGGTGCCTTTTCAGATCAGCGAACCGCTGCCCAGTGCCGCCGGCTGGGCTGATCCGGCCCAGCTCACGCAGGTTTTGCTCAACCTGCTGAAAAATGCCGCCGAGGCCGGCTCACCCGCCAACGATATCCAACTGGCAATCCGCCAGCAGGGCCAATGGCACTGTCTGGAAGTCAGTGATAAAGGCAGCGGCATGAGCGAAGCCGTACTACACCAGGCCCTGCTGCCGTTTTATTCCACCAAAAAAGACGGCACCGGTCTGGGGCTGGCATTGTGCCGGGAAATCGCCGAAGCCCATGGCGGCCGGTTAAGTCTGGAAAACCGCCCCGCGGGCGGCTTGCGGGTGCGGATTTGGTTGCCCATGGCGAGTCGCTGAGTATACCCGTCGGCTCACCCGGCCAAACCGCTAGCCGCTTCAAACAGCAGCTGTAAAGCTAGTAATGTCAGTACCACCTGAAACAGGCGATGAAAGCGCTGCTCCGACAGCCGACCCAGCAACCTCAACCCCAGCCAGGTACCGGCCAGCCCAGCCAGGAACATCGCCAAAATCAACCGCCACCAGTCAGCAAAGGCAAAACCGGCCAAGCCGAATACCAGCGCTTTGGGCGCATGCTGCACCACCATGGCACCGGAAAAGGTACCCACCGCTTCAAAACGATCTTTCGCACGGGCTTTCACAAACGCTGCCACCAGTGGCCCGGATGCACCAACAAACAAGGTAATGAAGCCCGCCCCTGCCCCGGCCAAAGCCATAGCGGCATTGCCCAGCGCTTTTTTCGGCAGCGCCGGCCCCCAGCACAGATACAACACGAAAAAGCCGATGGCCAATTGCAGGGTATGGCCCGGTAGCTGTACCAGTAACAAACTGCCCAAGGCGGCGCCGAGCAAACTGGCAGGCACGAAAATAGCCAGGGTCGGCCAGTGGATATGCCGCCATGACAGCACCCCACGGCCCAGGTTGGAGCCGAGCTGCACCAAGCCATGCACCGGAATGATCGCCGCTGGCGGCAATGCCAGCGCCAATACCGCCACCAGTACCGAACCACCACCAACACCAAAGGCAGCAGAGATTAACGAGGTCAGCGCTGACAACAATGTCAGCCCCCAGAACAGCGGTTCCGTCAGGCTCATGGGCACAGCTCAGGTGACAAATGAGCAGCCATTATACCCTCAACCAACCAGGTAAGTGCCTGTACCAAAAGCGATATGATCGCCTTTTTCGTTATGCAGCTCCATCCGTGTCACCGCCACTTTATTGCCTGCCCGGATCACCTCGGCGGTCGCCACAAAACGCTCACCACGGCCGGGGCGCAGGTAATCCACCCGCATATCAATGGTGCCCATGCGGCCGAATTTGTCGGCCATGGCAAAACGCACTTCGGCGCCAGTTGCATCATAGCGGGTCACTTCCAGGCCCAAGAGCTGGTTAAAGGGCATTTGCTGGGTGAATAACTCGCCCACAAACTCGAGAATTTCCTGCTGCGTTAGCGGGGTGTTGTTAAGGCTCGTCAAGGCTCGCACTCCCTGTTGCCGGAAGTGTCGCCACTTCAGTTTGATTAATCGCCGGGTCACCGCCCACCAGAAAGACAATGGCCCCTCCTTGCATTACAATGGCCGCCGCTATGAGCATGTCCCAAGCCCCCGCTTTTGTGAAGTCCTCCGATGAGTCGCCGCACGACGTGCTGGCGAGGGTCTTCGGCTATGACCAGTTCCGCCCCGGCCAAGAGCAAGTGGTTGAGGCCGTACTGGCGGGCCGCGATGCGCTGGTGATAATGCCCACCGGTGGCGGCAAATCGCTGTGTTATCAGGTGCCAGCATTGCTGCGCCCAGGCACGGCCATTGTTATTTCGCCGCTGATTTCCCTGATGAAAGATCAGGTCGACCAGCTGCTGGCCATGGGCGTCAAAGCCGCCTACCTCAATTCCAGCCTGCCGCGCGACCGCCAGTTACAGGTGCTCAACCAGCTGCATCACGGCGAACTGGATTTGCTGTATGTGTCGCCGGAAAAACTGATGCAGGCCGATTTCCAGCAGCGCCTGTACGCCGTTCCGTTGAGTCTTTTCGCCGTTGACGAAGCGCACTGTATCTCCGCCTGGGGCCATGATTTTCGCCCCGAATACCGTATCCTCGGTGAACTGAAAGCGGCCTTCCCGCAGGTGCCGCTGATGGCCCTGACCGCCACCGCTGACCGTGCCACCCGCCTGGATATTCGTGAACGCCTGGCGCTGCACCAGCCCCTGGAACACCTGGCCAGCTTTGACCGCCCTAACATCCGCTATTTGGTGGTAGAAAAGTTCAAACCCTTCAGCCAGTTACTTCAGTATGTTAGCGGCCAGCGGGGCCAAAGCGGCATTATTTACGCAGGCTCTCGCAAGCGCGTTGATGATTTGGCCCAGCGGCTGCGCGGCCAGGGTTTTAATGCCGCCAGTTACCACGCCGGCATGAGCAACGACGAACGCCAGCATGTGCAGGAAGGCTTTCAAAAAGACGAAATCGACATCGTGGTGGCGACGGTGGCCTTTGGTATGGGCATCAATAAGCCGGATGTGCGCTTTGTGGTGCACTTCGATTTGCCGAAAAACATCGAGTCTTACTATCAGGAAACCGGCCGTGCCGGCCGCGATGGCCTGCCCGCCGAAGCCTGGATGCTGTTTGAGCCAGGCGATGTGGGCCGGGTCAGAAGCCTCATCGAGCTGTCTGAAAACGAAGACCAGCAGCGCGTGGAACTGATGAAACTCAGCGCCATGGCCGGCTTTGCCGAAGGGCTGACCTGCCGCCGCCAGGTACTGCTGAACTACTTCGGCCAGTACAGCGGCGAGCGCTGCGGTAATTGCGATATATGCCTGGACCCACCGCAGACCTTCGATGGCTCGGAGCTGGCAAAAATGGCCATGAGCTGCATTTACCGCTCCGGCCAGCGTTTTGGCGTGGCCCATGTGGTAGAGGTACTGCGCGGCGCCCAAACTGCCCGCATCAAGGAGCTGGGCCACGACCGGCTCAGCACCTGGGGCATTGGCAAACAGCACAGCCATGATTACTGGGTCAGTATTATCCGCCAGCTCATTCACCACGGTTTGGTCAGCCAGGATATTACCCGCCACAGCGCCCTGGCACTGACCGAGGCGGCCCGGCCGGTGCTCAAAAGTGAGCGGTCACTGACACTGGCGGTGCCAAGGCTGGTTACTCGCGTCAAACAAAGCCGCGCTACCGACAACAGTGCTGCCGACAAGGTGCTGTTTGCCCGCTTAAAGCGGCTCAGAAAAACCCTGGCCGACGAGTTTGACGTGCCGCCCTATGTGGTATTTAACGACGCCACATTGGCGGAAATGGCCAGCCATTTCCCCACTTGTGAAGCCGAGTTACTGGCCATCAGTGGTGTTGGCCAGACCAAACTCAGCCGCTACGGCGAGCCTTTTCTGGCGCTTATCACCGACTACCTCAACCAGCGTTAACTGTTAGGCCGGGACATCAAAGGCCAGAAAGCGGCTGCCACGGCTGGTTAACTGCAATTGCTCGCCGGCGCTGAGCTCGACACCATCACCAGGGCCAAAGGCGCCGGCAGCGCTGTCGAGCGAGCCCTCGATGATATGCAGGTAACGCACCCGCTTGGACGCCGCACTGAAGGTAACAGATTCCCCCGCAACCAGCTGAAACTGCGCTAGCTCGGCATCCTGGTTAATGGACAACAGCCCGCCTTTGCCGGCCAGCACCACCTTGCCGGCCTGCGCGGGAACATCCGCTTCCTGATAGCCTGGCGCCAACCCTTGGCTGTGGGGCTCAATCCAGATTTGCAGCAGGTGTACCGGCTCATCCGGTGAATGGTTGTATTCACTGTGGCGAATACCGCTGCCAGCCGACATCCGCTGAACCCGGCCGGGGGTAATAGTGCCTTCGTTACCAGCCGAATCCTGGTGGCTTAAAGTGCCGCTGAGCACCACCGTGATGATTTCCATGTCGTTGTGGCCATGGGTGCCAAAACCGGTGCCTGGGGCAATCACATCGTCGTTGATCACTCGCAGGGCGCCGCTACCCATCCAGGCCGGATCATAGTGCTGGCCAAAGGAAAAACTGTGCCAGGAATTAAGCCAGTTCAGCTGACTGTGCAGACGTTCTGCTGCCGGACGAATACGCATAACAGGTCTCCTTTCAGGAAAGGACCCTAGTTTGCGCTCAGTATTTTCGAATGAAAAACGCTAAAAATTGGCAAAACCTTTCAATAAAGTTGATTTAGTGCCACTTCACCTTGTGGGACACTGGGCAGCTCTGAGGAGGAACCATGGCCCTGCGTTTCGATAACCGTTTTTACCGCACTTTCCCGGCACTTTACAGCGCACAGGCACCGGCCACCTTTACCGCACCAGAGCTGGTGGTAGCGAACCCGGCACTGGCCAAGCAGCTCGGCATAGAAGGGCCACTGGCCGCGCAATTTGGTGGCGCCATGCTGCCTGACGGGGCACAGCCACTGGCACAGAAATATGCCGGCCACCAGTTTGGCATTTATAACCCGGCGCTCGGTGACGGCCGGGGGCTGTTACTGGGTGAGGTAATCGATGCCGAAGGCCAGCACTGGGACCTGCATCTCAAAGGCGCCGGCCCGACACCGTATGCCCGTGGCGGCGATGGCCGGGCAGTGCTGCGCTCCTGTATTCGCGAGTTTCTGGCCAGCGAAGCGCTGCACCATCTGGGCATCCCCACCACCCGCGCCTTGTGCGTGGTAGCCGGTGAGCTGCCAGTGCAGCGTGAAACCGTCGAACGCGGCGCCATGCTGACGCGGGTGGCGCGCAGCCACATTCGCTTTGGCCACTTTGAACACTGCTTTCACAGCGGCCAGCATGAACAGCTTCGGGCCCTTAAAGACCATGTTGTGCACTGCCATTGGCCGGATCTGGCCGACCAGCCCAACGGTGTTTTTTTTGAGCGGGTAGTGCACAAAACGGCACAGATGATTGCTCACTGGCAAGCCTATGGCTTTGCCCACGGCGTAATGAACACCGATAACTTTTCTATTCTCGGCGACACCTTCGACTTTGGCCCTTACAGCTTTTTAGACGACTACCGGCCAGGATTTGTCTGTAACCATTCGGATCACAGTGGCCGCTATGCCTTTGATGCCCAGCCGTCCATCGCCCTTTGGAACCTCAACTGCCTGGCCATGGCTTTAAGCCCGTTGATTGACTCCGAACAACTGGTAACAGCCCTCAAGGAATTTCAAAGCGCCCTAGCAGGCCATTATCTGAGGCTTATCGGCCGGCGCCTGGGGTTAAAGCAGGTGAGTGCTGACGACGCCGCATTGATTAACGGCTTTTTAGCGCTGCTGGCGACCCAACAGCAGGACTACTCGCTGGCCTTTCGCTGGCTGAGTCAGACGGATATCACTGCCAAACATCAGCCCTACCGCGACCATTACCCTGATCCGGCGGCGCTGGATAGCTGGACCAGCCAATACCGCGCCCGGTTGCGCCAGCAAGGGGGGATCGACCGCACCGCCATGGATGCGGTAAATCCGCTGTTTGTGCTGCGTAACTACCTGGCCCAGGACGCCATCGCCGCCGCTGAACGCGGTGACTTCACGGTGCTGGCCGCGCTCTATCAGAGCCTGCAAAGCCCTTTTACCGACCACCCCGACAGCCACCACCTGAGCCAGCGCCCCCCGGATAGCGGCAAAGGGTTGGTATTGAGCTGCTCAAGCTGAGGCCACCATGCGTTACGACCCTGAACACGCCACCTTAATGCTGCCTGTCAACAGTAGCTGGGACAGCTTTGCCGATGATATAGCCCCCTGGCTGGAACAGCTGGAGCTACAGGTACACCGGCGCGAAAGTGGCGCCGACCGCCATCAGTGGTGGGTCAGTTTTGAAGGCACCGAACTGCGCCTGGAATATGAAGATCTCTCTGGCTGCACCTGGCTGGCAGCCGATAACGACGATGGCCAGGACGTGTTGGCTTTTTTAACTCGTTTTCATCAATTAAATGCTTAATCAGCAAACAATTTTGACCTGAGTCGCGTCAGCAGTCAGTAAAAGCAGCTATTTTTTACCTTGAGTCAATTCGGCTGGCCTTCTGGACCCAAGGATACTGCTATGGACTGCCCGTCAAAGGTGCTGATTGTTGAAGATGAAGCACTGATCGCGACCAATCTGGCCGAGCAGCTGGAAGACTACGGCTATTGCGTCGTTGGTATAGCCCATTCCGGTGAAGAAGCACTGACAATGATGTCTGACAACCACCCGGATGTGGTGCTGATGGACATTAACCTGGGCACCGGTATTGACGGTATCACCACAGCAGAACGTGCCCGCCGTCTGCATGATGTGCCAGTGATTTATGCCACGGCCTTTAGTGATCTGGACACCGTTACCCGCGCCGCGCGCACTGCACCCTATGGCTACCTGACCAAGCCTTATCAAAGTAACGAAGTGCGTGCCGCCATTGAAGTGGCCATTACCAAGTCTCACCTGGAGCAGGAGCTGCAGGAATCCGAAGCCTGGTTTTCCAGCATTCTTAATGCCGTTGACGATGCCATCATTGCTGTTGATGAGCATAACCAGATGCAGTTTGCTAACCCCGCCGCCTGCCAGCTACTCAGTAACGAGCAGAACAACATACAAGGAAAAGTACTGGAAGATGTCATGACGCTGGCATCGGACGACAATGAGCAAACACTGGCACCCACTTTACAGGCCATTCGCCAGGACAAAGTACAGCACATGATCTATGGCGGCTGGCTGAATCTGGCTTCCGGGCTGCAACGGCGGGTGGATTACACCGCCGCCCCGATCCGCGCCTATGGCGGCGGTATCAATGGCGCGGTGCTGGTAATCCGTGATGCCGAGCCACGCCTGGCTATGGAAAGGGCGCTGAAATCCAGTGAAGTTCGCTTTCAAAAAGCCTTTATGCATTCGGCAGTAGGCGTAGCCCTGGTGACTCTAGATGGCCGTTTCTTACAGATGAACCCGGCATTGGCCAGCTTGCTGGGTCATGACCAGAATGATGAGTTACAAGTGCGTGACTTACTAGCCAGCAACGCTGACAGCCACCAGCTCACCGAAAAAATTCATGACCTGCTGGCAGGCCACTGCCCTTCCTGCCAATTGGAGCTACGCCTAAAAACCCAAGGCGAACAATGGCGCTGGATGCTGATCAACATCGCTATTGTTCATGACGATCACAGTGCACCAGCTTATTTTATCTACCAATTACACGACCTGACCGAACGCAAACAGGCCGAAATGGAGATGCATCAGCTCGCCAACTTTGACGAACTAACCGGCCTGATGAACCGCAACCGTCTGATGAAAGAGCTGGATGAGCTGGTTGCCCGCAGTGCCCTGCATGATGACTATTTTGCTGTCTTGTTCATCGACTTGGACCACTTCAAAGACATCAATGACTCGCTGGGCCATGAGGCCGGCGATCAGCTACTGCAATTTATTGCCGAGCGCATGAAGCTCAGTGCCCGAGGCACTGACCGCCTGGCTCGGCTGGGAGGCGACGAATTTGTGATGCTGCTGCCGGAGCTGCGAGGCCCGGAAAATGCCATGCGCGTTGCTGATAACCTGATAGATAACCTCTCACACAGTTACCGGCTAAACGACTTTGAGGTACAGCTGGGGGTCAGTGTCGGTATCAGTGTCTTTCCCACGGACGCCAAAGAAGCAGCACAACTGCTGAAATTTGCCGACTCGGCGCTGTATCAGGCCAAGGCAGATGGCCGGGGCACTGCCCGCTACTACAGCCCGGACTTTACCCGCCAGCTAACCCGCCGCATGGAGCTGGAGCAGGCACTGCGCCATGCCCGCGAGCGCCAGGAACTGTATTTGGAGTACCAACCCATCTTTTCAACAGCCAGCTTGCAGCTGTGCGGAGCCGAGGTATTGATGCGCTGGCACCACCGGGGCAACCACATCAGCCCCGCGGAATTTATTCCTATTGCTGAAAAATCGAGCCTGATTAATGATCTGGGTCTATGGGCTTTGCGTGAAGCCTGCACTCAGGGCAAGCAGTGGCACAATGCCGGCCAGGACATTCACTTGTCAGTGAATGTCTCCCCGGCACAGTTTCGCGATCCGGCCTTTGTGAGTAACGTCGAAATGGCCCTGGATGAAAGCCTGTTTCCCGCTCGCCGGCTGACCTTGGAGATCACCGAAAATACCCTCTCGGACGTCAATTTATCGCTGAAGGTCCTGCAAGGCCTGCGTCGTCTGGGCGTCAACCTGGCCATTGATGATTTCGGTACCGGCTACTCATCGCTCTCCTACCTGAAACTGTTTAATCCCAAGGTCCTGAAAATCGACCGCTCCTTCGTGCAAGACATCGAAAAGGACGCCAACGACAGAGCCATCGTCAATGCCACCATTGCCATGGCGCAGCAGCTCGGTATGGAAGTCGTAGCAGAAGGCGTGGAAACACAGGGCCAGCTTGATCACCTGCGCCAGCAGGGCTGTGACCGGGTGCAGGGTTTCTTGCTGGGTAAGCCGAAAACCGCTGACGATATTCTCAAGCGGGCCAATAGCTGATGAACCATTTTCGCACCCCCAGCGCCATTATCCTGATCAGCGTTGCGTTGTTGGTGGTGTTTGGCTGGTTTAACCATAACCACCTGCTGATCACGCTGGGCTTTGACGCCATCATGCGTTTTAACACCGCCCTGGGTTTTATTCTCACCGGCTCGGCCATGTTGCTGCTGGGCCAGCAACAACGTCTGTGGTTCTGGCTGTGTAGTCTGACCTTGCTGGCGCTGGCACTGCTTACTTACTTGCAATACCCGCTACAGCAAAACTGGGGCATCGATCAGCTATTGCTCACCGACTGGGCGCCACCGGAGCAGGGGCAATTCCCCGGCCGCATGTCACCAGCCACCAGCCTGAGCTTTGTAGTGCTGGCCGTCGGCCTGATCTTTCTTGCTCTGTACCGTACGCCGCTCTTGTTGTCCTGGCTGAGCAACGCGGTCGTACTGACCATCAGCCTGTTTACGCTGCTGGCTTACCTGTCTGGCGATAAACACAGCCTGCTGAGCCAGTTTTCTTCCGGTATGGCCTTTCACACGGCATTGCTGATGGCCATTGCCAGCGCCAGCTTATTGTTTTACTGCTTGCGCCATACTCCGCAAGGAGAGCGTTTGTATGCCATTCCGCTGTCGTTATTTTTGTCTTTGATCGTCATTGGCTCCTTTGCCTCGATGAACCTCTATCAGTTGGAGAGCACCAAGCACCAGGCAGCGGTAGAAAGTCTCATCAAACAGCAGACGTTGCTGCTCCAGGAAAGACTCACCTTCTTACAGCAAGCCCTGCGCCGCATGGCGCTGCGGCTAAAAACTGACGAGGGCTTTGAAAGCCGTGGCTGGGCTGCTGACGTCAAAACCTATCAGCAGGACTTCCCGGAACTACTGCACCTGCATATTGAAAACCAGCCCGCCGACAGCGTCGCCCGTTTCCACAACGGGCAATTAACCCTTTATTCGCCCATCGACCAACAGCGCCGACTGGTCAGTGAAGTCAGTGAAAAATTGCTTTTTGCAAAAACGGCCAGTCACCTTCAGGAAGTGCTCAGCATCACCACCAGCCAGGCTGCCAGTGCTAATGCCACGCTCAATCTGGGCACTGTCGATGTACCGCTGAAAATCCACATCAGAAGCGATCACCTGGCTTATAACTCACCGATGATCCTGATGGTGTCGTCAGTATTGGGTGCCATCACCATGGCCATTATCAGTGTGCTGATCATCCGCGCCCGTAACCGCCACCGGGAGCTGGAGCAGACTTACCACAAACTGGCTGATGCCGAGTTGCGTAGCTCGACGCTACTGGAAATGGCACCGGGTGCGGTGATCCTGGTCAATGCTGCGGGTCTTATCATCTACACCAACCAGCAGGCGCGGAAGCTGTTTGGATACGAACAGGATGAAATGCTGGGCCACCCTATTGAAATATTGATACCCGGCGATCTTCGCCAGCAGCATCAGCAGGTACGGCAAAACTACATGCAGCAGCCTCGCTTTCGGGAAATGGGCACAAACCTCGATCTGGAAGGGCAACGTCAGGATGGCACGTGCTTTCCGCTGGATGTGATGCTCAGCCCCATTCCCATGGGTGGCGAGAACGCCGTTATGGCCATAGCCCGGGATGTGTCAGACAAGCGCGCCGCCGACAAAAAGATCCGCGAAAACCTGCTGGAAAAGGAAGTCTTGCTCAAGGAGGTTTATCACCGGGTTAAAAACAATATGCAGATTGTCGCCAGCATGCTGCATATGCAAATCCGCAGTGCCGAGGCCCCGGAAGCGGAAAAAAGTCTGCGCGAAGCGGCCAGCCGGGTCAAAGCCATGGCTTTGGTGCACGAACGGCTTTATCAGTCAAAACAGCTCAGCACTATTGACGTAAATACTTACGTTCATGAACTGGTACGCGATCTCAACAGCAGCCTGGGGCGAACAACGGTACCGGTGCAGCTCAAGATCAGTGCCGCCTTTTTTGCTCCGGAGCACATGATCCCACTTGGCCTGATCCTCAACGAGTTGCTGACCAATGCCATCAAGTACGCCGGCGATACAGCGGGTGGTCAGGTTTGCGTGACCTTTACCGAGCTTGCTCCGCAGCATTATCAACTAACAGTGCAGGATAATGGCCCCGGTATGCCACCGGAAATAGATCCCCTGACCACACCATCGCTAGGTTTGAAGCTGGTACGCACCCTGACCAAACAATTGGGAGGCGACTTACAGTTCGGTTATGACAACGGAGCAGTGGTGACAGTGCAGTTTCGTCTGCGACAGGCGCCGGACAGCGCTGATTAATCCGCCATGACAATGGCGTCCCGACCGCTGTGCTTGGCCTGGTAAAGTGCCCGGTCTGCGTTTTTCACCCAATCCTGGTCAGTAAAGGTGGTTCCACTGAGGGCGGCGATACCCATGCTGATGGTGATGACTAACGCTTTGTCATCGGCCATGGCCGGGTGTGCCGCCAGCTTTTCGCGTAACCGCTCTGCCAGTTGCGCCGCTTGCTCGGCATTGGTATCAACCAACAACAGGGCAAATTCCTCACCACCATAACGGCCGGCTTTGTCAGTGGAACGTAACGTCTCACGCAGTAGCGCGGCCACATGCTGCAGCACTTTGTCACCGGCCTGGTGGCCGTGTTCATCATTGACCTGCTTGAAGTGGTCAATATCAAACATCACCAGCGCACTGGTACCACCGCTGCGGCGGCAACGGTTAAATTCGTCCTGCAAGGCATTTTCCCAGGAGCGGCGGTTCAGCAGGCCGGTGAGAGGGTCAGTGCGAGACAACACCGAAAGCCGTTGATTGGCTTCTTCCAGTGCCTGGCGCGAGTTGGCGGCTTCGGTGACATCAGACACCACTATTGCCACCCGCTCCACATGGCCTTTGTCATCGGGCATGGGAATAAAGGTGAGATTCTGGAACATACTCACCGAACGGCCGGTCAGCGGCCGGTAAGAGGTAAACGGAAATAGCTGCGGGCGCTGTTCCCAGGAGGTGAAGGTGGTGGTATTAAGCGCCATAACTGTATCTACTTTCTGGCGCAACCACTGTTCCGGTAGTTCGGGGAAGGTCGCAAACAGGGGCTGTTCTTTGATGTCACTGAAGGCCTGGCCAGAGTGGTTGGCCATAAACTCATTCCAGAAGCGAATACGGTACTGACGGTCTACCACCACTAGCCCGACATCCAGGCAATCCAACACGCCCAGCAATTGCTGAATATCTGATAGTGAGTGGTCGAGCATCTCAGTTCACCAGTTGTTTGAGGCGCTGCTCCAGCGCCGGTAGTGAGGCTGGCGTAATGGCCAGCACCAGCTCCTGATGCAAATTATGCTCGGCAACCTGGTAGCCAAAACGGATACACAGCACGTTGCGGTCATCCATATTCTGCAGATTACGGATGCCATCACGTTCCAGAATAATGGGGTGGCCCTGGCTGAACGCCAATTGCAGCTGGCTGGCCATGCCTTTGAGGCAGATACCGATCAAAATCGTCGACAGCGCGATCATCAAGGCTTCTTCTTCGGCCTGTTCGACCTGCATCCCCATCAGCCTGGCCATGCCATGGGCTTCATCACTGGACAGCTCCATCAGCACTTCACCGCTGATACCTGCGCCCACAAAGCCTTGACTGATAACCTGGTGGCCGGGGCGGGTTTGCCATTGTTCCAGCAAGTCTTGCAGTTCCCGGGCCGGTAACGCCTGAATACGTGGCACCGGGATCTGTACAAAAACATTGTAAATACCCGCCAAGGTGCCAGCAGCACGGCCCATGGCCACATTAGCCACTTCCCGGAGCACTTCCATACGGTCCGGGCCTTCACCCGTCGGCGTTTCTTTGCCGGGATGCTGGCGCTGGGCAGCACTGATTAGTTTCAGTTCAAACAGTGCGTCAAGAAGGGTTTGGCGCTCCAGGGGCTTGGGCAGGAAAGCCAGCGCGCCCATTTCCATAACCTGGGCCCGGGCCTTGGGCTGAATATCGCCGGAAATCACAATAACGCGGCAGTCTGACTGACGGGCATGCAAAGCCGCCAGCACCTGGTAACCGTCCAGGTCTGGCATATTCAAATCCAGAAATAGCAGATCCCCTTGCCCATCCTGCACTTGCTCCAAGGCTTCACGGCCACTGGCCGCAAAGTGCTGCTCGTCGGCAAACCCTTTAGGAAGCGAGCGCGCCAGAAAATTTCTGGCCAGGCGGGAATCGTCACAAATAATGACGCGGGCGCCCAATGCTGTTTAATCCTTCAACTTCGCGGCAGCTAGTGTCGGATCTTTGGCCAGCTACCGTCAACCCAAAAAAAGCATTTTTGCAAACAACAACATAGATATTGCCTAGTCCAACGAACAGGGAGCCCTTGCATCCCCCGCCAGCACTGATTAGGCTTCGCTCCGGTTACCGGGTTCCCTCACCCCGGCATGAAAAAGGACTGACAATGCAATCACCCTACCATCGAGCCTTGCTGGCCCTAGTGGCTTTGCATATTTTGGTGATCACCGTCTCAAACTATCTGGTGCAGTTCCCCTTCACACTGTGGGGATTACATACCACTTGGGGCGCTTTTACCTTTCCATTTATTTTTCTCGCCACTGACCTGACTGTTCGGCTGCTGGGTGCGCCGTTAGCCAGGCAGGTAATTGCCCGGGTGATGATACCGGCTTTGTTGATAAGTTACGGGGTGAGCACGGCCATGAGCCAGGAGCCGGCACTGTTCAACCTGGCCATTGCCCGTATCGCACTGGCATCTTTTCTGGCGTATTTGTTGGGACAGTTACTGGACATCCAGGTCTTTAATCGCCTGCGCCAGTATCAGTGGTGGTTAGCGCCACTACTTTCCACCGTGGTGGGTAATCTGGCAGATACTCTGGTGTTTTTTGCGGTGGCTTTTTATGGCAGCAGTAATGCTTTTATGGCAATACATTGGCTGGCCATTGCCCTGTTTGACTATGGCTTCAAACTGCTCATTAGCCTGCTGTGTTTTTTACCGCTGTACGGGTGGTTACTGGAGCGGCTATTGCAACGCCGTCAGTCACTGGCCTGGACGATGCGATAAGCGCAGCGCTGGCCATCATCAAGCAGGTGTTCTACCCGGCTGACCTGCACATCACTGCCCAGACAATGGCTGAACAGGGTCAGCTCAGAGCGGCAAAATTGCTGGCAATGTTGGGCTGCCGAGCAGATCGGGCAGTGGTGTTCAACCAGCAGCCACTGCCCCGGCGCCAGTGTTTCGACTTCCGCCATATAGCCTTCGGCACTGCGCAGCTTGGCTAACGTGGCCAAGCGCTCGGCAACAGGGGCGTTGTGATCAATGGCTTGCTGGTAAACCGCTTGCATTTGCTGCTCACGGTGACTAACCACTTTTTCCAGACCGGCTTCGCCAAACAGGTCGCGTACGCTATCAATCATGGTCAGCATCAAGTCAGCATGACGTTCCGGAAAGCGGGCATGACCCGTTTCCGTCAACCGCCACACTCGTGCAGGCCGGCCAACAGCCCGCTTTTCCATCTGGCTTTCCACTAAGCCCTGCTCTTCAGCAGCCAGCAGGTGCTGGCGAGCACCCATGGCGGTCATCCCCAGTTGCGCCGACAACGCTTGTGCGCTTTGCGGCCCCTGGGTTTTCAGTAAGTAAAGAATGCGTGTCATGCTCGGCATGGCACCATTATGCGCCGCAACGACAACTCGACTCAATGCTGAAACCGCTTGACACGATAACGATAATGGTTATCATTAGCAAAGTATCGTATTTGCAATACGGCACTACACGACATTGCTCACCTTCCAGCCGGCCTCCCGCCGGCTGTTTTTTTAACTGAGCCGTAAAACCTCTTTGACCAGTTTATCAATGCCACTTTTGGCTTCGAGAATGTTGCCAGCCAGCATGTAAGCCGGTGTAGAGACTATTTTTCGCGCTTCATCGACCCGGAACTCATC
Organism: Gallaecimonas aegicerasi; assembly: GCF_045291545.1. Taxonomy (GTDB): domain Bacteria; phylum Pseudomonadota; class Gammaproteobacteria; order Enterobacterales; family Gallaecimonadaceae; genus Gallaecimonas. Next base: position 2,644,108 of record NZ_CP149514.1, read on the forward strand.
CACCGGGCAAGACTGATGCTGGCCCCCCATAGCATTGAATGCCGCGGCTGTGTCAGCGTCAGTACCAATAGTGCCACTAGCCCCATCACCATAGACTTTCGGGATCATCACCGGGGCAATACAGATATAACCCACGGGTTTGTTGGCCTCTGCAAAGCTGCGCAAAGCGGCGAGGACATCCGCCTGGATCTGGCAATCAGCGCCGCTAACAGCGAAGTCACAGAGGTTTTTTGCCGCTCCAAAGCCACCAGGTACAATCAAGGCATCAAAATCACTGGCCTGAAGTTTAGCCACGTCAGTGATCTCACCGCGGGTAATGCGCGACGCTTCAACCAACACATTGCGACTCTCTGCCATTGCCTCGCCCGTGAGGTGATTGATTACCTGTAACTGTTCAACATTCGGGGCAAACACTTTTACCTCGGCTCCCGCTTGTGCCAATGCCAACAACGTTAAAACCGATTCGTAAATTTCGGCACCATCGAAAACCCCACAGCCACTGAGGATCACCGCGACTTTTTTCATTACTGTCTCCTGCACTGTTTCGCCCTAGGGTAGGGCGCTGATCACAGCTTGTCACCCGTTGCCTAAAAAAGGTATTGCACATATTTCAGGCAGTGCTATTCTGGCTATCGGCTTTTTACAAAGCCTCAACAATTCAGCACCGTCAGGAATAGTGTTACTCACAAGCAGGGAATTGCTGTCCACATCCCCGCCCGACTGTGCACAACATCGCCAGACCCTTTCACAGCGTGGCTCTCAGCAGATCGCCATGACGCTAACTGCCTTTGCAGCTGGCGGCCCGGGTTATTTCCTCAACAGACTTATCCACAGGCTGTGAGTTTCCTCCCGACGGCCCCTATGGCATGCTTGGCGCCATCAACAAAGATCAGGATCTCCTATGGCTGCCAACGTCGAAAATCCGCTCATTCTGGTGGATGGCTCTTCCTACCTGTACCGTGCTTTTTATGCGCCGCCGCACCTGACCAATTCCGCCGGCGAACCCACCGGGGCCGTCTACGGTGTCGTTAACATGCTCAAAAGCCTGTTGCGTCAGTACCAGCCCAGCCAGATGGCGGTAGTCTTTGATGCCAAGGGCAAAACCTTTCGCGACGACCTGTTTGAACAATACAAGGCACAACGCCCGGCAATGCCAGATGACCTGCGCAGCCAGGTAGCGCCTCTGCATGCGCTGGTCAAGGCCATGGGACTGCCGCTGATCATCATTGAAGGGGTCGAAGCCGACGACGTCATTGGCACCCTGGCCCGCAAGGCGTCTGCCGAAGGCCAAGCGGTGCTGATTTCCACCGGTGACAAGGACATGGCGCAGCTGGTGGACGACAACATCACCCTCATCAATACCATGACCAACACCGTGCTGGATCCGGCTGGCGTCGGCGATAAATTCGGCGTAGGCCCTGAGCTGATCATCGATTTTCTGGCACTGATGGGCGATAAGGTCGACAACATTCCCGGTGTCCCTGGTGTCGGTGAAAAAACCGCACTGGGACTGCTGCAAGGGCTGGGCAGCCTGGACGATATTTACCAAAACCTCGACAAGGTGGCCGAGCTGGGCTTTCGCGGTGCCAAGAGCCTGGGCCAGAAACTGGCTGACAACGAAGAGCAGGCCCGGCTGTCCTATCTGCTGGCTACTATTAAAACCGATGTTGACCTCAGTGACGAACAGCTCGATTTAACCATCAAAACCGCCGACCGTGATGCTTTGGTGCAGTTATATGGCAAGCTGGAGTTTCGCCGCTGGTTGGCCGAAGTACTGGACGAAGACACCACAGCAGTGGCCCCGGCCGCCAGTACCGAACAAGCCGCACCACAGATTGACCGGGGGCAATACCAGCTGGTCAACAGTCCTGAGCAGCTGCGCCACTGGCTAGACAAACTGACTGGCGCCCCATTGTTTGCCTTTGATACCGAAACCACCTCTTTGGATTACATGAAGGCCGATCTGGTGGGCTTTTCAGTGGCCACAAGCGCTGGTGAAGCGGCGTATATCCCGTTTGGCCACAGCCAGTTGGACGAAACAACCCAGCTAGATCGCGACTGCGTGTTGGAGGCTTTCAAACCCCTGCTGGAAAGTGCCGAGCACAAGAAGGTGGGGCAGAACCTCAAGTATGACATGAGCGTTCTGGCAAACCACGGCATCGCCCTGCAGGGAATTGCCTTTGACACCATGCTGGAAAGCTATGTACTCAACTCCGTAGCCGGCCGCCATGACATGGACAGCCTGTCACTTAAGTATTTGTCTCATAAAGCCATCAGCTTTGAGGACGTTGCCGGCAAGGGCGCCAAACAGCTGACCTTTGATCAGGTTACCATCAGTGAAGCAGCTGTGTACGCCGCCGAAGATGCCGACATCACCTTGCGTTTGCATCAGACGCTGTGGCCGATGCTGGAAAAAGAACCCGCCCTGAAAACCGTCTTTGATGACATCGAGCTGCCTCTGGTGCCGGTGCTGTCGCGCATGGAGCGAACCGGAGTACTGATCAACAAACAACTACTGGCAACCCAAAGCCAGGAGCTGGCAGAACGGATCTCCACCTTGCAGCAACAAGCCTATGAGCTGGCCGGTGAAGAATTTAACCTCGCCAGCCCCAAACAGCTGCAGGGGATCCTGTTCGACAAAATGGCTATCAAGCCGCTGAAAAAAACCCCTTCCGGGGCGCCCTCGGTTGCCGAAGAAGTGCTTCAGGAGCTGGCCCACGATCACCCGTTACCCAAGGTGATCCTCGAATACCGCAGCCTGGCCAAACTCAAATCCACTTACACCGATAAGCTGCCACTGCTTATCCACGAGCATACCGGCCGGGTACATACCAGTTACCATCAGGCAGTAACGGCCACCGGCCGGCTGTCGTCTTCCGACCCGAATTTACAAAACATTCCGGTGCGCAGCGAAGAAGGCCGGCGTATTCGCAAAGCCTTTGTGGCGCCGCCGGGGCGCTGCATTCTTGCCGCCGACTACTCGCAGATAGAACTGCGTATCATGGCGCACCTGTCTGGTGATCAGGGGCTGCTGGATGCCTTTGCTCAAAATCGCGATATTCACGCCGCCACTGCCGCCGAAGTCTTCGGCGTGGCCCTGGAAGATGTCACCAGTGAACAGCGTCGCCGCGCAAAAGCCATAAACTTCGGCCTGATCTATGGCATGTCGGCGTTTGGCCTGGCTCGCCAGCTGGACATCAGCCGTAGTGAAGCCCAAGGCTACATGGATACCTATTTCGAACGTTATCCGGGCGTCCTGCAATACATGGAAAACACCCGCCAGCGTGCCGAGCAGCAAGGTTTTGTGGAAACCCTGTTTGGCCGCCGCCTGTACTTGCCCGATATCAAAGCCCGCAATCAGGGCCGCAAAAAAGCTGCAGAGCGTGCCGCTATCAACGCTCCGATGCAGGGCACCGCGGCTGATATCATCAAAAAAGCGATGATCGCCGTTGATCAATGGATAACCGAGCAAGCCAGTGACAAAGTCAGCCTGCTGATGCAGGTACACGATGAACTGGTGCTGGAAGTGGAACAGGGTTTTGCCGACCAGGCCGCTGCAGAACTGAGCCGGCTGATGGAAGCGGCGGCAGAGCTTAAAGTGCCACTGAAAGTAGAAGCGGGTATCGGCAGCTCCTGGGAGGAGGCTCACTAACGTTGTAATAAAACCTCAAAAATGGCGAATATTTTGGTCAAAAACGAAATAATTGCCTTAAAAACCATCGTAATGAAAAAAAATTACAAAAAAATCTTCTCATCACGACGGTGAGTCGCTAGACTGAAGGTGTAGGGTATATAAGACTCTGAACGTTGAGTCTTTTGTTTCACGTAGTGGATTTGGCTACAAATAGCCGCCTCGCTTCATTGAAGTGGGGCGTTTTTTTTATCCGCAACAGACTGTTCTGAACTTTTTTAGAGTAAATACTTCAAATCGGTCAAAAGTTGCGTTACCTTGTAGGTGCTGCATAACCGTCAGGCCTTCAAACAGCCTGTGGTGATTTTCTGCTGACTTATTAGCTTCTCCCCCAAAAGAGCTAATATTTGCATCCGGTGGTTTACCACCGGATTTTTTTTGCCTGTATGCCGAGCCGTTACTCTGTCGGCTCGTCGTCAGCAGCGGCTGCCGGTGCAGTCAACAACCACTGGCTAAGGTGACGACGCACTTCATCAACACCAATGCCTCTTAACGCCGACATGGCAACCACCGTCACATCACCACCAAAAGCCAGAGCCGCCTCGCGACATTGCAGCACGGTATTCTTGCGGGCACCGCTTTTGAGTTTGTCTGCCTTGGTCAGCACCGCCAGCACCGGCAATCCTGACTCAACCGCCCAGAAAATCAGATCCTGGTCGATATCCTTGAAGGGATGCCGAATATCCATCAACACCACCAGACCACGCAAACAGTCCCGCTTTTGCAAATACTCAGAGAGGCTGGCCTGCCACTTTTCTTTCATCGCCAGCGGCACTTTGGCAAAGCCATAGCCCGGCAAATCCACCAGATGATGCTGATCGCTGACAGCAAACAGGTTGATCAACTGTGTACGCCCCGGCGTTTTGGAGGTACGAGCCAACTGCCGGTGGCTGGTGATGGCGTTCAGGGCGCTGGATTTACCGGCATTGGAACGGCCGGCAAAGGCAATTTCTACTCCCTGGTGGCGCGGCAAATGACGAATGTCAGGAGCAGAGGTAATGAAGCGGGCTTGTTTGAAATCAATTTCTGTCATGGAATTCATCGGGTTTGTGACGCCGCAGTTAAAGACAAGGTTGAATTTTTGTGTACAATACGGGCAGCTTGAAACGCAGCCGGCAAGCGACTTTGGCAAAGTTGCGTTACCTAATGTTAACAACCTTGCTGGCACTGAGATAATTCTAACATGTCAGACGACCAGATAACGGGCTGGTTGTGTCGGACGTGTCGTGGACATTGAAACAACAGAACGGATCATCATGAAAAGAATCGCACTAGCACTGATGCTGCTGGCCGGTTGTTCAACGCTGGCGCAGGCAGCTGGCAATGCCGAAGCAGGTAAAGCAAAGTCGGCGACATGCGCCGCCTGTCATGGTCCCGATGGCAACAGCCCACTGGCCATGTACCCCAAAATTGCTGGCCAGCATGCCAGTTATCTGCTCAAGCAGCTGCAAAACTTCAAGCTGGCCATGCAGACCGGTGGTAAAGAAGGCCGCAGTAACGCGGTCATGGGCGGCATGGTGATGCCACTGTCAGAACAGGACATGGAAGATCTGGCGGCCTATTTTGCCAGCCAAACCATGACCCCGGGTAGCACCCCCAAAGACGTTGTTGCCGCAGGCCAGAAACTCTTTATGGGCGGTGACATGAGCCGGGGCATCTCTGCTTGTGTAGCCTGCCATGGCCCTCGCGGCGATGGCCATAGCCTGGCCAAATATCCGGATATCTCCGGCCAGCACCCTGACTACATCAAAGCCCAGCTGGAAGCCTTTCGAGCCGGCACTCGGGCCAACGACCCCAATGGCATGATGCGGGACATTGCCGCCAAACTCAGCGATAAGGACATCGACACCCTGTCCAAGTATTTGTCAGGCCTGCACTAGGCACCGCATAACAAAAAAGGCACCAAATGGTGCCTTTTTCATAACTGTGATCCAGTACGAATTTTTGGCAATGATTCGCTGTTCAGCCTTCATAAAGGTTGCACCCCAAGATCGGGGGCGGTAGGTTGAGTGCGTCGCAAGGTTTGCTGGCCTGCTCTAACCAGGCAGGTACGAAGGAAACGGCAATAAGGTCAGGAAGACCAACGCCAACAAACCTTTGGGAAAAGCGCCAATCAACCAAAATGGAAAGGCCGCAAGGCTGGACCCCATGGAAGATGAAGAAAGCGTCGGGAATGACGTGAAAATAATAACCACGCAAGGAAGCTGGTAAAAATAAAATGGAAATCCTCGGCACCGAAAAACAACAATAACGGCTGCTGCGATGGGAAAGTGTCAAATTAGACACAAGGGATAAGGCGATGGCATGTACATCGCCTTTTTCTTTGCCTGACTGTCCCGTAAAATGCCGTCCATGCATCCATGCCCACTGTGCCATGCGCCCGTATCTCCTTACGCTGAAGACAAACACCGCCGCTACTGGCAGTGCCAATGTTGCCGGCTGGTTTTTGCCGATCCGGCCAGCCACCTGGCAGCGGCGGCAGAAAAGGCGGTTTATGATCTACACCAGAACAGTGCCGATGACGACGGTTACCGGCGCTTTCTTGAGCGCCTGAGCATCCCCTTGCTGGCCCGCCTGCAGCCCGGCCAGCGTGGGCTCGATTTTGGGTGCGGCCCAGGGCCGGTATTGGCAAGCATGCTGGAGAAAGCCGGCATGCAGATGACAACCTTCGACCCGTTTTATGCCCCGGACCCGCAGCGGCTGAACAGCTGTTATGACTTTGTCACCTGCACTGAAGTGGTTGAACACTTTCAGCAGCCGGCACAAAGCTGGCAACAGCTGGCCGACCTGGTCCGGCCCGGTGGCTGGCTGGGCATTATGACGAAACTGGTAATAAGCCCGGCGCGTTTCGCCAGCTGGCATTACAAGAATGACCCGACTCACGTCAGCTTTTACAGCGAAGCGACTTTTGCCTGGCTCGCCAGCCGGCACGGCTTTAGCTGGCAACGGCTCGACACCGACGTATTGCTGTTGCAAAAAAGGTAACGACAAATGACACGACAGAAAAAAGCCCGAGGGCCAGGTAAGCTGGGCCCGTCAAAAAACCCCGAACTGGGTAACACCAAACCGGCCGCCAAAGGCTCTAAGCGTTCTGGCAAAGGGCACCGCGCCGGGCACCGGCAAGGCCCCAGCAAGGCCACGACAACGTCTGCAAACCCGCAGCAGCGCCAGGACCCACGGCTGGGTTCCACCAAGGCCGTACCACTGGTAAAAGCCAAGGCAGTGGCGGCGCCGTCAGCGCCGCCGGCAGATGACCGCCTGGCAAAAACGGCGCGGCTGGAGGCACTGGAGAATGATCCCCGGCTCAATACCCTGCTGGACCAGCTTGATGCCGGCCAGGCCCTTAGTGATGACGATCAGCAATACCTGGATGACATCACCGATCAGATAGACAAGCTGATGAGCGAGCTGGGTATCGATGGCGACGGTGACATCATTGACGATATTGACTGGGATGACGAGGAGCAACCGGCATGAGCTGGCTGACTGTCCTGATCATACTTGCTGCCCTGATCATTGCCGGCCTGGCTTTTTATGCCGGCCGGCTATTGTATCTGTTGCGTCAGCAACGCCAGCGCCAGGCAGAGGCCATCGCTGCGCGCAATACCAAACTGCTGGACAGTATCCATATCATTGCCCGCGCCATGCTCGAAGAGCAGTGTGATTTCTCTGAAGGCGCGATCCGCATCTGTAACCTGCTGGATCACCTGCACCCGCACCAGCCATATCAGCAAACCTTTCCCACCCTGTTCACGCTCTTTGAGCGGGTAAAAGACATGCCAACCCACGAGGCGCGTCAGGCCCTGAGTAAAACGGAACGCCGCCAGCAGGACCGCCAGCGGCAAGGCTGGGAGCAGGAGTTGGCCGATGGTATTCGCCAGGAAGCTGAGGTACTCAAAGACCTGCGTCATTGAGTCAGATCAAGCCGTTATGGGCCGCCGGGAGCGATACTGGCCGCCTATGATGCCCGAGGAGCTGGCTCCATGCAGTTTGATGCTGATCTGATCCGCCGCTATAACATGGCGGCACCGCGCTACACCTCTTACCCGACCGCCCTGTCTTTCACCGAGACGGTGCGTGGCGATCAGTGGCGCGATGCCATTGCCAGAGCACCGTCTCGCCAGCTCAGCCTGTATGTGCACATCCCCTTTTGCCACCAGCTTTGTTACTACTGTGGCTGCAATAAGGTGATCACTCGCCACAGCCACAAGGCTGACCGTTACCTGGATCATCTGGCGCAGGAAATTGCCTATCAGGCGCCGCTTTTTGCGGATTTCCAGGTACATCAGCTGCATCTGGGGGGCGGTACACCCACCTTCCTTAACCAACAGCAAATGCGCCGGCTGATGGCCATGCTGCGAAGCCATTTCAGCTTTGCTGATGATTATTACGGTGCCATTGAAGTAGACCCGCGGGCCATTGCGCTCACCGATCTGGCTTGGTTGGCCGAGCTTGGTTTTAAGCGGCTGTCGATGGGAATTCAGGATTTTGACCCGGCAGTGCAAGCGGCAGTCAACCGGGTTCAAAGCGAAGAACACATCGCCGGGCTGATGCGCGAAGCCCGCCAGCAGGGCTTTGACTCCATCAATATGGATTTTATCTACGGCCTGCCCTTTCAGCACCGTGAGCAGTTTATTGCCAGCCTCGACAAGGCGCTGGCCATGGGCCCGGATCGCTTTTCCATCTTCAACTACGCTCACCTGCCGGAGCGTTTTGCCGCCCAGCGTAAGCTCAAAGATGACACCCTGCCGAGCCCCGATGAAAAGCTGCGTATCCTCGCGGCCACCGTAGAGCATCTTACCGGCCACGGTTATCGTTTTATCGGTATGGACCATTTCGCCAAAGAAGGTGACGAGCTCGCCAAAGCCCAGGCGGCAGGCAAACTGCACCGCAACTTTCAGGGCTATACCACTGACGGCGATTGTGAGCTGCTGGCTCTCGGTGCTTCGGCAATCAGCAAAGTGGGCGATCTGTATGTTCAGAATGAAAAAGATCTGGCCAGTTATCAGCGCGCTACCGACGCTCAGGGCCACGCCCGAGCCAAAGGCTATCAGCTGAGCATGGATGACCAGTACCGGGCGGTGGTGATCCGCGAATTACTGTGCCACTTCATGCTCAATTGGGAAGCATTGGATGAACGTTTGGGCATCAATAGCCGCCACTATTTTGCCGACGACGTGCCACTGCTGGCACCTTTTGTAAAAGACGGCTTATTGCTGATAAGCGACAGCGGCATTGTGATCACACCTCGAGGGCGGGCACTGGTGCGAACCATTGCTACCGCCTTTGATGCCCACCTGCGCAAGCAGGTACAGCAACATCGCTTTTCACGGGTGATTTAAAAAAGGGGCCGACTGGCCCCTTTTTCCTACTGCGCGGCTTTCGCTGCCACTAATGCGGTCTTGTCGGCGGCACTGAGAAAGCTCATGGCCAGGCCATGGCGCTGGCAGGCCCTGATCTGTGCCGGGCTGAGCCCGGCAGCCGGGGCGGCAACAGCGTACTCATGGGCTATCTCCACCGCGCTGACCCCAGGGTCATCGGTATTCAGGCTCACCGCCACCCCTGCTGCCAGAAACTGGTTGATCGGGTGCGTTGCCAGGCTGGCCACCGTAGACGTATGGATATTAGATGTCAGGCAGGATTCAATACCGATATTGTGTTCAGCCAGATACGCCAGCAGCGCCGGATCCTGTACTGCCTGCACGCCATGGCCAATCCGCTCGGCACCCAGCTCTTGCAGTGCATGCCAGACTGACTCTGGCCCGGCAGCTTCACCGGCATGCACCGTCACGTGCAGGCCGGCATCACGTACCTGGCGAAAATGGCGATCAAATAATGGCCCCGGAAAGCCCAGTTCGTCACCGGCCAGATCCACGGCCACCAGCTGCGCTTTACAGGCCAGAATGGCATCCAGCTCACGCTGGCATTGCTCAGCACCGAAAGTACGGCTGAGAATACCAATAAGCCCGGTTTTCACCCCGAAATCACGACTGCCGGCAGCAACCCCGGCGACCACCGCTTCCACCACCCCTTGTGGGTGCAGGCCTTGACTCATGGCCATATACCAGGGGCTAAAACGCAGCTCGGTGTAGTCAATACCCGCCAAGCGGGCATCTTCGACGTTTTCATAAGCCACCCGGTAACAGGCGTCGTAGTCACCCAGTACCTTGACCATCCAGTCTAATTTGGCCAAAAAGGCGACCAGCGAAGGTTCATTTTCCATGACATGCACATAGGGCTTCATACCCGCTACATCATCCGCTGGCAGGCTGACCCCGAACTGCTGCGCCAGTTCAATGATGGTGGTCAGGCGGACATTCCCATCCAGATGACGGTGAATATCTACCAGCGGAAAGGCGTTATCGATCATGCTCGGCCCGTTTATGCTTGTGGTTATGCTCCCTAGTGTATCGAAAGCACCGGCCCGGCCACAGTACCGCTACGAATTTATCCCGCCGCTGAGCACTACCGGCACAGGTCGGCATCCGCTATGCTGCGCCAGCGCAAGGAGATCTCATGATAGAACCGAACTGGCAGCCTGATTGCACCATCGCCACCCTGAAACACCGCGCCCAGCTGTTCGCTGACATTCGCGCTTTTTTTGCCGCCCGGCAGGTGCTGGAAGTCGATACCCCAATGCTGTCTCAGGGCAGTATTGCTGATCTGCACATTGAGGTAATGACCAGCCAGTATCAGGGGCCGCTGGCACCAAACGGCCTGACGCTGTATTTGCAGACCTCGCCGGAATTTGCCATGAAAAGGCTGCTGGCCGCCGGCAGCGGCTGCATCTACCAGCTCGGGAAAGTGTTCCGTAACGAAGAAGCAGGCCGACGCCATAATAGCGAATTTTGCATGCTCGAATGGTATCGGCTGGGTTATGACCACCAGCAGCTAATGGATGAAGTTGCCGCCCTGCTGACCGCCGTTGCCGGCTTGCCCGCCGCCAACATGCACAAGCTCAGCTACCTGGGGGCTTTCGAGCAGGCCCTGGCAGTCAACCCCCACACAGCATCACTGGCCACCTTGCAGCAACTGGCCCAGCAACATTGCCATTATGGCGCTCACGAAACCGACCGGGACACCTTGCTGAACCTGCTGCTGAGTATGGTGATCGAGCCCGGTTTGGGCGCCCACGGCAGCGTGACCTTTCTCTATGATTACCCTGCCAGCCAGGCGGCCCTGGCCCGCACCGATGTCGATGCCTTCGGCCACCCGGTTGCCCGGCGCTTTGAAGTGTTCATTGACGGTGTTGAGCTGGCCAATGGCTATCACGAACTGACCGATGCCGATGAGCAGCAGCACCGGCTGCATTCTGAGGCACAAGCCCGGCAACAACAGGGCAAGCCGGTGAATAATCCGGATCTGCGCCTGGTCGAGGCGCTGCGCTCGGGGCTACCGGAGTGCGCCGGGGTGGCACTGGGGGTGGACAGATTACTGATGGTGATATTGCAGGCCAGCGATATTCGCCAGGTCATGCCGTTCAGCCTGGCCCGGGCTTAAGCCACATCCGGGCCGCGCAAGTTGCCCAACATGCGGTTCACTTCCGTGACCACACGGCGCTTCTGGGGGGTTGGCTTGGCCGGTGGCAGCAACCGCCCTTCACTGAACCGAAAGGCGCCGATGGTTTCAATCCAGATCACCCCTTCAAAGAAGGTGGCAACGTGTTTGGCAATCTGCCGGGCATGGTACTGGGGGAATTTGCGCATGCTCAAATCCAGTTATGGCCATCAGGCACCGCACCAGCGGTGCCCTGTCACACAGTGCTGGAATAGACTGCCGAACTCATGAAAAGTTCGTCTTTTATTGTGCTTTTTGCCGCAGTGCCTCCGGTAGTTGCTTTTTGCTTTCCACCCCCAGTTCCAGCAGCATCTCGGTTTGCCGTACCAGGTTGCCACGGCCACTGGCCAACTTGCTGTAGGCCTCTTGGTAACGCTTTTGGCTGTTATCGATAGCGCTGCCGACTTTTTCCAGTTCTTCCACAAAACCGACAAACTTGTCATACAGTGCCGCCGCCCGGCTGGCGATTTCCTGGGCATTTTGTGACTGCTGCTCATAGCTCCAGACCCGACGGATAGTACGCAACACCACCAGCAGGTTGGTTGGGCTGACTATCATGATGTTCTTGGCCAGGGCATCGGTGAACAGGGCTGGGTCGGCCTCCATGGCAGCAAAAAAAGCGCTTTCAATGGGCACAAACATCAGTACATAGTCGAGGCTATTAAGGCCTTTGAGGCGCTCATAATCCTTACTGCCAAGGCCACGGATATGCTGGCGCAGTGCCTGCACATGACTGCGCAGCGCCAGAGCCCGTTCGGCGTCGTCGGTGGCCGCTACATAGCGCTCATAACCCACCAGCGACACCTTGGCATCAACAATGATGTCTTTACCGTCCGGCAGATGAACTACCACATCAGGAATAAAGCGTTCATTGTTGTCATCACGCAGGTTGACCTGGGTTTCAAACTCATGGCCCTGGCGCAACCCGGACTCTTCCAGTACCCGCGCCAGTACCATTTCCCCCCAGTTACCCTGTAGTTTTTTATCGCCTTTGAGGGCCCGGGTCAGGTTATGAGCTTCCTCCGTCATCTGCCGGTTGAGTTCTTTGAGTGATTGCAGTTCATGCAACAGCCCCTGGCGCTGCAAGCGCTCGCTGTCATAAACACTGTCGACTTTTTTGTGAAAGTCGCCCAATTGCTGGCGCAGGGGCGTCAGGATGTGTTGCAGGCTCTCGTTACTCTGGCGCTGAAAATGCTCGGATTTTTGCTCAAAAATACGCTGAGCCAGGTTCTGGAACTGCTCAGAAAGCCGCTGTTCGGCCTGTTCCAGCGTAGCCAGCTTGTCCTGGTGGGCCTTGTTACTTTCTTCTAAGCGAACCGCCAGCTCACGGGCTTGCTCGGCTTTGCCAGCCAGTTGCTGGCGCAGCTCTGCGATGGTGTCGGTCTGGGCGTCACGCTCATTTTGCAGCTCCGCGAATTGCTCAGCTTGCACAGTCAACTGGCTTTGCAGCGCACTCAGTTGCAATGCCTGACGATAATGACGCCATAACAACGTCAGCAACAGCAATAACAGCAGCGCCGCTGGTGCCGCCGCCCACAGATACAAAGGAGCCATCAGCATTCCTTGTCGGTAACACCGCCTGCTATGCTGGCGGCAACGCAAATGAGATTAGTGTACCCATGTTCCAACTACACCCCCAACTGGCCGCTGACACCTTCTTGGTAGGAGAGCTGCCACTGAGCCGGCTGTTGATGAGCAAAGACGGCAACTACCCGTGGTTTTTACTGGTGCCACGACGCCCGGATATCAGTGAGATATATCAGCTCAGCGACGCTGACCAGCAGCAACTTTGGCAAGAGTCTGCGACCCTGTCGCGCGCACTGATGGCACAGTTTCAGGGTGATAAGCTCAATGTGGCGGCTTTGGGTAATATGGTGCCACAGCTGCACCTGCACCATATTGTGCGCTTTCGCCATGATGGCGCCTGGCCGGCACCGGTCTGGGGCGCACAAGCAGCAAAGCCGTTACCGGCGCCCGAAGCGCAAACCCGCATCAGCGCGCTGCAAGCGGCCCTGGGTCTCTAGAGACCTGCTTCAGCAACCAGTGTTGCCATCAGCCTGGGTGCTGATAGCGCCCGGCACTGACGATAGCCGGTACCTGCCCACAGCGATTGAAACTCCGGATTACCTTGCTGGGCAGCAGCTTGGCGCAATGGTTGGGTCAGTGCATTTTGTAATGGGTAGTCCGCTATGACGGCACTTTCCTGCTGACGCATGAAGTGGTTGTTCAAACCACGGGCGAGCCGCCCGGAAAAGGCGCGGGTAAGAGCGGTGTCCCGCTCACCGGCCAGCAGGGCCTGCCGATAACTGCTACTGATCCCGGCTTCGTCACAAAACAAGAAGGCCGTGCCCATCTGTACAGCAGCGGCCCCCTTATCCAACCAGTACCGCCACTGCTGCCCTGTGCTGATAGCGCCGGCCACAATCAGTGGGCAGGGCAACGACTGGCACTGCTGCCATACATCAGCCAAGGGTAAGCAGGCGGCCAGCCCTTCAGCGCTAGTACTGCCCCGGTGGCCGCCAGCTTCACTGCCCTGTAACACCACTGCGTCTACACCATCACTGACCAGCTGCCTGGCTTCATCGTGGTTGGTGGCGGTACCCATCACGCAGATACCGGCACTTTTCAGGGCACTCAGATAGGGCTTAGCCAAGCGGCCAAAGGTGAAGGAAAATACCGCCGGCCGAGCCGCCAACACCGCAGCAAACTGGGCGTCAAAATCAACCGCTGGCACGGCTGATGCGCCTTGCACATTGAGCTGGCGTTGTGCCCACTGCAATGCATCCGAAGCCGCCGGGCATGGCGCTGGCGGCTTACCCTGAATGAAGAGATTGATAGCAAAAGGCCCGTCGCAACGAGCCCGAATAGCCGCAACCGCCTCGCTAATAGCACTTGCAGGCAAATAGCCAGCGCCAAGGCTGCCCAGACCACCAGCACGACACACTGCTGCCACCAGATTTACTGTGGTGGCACCACCGGCCATGGGCGCTTGAATAAGAGGATAACGGCACGGCAACATCATCAGGCTCCATCAATACAAGTTCACCATACAAGTTTGTGACAGAGGATGGCCAGCCTTTGCGCTAGCGCAAAAAAACACCGCCCACAGCGGCAGATAATAGCCACAGTCAAATAAGGAGGTCTTATGTTACGCGCTCTTAATGCACTGAAACTGGGCTACTTTGAATCTCTGGCTCTGTTGACCCTGAGCTTTTCGCTGCTGGTGGTCACGCTGTTACCCGACTGGCCTGCCACCTGGTTGCGCCTGCCGGTAGCCTTGGTGTTTACGGTATCGCTGGGCTGGTTTGGCTACCGCCATTTATGGCGCCACGACAAGCCGCTGTAAGGGCGACAGCAAGCGCCTATGGCGCTACACTGGGCGGCGTTAATCACAACCGACGTCGCCCATGGAAAAACCGCTTTCAACACTGCCGCTGCTGGCCCAACGCGCCTTTGCTGCCGCCCTGGCGCAGCGGATGTTACCCAACTTTTTGCTGTTTGCCGAGATAACAGACCAGCCCGAAGCAGGCCTGGCCGTGAAGTCCGCCTTGGACACCGTCTGGGAAAAACTGCTCAATCCGAAGGCAAAAATCAGCTTCGAAAAGCAGCAACTGAAGCTTGCGGAGTTGGAGCCGGAGCCAGAGCAGTACGACTTTTTCGGGGCTTACCCGGCTTTAGACAGCTACCTGGCAGTAATGACGATACTGGCCGCCATGCAGGATAAAGATGAACAGCCCGCGCTGGATATCAGCCGCTTGTCTCGTGGGTCAGTGCAGTTTTTCCTCAACACTCAGGCCGAACAGGCGCTGGATTACGCCCAGCTTGATCAGCTGGAATTGTGGCAGCAGGAAAGAGATTTTCAGGATGCCTTGCTAGCCGCCGTCAGTGAGCCACTGACACCAGAGCAACTCAAAGCCGTACAGCAGCTGGGCCGTAACGAAGGCGTATCGAATCTCGGCATTGCCCTGGACGACGCATAATGTGGCCCATGTCGCATTGATAGCAGTAGGGGCGCAATTATGCGCCCCTTCGTTTACCATGCCCCCAGGTGTTTTGTCTGTCAGGCCAGTTTGCCATGGATTACTTTGCTGCTGCTGTCACCTTGTTTTTGATCATGGACCCACTGGGCAACATGCCGGTGTTTATCTCTATTCTCAAACACCTGCCCCCCAAACGGCGCCGTATTATTCTGGTGCGCGAACTATTGCTGGCACTGGGCATCATGCTGATTTTTCTCTTCGGCGGCGACGCCGTGCTGCACTTCCTCGGCCTGAGGCAGGAATCGGTATCCATTGCCGGCGCCATCATTCTGTTTTTGATTGCCATCAAGATGATTTTTCCCAGCCCAGGTGGCGTTACCGGCCTGGCGGTTGGCGAAGAGCCCTTTCTGGTGCCTATGGCCATTCCCTTGATGGCCGGGCCGTCGATCCTCGCTTCGTTAATTTTGATGTCCAATCAGGCTCCGCAGCAAATGGGCATGCTGACCCTGGCACTGGTAGGTGCCTGGGCCGTTAATGCAGTCATTTTGCTGTTTTCAGAGCTACTGATGAAAATCATGGGCGAACGCGGCCTGGTCGCCATGGAACGCCTGATGGGCATGATTTTGGTAATGATCTCAGTACAAATGTTCCTGGACGGCATCGCCCACTACTTTGCCTGACTTTGTTTTTGCAATACCTTGTCACGCAGCGCGGTGGCGGCGATGGAGCCAAAAATGAAAATATCCAACTTGGCGCGGGTATCAAGCTGCAATACCTTTGAAAACATCAGCACCATCCAGCCATGCAATACCAGCAGTATGCCGGTGGCGATGTACAACAGGTTTTGCAGGGGCGCCTGTAAAGGGTGAAACAGGTTAAACAGACACAGGCTCCAAATGGCCAACATCAGTAAGCGGCGGATCAGGTTCATGAACTACTCTCTTGTCGTTGATAAAGCCGGGCCTGCACCTGGCCTGCATTAAGCTGGCGATGGAGCCGCCAGTTACCCGGCACGGTCAGCGCCAGCCCTTGCTCTGTTTCTACGTAAATAAAGGCATCATCCGCCAGCCAGCCTTGTTGTTCCAGTAAGGCTAATGCCGGGGCCGCCAGCTGCTGCCCAAAAGGGGGGTCGACAAACACGACGTCCATAGCCCGGGCAGGTGCTTTTTGCAGCCATTGTAAAGCATCAGCCTGAATCACCTCGGCTTGTGCCTGTAGGCGTTCAAGATTGGCGGTGAGCTGCTGGGTCACCCTGTGTTCTTTTTCTACCAGCACCAATGCTGCGGCATAGCGAGACAAGGCTTCAAAACCCAGCGCCCCGGCGCCAGCAAAGCAATCCAACACCTGGGCTCCCTGAAGATGGCCCTGTAACCAGTTGAACAGGGTTTCACGCACCCGGTCGGTAGTGGGCCGGAGTCCGGTCAGATCCTGTACGGGCAGCTTGCGGCCCCGGAACTGACCGGCGATCAAACGGATTTGCCCATTGTTGCCTTTTGCTGCCATGGCGATGTGCCTGCCTCCGCGTTAGACTAGCGCTTTTGAAAATGCCGCTATTCTAGCCGCCGGACAGCAGATTGCCATGAGCAAAAAGAAAGGTTTTCTTTCCTGGCTTGGTTTGGGCTCCAGTACCACCGAGCCAGCCAAGGACGAACAACAACCCGCCGTTAACCCTGATATTGACTCCCAAACCGCGCCGGTTGCTAACGCTGACGAGGCGCTAGCTACCGCCACCACAGCGCCCGATAGTACTGCTGGCACAGCGTCTGTGGAATCTGATGAGTCCGTCGAGTCCGTCGAGTCCGTCGAGTCCGTCGAGTCCGTCGAGTCCGTCGAGTCCGTCGAGTCCGTCGAGTCCGTCGAGTCCGTCGAGTCCGTCGAGTCCGTCGAGTCCGTCGAGTCCGTCGAGTCCGTCGAGTCCGTCGAGTCCGTCGAGTCCGTCGAGTCCGTCGAGTCCGTCGAGTCCGTCGAGTCCGTCGAGTCCGTCGAGTCCGTCGAGTCCGTCGAGTCCGTCGAGTCCGTCGAGTCCGTCGAGTCCGATGCTGCCGTGACCGATAGCGAAACACCAGAGCAACAGGCCGATTTAGCCACATTGGCCGCCAAAGCCCACGCCGGCCGTGAAAAACCCGGCTTTTTCCGGCGCCTGACCCTGGGCCTGCGCCGTACCCGCGAAAACATCGGTGCCGGTTTTTTTGCCTTGTTCCGCGGCAAGAAAATTGATGACGAGCTTTTTGAAGAGCTGGAAACCCAGCTGCTGTTAGCCGATGTCGGGGTGGAAACCACCACCCGGCTGATTGACCGGCTAACCAAACAAGCCAAACTGGGCCAGCTCAAAGACGGAGAAGCCTTGTTCGGGCTATTGAAGCAAGAAATGCAGGGGCTGTTAGAGCCGGTTTGCCAGCCACTGGAGCTGACTCGCAAGCCGCACGTAATCCTGATGGTCGGTGTGAATGGCGTTGGTAAAACCACCACCATCGGCAAGCTGGCCCGGCAATTCAAAGAACAGGGCAAGTCGGTGATGCTGGCCGCCGGTGACACTTTCCGTGCCGCTGCGGTCGAGCAACTGCAGGTCTGGGGTGAGCGCAACAACATTCCGGTGATTGCTCAACACACCGGGGCCGATTCGGCGTCGGTGGTCTTTGACGCACTGCAGGCCGCTCAGGCACGTAATGTCGATGTGCTGATTGCCGATACTGCCGGGCGACTGCAAAACAAAGCACACCTGATGGAAGAGCTGAAAAAAATCGTCCGGGTGATGAAAAAACTCGACCCGGAAGCTCCCCATGAAGTCATGCTGACTCTGGATGCCGGCACTGGCCAGAACGCACTCAGCCAGGCCAAGCTGTTTAGCGAAGCGGTGGGCCTGACCGGGATCACCCTGACCAAGCTTGATGGCACCGCCAAAGGCGGAGTGATCTTTGCCATTGCCGACAAGTTTGGTATTCCTATCCGCTACATTGGCGTCGGCGAAAATTTGGAGGACTTGCGCACCTTCAATGCCGAAGACTTTATCAATGCGCTGTTTGCAACCGAGGACACATGATCCGCTTTGAGCAGGTATCCAAAGCCTACGCCGGTGGCGCCCAGGCACTACAGAATGTCAGTTTCCACCTGGGCAAGGGGGAGATGGCCTTTCTGACTGGCCACAGTGGCGCCGGTAAAAGTACCCTGCTCAGACTGATCACCCTGCAGGAGCGGCCATCAGCCGGCAAGGTCTATATCAACGGCCATGATATTACCCGCCTGAAAGCCGGGCAGGTGCCTTACCTGCGCCGCGACATCGGCATTATTTTTCAGGATCACCGGCTACTGATGGACCGCACCGTTTATGAAAACGTGGCTCTGCCATTAATCATTGCCGGCTTTACCAGCGGCGAGATCCGCAAGCGGGTACAAACCGCGCTGGACTGGGTACATCTGGGCGATAAAGCCCGTTGCTACCCAATCCAGCTTTCCGGCGGTGAACAACAGCGCGTCGGCATCGCCCGCGCCGTGGTTAATAAGCCGCCGCTGCTGCTGGCGGATGAACCCACCGGTAACCTGGACCCGAAACTGTCGATGGACATCTTCCGGCTCTTTGAAGACCTCAACAGCCTGGGCATCAGTGTGCTGGTCGCCACCCACGATCTGGGGCTAATTGCCCGCATGCGCCACCCCACACTGACTCTTAAAGAAGGGCGAATGCTCAGCGATTCACTGGGAGAGACGCTATGAGCCTGCTGTTTGAAAACCGTGAGCAGCGCCCCAGTGCTGCCCGGCCAGGGCTGATGAGCCGTTTGCTGATGTACTTTGTGCGCCACCTGCAACAAGCCACCAGCAGCCTTGGCGAGCTCTGGCACAGCCCCATGGCCAGCCTGTTAACAGTAGCGGTGCTGGGATTTTCCCTCACCCTGCCGGCAACATTTTATGTGTTGCTGAAAAATGTTGAGGCGGTCTCCGGCCAATTCCACCAGGCCGCTCAGATCAGCCTGTTTCTCAAGGATTCAGTGTCAGACGACGACGCCGCCAAAGCCACAACCCGCATCGGCCTGTATCCGGAAGTGGCCAAGGCCAAATTGATTACCCGTGACGAAGCCCTGAGTGAATTTCGGCAAAAGGGCGGCTTTGGCCAGGCTCTGGATTATCTGGACAACAATCCGCTGCCCAATGTCATTGTCGTAACCCCGACCGAGCGCAACAGTGGTCCGGAAGCAGCCAAACGGCTCATGGACAAGCTCTCTCAGGAACGGGAGGTGGCACAAGGGCGCCTCGATGTAGACTGGCTTAAACGGCTCAGGGCACTGGTCACGGTGGGTCGTGATGGCGTTACATTAGTGGCGGTGTTGCTACTGATCACCATGGTACTGGTGGTCGGCAATACCATTCGCTTGATGATTGAACACCGCCGCGAGTCCATCAGTGTCATGAAGATGGTTGGCGCTACCGATGCCTTTGTGCGCCGCCCCTTTCTTTATACCGGCTTCTGGTATGGCCTAGCCGCCGGCGTACTGGCCTTGCTGCTGGTCAGCCTCGGGGTGATGTGGCTTGAAAGTAGCGTCGCCCAGTTAATGGATTTGTATGGCAGCGAGTTCACTCTGGCCAGCCTCAGCGGCGGCGACATGCTGGCGGTGCTGGCGTTGTCAGTGCTGCTGGGTCTCAGTGGCGCCTACCTGGCCGTTTGGCGGCATCTAAAGGCGATGGAACCTGCTTGATTCGGCCGGAACTTTTTCTTAGAGTGGGACTCATATTGTCAAGTTTTGTGACTGACATCATGTTTTTTGAGGGAGTGAGATGAGCGACCATCTGCAATCCATGGCGTTAACAGTACCGTCCAGCGGCAGCCTGGAGGCCTACGTTCACTCGGTGAACAGCATTGCAATGCTGACCGCCGAGCAGGAGCGTGATCTGGCCACCCGCCTGCAACAGGACGGCGATCTGCAGGCCGCCAAGCAGCTGATCATGTCACACCTGCGCTTTGTTGTGCATGTAGCACGTAGCTATTCCGGCTATGGCCTGCCACAGGCGGATCTGATCCAGGAAGGCAATATCGGCCTGATGAAAGCGGTTAAACGCTTTGACCCGACGGTCGGGGTGCGGTTGGTGTCTTTTGCGGTGCATTGGATCAAGGCAGAAATTCACGAATATGTGCTGAAAAACTGGCGCATTGTCAAAATTGCCACCACCAAAGCACAACGCAAACTGTTCTTTAACTTGCGTTCCAAGAAGAAACGTCTGGGTTGGTTCAGCCAAGATGAAGTGGCCATGGTGGCCGAGGAGCTGGGTGTCAGCCAGCAAGATGTGCGTGATATGGAAGCCCGGCTGAGTTCCCCGGATCAGGCCTTTGATCTGGCCAGCGATGACGACGATGAGCACAGCTTTGCTCCCGTCCATTTCCTGGAGGATAAATCCTCGGATGTCGCGGTACAGGTTGAGGAAGCACAGTGGCAGCAAAACGCCCATGCGCGTCTGGGCCGGGCACTGGCTACACTGGACGAGCGGAGCCGCGATATCTTGCAATGCCGCTGGCTGGACGACAATAAAACCACCTTGCAGGAACTGGCCGACAAGTACGGTGTATCAGCCGAACGGGTCAGGCAGTTAGAAAAAAGCGCCCTCGGCAAATTGAAAAATGCCATGGTGCACTGACCAAACAAAAAGCCGGCTGCAGCCGGCTTTTTTGATATTACAGCGACCGCTGCCAACCCTTTTTTGTATCGTTAAAGGCCATGGCCTGTAAAAAGGCTGCCAACACCGGCTCACTGGTAGCTGGGTAATCTTCCTTGCGTACCACGACCGTTGCCACACCATCGGCGGCTAACACTTTTAGTGCCTGCTCCAAAAGGTAGCGGCCGACGCCACGGCGGCGGGTTTCCTGGCGCACCGCCAGTTGCTGCAATGCCTCGCCATCATAAAAAAGGGCGGCAATATGACGGTCATTAAAGGTGGCCACAAACCAACCCTGCTGCTGCAGATTGTCTGGTTGCTGGCCGTACAGTTTGGTGAGATCCGTTGTCAGTTGTGCAGTGACAGCGGGATTGGCGTGAATGGTTAAGCGCATAACCTACAGTCCTCAGCCTCGGGGAGCCGCCATTTTACCAGATCGGGCCAGCTGCTGGCCGGGTAATAACGCGGTCACCGGCACCAGTTCGATGCCTTTTAGCTGCGTCAGAGCTTTTTGCAAAAAACGCAGGGTATAAGGGTGCGGGTGGGCAATGACAACCACCTGGCCATGCTGACGGGCCAGGCGCAAAGCACGGTGCCATTGCTTGGGTAAACTGGCCGGAGTGTTATCTAAAAACACCTGCCGCTCAACAGCCGGTACCGCCGCGGCGATGGCCGCCGCCATCGCCTGCGACTGCGCTGATGTGCGTGAGTCAACAAAGTAGAGATGGCGCCGGGCCAGCTGTGTCATCAGCCAGTTCATACGCTGGCGATCCTGCGTCAGGCGTGAACCCATATGGTTGTTAACGCCACGGGCTTCTGGGATATCGGCCAAAGCACTATCAAGAATGTGCTGCATCTGCGCAGGACTTTGCTGTTCTGTCAGCGTTCCCTTTTCCAGTGCCGGGTGGCCCTCTGGTTGCATTGGCAAATGCAGCATTATCGGTTGCCGGGCGCGGGCAGCCAGCGCCGCACCAAAGGGGGTATGGGGCAAAATGCTCAGCGTCACCGCCTGCGGTAGCGACAGTACGATCTGGTCATGGTGGTTGTAGCCTAAATCGTCAATGATCAGTGCCAGTTTAGGCTCAGCCTTGGCCACAAGAGGCAGGCTGCTTAGCAGCAATATCAGCAGGTAGCGCACAGCAAGCCCTTATGAAGATGGTTTTTCTGTCAGTTTGATGGCTTCCCAGAGCAAGGCATCATCAGCCCATTGCCCTTCGCGGGCCACCTCGGCAGCTCTGGTCAGCGGGTAATGGCTTTTCAGTAATGACCGCTGCCGGGCATCAGCCAAGACCGTACCGGCGGCAACATCCGGCATAATACCAGTACCGTCAATCAGCCGGCCACTGGGCGTCAGGTAGCGCGCGGTAGTAATTTTCAAGGCTCGCTGCCCACCCGCCAAGGGGATCAGGGTTTGTACCGTGCCTTTTCCAAAGCTGGTCTGCCCCAGCACCAGTGCTCTGTGCCTATCCTGCAGGGCGCCCGCCAGAATTTCGGCCGCCGAGGCAGATTGCTTATCCAGTAACACCAGCAAAGGGAGCCTTTCAAAGGGGTCACCACTGTGAGCCAGATACTGGTGATTGGCCTCATCACTGCGCCCTTGAGTGCTGACTATCGGGCCGGCATCCAGGAACAGATCCGCCACGGCCACCGCTGACTGCAAAACCCCACCAGGGTTACCGCGCAGATCCAGAATGGCCAGTTGTGGGTGATACTGCTGCAAACTGCGCCGCACCTCACTGGCGGTACTGTCTTGAAACTGGCTGATACGCAACCATAACCGCTGGCCGTCCAGTACTTGGGCAGATACAGAGGGCACATCAACCCGGCCCGGGCTTAGGGTCCAGTGGCGCAACTGTTCTCCCCGGCGCACCTGCAACTCCACCTGCCCTTTACCGCCATGGCGCAAGGCTTTGACCAGGCTTTCCAAACTGGCGCCGGCCACAGGGTGGCCATCAATCTTGACAATTTCATCGCCCTTTTTCAGCCCGGCAACCGCCGCCGGAGAGCCAGGCAAAGGCTGAGTGATCAGGAGTTTATTGTCTTTAAACGCCACTTCCAGGCCCAATCCGTCGTAGTGGCCATCGGCCAGCTCCTCCAGACTGCGAATATCATCCGGGCGCAGATACTGGGAGTAACGGTCCAGCGACGACACCATGGCGCTGAGCGCTTTATCAGTAAGGGCGGCGTTATCCACCGGCTGAACATAGTATTGGTCAAGCCGGGCCAGGGTTTGCGTTAACAGTGTTGATGGCGATGGTAACTGGTCATACTGTGCAGCCATTGCCAGGCCAAGGGTACTCAGTGCCAACCCGGTAGCCAGGCCACCCCACCAGCCCCCTGTCCTCATGCTGCCCCCTATCTACACCATGTCGATGGATTCACCGCCCGGCCGCGGTGGCGTATCTCAAAGTATAGGCCGGGTTCACTTTGCCCTCCGGAGCGGCCCACCAGCGCAATCGCTTCACCTTGGCGAACCTCATCGCCGACCTTCTTCAGCAGTGCCTGATTCTGGCCATAAAGACTCAGATAGCCATCACCGTGCTGTATTGCCACCAGCAAGCCAAAGCCACGCACCCAGTCGGCATACACCACTGTGCCGCCAGCAATGGCGTGAACTTTGGCGCCTTCACTGGCATCAATGATCACTCCTTTCCAATCAATACCGGCCGCCCGGTGCCGGCCAAACAGGCGCTGAACATGCCCCCGCACCGGCCACTGCAACTTACCCTGCTGACCTTTTAAGGTACTTTGCCCTTTGGCCAGTTTGGCCCGCCGTTGTGCTTCTTTGATCAGGTTATCCAATGCCTGTCTGTCTGCCAGTAGCTGCTCGAGCTGCCCGGAGCGACTTTTGATTTGCCGGTTCAGCTCGTCCACCGTCTGCTGGCGTTCGGCTTTCTGATCATTGAGTCGTTGCTGCCGCTCCTGGGCCTGCTGCTGCAGCTGGGCCAATTGCGCCAGGGTACTGTTGAGCTGCTGCTGGCTGCTGCTCAGCTCGGCACGCGTAGCTTTGATCTCTTTGAGCGCCTGCAAGCGTTTATCACTGAGAATTTGGTAATACCCCAGCATCCGTTCCATATCACCGGCCGACTGCAGGTTCAGCAGCATCTTGACGAAATCATCATGGCCGGTGGCATAAGCAGCGCGCAGCTCCCGCGCCAGCATCTGCTGCTGCTGTCTGGCTTTGTCCTGTAATTGGCTGATCTGAGTTTGCAGCTGTTGGCGCTGTTGTTGCTGCTGTTGGCGCTGCTGACTGAGATCATTGAGCTGACGCGCCAGTTGGCCAATAGCCTGATCGAGCTTTTGCAGGCGCGTCTGCACCGCATCGCGCTCGGCCTTTTGTTTGACCAGCACAGCACGGGTCTGGCGGATCTGTGAGTCCACCTTTTTGAGCTTGTCTTTATCGTTGGCGCCATAACTGGCAAAAGCGGCCAACATGGCCGCTATCATCACCAGCGTTCGCCGCCCGGCTGTCATTCGACGATGAACAGGGGTTTGCCGGTCATTTCCGGTGCCACAGGCATGCCCATCAGCGTCAGCATGGTCGGTGCAATGTCAGACAGCACACCACCTTGCACGGCCCGGGCCTGGCGGCCGACATAAATCAGCGGTACCGGATCAGAGGTGTGAGCCGTATGCGGCTGGCCGGAGCTAGGATCAGCCATCTGTTCAGCGTTGCCATGGTCAGCGGTGATCAAGCATTCGCCTCCCACTTCCGCCAGCGCGGTCACAACCCGGCCAATACAGTGGTCAACCGCTTCACAGGCCTTGACGGCAGCGGCAAAAATACCGGTGTGGCCGACCATGTCGCCATTGGGGTAATTACAGATGATGGCGTCGTACTGGCCAGAATGAATAGCATCGACCAGCTTGTCGGTGAGCTCAGTGGAGTTCATTTCCGGCTGCAAGTCGTAGGTTGCCACCTGCGGTGACGGCACCAAAATACGGTCTTCGCCAGGGAAAGTCTGTTCGGTGCCACCGTTGAAGAAAAAGGTAACGTGAGCGTATTTCTCCGTCTCGGAGATGCGCAGCTGGGTTTTATCATGTTTGGCCAGCCACTCACCCAGTGTATTGACCAATGATTCCGGCGGATAGGCACAGGCGGCATCGATATCGGCAGCGTACTGGGTCAGCATGACAAAATCTGACAGGGCCGGGCGGCGGCCGCGATCAAACCCGGAAAAATCGTCGCTCACAAAGGCGCGGGTAATTTCGCGCGCCCGATCGGCCCGAAAGTTCATGAAAATCAAGGCATCGCCATCTTGCATCGGCACGGTATCGCCGATGCGGGTGGGCTTAACAAACTCATCGGTTTCATCACGATGATAAGCAGCATTAAGACCCTCACTGCCCGTGGCAGCGGCAAATTCCGACTTGCCTTCGGCCAGCAAGTCATAGGCGGCTTGCACCCGATCCCAGCGGTTATCACGGTCCATGGCGTAATAACGGCCAACCAGGCTGGCCAGGCGGCCTACTCCCAGCTCGGCGCATTTGCTGTCAACACCTTCAATTGACGCCAAGGCGCTTTTCGGTGGTGTGTCACGACCATCAAGAAAGGCATGCAAATAGACTTTTTTGGCGCCGCGGCGAGCCGCCAGTTCCAGCATCGCCAGCAGATGATCTTCGTGGCTGTGCACGCCACCAGGAGACAACAAGCCCATGATATGAACCGCTTTGTCTTGCGCCACCGCCTTGTCTACGGCAGTGACCAGGGCCGGGTTATCAAAAAAGTGGCCGTCGGCGATGTCTTTGCCAATGCGAGTCAACTCCTGATAAACCACCCGGCCTGCCCCTAAGTTGACGTGGCCTACCTCCGAGTTACCCATCTGCCCGGACGGCAGCCCCACATCCAAACCGGAGCCGGAGATCAGTGAGTGAGGCTTGTCGGCCCAGAGCCGATCGAGATTGGGGGTATTGGCCGCCAAAATAGCGTTGTTATCCGGGTTTTCCCGGTAGCCCCAGCCATCCAGAATGATCAGCACCAGCGGTTTTTTAGCCATCGTTTCACTTACCTTTTAAGCCTTACTACATCAGTACCTAGTGTACACACAAAGACTGATCACAAACCAGCCGCCAGGGCTGGTATTGACTGGCCACACGGGTATACTCAAGGCCCCTGAAAAACGTGCCGGAAACATCCATGAATTCATCAGAACTGCTGACCTTCCTTGCCAATCATCCCTACCTGACGGGGGGTTGGGTTGTACTGTTCCTGCTACTAGTGTGGTCACTGATCCAAGGCGCCACCTCCAAGGTTAAGGCAGTCAGCGCGCAACAAGCCGTCTTTCTGATGAATCAGGACAACAGCGTTGTGGTTGATATCCGCGCCAGTGCTGACTTTCGTAAAAACCACATTGCCGGTGCCATGAACGTTTCACGGGAACAAATTCTCAAAGGCGACTTAAAAAACCTTGAAAAGCACAAAGACGACCCCATCATCGTTGTGTGCAATGTCGGCCAGAGCGCCAAAGTCGCCGCCAGCCAGCTTGATAAAGCCGGCTACAACGCGGTCTACGTGCTGACCGGTGGCATGCAAGGCTGGCAAGATGCCGGTATGCCCGTCAAAGGCTAAGGAGCAGGTGATGGCCGATATCGTGGTTTACACCAAAAACTATTGCCCCTACTGTGTACGGGCCAAGATGTTGCTGGCCGACAGAGGCTTGCAGTTCAAGGAAATCTGCAACGATAACGATATGGAACGGCGGCAGCAGATGCTGAGTCTGACTGGCGGTGCCAGTTACACAGTTCCGCAGATTTTGATCAATGATCAGCTCATCGGTGGTTGTAGTGACCTTGAAGCGCTGATCAGAAACGGCCAGCTGGACGCCCTGGTGGGTGCCTGACGGCTAGACATAACAACATTACTGATACTTAACAGGTTTTATCATGGCTGAAGAACAAAACAACGCCCAGGCAACTGAACAGAACGCCCCGCAATTCCACATCCAGCGCATTTACGCCAAGGATATGTCTTTCGAAACCCCGAACTCACCGGCGGTTTTCCAGAAAGAATGGAACCCGGAAGTGAAGCTGGACCTGGACACCCGCTCCAACAAGCTGGACGAAGAAGTCTACGAAGTGGTGCTGTCACTGACCGTCACCGCCAAAAACGGCGACGAAACAGCCTTCCTGTGCGAAGTACAGCAAGCCGGTATCTTTACCGTTGCCGGTATGGACGAGCCGCAACTGGCCCACACCCTGGGTTCTTTCGCGCCGAACATCCTGTTCCCATATGCCCGTGAAGCGGTTTCCAACCTGGTCAACCGTGGCACCTTCCCGGCTCTGAACCTGGCACCGGTAAACTTCGACGCCCTGTTCGCACAATATGTGCAGCAGCGTGCTGCCGAGGCGCAAGCGGCTGAAGAAAGCCAGGCCTAAGCCAAAGAGCAAACGCATGACAGCCGACAATCCGGCCATTTGCGTACTGGGGGCGGGGTCTTATGGCACCGCCCTCGCCATTTCTCTGGCACGCAACGGCCATCACACTCTGCTTTGGGGCCATAACCCCGAACATCTGGCACAACTGGCCAAAGACCGTCAGAACAAGCGCTATCTGGAGGGTATTGCCTTTCCTGAGACGCTACAGATGGAACCCAACCTGGCCAAAGCAGTATCATCCTGCCGCGATATTCTGGTGGTGGTGCCCTCGCACGCCTTTGATGATGTGTTGCAACAGATGCAGCCCCATCTTCGCCCGGATGCCAGAGTGGCCTGGGCCACCAAAGGCCTGGAACCAGATACCGGCCGACTGCTACAGGACGCTGCCCGGCAGGTACTAGGCCCGGATATTCCCTTGGCGGTTGTCTCTGGCCCCACCTTTGCCAAAGAGCTGGCGGCCGGGTTACCAACAGCCATTTCCATCTCCAGTACCGATCAGGACTTCATGGCGCGGCTGACCGATTTGCTGCACTGTGAAAAGCGGCTACGCACCTACGCTAACCCCGATTTTATCGGTGTACAGCTTGGTGGTGCAGTCAAAAACGTTATCGCCATTGGCGCCGGTATGGCTGACGGCCTGGGGTTTGGCGCCAATGCCCGTACGGCATTGATTACCCGCGGGCTGGTAGAACTGTCCCGGCTGGGCGCCGCCTTGGGCGCCGACCCGGCTACCTTCATGGGTATGTCTGGGCTTGGCGATCTGGTTTTGACCTGTACCGACAACCAGTCCCGTAACCGCCGTTTCGGACTGGCGCTGGGGCAGGGTAAAAGTGCCGAGCAGGCCATGGCAGACATCGGCCAGGTGGTAGAAGGCTACCGCAATGCCAAAGAGGTTTACGCACTGGCACAGCGGCTAGGCGTAGAAATGCCCATCTGTGAGCAAATCTACGCGGTGCTCTACGAAGGACTGGACCCGCAAGAGGCGTCACGCAACCTCCTGGCTCGGGAACGAAAATCCGAGTCACTGGTATAAAAAACCGGCCCGATGGCCGGTTTTTTAGTGCATGCCTGGATAACCAAGCTGTCGCAGTGCTTCATAGCTGATGATAGCGACCGCGTTCGACAGGTTCAGGCTGCGGGAGTTGGCTTGCATGGGAATGCGAATGCGCTGCGCCGCGGGCAGGCTGTCGATAACCGGCATCGGCAAGCCGCGGGTTTCCGGGCCAAACAGCAATACATCACCGTCAGCGTATGTTGGTTCACTGTGCGGCCGGCTGCCTTTGGTCGTACAGGCAAAAACCCGTGGCTGGCCAAGACTGGCCAGGCACTCTTCCAGGCTGGCGTGCTGGCGCACCGAGGCAAATTCATTGTAATCCAGGCCTGCCCGGCGCAGGCGCTTGTCATCCCAGACAAAACCAAGCGGTTTAATCAGGTGCAGGGCGCAACCGTTGTTGGCACACAGGCGAATGATGTTGCCGGTATTCGGCGGAATTTCCGGCTGGTAGAGCACAATATGGAGCATCTTTACGCTTCTTTACCGGGGCCTAACGCCCCTTTGCATTGCAGTGGCTATGGTAAGAGCGAAGTCAATCACAGGAGTTACCCCATGAAAAGCTTTTTCCCCGTACTAGCCCTGATCACCGGCCTGGGTTTGTCTGCAACTACGTTAGCCAACGAACGCCCGCCACACCCGCCGCGGGACGGCGGCTTTGCCGGCATGATGCTGCTCAAAGAGCGGGTAGCTGAGCGGCTGGCACTGACCGAAACACAGCGGGCACAAATCAAAGCGTTAGTGGATGCCTACAAAGTTATCTATCCCTTCAATAAGGAACAGGCACAAGCCCGGCGCGCACAATTCAAAGCACTGATGGATGCCCCCACCTTTGATGAAGGCCAGGCCCGTAACCTACTGCAGGCTCGTACTGAGCAGCAACTTGCTCGCCTGAAACTGGGTCATGACGTAATTCAGGTGCTAAGCCCCGAGCAACGCGATAAACTCAACAACATGATGAAGCGACGTATGCACCGCCGTTAATAATGGTTAATCCTCACTATCAAAAGCTGGTTAAACGGGCGACATTGGCTTCAACCTGTGTCGCCATTTTATTGATCCTCAGTAAACTGGTGGCCTGGCTGCTAACTGGCTCGGCCAGTATGCTGGCGTCACTGACCGATTCGCTGATGGATGTATCAGCCTCACTGATCAACCTGTTTGCCGTACGCTATGCCATGCAACCGGCTGACAACGAGCATCGCTATGGCCACGGTAAAGCCGAGTCTCTGGCGGGCATTGCCCAGGCCGGTTTTATTGCCGGTTCAGCTGTGTTGCTGATCTTCAGCGCTACAGACCGCCTGATAAACCCCAAACCGCTGACCCAAACCGACGTCGGCATTATCGTCACCCTGCTGGCACTGGTGCTGACCATTGTCCTTATCAGCTACCAAGGGTATGTAGTCCGTAAGACCGGCTCCCAGGCCGTTAAGGCTGACGCTCTGCACTATCGCTCCGATATTCTGTTAAACATTGCCGTGCTGGTTGCACTGGTGCTGGGTAGCATGGGGTATTTGTGGGCCGATGGCACTCTGGCGCTGGCTATTGGTATCTATATTCTGGTCTCTGCGGTCAAGATCGCTCTGGAAGCAGGTAATACGCTGCTGGATCGGGAACTACCGGAAGAGCAGAAGCAAGACATTTTGCGCATCGTCAAAGAGCACCCCAAAGTTCATGGCGCCCATGACCTGCGCACCCGTCAGGCAGGCCCCACCTACTTTATCCAGATGCACCTTGAACTGGATGACACGATGCCGTTACTGGAAGCCCATAACGTTGCCGATGATGTAGAGCGGGCCTTGATGGACGCCTACCCTGGCGCGGATGTGATTATTCACCAGGATCCGCTGTCGGTTGTACCGCAGGAACAGCGCCCCTTTCCGGTAAGCGAAGAGTAAAGCACAGGCCATGAGGCGCCCGCAGAGCAACGCTCAGGGTGCCTCCCATCGCTCGGGCGGCCGCATCGGCAATGGCCAGCCCAAGACCCGTTTGCCCTTGATGACCTCGAGCCGGATCGCCACGGTAGAAGGGTTCAAATAACTTATCCAGCCGCTCTGGCGTCACCCCCGGGCCATCATCACAAACACTCAGCCGATAGCCACCAGCCTCAGGCTGTAAGGCAACCTCAATGTGATCACCATAACGGCAGGCATTAGACAGCAGGTTGTCCAACACCCGCTGCAATAGCTGCGGCCTGAAGCTGTAACACTGTTCAGCTGGCGCCGCCAGAGTGATGTGTTTATCCGGACATTGAAAACGCCAGTCCTGCACGGCACTGTTCATCTGTTCACACAAATCACCCTGTTGCGGCGCTTCCTGGTACAGAGCCGCCTCCAGCCGTGACAGGGTCAAAACCTGCTCAATCAGGTGTTCCAGGGTGTCACACTCTTTTTCAATGCGTTGGAGGTATTTGTTGTCATGCTGGGCGTCGCTGAGCAGCCCTGCCGCCAGTTTCAGCCGCGTCAGTGGTGAACGCAGTTCATGAGACACATCCGCCAGTAGGCGCTTTTGCCCGGCCAGCAGATCCTCCAGCTTTTGCGCCATGGCATTAAAGTCACGGCCCAGTTGCCCCAGTTCGCCTCCGCCTGGGCGCACCCGCGCACTAAGCTCTCCGTCACCCAAGCGCCGCGCCGCACGCGATAGCTGCCGTATCGGCCTTGCCAGCCAGGCCGCCAAGGCCAGGCTCAATACCATTACCAGCAAGGAAGAAAGCAACAATCTTACCCAGGCGGGCCCCTGCCAGAAGCGCTGCCAGGCACTCATCGGCTGAGGTGGCATCAGCCAGACAGCCTTCACGGCGCCATCCGCCGTGGCAATAGAGAAGGGCCCAAGGGCGCGCAGTGGCCCATGTTCCAGCACCTGCAGGCCGTCATTGGAGGCAACCAGTTCCGGGATCCGCCAATGGCGGATCCGCTGGCGATTAAGCGGCTGCAAGCTGGTGGGATTGAATAACACCAACACTCGGCTTACCCGGCTATCAAGCAACCGGGCCAGGGGTCGGTCAGCAAAGCGCTGCAGATGCCGTTCCAGCCGCTGCAGCTGTTGCTGTTCATTCGCCGTTGCCGGGCGCAGTGGCGCTTCATCGCGCAAGTGCTGGCTGAGCAAGATATTGCCCAGCAGCATCAAGGTCAGGGCCAGCCAGAACCAGAGAAATAACCGGCCGGCAAAACCCGTCAACCAGCTGAGCCACCAGCGCCGTTTCACTGCACCTCCGTGATCAGCTGGTAGCCGGCGCCACGGAGCGTACGGATCGCTGGCTCTTGATGAATATCGCTGAGCTTCTTGCGGATGTGGGAGACATGAATATCAATGTGCCGATCATAGGGCTGCAAGCGACGGCCAAATGCCTGCTGGCAGATGGCTTCCTTGCTGACCACCTCTCCGGCATGTTCAAAAAGCACAGTTAGTACCCGAAACTCGGCGGCGGTCAGCTCCAGCCGCTGACCATGGTAGCGGGCTTCCAACCGTTCGGGCTGCAAGTCCAGGGCGCCAACGCTGGCCACCAGTGGCACCCGGCGCCGTAAAATCGCCTGGATCCGCGCTACCAGTTCCCGGTGGGAAAAGGGTTTGGCAACATAATCGTCCGCACCCAGTTCCAACCCCAGCACCCGGTCCACTTCTTCGCCGCGGGCAGTCAGCATCAGCACCGGCACCTGGCTTTTCTGCCGCAACTGGCGCAGCACGGAAAAACCATCCTGCCCCGGTAGCATCACATCCAGCAGCACCAGATCCGGGTGCTCAGCCAGGGCTGCAGCCAAGCCATCCGAACCATTGTGACGGCAGCTGACACTGAGCCCATGGCCCCCCAGATAATCACTGAGCAGCTCGCAGAGGCTTTCATCATCGTCAATGACAAGAATATCGGTCATGTTGTCATCCTAGCGCGCCGATACTGCTAGCCAAGCGCCTTTACGCATTTTTACGGTTCATCGGACATCGCCGGGGAGTCACCGGCCAGCTTACGGGTCAGGGTATTACGGCCCCAGCCGAGATAGCGGGCCGCTTCTTGTTTGTGGCCGTTGCTGTGACGCAACGCAACGCCAATCAGGGCTGCTTCCAGCTGCTGCTGGGCATCTGTCGCAATACCGCTGAAGCCGGCGGCCAGCTGCTCATCAGCCCATTCCTGCAAGGCGGCCACCCAGCCCAGGGCCGGTGCTTTGGCTTCCAGTTCGGCTGGTAAATCTGACGGTAGAATTTCCTGGCCGGCAGCCATTACCGTCAGATAACGGCAGGTGTTTTCCAGCTGCCGAACGTTACCGGGCCAGGGCAGGCTGACCAAGCGTTCTACCGTGTCCGGGTGCAGGTGCCGCTGTGGCATGTCTAGCTCACTGGCAATGCGGCCAAGAAAATAGTCTGCCAGCCGGGGAATATCCTCACGCCGCTGTGCCAAGGGCGGTAGTTGGATCCGAATCACATTCAGGCGATGAAAGAGATCTTCACGGAAACGGCCTTCCTGCACACCTTTTTCCAGATCCTGATGAGTGGCCGCGATGATCCGCACATCCACTTTAACGGTCGTGGCACCACCGACCCGGTAGAACTGCCCTTCCTGCAATACCCGCAGTAAGCGGGTCTGCGCCGACAATGGCATGTCGCCGATTTCATCCAGAAACAGAGTGCCCCCGTCAGCCTGCTCAAAACGCCCCTGGCGCTGGCCACTGGCGCCGGTAAAGGCGCCTTTTTCGTGGCCAAAGAGTTCAGATTCAATCAATTCGGCCGGAATGGCCGCCATATTAATGGCCACAAAAGATTTGCTGGCACGAGGACTATGGCGGTGCAAAGCACGGGCAACCAGTTCTTTGCCGGTACCACTCTGGCCATTGATCAGCACCGATACCGATGACCGTGACAGCCGGCCAATGGCACGAAACACCGCCTGCATCGCCGGCGCTTCACCGATGAGATCAGGCAGAGCCGCCTGGGCCTCTCGCTGCTGTTCACTGCTCTGGGTACGTTCACTGGCCGCCCGCTGCACCAAGGCCACCACTTCATCCAGATCAAAAGGCTTTGGCAGGTACTCAAAGGCACCGGTCTGATAAGCGCTCACAGCCGTGTCGAGATCGGAGTGCGCGGTCATGATGATCACCGGCAACTGCGGGTGACTGTGTTGCAATTGCTCGGTCAGTGCCATGCCATCCATGCCCGGCATCCTGACGTCGGTGATCAAGACATCCGGTTGTTCCTGCTGTAACGCCGCCAGCAGACTACTGGCATCAACGAAGGTCGCTACCTGCATGTTGTGCTGGCTCAAGGCGCGTTCCAACACCCAGCGAATCGCTGCGTCATCGTCCAGGATCCACACCGTCATGCCGTTTCCTCCATTGGCAGGTACAACGAAAACACCGTATGCCCCGGTGCTGATTCCAATTCAATACGCCCGCCATGCAAGGCTGTGAGCGACTGGGCAATGGCCAAGCCCATTCCCGAGCCGTCGGCCCGGCCAGTCACCAAGGGGTAAAACAAGGTATCTTTGAGCTTGTCCGGTACACCGGGGCCGTTATCTTCCACATCAATACGAGCCACCATACGATACCGGGCACCTTGCAGGGTCACACCTGACACCACCCGCGAACGCAACGTCACCTGACCGTTGCCGGCCAATGCCTGCACCGCGTTTTGTACCATGTTCAATAGCGCCTGTTCGATCTGGTCGGGGTCGATGGCTAAATCGGGCAAGGACGGATCATAGTCACGGCTGATGGATACCTGATCCGGTTTTTGCATGGTGACCAAGTGGCGCACCCGCTCTAATACCTGATGAATGTTGGTACGCACTCGCCGCGGCTCGGTTTTGGGCCCCAGCAGCCGGTCAACCAGCTGTGTCAGCCGGTCAACCTGAGCCAGGATCAGATCCGTATACTCCCGCTGATTGGCGTTCAGCTCCTGGGCCAGTAGCTGCGTCGCCCCACGCAGCCCACCCAGCGGGTTTTTGATTTCATGAGCCAGGCCTCGCAGGATCTCCTGGCTGGCCTGTTGCTGTACCTGCTGAAACGCTTCGGCTGACAAGCGCTTGAGCTGGTCAATCGGTGTCAGTTCAATCACCAGCAGCGGCGGTGTTTCAGACAACCGCGAAACGGCCATCTCCACCTGGTTTTGCCCCAGCTGGCAGTCGGTATCAATAAAACCCTGACCACTACGCAAAGCCTCACTGAAGCGCTGGCTGTCCAGTGTTTTAGGTGGCGCCAGCAACACCGGCAACACCAACCCCAAACACTTGCTGCGGGAAAATCCCAGCAGCGACTCGGCAGCGCTGTTGATGTAGCGCACCGCCAGTTGCTCGTCCACCAGCACAATGCCGGTAGTCAGGTTGTCGAGGATCTGCTGCGTATCCACCTTGCCTCCATTTTGCACCAAGATGGTGCAAGACTCAGTGTAGAGAAAAAAGACAACACTGACTACTGTTTGAGCCAGATAAACGATGACTGCGTAGTAACTGCCAACCCGTCTTTGCACGGCTACCAACGGAGCCCATGATGCTATTGACCAGCCTGCTACTGGCCACCGGCCCAACCATGACCCAACATCCTTGGTCGCTAGGCGTTGCTGTGATCCATTCCCCCAGCCCCTATAAAAGCCTGAGTAACCAGAACCTGTTGATCCCGCTGGTGGGTTATGAAGGCCGGCACCTTTACCTGCGTGGCCCGGCAGCCGGTTACTACCTCAGCCGCAGTCAGGCGTTTACGCTATCTCTGGCAGTACAGCTCGCCCCCTCCCGGCTCAACACCGCTGACGCCCGCGATCCACAGATTCGCCAGCTTGATGATCGGCAATTCAGTGTACTCGGTGGGATCAAAGGTCAGTGGCGTAGCGCTGCTGGGCACTGGTCCGCAACATTGGCTACCGATATTACCGGGCGCCACCATGGCCAATATGCGGAACTGGCTTGGGATTATCCGCTGCAAATGCCCACTTCCGCACTGCAGCTGAGCCCGGGTGTGGGCGTGAATTATTATTCGCCAGACTATGCTCGCTATTATTTTGGCGTCAGTGCCGACGAGGCGCAGCGCAGTGGCTTGGCGCTATGGCAGCCAACGGAGGCTATTAACCCTTTTGTGCAGTTATCGGTGCGCTGGCGTATGGCTCAGCGCTGGCAAGCCATAGCATCGTTACGGCAAATGTGGCTCGACAGCCCTCTGAAGAACAGCCCGCTGGTTAGCGGCCAGAGTGCTGTGAGCGCTTTTGCTGGTATCAGTTACCGCTTTTAGGCGGCGGGATGCGCGCGCGGTGTAGATAGAAGGTTCGTGGTTCACTGGTTGCCAGTACCTGCTTTTTCGCTCCCAGCAGGCGGGCACTGAGCTGGTGCTCACCGCGGTCAATGTTATGCAGTTTGAAATGCTCGCTGGCAGTGGCAGGCCCCACTGCTTTGCCGTCCATCAGCAGTTGCAGTTTCTGGCCACGCTGCATTTCTGGCACCACCGCAACCACTACCGACACATTCCCTTCGTTATCACGCAGGGTTTCCTTTTCCGCTGGCAGCATGATCCGCAATTTAAAGGTGACTTTCTCGGCCGGCGCGGGAGCCGCTTGCAACACACTGGGGTCAGCCTTCACGGTACGTACCGACTGTGCTGGCGTAACCACCACTTCCTCAGCCTGGTCATGGGGTTTGTCAGAAAAGTGAACGACGCCCTGCGCATCAGTCCAGCGGTAAATTTTGTCCGGTTCCGCCGCCTGCAAACCCAGGGCCAGCAGCAGTAACGTCAGGGTTGTCAGCACACGCATGGCAAGTCTCTCCCGGCTGTTTATATGAGTGTAGACAAAACCAAAACGACGCCGTTGTCCATGGCAAATAAAAAAGCCCACCGCAAGGGTGGGCAACACAGAGCAGCAACTTTGGGGGAGTTACACGCTGTAATAGAGCTCGAATTCCACCGGGTGCGTGGTCATCGCCAGGCGCTGGGTTTCTTCAGACTTCAGCGCGATATAAGCATCAATAGCGTCGTCAGTGAAGACGCCACCTCGGGTCAGGAACTCACGGTCCGCATCCAGAGCCGCCAGGGCTTCTTCGAAGCTGGACGCCACAGTTGGGATCTCAGCGGCCTCTTCCGGCGGCAAGTCGTACAAGTCCTTGTCCATGGCATCGCCCGGGTGGATCTTGTTCTGAATACCGTCCAGGCCCGCCATCAGCATGGCGGCAAAGCCCAGGTACGGGTTGGCCGTCGGATCCGGGAAGCGCACTTCAATACGGCGGGCTTTCGGGCTGGTGACATAAGGAATACGAATGGACGCTGAGCGGTTACGGGCGCTGTAAGCCAGCATCACCGGCGCTTCAAAGCCCGGTACCAGACGCTTGTAGGAGTTGGTAGAGGCATTGGTGAAGGCGTTGATGGCTTTGGCATGCTTGATAATACCGCCAATGTAGTACAGCGCTTCTTCTGACAGGCCGCCGTATTTGTCACCGGCGAAGATGTTCTTACCATCTTTGCTCAGTGACTGGTGGCAGTGCATACCGGAGCCGTTGTCACCGACGATTGGTTTCGGCATGAAGGTCGCACTCTTGCCATAGGCATGGGCGACGTTGTGCACAACGTATTTGTAAATCTGAATTTCATCGGCCTTGGTAGTCAGGGTATTGAAGCGGGTAGCCACTTCGTTCTGACCAGCGGTAGCCACCTCATGGTGGTGTGCTTCTACCACCAGGCCCATTTCTTCCATCACCATACACATGGCACTACGGATATCCTGGGCAGAATCGACCGGCGCAACCGGGAAATAACCGCCTTTAACACCCGGGCGGTGGCCCATGTTGCCGCCATCATATTCACGGCCGCTGTTCCAGGCTGCTTCCTCAGAATCGACTTTGTAGAAAGCGCCAGACATGGTGACGCCAAAACGGACGTCATCAAACATGAAAAATTCCGGCTCCGGGCCGAACAAAACCGTATCGGCAATACCGGTAGACTGCAGATAGGCTTCAGCGCGTTGGGCAATGGAACGCGGGTCACGGTCATACCCTTGCAGGGTCGCCGGCTCAAGAATGTCACAACGCAGGATCAGTGTGACCTCTTCAGAAAAAGGATCCAGCACCGCGGTACTCAAGTCAGGCTTGAGGATCATGTCAGACTCGTTAATGTGCTTCCAGCCCGCGATGGATGAGCCGTCGAACATCTTGCCGTCTTCCAGGAAGTCAGCATCAACCTGATGGTGGGGAATAGATACGTGCTGCTCTTTACCTTTGGTATCGGTAAAGCGCAGATCAACGAATTTAACCTCTGCGTCTTTGATGAGATCGAGAATGTGCTCAACAGACATGAAATAAAACCTCCGGTAGAAGATGTTGACGCCGCATCCGGGCATCGCTGCCCGTCCTGTTACAAATCCCTTGCCAAGATCACAAAGTACTTTATATACAAATACTTGAATAGCAACCTCAGCAATGTAACAGCCACTTTTGCACCACTTTGGCTCGGCGTTCGCACCAACTTAGTGCAACCTTGAACGGGCTGCTTTAAAAACAGTTTACGCCGGGTACTGTTAATGTCATGCGGCTTGAGTACAATAGCGGCCATTTTTTCGCCTGAGGCCCCCCTTGTGATCAACAAGCTGAGAAACATCGCCATCATCGCGCACGTCGACCATGGTAAAACCACCCTGGTAGACAAGCTGCTGTCCCAATCCGGTACGCTGGAAAGCCGCGGCGAGCTCGCCGAACGCGTGATGGACTCCAATGATCAGGAACGTGAGCGTGGTATCACCATCCTGGCCAAGAATACCGCGATCCGCTGGACCTCTCCTGCCGGCGAACAATACCGCATTAACATCGTTGACACCCCCGGACACGCCGACTTTGGCGGCGAGGTTGAGCGGGTACTGTCAATGGTGGACTCTGTACTGTTGCTGGTTGATGCCCAGGAAGGGCCGATGCCGCAAACCCGCTTTGTGACACAGAAGGCGTTCGCGCAGGGCCTCAAGCCGATCGTCGTGATCAACAAAATTGACAAACCGGGCGCCCGCCCCGACTGGGTTATCGATCAGGTCTTTGATCTGTTTGACAACCTGGGTGCTACCGACGAGCAGCTGGACTTCCCGATCGTTTACGCTTCGGCGCTGAACGGCTGGGCAAGCCTCGATGACAGCACCGTCGGAACCGACATGACACCGCTGTTTGAAACCATCATCGACAAGGTGTCGCCGCCGGACGTTGACTTGGACGGCAGCCTGCAAATGCAGATCTCCCAGCTGGACTACAGCTCCTACGTTGGCGTTATCGGCATCGGCCGCATCAAACGCGGCAAAATCAAAGTGGGCCAGCAAGTAACTGTTCTGACCGCCGATGGCGCCAAGCGTAACGGCAAAGTAGGCCAGGTACTGGGCTACATGGGTCTGGAGCGCTTTGAAGCCAATGAAGCCACCGCCGGTGACATCGTTGCTATCACTGGCCTGGGTGAACTGAAAATTTCCGACACCGTTTGCGATGTGAACGCCCTCGAAGCACTGCCGCCGCTGACCGTTGACGAACCGACTGTCACCATGAACTTCTGCGTTAACACCTCGCCGTTCTCCGGCCGTGAAGGCAAGTTCGTGACCTCCCGGCAGATCCTTGACCGCCTGACCCAAGAGCTCAAACACAACGTTGCGCTGCGGGTATCGGAAACGCAGGATCCGGATACCTTCCGGGTGTCTGGCCGCGGTGAACTGCACCTGGGCGTATTGATTGAAAACATGCGCCGTGAAGGCTTTGAACTGGCGGTTTCCCGGCCGCAGGTGATCATCCGCAGCAACGAAGCCGGTGAAAAGGAAGAACCCTTTGAAACCCTGACCGTGGACGTGGAAGAACAGCATCAGGGCAGCATCATGGAAGCCCTTGGCTTGCGTAAAGCCGAGCTGCGTAACATGGACATCGACGGCAAAGGTCGGGTACGGATCGACTTCATCATTCCGGCCCGTGGTCTGATCGGTTTCCAAACCGATTTCATGACCATGACCAGCGGTACTGGCCTGATGTACCACAGCTTCGACCATTACGGCCCGTACAAAGGCGGCACCATCGGTCAGCGCATCAACGGTGTGTTAATTTCCAATGCCACCGGTAAAGCCCTGGCCTATGCACTGTTCAATCTGCAAGAGCGTGGCCGCCTGTTCATTGGCCACGGTGTGGAAGTGTACGAAGGCCAGGTGATCGGTATTCATAACCGTGACAACGACCTGACCGTCAACTGCCTCAAAGGCAAGCAGCTGACCAACATCCGGGCCGCCGGTACCGATGACGCGCTGATTTTGACGCCGCCGATCAAAATGTCGCTGGAACGCGCCATGGAATTCATCGACGATGACGAGCTGGTGGAAGTTACGCCGCAAAGCATCCGTATCCGTAAGCGTCACCTCACTGAGAACGACCGTAAGCGCGCTTCCCGCGCCGCCAAGGACTAATCTCCCTCGGCCAATAAAAACGGCGCCTCATGGCGCCGTTTTTTTATGGCTCAGGCTGGTTTGCGGGCAACAATTTGCGTTACCGCCGCCCGGCCGGTGTGTAGCTCGCCTTCAATCACATCCCGCTCCAGTTCACGGGCGTGCAACCACTCCAGCCCCGGCAATTGTGCCTGTAGCTCGGCCAGGCTTAGCAGCCAGTCACGGTTTTTCGGGCCGCCGGTGCCAAAGGCCAGCTGCTCGGGGTGATACAACTCCGCCAGATAGACACCACCCGGGGCCAGTGCCGTGACAATACGGCTGTGCACGTCCTGCATTAGCTCCGGCGGCAGGTGGCAGAAGATATTGACGATACCGTGCCAGTGGCCATCACCCAGCTCTGCTTCAGCTAAATCACTGATGCGATAATCAAGGCTGACACCATGGGCTGATGCCAAGGCCAAGGCCTTTTTTCGGCCATTTTCCGCACCATCAATGGCACTGACCTGGTGGCCCTGACGGGCCAGAAAAACACTGTTGCGGCCTTCACCTTCACCGATACTCAATACCTTGCCGGTGGGAAGGTGCTGAACGTAGTCGGCCAGAAAGCCGTTGGGCTCCGTGCCATAAACATAGTGATCTACTGCAAAACGATCATTCCACATGACAAACTCCCATTAATGACTAGCCGCAGCATAACTGAGCCGCCGGGCAATTTCAGGGCCGTTGACAGAAGCTGCGGCCTTTACCAGCTACAGTACCGACTCACTGACCACCAACCATCGGAGATAGCAGGGCGCCACCAACTACCGCATTCATACTGACCCAATGACGAACTAAAAGTGCCCTTCAGCACCAGTATTTCCACTACCCTCGACAATCGCCCCATGGGCGTCAAGATTCGGCAGTGCGGTTCAACTCAAGGTTTTCGATATTCATTCGGACTATTTGCCTTGAGTCCATATACATCTGGACGAGATCATTCTTATTAATTCCAGACTCCTATGGGAATGCCTCTATTTCTGACAGGCTACTATCAAGAAGCTCGATTGCTTTTATTTCGCACTCTCTATCACTACTCATAAAATCACTTGATTTTCTTGCTCATTAGTTTTTGTACGATATTTATTCTTCCGAATGAACCCATTGTGAGTGCAAATAGTAAACGCTGTATTCATTCGCGTACAGAATCGCTACTACCGGATCTGAAGGATCTTTTTGTGTGCTAACCGCAACGAGGGTTGGTGTTTTAATTGCGCGGCATGATTTATATTTGTCGAGTACAGACAGAGAGTATTCCCCCTCTTTCTATAACCCAATTATATGCATTCTCTTTTTCCGCAAGTAAAACTGCCTGGGTTAAGGATTTATGGGCCATCCGCATATTTGTCTAGGTTTAGCCGATAATCTTGAAATTTCTCGCAATCATCCATCAGCCGTGCTCGATCAGATTCAGTTAAATTTCCATTTTGCTTGATCTACTTAGAGACACCTTCTTCACATGTGGCATTTACGATACAAGGAACTGCTAAAAACGCTAATACAAATACTCTCAACATTTTCATCGTTATTTCCATTTGCTCGATCCGTGAGGATT
Organism: Gallaecimonas aegicerasi; assembly: GCF_045291545.1. GTDB lineage: Bacteria > Pseudomonadota > Gammaproteobacteria > Enterobacterales > Gallaecimonadaceae > Gallaecimonas. Next base: position 2,685,345 of record NZ_CP149514.1, read on the forward strand.
ACTAACGCCCGCATTTGAGGCCGTAGTGTAGGCGAGAAGCGCCGGAACGGAGATCCCAGGCCACAAAGTGGCCGCCCAAGATGCGCTTGTTATGTGCTTGGATAGTAAACAATTGAGCTCCCCTCAGCTAATGCCTCTTCGTAGAATCCAGAAAACACGCGATAATTATCTGTGTTGAGCACATCGACCACTAACGCCTTCCCTGTAATATTTTTGATGTTAGAAAAGCCATATCTTAAACATTCGGCCTTGGCTAAATCGAAATCTATTTCTTGGTCATCTTGAGCTAAAAATAAAATACATTTGTGAATGTGGTTCAGTTCGGGATGGTTGTAGTCATATTCATTGCCACCTACAAACTCACCTTCAAATCCATACAATATGATAGTCTTCACTGAACTCTCTCTGACACATAACGTTTGGCTAAGGGGCGGCCCGCCGCAGGCGGGGCGTCCCAACGAGCAACACGAGCATGTTTGAGCCGCTTGTTAGCCATTGAACGAAACAGGCTTAGGGTTTCGGTCTTTTTTTCTTACGACTACGGTGCCTGCAAGTTTGTCATGCCACCCTTGCTTGCGATCGTCGAATGCGACCCAGACGTACCCTAGGCCAAGAGGAATAAGCGACAGGTAGTAAGCAAAGTAACGACCAATTAGTTGGCCAGTGCTGGGAGCATTACCTGTTTTTGCGTCCACGATTTTTGCAGATATAGCCATTTTTCCTGGGGTGGCTTGTTTTGCCACCCAGAATAAAATTACAGCGACGACTGGAAATACCCATGACAGTAAGAAATCCATAGGGCCTTGAACAATTTTTTCACTTTCCCAATACGACTCGCCATAGAACGCAGTAAGGAGAGGCCAAATAATCACTCCGAGTAGTACAGTATCAATCAAAGATGCACCAGCGCGCGGCCAGAATCCCACATATTCAAGTTCTTCAGTGTTCATAGGTTTTCCCTTTGTTTTTATGGCTAACGCCCGAAATCAGCGGCGCCGAATCGCGTAGCGGGTTGGCGTCCACTGGATTGAGTTGTTAGCCGCAAACAATTTCATGCGAACGATAGAAGTGCATTACAACTGTGTGACGGTGAAGCCATCTGCGCGCAGCAGTTCAAGAAGATTACTCGGTCCGAAGAGATGACCTGTACCCACGACCACGAACGCCGGATCGCCATCGGTTACGAGTAATTTGTTCAAGGCCTTCGCCCAGCGCTTGTTGCGGTCAGCAACGAGGAGCTTGTAGATTTTGGGGTGACCTGCAAACCTTTGGTGAGACATACGCGCCAACTGGACGGTATCGCCGGTGCGCCAGGCGCGAACGATAGTTGCCTTTGTATCTGGTAGCTTGACAAGCTCTTTTGCAACCATCGAAAGCCATGTCGCTTGCTTTTTGGCGGGAATAGCCGCAAACGTTTTTAGCTGGTTGGGGAATGACTCGAATGCAGACACGCGCATTTGCTGCTGTTCGGCCTTTGCGTACAGGTACGGGCCGAGCTGCTGCTTCGGGTCAATCCCGTACTTCGCATTCGCTGCCTTGCTAAGAACGAGACATGCCAGCCATGGTTGGAGATGCGTGATGTTGCCGAATGGCAATGTAAAGGCAGTTGCAGCTTGCTTGACGTTTGTTAACTGATCATCGGTAAGCAAACTGCTAAGCGACTTGTCCGGCGGCAATACACCCAGCTTGCGAATGAGTTGTTGCACCTGTGCCGGGTCCTGCGCGTCCGTGCCGCCTTCGGTGACAAGTTCTTTGGATTGCGAGAACGCTCTGGTCATGGCGTCTGGCAACGGATAGTCCTTCGACGAGAGGACAGAGACCTCACCGGCTAAGAACAGCGTTCGATGCGAAGACGTAACCTTCCAAAGTAAGGTCTTGGACGAGCCTTGAACGGATGGTGTCGCTGGCTGACCGGCTAACGCTGAGCCAATCGTGCCGAGTGCTACAAACGCGAGTAGTACGAAAGTACAAGCGCTCTTCGTCATGTGTGTTACCTCTCCATTTTTTGCGCCGCTCTTGGCTGCTAACGTGATAGCTCAGCCGAGAGGAGCCGCAACGCGGCGACGAATCGGCTGGAGCGCCTTGTTAGCGGTTTTCACCGACCCATCGCTCCGTAACAAAGATTTTGTCAAGTTCATCCTCAAGTGAAAGCAAGTCTTTCTCTCTGTCAAAACCACGGCAGCCAGTATTGTGCCGTATCTCCTTAGTATACTTTTTAGTTTGCACAAGGATTCTTATTGATGGGTTATCCGTCCAATCTTCTTTACAACCGTCAGACTTACCGTAAACGTAATAATCCTTAAAGTCTTTTATTTTAGCTTTCTCTAATAGAGCAAGCGCACGTTTAAATGCACTAGATTCTCCATGCCCTGTATATAAACCACGACGTTTAACATATTTGCGACCCTCCCAAATAAATTCTCCGTTTTCAAACACAGTAATTATGTATGACGGGCATTTACCAAAACAGGTGGTACGCTGTAATTGAATGACTTGCGCTCTTGAGCCCGCGCTTGGTTCTTGCGCTTGGGCTCCATACCCAAATACAAAACAAGCCAAGAAAATTAATGTTCCAGAAGTTTTCATTCGTTTATCCCTAACGCCGCGCTCAGCGGGCCAAGTAATTCCGCGCCTTTTGTGGTATGAGCGTAGCGACCACAAAAAGCGCGGAATGGAGGTAGGTCCGACTGAAGCGCTTTGTTATTCGATTTCATTTTTTAAGCTCCATGAAATGGGTTTTTAGATGACATGTTATTGCCACAATACGCACAAACCAAAGATGTTGACAACATCACCCTGCCACAACCTTGACAAGTAACTTTCTCTTTTGCGAACGAAACCTTACCGTCCCTTTTTCCATCCATTAAATCAATTGTTTCGACATATTTTCTTAAATCGGACTCTAGCAATCCTGAGTGGTCTCTTAATAATGACCACATAGCTAAAGTTACCAACTTCAGTTGTTCATGACGCCTTTCAAGCTCTCTTAACCTTCGCTCTAAATTTAGGTTTTGACCATCTTGATATTTGGCTTTTTCCCGACCTAACTCTATATCCTTTTTTACGTCACTAATTTGACCTTGTTGAAATAAATCCCAAAACAAATCAATCACATAAACTCCTCGATTTATTTCCTTGCGCATAACGCCTGGCATGTGGGGCTGGCAACCGCAAAGCGAAGCGGCGCGGTTGGCAGTACCACACGATGCTATTGTTAGGCATTATTGCGCTACTCCATCTTTCCAAGCGTAATAGCTGCCTGTGGAAAACAAATGCTTTAGGTTCTTACTATCAACCCAAGGATAACGGGATAGATATGCTTCTTTCCATTTGGATTCATCTATATCTTTTCCTTGTTTCTCTGCCATTGAATAAACCAGATCATGTCCGTATTTCATGGCATCTTGAGCAATGGCATTATATTTATTCAATTCTTCTTGTGTGAAATGCGGATACACCTTACTTAAGCGCTCTTGAATTGGTTTTAACCATTCATCTCCCCACTCTTGTGCTAGGTCCAGCGCATAGTTTAATAGTGCTTCTTCACCTTGTTTTTTGATATTTGGCTTGCGACGCCGAAAAAGTAGTGTAAGAAGCTTGTTTATCATTTTTTATGCCTAACGCCAGCAGAATGGAGGTCCCAGGTCACGCAGTGGCCAAACTGGCTGCGTTTGTTATGTATGACTAGCATGACAACACCTTAGCGTAACCCATAATTTTATTTGCTTCATACACGTGCCAAGTAAATCCAGGTTGAAAAAGCTCTTTGTCTTGAGTGGCTATGATGCAATTTAATGTAGCCTCACAACTCTCCCCCGGTTTGAGAAGTTCATGATCGCTAAATTCCACTTGTCCTAAAAATGTGTAATCACGCCCGGGTATCCAATGATTGGGACGAATACCAGTTCCGTAGCCCTTACGACTCTCCATGCAGCTTTGATGCAACCCTATTTCTATTTTTAGGGTTAATTCCGTAGTCTCCAATTCTTGAGCACTCATGACACATAACGCCCGGCTAAACGGAGCGAATTTGAGCCGCTTGTTAAGTGTTTACAGGGCACGATAGTAGACATCAATATTGTGTGATGTGGCTAAATACTTTGACCCCTTTTGAGAAAAACAAACTTTCCTAACTTCCTTTTCTTCGTAGTTGTCTCCACCCACGATGGTTTGGTTTAGAGTCGTTGAGCTTGCACAAAAGCTATTGCCACCCACAGATTCAATGACTGTATTTTCAGGTGTGGAACGTGGCATAGAGCTTGGTTTGCCGACAGCTTTCATCGATGCCAATAACTGGCGTTTTGAAACAGACCGAGTATCCGCCCCCATGCCTGGGATATGCAAAGTTTGACTGATTTTATATTCCTTACCAAGCCACGGAGAGAATAAAGATACATCATTACTCATGTAAGCTTTTTCGAAATCGAGATAAATTGCAATTTTCTCGTCACCTGCTTGTGCGAAAGCAGATAACAAGACAACGATCCATAATAGATGCTTCATACTCTTCCTTACACTTAACATTTTAATACCGCGCATGCGTGTTTTTGCTCAAGCAAAGAACCGAGGAGATGCTACTAACTGACTGTATAGACTGGATAAATGATGAATCACAGCCATTCTCCTCCGTTGAAAACGAGCATGCGCATTTGTATGACATTTTGTGCGTAGTATCCCACTACACAATGTCCATAATTATCTGATACTGAAACATTTTAAGCGCTGATTCCAGTAGCAAATGAGCACAGGAGGTGCTGACATGGGACGGAGCCCATTCCTGGACCACATTCGTCAAGAACTCAGGTTGCGCGGATAGAGTATGCGCACGGAGAAGACATACCTTCACTGGATCAAGCGCTATATCTACTTCCACCGACTGACCCATCCGGAACAGATGGGGGCTCAGGAAGTGCGTACAACACCAATATATACCCATGTAATCGGACAGCACTTGGCTGGAACACGCAGCCCTATGGATGAACTATAAACGAGCAGCAGGATGGTATGCAGAGCCCAAGGGGATAGTTAGAAAGCCTAGAGTCTGCTTTGTGCCAAGCCGCTTCAGGCATGGGTATAGCCGCAAGGCCCGATACAAAAAAAGACGCCTAGGCGCCTTTATGGTTATTGCCGCGAAGCTGTACTCAAAAGCGAATGCTGAATGTTACCCGGTAATCCACCGACATCTTGCTGCGTAAGCCATCTTCTGGCAGCGGCATATTCAGCGGCAGCGCAATGTCTTGTTCAAGGGCGCCACCAAAGCGCAGTTCGCCACCGTTTCGTAATTGCACCGAAACAATATCCAGCTGCCCGCTTTGGCGTGATGGTGAATTCAACGACGAACTACCTATATGCCATTTGAAAACAGGAGGCTGCGGGGCTTGTTGCCGATCAATGGCCAGTGCTGGCGCGCTTGCCATAATGGTCAGCAGCATCAGTGCTATCTTGCGCATCGGATAAGCCCTCGCAGTGAAAACGTGGACTTATCATTGTTCAGCGGCTATTCACTCTCCAAGGCATCTTGATCACAAAACCACCGACAGCTGCACAAGACACTCTGTTTCACCAGAGTAACAACTTGATACAAAAACGTTTTTTCAATAGGGCAGGCGACTGGCCGGCGTTCACTTTTTATACAGAAATGTGAGATGGGTCACATCAGGCAGCATCGGGGTTAGTTTGCACCATGCTAGCCGCCAGTTCTGCTGTTTCGACACTGCCAAAAGAACCTTCCATCAGCCGCTCCAGGAGGAATTTTCTGTCCAGCATGCAGCCCGCCTTGAGGTGATCCAGCTGCGCCATCACCGTGGTGATTTCATCCAGAAAGGTCTTCAGCAGCTTCGGCATATACTGGCGGCTTTGGTATAGAGCATAAAGATCAGCGCCTTCGAGCTGCCATTCCGGCAGTACCTGCACCAGCTGCCCCTCATTGATGTATGGCAGGGCCAGGAACAAGGGTAAAAAGCCAACACCGGCGCCGGCCACCAGCGCTTCCCGGGCAAAGGTCACGTTATTACAATGCAAGCGCCCTTTCGGTTGGTAGCTCACCTTCTCTTTGCCGCGCGTAAACTGCCACTGCTCAGAAACCCCGCCAGTGACTTTCAGCAACAGGTTCTCGCAATTGGCCAGGTCGTCCGGGTGCTTGAGCGGGCCGACTTTTGCCAGATATTCCGGGGTGGCAACCAGCACCTTGCTGCTGCCATTAAGACGCCGGGCAATGAGGCTGGAGTCTTGTCCCAGGCCAACCTGAATATGCACATCCACCCCTTCTTGCACCATATCAACGCGGCGGTTGGTCAGTTCGGCGTCGATGGTGACATCCGGGTATTTTTGTACAAAATGACCGAGAAAACGGCCCATCAGCAGCTGCCCCAACTCAATGGGCATGACCACTTTCAGCTTGCCACGAACCTGCTCAGCCCGGGTGGTTACCAGTGCCTGAGCATCGTCCAGATCAGCCATGATCCGCGAGCAGCGCTCAAAAAAAACGTGGCCGGTTTCGGTCAGATTAAGCTGACGGGTAGTGCGGTTCAGCAAACGTACGCCGAGCCGTTCTTCCAGGTCAGCAATTTTGCGGCTGACCGTTGCCTTGGTCATACCCAGCCGCTCACCGGCGGCAGTAAAGCTGCCGACCTCAACCACTTTGGTAAACACCTGAACTTCATTCAGATCCATACAGACCTCCAAAGCAAACGCTAATAGTTTCAAAGAAGAAACAGTAAGTATTTAAATCAACCAATGACAAAAATAATGCAACAACACTAAAATGTCGAGTTCATTGTCGGAGGTCGCATGTCGAAACGTTTTATTTTTCTTGTGTTATTGGTGCTGGTTGCCGTGGCAGGAGGTGCCTGGTGGTGGCACCTGCAAGGCCGTGAAAGTACCAATAATGCTTATGTCAAAGCCGATATCCTGCCGGTAATGAGCCGCATTAATGGCACTGTCAGTAAAATCCTGGTGGCCGACAATGCCCAAATCACAAAAGGCCAGCCGTTACTGCAACTGGATGCCAGTGATGCCAAGGTAGCCGTCAGCAAAGCCACAGCGGAGCTGACCAAAGCCCAGGCGGTACTGGCACACCTGGTAGACCGCGAACAGGCCCAGCTAGCGCTGGTCAGTGCTGCCAAGGCCAGTAGCAAAGCCGCCGCCGCAGAGCTGCAACGGGCCGAGCAGCAATACCAGCGGCTGGCCAAGCTGTCTTCCAAGCAATATGTTTCCAAAGACGATCTGGATGCCGCCCAGCTGGCCCGCGATGCCGCTCAGGCCCGCCTGGCCCAGGCCCAGGCACAACATGCCTCGCAACAGGCTCAGCTGGCCGTCATTGAAGGGGAAAAACCGCAACTGCAGGCCCAAGTGGCTGCTGCCCAGGCCAGTGTTGAACAAGCCAAGCTGAACCTGTCTTACACCACCTTGTACGCTTCTCGCGCCGGGGAAATGACCAGCCGCCAGGTGCAGCTGGGGCAGTCGGTTGCCCCCGGAGCCCGGCTGATGAGCCTGGTGACCAAGCCGCTGTGGATTGACGCCAACTTTAAAGAAACGCAGGTTGCCGATATGGCCGTAGGGCAGGCGGTGAACATTACCGCCGACACCCTGCCGGGCAAAGTATTCAAGGGTCATGTGCAGAGTTTCGCCGGCGCCACCGGCTCTGAGTTCGCTCTGCTGCCACCGCAAAATGCCACCGGTAACTTCACCAAGGTGGTGCAGCGCCTGCCGGTGCGTATTGCCTTTGACCAAGGCCAGGATCTGCAGCCACTGCGGCCAGGTATGTCGGTGGTTGTCACCGTCTTTACGGAGTAATCATGGTCTCCCGGATCCCCAAGCACTGGCTGGCTATTCAAGGGGCGCTGATCGGCGCCTTTATGGCCATATTGGATATCCAGATCACCAACTCGTCGCTCAAGGAAATTCAGGGCGCGCTGGGCGCGACGCTGTCAGAGTCGTCGTGGATTGCCACCTCCTATCTGGTGGCCGAGATGATCGCCATTCCCTTGACCGGCTTCTTTGCCCGCTGGCTGTCGCCACGCCGTTACCTGTTATGGAATGTCGCCGGCTTTGTGTTGGCGTCACTGGCCTGTTCCTTTTCCTGGAACCTCGAATCGATGATCGTCTTTCGGGCCTTGCAGGGTTTTACCGGCGGCGCGCTGATCCCTATGGCTTTCACGCTGATCATGACCCTGCTGCCCAAGGAAAAGCAGCCGGTGGGCATGGCGTTGTTCGGTGTTACCGCCACCTTCGCGCCGTCCATTGGCCCGACCCTGGGTGGCTGGCTGACAGACACCTTCAGTTGGCACTACCTGTTTTACCTCAATATTTTGCCCGGCATTCTGGTGATGCTGTTACTGGCCATGGGGCTGGAGAAAAAAGAGCGGGACGACAGCCAGATCCAGAGCATCGACTTGTTTGGCATGTTGACCATGGCACTGGGCCTGGGGGCGCTGGAAGTGGTGCTGGAAGAAGGCTCCCGCGATGACTGGTTTGACGCCGAATACATCCGTTGGCTGGCGGCGCTGTCGGTGGTTAGCCTGATTTTCTTTGTACGCCGCCAGCTCACCGCCAAGGCGCCGTTGGTAAACCTGCGGTTGTTTAAAAACAGCGATTTTGCCAAGGCCTGCGCAGCTTATTTTGCCCTGGGTGCTGGGCTGTTCGGCTCGGTGTACATGGTGCCTTTGTATCTGGCACAAGTTCACGATTACAACGCCTTACAAATCGGCCTGGTACTGATGTGGGTTGGTTTTCCGCAGTTACCGCTGTTCCCGCTGATCCCCAAGCTGGTCAACAAGGTTGACCCGCGCTACCTGGTGTTTGCCGGTTTTGTGGGGATCGCCATCAGTATGTGGATGAACATCAATATGTCGGTGCTCTATGACGGTGCCTTCTTGATACCCGCGCTGCTGGTACGGGCCATGGCGCAGCCATTTATGATGGTGCCGCTGTCCATTATTGCCACCCAAAACCTGAATAAAGAGGATGCGCCCTCCGCATCAACCCTGCTGAACGTGATGCGTAACCTCGGCGGCGCCGTCGGTATTGCCATGCTGGCCACACTGCTGGATGTACGCACCCGCCACTATATCTGGCAAATCAAGGAAACCGTGGTTGCTGGCAGCCAGAACCTGACGCAGTGGCTACAGCATACCGGCCAGCTGCTGATCGCCCAGGGCGGCAATAGTAGCCAGGCATACGGCGTGTTGTTCCAGCAAATGCACAAACAGGCGGCCGTCATGGCTTATAACGATGGCTTTTTGTTGATGGGGGGGCTGCTGTTCATCGCCGCATTGGCAGTACTGGCCATTCGCCCGGCCCACAAAGCACAGGCCGCGGCGGCAGCTTCCGCCGAGCCAGCCAATTCCCCAACCGTGGCAAAAGAAGCCGCCTGAAGGCGGCTCTTTGACTGACTCTGGCTACCGGTAGTCGCGCTATCCTTGTCTAAGCCCACCAATCTGGGACACTGAAAAAAAAACGACAAGGATATGCTATGACACGTCTGCTCCCTGCTCTGGCCATTGCCGCCACGGTACTGGCCGGTTGCGCCAGCCACAAAGCGCCCACAGCCCCAGCGGCCAATGCCGGTGCCAGGCTCACCGCCCTGATGCAGCAATACACCCATGACGCCAACCAGTACGATGCCGACATCGCTGGCGCCAATAACCCGCGCCGTGGCGCTGGCCACTTGCAGGACATGTCAGACGCCGCCCTGGCTGCACGTAACCAGCACTGGCAGCAACTGCGCCAGCAAATTGCTGCCATCAGCAATGACCAGCTCAGCGACCAGCAACACATCGACAAAACCATGCTGTTGTACCAGCTGGATAACCGCATCGACAGTTATCACTTTGGCCAGCAATACATTCCGCTGACCTCCGAATACGGCTTTTGGGTGACGCTGGCCAACCTTAAAAGCGAACTGCGTTTCAAAGACCCTGCCGACTACGACCGCTATCTGACCGCCCTGGCGGATATTCCCCGCTACCTGGCGCAACAAACTGCGCTGATGCGCGAAGGCATGCAAAAGGGCATTACCCAGCCGAAAGCGGTGCTGGGCCTGGCTGCCGATAACATTGCCAAATACATTAATGCCGAGCAGTTTCTCAGCCCCTTTGACGCCCTACCCAAGGGTGACCCGCGCAAAGTCAAAGCCACCGTTCTGGTGAAAAAAGAGGTACTGCCGGCGCTGAGCCAGTTCCACGACTTTATGCTCAACACCTACATCCCCGGCGCCCGCACCAGCATTGGCATGTCGGCCATGCCCAACGGCCGGGCCTGGTATCAAAACCGTATCAAGCACTATGTCACCCTGGATATGAGCCCGGAACAAATTCACCAACTGGGCCTTCAGGAAATGGCGCGTATCCACCAGGAAATGGACGCCATCATTCATGATCAGCTGCACTTTAAAGGCAGCCTTCATGACTTTATGACCTTCCTGCGCACCGACCCGCAGTTCTACGCCAAAACCCCGCGGCAGCTGCTGATGGAAGCGGCCTACTACGCCAAGCGAGCCGATGAAATTCTGCCCCGTTACTTTGGCAAATTACCCCGTAAAACCTACGGCGTAGAGCCGGTGCCGGCCGACATCGCCGCCAACTACACCACCGGCCGCTACGCTGGCTCCGCCTCTGACGACCAGCCCGGCGAGTATTGGGTGAACACCTACAACCTGAAAGTACGGCCGCTATATGAACTGCCGGCGCTGACCCTGCACGAAGCCGTACCCGGCCACCACCTGCAAATCTCCCTGACCCAGGAACAAACCAGCCTGCCGCCGTTTCGCCGTAACGCTTACATCAGTGCCTTCGGTGAAGGTTGGGGCCTGTACAGCGAGCACCTGGGCATTGAAGCCGGTTACTACCGCACGCCTTATGAGCGCTTTGGCCAGCTGATCTTCGACGCCTGGCGCGCCGCCCGTCTGGTGGTAGACACCGGCATTCACTGGTACGGCTGGGACCGCGCCAAAGCCCTGAAATACATGGCAGACAATACCGGCCTGTCGCTGCACAACGTGCAAACCGAAACCGACCGCTACATCAGCTGGCCGGCGCAGGCGCTGTCTTACAAGATTGGCGAACTGACCATACTGCGGCTGCGCCACAAGGCAGAAAAGGCGCTGGGCAAGCACTTCGATATTCGCCGTTTCCACGACGCCCTGCTGGCTAACGGCTCCATCCCGCTCTCAACCCTGGAACGGGAAATGGACCGCTTTATTGCCAGCGAGCAACAACGGCTCAGCCAGCACTAAGCCCATAACAAAAAAGCGCCGCAAGGCGCTTTTTTTAGGTCATACGCCATCAAGGTAACACCCGCCTGACAACGTAAGTGCTGAGCTGCCAAGAGAAAAATAACTGCCCGAGGGCAAGGCGCACCGAGAGGGCCATTTTTGCCAATGGGTGTTCCAAGCTGTTAGGGTCAATGGACATTTTTCACAGGGAGTCTGCTGTATGTGGCAATCGGTGTTGGATGTGATCACCCTAACGGCTGCCATGGCTTGGCAGATGTTGTGGGGCCTTATTTTCGGTTTTACGCTGGCCGCGATCATCGATGCTGTGGTGTCCAAGGCCCAGCTGCAAAAGTTGTTGCCTGACCATTCCCCAAGTTCTCTAACCAAAGCCTCGTTGTTGGGCGCAGCTGCCTCGTCATGCTCCTATGCGGCGGTAGCCATGGCCCGCTCCCTGTTTCGTAAAGGGGGTGACTTCACGGCTGCCATGGCCTTTCAGTTTGCCGCCACCAACCTGGTGCTGGAACTGGGCGTACTGCTGGTACTGCTGATGGGCTGGTCTTTTGCCGGGGCCGAATTTATCGGTGGCCCCATCATGATTGTGGTAATGGCCCTGCTGCTGATTTTACTGGTGCCGCGTAACTGGATAGAAGCGGCGCGCGAGCAGGCCAAAAAAGGCCTGGCCGGAAAAATGGAAGGCCACGCCAATATGGCCACCATGGAAAAAGAGGGCAACTGGCGCCAGCGTTTAAGCTCAGCCAAAGGCTGGACCGCCATCAGCCACTACTTTGTGATGAACTGGGCCATGCTCTGGAAAGACATTGCTGTTGGCCTGGTGGTGTCAGGTTTGCTGGGTGCCTTGGTGCCCGCTAGCGTCTGGCAGGCGCTGTTTTTTACTCACGACCCGCTGCTTAATACCCTGATCGGGCCGCTGTTAGGGCCTCTGATTGCCCTGGCGTCTTTTACCTGCTCCATTGGTAACGTGCCGCTGGCAGCCGTGCTGTGGAATGGCGGCATCAGCTTCGGCGGTGTCGTCGCCTTCATTTTTGGCGATTTGATTATTCTGCCTATTTTGCTGATTTACCGAAAATACTACGGCTGGCGCATGGCCATGGTGCTGTTCGCGGTGTTTTATGTGGCCATGGTACTGGCTGCACTGGCGGTCGAACTGTTATTTGGCAGCGTCGGCTGGGTACCACACAGCCGTGAGCTGAGTGTCAGCCAGGCCAGTTTTTCCTGGAACTACACCACCTGGCTTAACCTGTTAGCACTGAGCCTCGCTGGCGTTTTGTACTGGCGCTACCGCCGCACCGGTGGCCCGGAAATGATGAAGAATATGGAGCAGGGTGAACACCACCACCATCATCACTGACCTTGGCCCATAAAAAAGCCGCCCCGATGGGCGGCTTTTTATTGCACAACACCTTTATTGGCTGACAGGCAGCACCTGAAAGCTCACTGCGCTGGGGTATTGCTCGGAATGGTAAATCTTGTGGGTGGCACGTACGAAGTCGCTTTTGTTGGCGGCAAAAATGTTCGGCACGTATTTTTGCGGGTTCAGATCCAAAAACGGGAACAGGCTACTTTGAATTTGCACTTCCAGGCGGTGGCCGCGCTTAATGGTGTGCAGAATGTCGTACAGATCAAACTGCACCTGCGTAGGCTTGCCGGGCACAAAGGGTTCCGGGTGGCTGAAGCTGTTGCGAAAACGGCCACGGATCACCCCCCAGCGCACCAATTCATGGCGATTACCGGTGGCGTCATCCTTCTTGCCGGTGTTCTCGTTAATACCGGGGAACACATCCACCAGCTTGACGATGATATCGGCAGCGCTTTGGTCGGTAGCAAACCACAGGTTTACCTTGACCTTACCGGCGATGGTCATATCGGCCTTGGCCACCTCGCTGTCAAAAACCAGTACATCCGGGCGACGCGCGGCAAAGCGCTGGTCTGAGGCCATATATTCTCTGGCCCAGCCACGGGTAATGGCGGTGCTTTGCGGTACCGGTTTGTTGGGGTCAGAGACATAGTCGCTAAAGCCGCCGTGGCTGTCTGGGTTCGCTTGCAGCTGTTCGTTACCGGCCAGATACAAGGTTTTACGCTGGGTGTGTTTGGGGGGCCAGTTGGCAAAGGTGCGCCAGCGGTTGGCGCCGGTTTCAAACACGGTGGCACGAGCCAGCTGCGGTTCTTTTTTGCCTTTGAGCACGTGCTCAAAGAAGGGGAACTGTACGTTGTCCTGGAACCACTTGCTGGTATCAAAGCCGAACTGAGCACTGCCCATGTGGGTGCCGTCGCCACGGTTCCACTGGCCGTGATACCAGGGGCCCATGACCAACCGCACGTTATCTTTTTTATTGTCATGGGACATGGTGGCATAGGTGGCCAGGGCGCCGTAGAGATCTTCGGTGTCGTACCAGCCGCCGACCACCAGCGTTTGCGGGCGGGTGTTGGTCAGGTGTGGCAAGACATTACGGGCCTGCCAGTAGGCGTCGTAATTAGGGTGAGCAATGATCTCATCCCAGAACGGTCGTTGGTGCTTGAAGTAGGTTTTATTGACGTTACTGAGTGGCCCCAATGCCTTGAAAAACTGGTAGCCGTCCGGCGTAGGCATTTTGTGGCCTTCTGGCCACACCGTCATGGTGCCGTCGCGGGGTTTGTCGAAGGTATCGAAGAACAAAAACGCCATCGGCGTTACGAAGGCGCCACGGCGGTGAAAATCATCAAAGAACCAGTTGGCAATGGGCGCCTGCGGCGAAATGGCTTTTAACGCCGGGTGCGCATGAATAGACGCTACCGAGGTGTAATAACCGGGGTAGGAAATGCCCCACATGCCGACTTTGCCATTGTTGTCAGGCAGGTGTTTTACCAGCCAGTCGATGGTGTCATAAGTGTCGGTTGCGTCATCGGTGGCGTTGCCGCCTTTACTGGCCGCATCCTGTGGCCGCATGTTGACGAAGTTACCCTCGGACATGAACTTGCCACGCACATCCTGGAACACAAAGATATAGCCGGCCTTTTCAAAGCTCTCACTGGGGCCAAGGCGCGTTTTGTAGTTACCGGCGCCATAAGGCGACACCTCATAAGGCGTACGCTGCAACAAAATGGGGTAAGTCTGCGTACGGTCGTAAGGAATGTAGACACTGGTAAAAAGCCGGGTACCGTCGCGCATGGGAATGCGGTATTCAAACTTGGCGTAATGGCTGCGAATGTAATCGGCGCGGGCCTTGTCAGCCTTGCTGTCAGCATGGGCGGCCGCCATGGCCAGCAGCCAGCCGGTTAGCAACAACAACAGTTTGCTTTTCATCGTCTTACAACCCTCTGTTAGCAATTCGTTCACCCTACGTTATTGCCCAAAGCAGCACCAGCAGGCTGCGACAAGCCGCCATCAATACTGGTCACAAGGTCACAAAAAAGCCCGCCGTAGCGGGCTTTTTTTCAGGGTTCGAAGCGGCTACTGAGGTAGCGGTTGATGTCGTCCGATTCGTACATCCACTGCTCGGAGCCATCGTCGTTACGGATATGCAGGCAAGGCACTTTTACCCGACCGCCACCGGCTTGCAGGGCCTGACGAGCTGCGTCGTCATGCTGGGCGTCGGCCAGCGCAATAGGCAGCGCCAGGCGGTGCATGTGCTTGCGTACCTTGATGCAGAACGGGCAGGTTTTGAAATGATACAGCGTTAGCTGGCGGCAGGCGGCGTCAACCTCGGCTTGCGCGGCGGCGCTACGGGTCAGGGCTTTGGGTTTGGACAGCGCCGCATAGGCGAGCATAAACGGGGTCAGGATCAGACGAACCAGCCTGAAAAACAGGCGAATCACAACACGCACGACAACTCCTCATGATGGTTGGCCGGACTTCAGCGGCAGCAGTCTAGCAGGCCTGACCTGCCACTGTCACAACTGGCTGCGCACCGGCAACCAGGCCAGCAGCCTGGCGGCTAGCCGTCGCCGTAGCGATGCTTGCGGCTCTACCGAGGTTGTTTCCACGCTTTCACCAACGCGCCGGCGCCACAGTAACGCACTGCCACTAAAATGCGGCATCCAGCTTTGTGCACCGCTCAGGTAGCGACCGGCCAGTGCGTCCAGCTCTCCGGCCAGTTGCGAGCTGTTAATCAGCAGCCCCATTTCGGTGTTGATGAAAATAGAACGGGGATCCAGGTTAAAGGTGCCAATGTAGAGTTTGTGGCTGTCATAGCTAATTACCTTGGCATGCAGACCAGAATGGCTGCCCGGCTCTTTGCCGCCAGGCAAAGCGGCATCAGCCGCCAGCTCATGCAAGGCCACGCCGGCACTGAGCAACGCCGGGCGCTGGGCGGCGTAACCGGTGTGGGCAATGACCACATCGTTGGCAGCCAGGCTGTTGGTCAGCACGCGAATACGCACTCCCTTGCCCGACAGCACTCCCATCAGGGCAATCAGCTCGTTGGCCGGTACCAGATAAGGGCTCAAGATCAGCATGTCCCGTTCGGTACTGCGGGCCAGCCGGCCCAGCTCGGTAGCGGTATGGGAGCCAGCACGGCGCTTGCGCCGCAACGGATGAATTTTCGAGGGTTGGTCAAACAATACCTGCGCATCACCGGCCAGCAGCGGGGCAGAGTGCAGCACTTCTCGCGGCAGGCGGCTTAACAATGCCCGGCATTGCGGTTGCTGCCAGAACTGGCGCAATGTCCGCAGGGCCTGTTTCACTTCAATTTTCAGGGGCATCAGGGCAATTAATCGCGACACCGGCACCGCCCACTGGGCGTTATAAAACAGGTCAAAGGCTTCCCCAACTTCGGTGGCTACCGGGCCAACCGCCATCACGTCGAGGTCGAAGAAGTTGCGCCGTGGATGCAGGCCAAAGTACTCGTCACCCACGTTACGACCGCCCAGTAATACCACTTCACCGTCGACGATCAGCGCTTTGTTATGCATGCGGTGATTGGCACGGGAAAAGTCCCATAGCCATTCCAGCGGCCGGGTAATTGGCGTTAACACCCGATTACCGAAGGGATTAAACAGGCGAATATGAATGTTGCTGTGGGCGTTGAGGCGGGCGATCAGCGGGTCATCGTCGGTGTGCACGTCATCGATCAGGAGCCGTACCCGCACCCCCCTGTCAGCGGCATTAAGTAATGCCGCCAGCAACAGCTTGCCGGAAGTATCAACCCGCCACTGATAATACTGGGCATCAATACTGACCTGCGCCGCCCGAATCAACTCCAGGCGCAGTGCCAGCGCTTCTTTGTTATCAGCTACCAGCCGCAGCCCCTGGCCCAGCCGTTGCTGCCAGGGGTGCTCCGGGTCGGCCGCCAGGCGCCGGGATGGTTCCCGGGCAAAACGCGGCACCCGGTTGGCGGCACCTGACACCAGCAGCGAGAGTGACGTCAGCCACCAGCGTATGCCGCTCATGGCGCTTTACCGCACTGGCTGATTGCTCGGCACACTGCCTGCTCCTGCAAGATAACTGGCAGGAGATATAACACAATTAACGGCTGGTTGCTGCCGCCTCAGCGCACCTGGCAGCTGGCCGTTAACTGGTCAGCCAGGATCAGCCGCAGCTGGTCGCCACTGTGCAAGGGGCCAACTCCAGCCGGAGTGCCGGTCAGTACCAGATCACCGGGACATAACGTGAAGGACTCACTGATATACGCCAGCAGCGCCGGGATCGGCATCAGCATGGCGCGGCTGTCACCATCCTGGCGCAGTTCCCCGTTTTGGTAGAGCTGAAAACGTAAGGGCAAATCGGTAAAGCGTGCCACCGGCACCAGCGGCGTGACCGGGCAGCTGCCATCGAAACTTTTCGCCCGCTCCCAGGGCTGGCCGGCACTTTTTAACTGCTGCTGCACATCGCGCAGGGTCAGATCGAGCGCCAAACCGATGCCCACAACGGCTTGCTGCGCCTGTTCGGTGCTGGCCTGGGTCAGTTGCTGGCCAATCAGTACCGCCAGCTCACACTCAAAATGCACCGCGCCACGGTCAGCAGGAATGCTGAAGCCGTCTTCCAGTTCACGCAGCGTCGTCGGTGGTTTGATAAACAGCAAAGGCTTGTCAGGTACGGCATTACCCAGCTCGCGGGCGTGCTCGGCATAGTTACGGCCAACACAGACAATTTTGCTGCAAGGCCACGGTAGCGGCGTTTGGTTATCCCACTTCACGTTTTTATCCTTTTCCCCAGTTATGGCAGGTGTATCGTCCCTGGCTGCCACAGGCAAGTTGCGCGCACCTCAGCGGCCTGCACACAAGCCTCAGTGGTCTATCGCCACAGCCGCCGTGACGAGGCTATGATGAAACACATAAAGATAGCCACAAGACCATGAAGATGCCGCAATCGGATGAAAACACCACAGACTGGCTGAAACGGATCACCGAGCGAGAGCTGCCCGCGTTCAGCGCCACCGTCAGGGCACTGGAGCAACTGGAACACAGTGACACCGCGTCGCTTGCCAGCCTGGGCCGCACGGTGTTGCATGATCACGGCCTGACTACCCGCATCCTGCGCGTGGTCAACAGCGCCATTTACCGGCGTAGCCACCGGCCGGTAACCACCGTCAGCCGGGCGTCGGTGATCCTCGGCTATGACACCCTCAAGCATATCTGCCTGACCGCCACCATGATCGATGGCCTGCTGGGCAATCGCGAAATTACCCCGGCGGTACATCAGCGCTTACTGACGCTGATGGCCCAGTCACTGCACGCTGCCATGCTGGCAAAAATGTTGATGGCCGGCTACCACCAGGACACCCGTGAAGAAATTTATATCGCCACGCTGCTGCGCCACCTTGGCGAAATTGCCTTTTGGAGTGTTGGCGGCCAGGCAGCAGACCAGCTGGATGCCACTTTGCGCCAGCAAGGCACAGAGCCGGCCACTGCGATCAAGGACATGCTGGGCATGAGCTTTGACCAGCTGGGGTTGGCCCTGGCCCGAAGCTGGCACATGGGCAGCATGCTGATCAAAGCCATGACCGACCCGCAGCGCCGCTCCCCGGAGATGCGCTGCATCAGCCTGGCGCAGGGGTTCAGCCAGGCACTGCTCAACGGCAACCACGCCGGCATGCAACGCTACTTGCGGGACATGGCAGCCTTTCTAGGGGAATCAGAACAACTGACCCGCGAACGGATTGAGCGCTGTACCGAAGATGCTGCCGAGCTGGCCGCCTGTTACGGCGCCAGTGACATCGCCCGGCGCCTCCTGCCGGCCCGTGATGACTGGGCAGACCCGCAAGCCGCCATGCCCTATCACACTCCAGACGCCACTTTGCAGCTGAAAATGCTGCGCGAGATGCTCAGCCTGGCAGCAGAGCAGAACGACATTAATTTGTTGATCCACACCACCTTGGAAGGGTTACTCAGAGCAGTTGGTATGGACAGTGTGATGGTACTGATGCCAAGCCCTGGGCAGGGCCGCCTCAACCCGCGCTTTTTTGCCAGCATCGGCCAGCAAACGGCTGACAGCACCCTGAGCCTGTCGCTGGCCGGTGATGATGTGATCACCCGGGCTTTTCGCCAGCAAAAAAACAGCTGGTGCCATCGCCAGGCTGGTGAACCGGCGGTACCGGCGGCACTGGCCGCCATTAACCCTGAAGCGCCTTTTCTGCTGGCACCACTGCTCGTCAATCATAAAACCCTGGGGCTGTTTTACGGCGATCGTGCGCAAAGCCAGCGGGCACTGACAGAAGAAGATGCCGACGCTTTTTATCACTTTGTGCGCCAGGCCTCGCAATGCCTCAGTGAAATGCTGGCCTGATCACGAGGCCAGCTGCAACACAAAGGCATATTCCCGGGCCAGCTCCTGCAAGCGCTGATAACGCCCAGACAAACCGCCATGGCCGGTGGCCAGCTCGGTTTCCAGCAGCAGTAAGTTATTGTCGGTCTTGCACTCACGCAGTTTCGCCACCCACTTGGCCGGCTCCCAGTAGCCCACCTGGGTATCATGCAAGCCAGCGCGAACATACAGATGCGGATAGGCCTGGGCTCGTACGTTGTCATAAGGGCTGTAAGACAACATCAGGTGGTAATCCCCCGGCTGGTTAGGATTGCCCCACTCGTCATATTCGCCAGTGGTCAGCGGCAAGCTGTCATCAAGCATGGTGCTGACCACATCCACAAAGGGCACGCCGGCCAGGGCCCCTTGGTACAGTTCGGGCGCCTCATTAAGCACGGTTGCCACCAGCAGACCGCCGGCACTGCGGCCTTCGCAAAAAACCTTACCGGCGGCGCCAAAGCCAGCCGCCAGCAAGCCTTTGGTGACATCAATAAAGTCGTGAAAGCTGTGCCATTTATGCTGGCGACGGCCACCTTCATACCAGCTTCGGCCCTGCTCCTGGCCGCCACGCACGTGTGCCGTAGCTAACACCACGCCACGGTCCAGAAGGCTCAGCCGGCTGGCTGAAAACGCCGGCTCCAGGCTAATGCCATAGGCGCCGTAGCCTTCGATCAGTAACGGATTGGTGCCCGCCCGAAAGCGTGCTTTGTGCCACACCAGTGTTACCGGTACCAGAGTACCGTCACGGGCCGGCAGCGTGACCCGCTGACAGTGGTAGTTGCTCAAGGTGACATTCGGCACCGGTTTGCTTTTTAAAAGGCTGGTGCTGCCGTCGGCTTCAAGGCGGTACTGGCTGGGAGGGGTCAGCGGGCTTTGATAGCCCAGTTGCAGTTGCGCCGGGTCGTCACTGTGAGCAAGCCAGACATCGTGCACCGGCTCCGGCCAGCTGACGAGCTGGCTACGGTTGTCTGTCAGTACCCGTACCCGCGCCTGGCCCGCATGGCGCTCCAGCAGTGCCAGCCGGCCAGACAGCAGGTCCATATCAACCAGTAAAACCTCTGGGTCATGGCCCTGGCGCTCGACCATGGTGGCCGGGCTGTCCCCCAGTAATAACCGGAAGTTCGGCCCCTGGTCGTTACTGAGCGCAGCAAACTGTCCGTCGAGTACGTCCAACTGGTATTCATGGCCCAGTCGCCGTAGCCAAAACGGCTGCGGCGATGATGCGCTGCCGTCCAAAGGCAAAAGTTGCACCTCTGAGGTCAAAGTAGCGTCACAACTCAATAGCAAATACTGGCGATCTCGGCTTTCACTGAGCCCCAGCCAAAAGCTGTTGTCGGCTTCTTCATACAAACATTCACTGGCCTGCCCTATTTGTTGGCGGTGTAGCTGGTAAGGCAACAGGCTGTCGTCAAGCGCCAGGTAATGCAGTGTTTTACTGTCATGGCCCCAGATCAGCTCCCCGCTGCAAGGCGGCAGATCACAAGGCAGCTCGGTCAGTGATTGCAGGCACAACAGCCGCGGCTGGTAGCAGCGGTCACCGTTGTCGTCGGTACTAAAGGCCAGCAGGCTGCCATCGGGGCTGACAGCCAGAGCCCCCACGGAAAAATAACCACGGGTGCCAGCCAACACATTGATATCCAGCAGCAGTTGCCAGGCCCCTTGGTGCTGGCGCCCTTCAATCAAGGGGTATTCTTGTTCGGCGCGGGTACGCTGACGTAACTGCCAGCCGTGATCACGCCAGGGCAGGCTGACATCTTCCGGGGCAACACGGCTGCGCATTTCAGCCACCAGCTCCTGCTCCAGGGCTGCATTGCCCGCCAGGCAGGCTTCGGTATAGGCATTTTCTGCCTGCAGGTGTGCCAGTACCGCCGGGTCACGGCGGCTATCGTCACGCAGCCAATGGTAAGGATCCGGGCGCTGATGACCATGAATTTGATGCAGATACGGCTTTTGGGCAGCACGTGGCGCTAACATAGCGACTCCCGGTCAGGCAAAATGCCATTGTCGCCCAGTGACCAGCCACTGCCAACGGTAAAAGGCTGCGTCGGCTGCGCCGCTCAAGTACACTAGGGCCGAATTAGCAAGGACACTATCATGGCCGACAACAACAGCACCCATTTCGGATACAAAACCGTTGCCACTGACGAGAAAGCCAAGCTGGTCGCTGGCGTCTTTCATTCGGTCGCTGGCAAGTACGATGTCATGAACGATCTGATGTCCATGGGCATTCACCGCCTGTGGAAACGCTTCACGGTGGATTTGTCCGGGGTACGTGCAGGCCAGAAGGTGCTGGATCTGGCCGGCGGTACCGGCGATCTGGCCGCTAAATTCGCTCGCATCGTTGGTGACAGCGGCGAAGTGGTACTGGCCGATATCAACGATTCCATGCTGCAAGTGGGCAAAGACAAGCTGCGCAATCAGGGCATTGTCAGCAATGTGCGTTTTGTTCAGGCCAATGCCGAGTGCCTGCCCTTTCCGGATAACCACTTCGACCTGATCACCATTGCCTTTGGCCTGCGTAATGTCACCGACAAAGACGCGGCGCTGCGCTCCATGTACCGGGTACTCAAACCCGGTGGCCGGTTGCTGGTACTGGAATTTTCCAAACCGAAATCGGCCCTGCTGAGCCAGGCCTATGATGTCTATTCCTTCAAGCTGCTGCCGATGATGGGCAAGCTGGTGGCCGGCGATGCCGAGTCTTACCAATACCTGGCTGAGAGTATTCGCATGCACCCGGATCAGGATACTCTCAAGGCTATGATGAGTGATGCCGGCTTTGATGAAGTGGAGTACCACAACCTGACCGGCGGTATTGTCGCCCTGCACCGTGGTTTCAAGTTCTGATATGCCGTTCCCGCAACTGTTGCAGGCCCTGGCCGAAACCGGAGCCAACCGGCTGCTGAAGTTTGACCCGGCCAGTCAGCGCCGTCTGACTCGGCTGGCTGGCAAAGCTATTCTGGTTCGCTTCAGTGATCTCAAGCTGAGCCTTGGCTTTACTGCCACGACCGATGGCCTGCTGGTTACCGGCGACTTGGCAGCCCCCGATGCTACCGTCGAGCTGCCGCTGGCGGCCGCCAGCGAACTGACCGACAGCGCCAATATTCCCCGTGCCATTCGCGAAGGCCACCTGCAACTGGACGGTGACCCGATGCTGCTCAAGCAGTTCTCGGAGCTGTTCGCCAAACTGGATGTGGATTGGGAAGGAGAGCTGGCCCGCTATCTTGGCGATGTACCTTCGCACCTGGCGTTTAGCGCCGTGCGCAAAATCACAACAGCAGGCTATAAGGCCTTCAGCCAGTTTGCCCGTTGGGGCGCGGAACAGCTCACCGAAGAAAGTCGCCTGACCCCCAGCCGATTGGAACAGCAGACTTTTTTTGACGCTGTGGACGATCTGAAAAGTGATACCGCCCAACTGGAACGCCGGCTGGCCCGGCTGGAGCAGTTATGACCACCTTGCGGCTATATAAGGTATTGAAAACACTGCTCAATCACGGCGTTGATGAGCTGGTGCCACGGCGCCTGTGGCCTTGGTATATGCGCCTTTGGCGGCTGTCTTTGTTCTGGATCCCCAACCGCCACAAGAAAACGCCCCGTGGGGCGCGGCTACGCCTGGCGTTTGAAGCGCTGGGGCCGGTTTACATCAAATTCGGGCAGATGCTTTCTACCCGCCGCGACCTGCTACCAGAAGACATGGCAGCAGAGCTGACCCGGCTGCAAGACAAGGTGCCGCATTTCCCCGGTAAAGCGGCGCGGGCCAGTATCGAGCAGTCACTGGGTGGCCCGCTGGAAAACTGGTTCAGTGATTTTGACGAACAGCCACTGGCGTCAGCATCCATTGCCCAGGTCCATACCGCCCGCCTCAAAGACAGCGGCCAGGATGTGGTGTTGAAAGTCATCCGCCCCGGCATTCGCAAGATCATGGAAGCTGACGCCGGGCTGATGAACACCTTTGCCGCCATTGCCGCCAAAGTGCTGCCAGACGGGCGCCGCCTGAAACCCAAAGAAGTGGTTCGGGAATACCAGAAAACCCTGTTCGACGAGCTGGACTTGATGCGCGAGGCTGCCAATGCCATTCAGCTGCGGCGCAACTTCGAAGGTTCCGATTCACTCTATGTGCCGGAAGTCTATTCCGATCTGTGCCGCAAGCGGCTGCTGGTGATGGAACGGATCTACGGTATTCCGGTGGCCGACGTCGCTACCTTGCGCCAGCACGGCGTCAATCTGGAAAGGCTGGCGGAAAAAGGCGTAGAGGTGTTTTTCACGCAGGTTTTTCGCGATTCGTTTTTCCATGCCGATATGCACCCGGGTAATATCTTTGTGTCTTATGACAACCCGCAAAATCCGCAATATATCGGTATTGACTGCGGCATTGTCGGCACGCTGGCCAAGGAAGATAAACGCTATCTGGCAGAAAATTTCGTGGCCTTTTTCAATCGCGATTACCGCAAGGTGGCACAACTGCACGTGGATTCCGGCTGGGTGCCCTATGACACCAGTATCGACGAATTTGAAATGGCCATTCGTACCGTCTGCGAGCCGATTTTTGAAAAGCCGCTGGCAGAAATTTCCTTTGGCCAGGTTTTGGTAAACCTCTTTAACACCGCCCGGCGCTTCAATATGGAAGTGCAGCCGCAACTGGTGTTACTGCAAAAAACCCTGCTTTACATTGAAGGGCTGGGCCGCCAGCTCTATCCGCAGCTGGATCTGTGGAAAACAGCCAAACCCTTTTTGGAAGACTGGCTGAAAGAACAGATGGGCCCGAAAGCGATGTTGCGGCAGATAAAATCCAACCTGCCGTTCTGGGGCGAGAAACTGCCGGAACTGCCGGATCTGCTTTATGACAACCTGCGCCTGGCCCGGCAATGGCAGCAGCAAGCCAGCCTGCGCCACCAGCAGGCCGAGCAGCAGCAACAGCGTCAACGCCAACAGCAAAGCTGGCAATTACTGGCAGTCACCTTGCTGATCGGTGCCGCTATATTACTGGGCAAAACACTGTGGTACTGGCCAACGCTGGCTGCTCTGGCTGGCATAGGTGCCTGGATAAAGGCGCTGCGAAATTAACCATGAGGCGTATAATGACGCCCAAACAATGTGCAAGGACATCCCATGGGTAATATCGGTTTCTGGCAACTTCTGATCCTGCTGGCAGTGGTATTGGTCATTTTTGGCACCAAACGCTTCAAAAATATCGGTTCCGATCTCGGCGACGCCATCAAAGGCTTCAAAAAAGCCATGCGTGACGATGACAAGGATGAAGACAAAGCCTCACTGCAGGAGCAAAAGCCCGACGCGCAGTTCACCGACACGCCAAACGAAGAACAAAACAAAGAAAAACAGAAGGCTGACAAGGACCCGCACTGATGTTTGACATCGGCTTCTGGGAACTGCTGTTGCTGGCCGTGGTGGCACTGGTGGTGCTGGGGCCGGAGCGCATGCCGGCGGCTGCCCGAACCCTCGGCCGTTGGGTGCGTACAATCAAGGGCATGGCCCGGCAGGTGCAGGACGAGCTGGAACGGGAGCTGGAGAGCCAACAGCGCAATGACAGCATGAAAAAAGCCGACCAGCTGGGGGCCGAAAATCTGTCAGCTGAACAACGTCAGCAAGTCGATGAGATGAAACGCAGCGCCGAAGAGCTGGACCGCCCCTACGCCAACAAGGACAAGCCTGAGCACCATGACTGACATGCCACTACTGCACCACCTGCTGGAGCTGCGCAGCCGTCTGCTGCGGGCACTGACGGCAGTAGGGCTGGTTCTGCTGGTACTGGTGTTCTTTGCCAAGGATCTCTACCACCACCTGGCATTACCGTTGATAGCGCAATTGCCCAAGGGCAGTTCAATGATTGCCACCGACGTCACCTCGCCATTTTTCACGCCCTTCAAGTTGGCACTGGTGCTGTCTTTTTTTGTGGCCATGCCGGCGGTGCTGTATCAGATCTGGGCCTTCGTTGCGCCGGGCTTGTACCGCCAGGAAAAGCGGCTGGTGGCACCGCTACTGCTGGCCAGTAGCTTACTGTTTTATGCCGGCATCGCTTTTGCCTACTATGTTGTTTTTCCGGTCATTTTTGCGTTTTTCACGTCTGTGGCACCGGCCGGTGTGACCATTGCCACGGATATTGCCAGCTACCTGGATTTTGTTCTAAAGCTGTTTTTTGCCTTCGGCCTGGCCTTTGAGATCCCCATTATTGTGATGCTGCTGTGCTATAGCGGCATCACCGATATTCAAACGCTGTCAGCCAAACGCCCTTATGTCATTGTTATTGCCTTTGCACTGGGCATGCTGCTGACCCCCCCTGATGTCATCTCACAAACCCTGCTGGCCGTTCCAATGTGGCTGCTGTATGAATCCGGGCTCCTGATGGCCCGGCTGCTGCTGCCAAAGCGCCCAGCCAACGAGGAAAGCTCATGAAACGCTTGGTTCTGCCCCTGCTGTTACTGGCCTTTGGTGCCAATGCTTCCGTACAAGACAAACTGGCCCAGTGTGCCCAGCTCACTGACAACGGTCTGCGCCTGGCCTGCTACGACGCCCTGGCCAAACAGGTAAAAAGTGGTGAACCGGCGCCGGTAGCGAAGGGCGCCAGCCAGCAAACCAGCAAAGCCATTGGCCGTCCAGAAGTGGTCGCTACCACCGAAGACATGAAGGCCCGTGCCGCCGCCAACTTTGGTATGGAAGAGAAAGTACAGGAAAAACAGAGCCTGGATCAGATCACCGCGGTAGTGGTGAGCATCAAGAAAAACCCCTACGGGCGCCTTACCGTGGTGCTGAACAACGACCAGGTCTGGCAACAAATCAGCGGCGGTTACAGCGGCATCCGTAGCGGCGACAAAGTGATCCTGAAAAAGGGCATTTTTGGCGCTGTTTACATGCGTAAAGACGGTGAAAACCGTAGCATCAGCGTTAAGCGTGAGAAGTAATGCTGTGCGATATCGCCATTAACCTGACTGACAGCGCCTTTGACGCCGATCGCCAGCAGGTTGTGGCCGCAGCGCGGGCAGCAGGAGTCAGGCAACTGATCATTACCGGCACCAGCGTTACTGAAAGTCAGGCGGCCTGCACACTGGCCAGTGGCCAGCCGGGGCTTTACGCCACCGCCGGCGTACACCCCCATTACGCTAAAGATGCCGGTGCCGACTTCATCAGCGAATTGCGGCAACTGGCCGCTCATCCCGCGGTGGTGGCCATTGGCGAATGTGGCCTGGATTTTTTCCGGGATCTGTCACCCCGGCCGGTACAAGAAGCGGTTTTTAGCGCTCAACTGGCACTGGCCGGGGAGCTGAATATGCCGGTGTTGCTGCATGAACGGGACGCTGCCGAGCGCCAATGCGCCATTGTCAGTCAGTACCGGCATCGTTTACCCGGCGCTGTTGCCCACTGCTTTACCGGTGACGAAGCCACTTTGCGCCGCTACTTGGAGCTGGATCTATACATCGGTATCACCGGCTGGATCTGCGATGAACGCCGCGGCCGCCATCTGCAGCAGCTGGTCAAATTGATCCCGGACGACCGGCTACTGCTTGAAACCGATGCACCTTACCTTATTCCACGGGATCTGAAACTCAAAAGCCGGCGAAACGAACCCCGTTATCTGCCTCATATTCTTGCCACCGTTGCCCGCTGCCGCGGGCAGGACAGCACTCAGCTTGGCGCCATGGTAGCAGCCAACAGCCAGCGTTTGTTTGCCTTGGCGGAGCAGCCATAAGGAGTTACTGATGTCTTTTCGTGCCACCTTTCCCCATACCCGCCTGCGCCGCATGCGCAAAGACGATTTTAGCCGCCGACTGATGGCAGAAAACCGGCTCAGCGTTGATGATCTGATCCTGCCGGTGTTCGTACTGGAAGGTAATAACCGCCGCGAAGCGGTGGCTTCCATGCCGGGTGTGGAGCGGTTATCTATCGATTTACTGCTGGCCGAGGCGGCCGAGCTGGTAGCGCTGGGGATCCCAGCGCTGGCGCTGTTTCCAGTCACGCCACCCGAAGCCAAGTCCTTGCTGGCAGAAGAAGCCTACAATGCCGACGGGTTGGCGCAAAAAGCGACCCGGGCCCTTAAAGAGCAGTTCCCGCAGCTGGGCGTGATCACCGACGTAGCGCTGGACCCGTTCACCACCCATGGCCAGGACGGCATCATCGATGACGACGGCTATGTGCTCAATGACATTACCACCGAGGTGCTGGTCAAACAGGCGCTGAGCCATGCTGAAGCCGGTGCTGATATTGTCGCCCCGTCAGACATGATGGATGGGCGTATTCAGGCCATTCGTGACGCCTTGGAAGCCGCTGGCCACGTCAACGTGCGGATTCTCGCCTATTCCGCCAAGTATGCCTCGGCCTTTTATGGCCCGTTTCGTGACGCTGTCGGCTCAGCCGGTAACCTCAAGGGCGGTAATAAGAAAACCTACCAGCAAGATCCTGCGAACAGTGATGAAGCCTTGCAGGAAGTGGCACAGGATTTGGCCGAAGGGGCCGACATGGTGATGGTGAAGCCCGGCATGCCCTACCTGGACGTTGTGCGCCGGGTCAAAGACACCTTCAAGGTGCCAACCTTCGCTTATCAGGTCTCTGGTGAGTACGCCATGCAGATGGCAGCCATCCAGAATGGCTGGCTGAGTGAACGGGAAGTGATCCTCGAGTCACTGCTGTGTTTCAAGCGGGCCGGGGCCGATGGCATTCTCACCTACTTTGCCAAACAGGCGGCGCAATGGTTAAACGAGCCTTCGCTTTAATAATCCTTTAAGATAGGCCCGCCATTATGGCGTGTTATCCCTTTTAAACCCTTTCGAGGCTGTTGATGAAACTGTCCGTCGTGATTCCTGCCAAAAATGAGGCAGATAACTTGCCGGGGCTGCTGGCCGAAATTGCTGCCAGCCTGCAGGAGCAAGCTTTTGAAGTCATCGTCATTGACGATGCATCCGAAGACAACAGCTGGGCGCTGCTCAACGAACTCAAACAACAATATCCGTGGCTCAGAGCCCTGCGCTTTGCCCGTTCCTGTGGCCAGAGCACAGCCATCTGGCACGGCGGCCGCGCCGCCCTTGGCGATTATGTCGTAACCATTGATGGTGATGGTCAGAATGACCCGGCTGATATTCCGGCCCTGCTGGCCACCGCCGAAGCCGCACAAGGCAACTCGTTGTTGTGTGTTTGCGGTATTCGTACCCGCCGTAACGACAGCTGGGGCAAACTGATGATGTCGCGCATCGCCAATGGTGTACGCCGCCGACTGCTCAATGATGACGTTGTTGATACCGGTTGTGGCCTGAAACTGATCAGCCGCGAGCTGTTCCACATGCTGCCGTACTTCAACCACATGCACCGTTATTTCCCAGCCTTATCCAAGCGTGCCGGAGCCCAGGTACTCAGTCAGTCGGTCAATCACCGTGCCCGTACGGCCGGTACGTCCAAGTACGGCCTGAATAACCGTCTGTGGGTAGGCTTGGTTGATATCTTTGGTGTGCGCTGGCTACAAAAGCGGGCGAAGATCCCGACGCTGACTGAGGAATTAAAATGAAAGAGAACCTGTGGCTAGCCGTCGGCTTTGCTGGCCAACTGTTGTTTTCTGCCCGCTTCTTGCTGCAGTGGCTGGCCAGTGAAAAAGCCAAGCAGAGCGTTGTACCGAAAGCTTTTTGGTATTTTTCGCTGGGTGGCTCTTCCTTGCTGTTGTGCTACGCGCTGTATCGCCAGGATCCGGTATTTATTCTCGGCCAAGGAGCCGGCCTTGCCATTTATCTGCGTAATCTGCAGCTGATCAAGGCGCATGAAAGCAAGAACTGAATACCGTTTGGGTTGGCTACTGCTAATCATCGTTGTCCTCGCAGGCCTCGGCCTGCGCTGGCCTTGGCCTGCTGATGAACCCCGCTTTGCTCTGATTGCCCAGGAAATGGTCAATACCGGCCATTGGCTGATCCCGCACCGGGTCGGTGAACTTTACCCAGATAAACCACCTATCTTCATGTGGGCCATTGCTGTTTTGCTGTGGCTGAAAGTGCCTCTGAAAGTCGCTTTTTTACTGCCATCAGCCCTGGCCGGGCTGGCAACTGTGGCTTTAACGGTTGACTTGGCCAAACGGTTATTCGGCCAGGATGTTGCCACTAAAACTCTCTGGCTACTGGCTTTTACCCTGCAACTGACGCTGCAGGCCAAAACCGCCCAAATTGATATGCTGGTGGTCTTTTGGATCACCCTGGGCACTTATGGGCTGCTACGGCATTTACTATTAGGCCCCGCCTGGAGCTGGTATTTCCTCGGCTTTGCCGCCGCAGGCTTTGGGGTGATCACCAAAGGGGTAGGTGTTCTGGCGCTGTTTGCCTTACTGCCCCTGTTATGGCGCCCGGATCTGCGAGCCCGCCTGGACAAGCGAGCTTGGCTTGGGCCACTGATGCTGCTGGCCGCCATTGCAACCTGGGGGCTGCCGATGCTGTGGTACGCCGCCCACAGCGCCAACCCGGAAGCCGTTGCCTATCGCGACAATATTCTGTTTAACCAAACCGCAAACCGCTACGTACACTCACTGGGTCACCAGGCTCCCTGGTACTACTACATTGCCGAAGTCATTCCGGCCTTCTGGTTACCGCTGTCACTGCTGGCTCCTTTTATGATCAAGCGCTGGTGGCAGGAAAAACAGCGTCCGGAGATCCTGCTGCCATTAGTGATGGTGGTAGCGATTGTGCTGTTCTTCTCCATCAGCCCGGGCAAACGCGGTGTCTACCTGACTCCGGCAACCCCCTGGCTGGCCATGGCCATTGCGCCTTTTCTCGGTGAACTGAGCCAACGCCCTTGGGTTAGGCGGTTATGGCTGGGCCTGATGTGGCTGCTGACAGCGCTGATCTTAGGTGCTGCGGCACTGCCCAAGGTCTATCACCTGGCGGGTGTCATGGGTGTGCTGTTCCTGGCTCTGTCGGGCGCAGCCATGGCAGCAGTCTTGCTGCTCAGTGGCAAGGCGCCGCTGTGGCGGCGCTGGGGCATGATGATGGCAGCGCTGTGGATAGGCTATAGCATGCTGGGCACCATGGCCATTGGCCCCTACCGGACACCTATCGACATCATGGCCAAGGTCGGTGAGCGTATGGGCCCCGATGGGCAATTGGGCCTGGTGCACTTTAAGGAACAGTTTGCACTTTTCGCTGACCGTCCTGTAGTGCAGTTCGGCTACCACGAAAGCAACCAGCAACAGTTGGCTACCGCCCGCCACTGGCTGACTGAGGCGCCCAATAAACGATACATTTTTGGCCCCAAAGAAACCCTGAAAGGCTGTTTTATTCTCAGCCCAAGTGAGTTTATGGGCACCCGGCATGGTGGTGACTGGTATCTGGTTCAGCTAAAGCAAATGCAGCCAGACTGCGCCGCCGGCGTCAAGCCAGGGCCTATCTATCAAGGCCCGGCATACGGTGTTGGGCACTAACAAAAAACCCGGCTGGCGCCGGGTTTTTTATTATTCGTCGACCTTACCGAGCAAAGCCGCCGCCATTTGGCTGGCCAACCGTTCCCGCTCCAGCAGATAGTAGTGGCCGGTTTCCCGGCTGCGGCCCAGAAACTCCATACCCAGAACATTGCACAGCGCGTCGGCATCACCCCGGTAGCCGCGCCAAATCACCCCATGAATATGGCTGTGCCGGGTGATCAGATTCATCAGGCTACGCAAGCAGCGCTCCAGCTGGGTATCGCAAAGGCCACCAGCATGGGTCACCATCAGGTAGCAGGGCTGGCCCTTTTCTGGCAATCGTGACGGCGTCAGATTGCGCACAAAGGCACTGGCGTCTTCGCTTAGCGCCTGGCGGTCCGATTTCTTGATGGGCAGCATCACCATATGTGCCAGCAGCAGGTCATGATGGCGGATCAGTTGATGGGAGAGCTTGCCGGCCTTATTCAAACGCCGACAGCTTTCAATCATCAAATCGCCATCATCACTGGCACCAATCCAGCCGTAGAAGCGCTCAAACTCTGAGATGTCATTTTCACTGACATCAATACCCACTTTCAGATGCTCAGCAACCCGATAGCGATAGAAAAAGGCCCGTAGTCGCGTCCAGGGTTCTTGTAGCAGGAAAGCATCTGCCAGCTCCTGGACTTCTTCAGTATCGCTGTTACACAAAGTCTGCAGCGGATCGTCCCCCACCGCGGCAATAATTTGTGCCTGCCGATACAACGACGGCGTTGTCACACCCCGTTCCCAGCGGCTGATGGTGACGGCATCCAGGCGGGAAAATGCTTCCCGACGGCAGGAAAGATGGTGCGCAAATTCTTCCTGTGACAGTCCCAGTGTTCGCCGCTTCGCCTTAACGAAGGCGGAAAATTCAAAGTTCATCAACCACCTTTTGTGCTTGAAGTTTTTATGATTTCAGTGGTGACGCGCTGACCTTAGCCAGCGGCGCTGCTCATAGCATACCAAGTTGTGTGTCGTTATGATGATAGTCTGATGCGATAAGCCATGGTTATTTATGCTACGCTTAACTTCCCTTTAAAGACATGTTAAGGCTTTGAAAAGCATGACCGCTGTCAGGTTATTTGTCATCCCTTTGCTGTTTACCGCCTCGGTAAACGCTGCCGTTTATCAGTGTAAAACGGCAGACGGTAAAGTGGAATTTCGCGACACTCCCTGCCAGCAGGGAACCCAGCGGCTGTATCATAAATCCAATTCCGGCCCCAGCGCCCACACTCGGGTTGTCCGAAATCAGGACTTTAAACGCATCATGGGCCCTTGGTGCAACTTTGCCACCTCCACCACCATGACCGGGTCCAAGGATATGAGTGCCGCCACCCAGTGGCTGTTCGGCACCGAGCAGCTGGAGGTCACCACCCCGCTGTTGCATATTCAGGCACCCTATCGTCAGCAGCAGTCACAATTGAGCATCGCTGACAAGCGGCTGGGAAATTTTCAGTTACTTAAGCAAAGCGCTGCCAATATGGTCATGTTAGGTGATTACGGTTATTACTTTTTCCGCCGTGGTAGCTGTTCGCCTTGATATTTAAGCTACAGGCGTTGTACCAATAAGCCTGCTTGCTGACAACCAGAAGAACCAACCATGATTGATATCGACCAATTCCTTACCGTACTGGCCAAAAATGACGGCTCGGATCTTTACCTGTCCACCGGCGCGCCACCTTGTGCCAAATTTCACGGCAAACTCAAAGCGTTGGCCAAAGATCCCCTGACTCCAGGCGAAATCAGCCAGGTGGCTCTGGGCATCATGGATGAAGAGCAGCAGGAAACCTTCCAAAAAGAGCTGGAGATGAACCTGGCCCGCTCTATCTCTGGCGTCGGCCGCTTTCGAGTCAATATTTTCAAGCAACGCAACGAAGTCAGCATTGTCGCCCGTTATATCCGCAACGACATTCCCAAGCTTGAAGATTTAGGCATGCCGGAAGTGCTCAAGGATGTGATCATGACCAAACGCGGGCTGGTGCTGTTTGTCGGTGCCACCGGCTCCGGTAAGTCAACATCACTGGCGGCATTGATTGATTATCGCAACACAAACGCCAGTGGCCATATCATCACCATCGAAGATCCGGTGGAATTTGTTCACAAACACAAGAAAAGCATCATCAATCAGCGGGAAGTCGGCACTGATACCCGCAGTTTTCATAATGCCTTGATCAATACCCTGCGCCAGGCGCCGGATGTCATCCTCATCGGCGAGATCCGTGACCGCGAAACCATGGAACACGCTCTGGCCTTTGCCGAAACAGGCCACCTGTGTATTTCTACGTTACACGCCAACAACGCCAACCAAGCGCTGGATCGGATCATCAATTTCTTCCCCGAGGAGCGCCATCCACAATTGCTGCTTGACCTGTCACTGAACCTGCGAGCCTTTGTTTCGCAGCGCCTGATCCCCACCATGGACGGCAAGCGCTGTGCCGCTGTGGAAGTACTGTTGGGCACACCGACAGTGCAGGAAATGATCAAACGCGGCGATGTCCACTCCATCAAGGAAATCATGCAAAAGTCCGAGAACCTGGGCATGCAAACCTTTGATAAAGCGCTGTTTGACTTGCACATGGCAGGCAAAATTGACCTTGACCAGGCGGTACGCAATGCCGACTCTGCCAACGATTTACGCCTGAAAGTTAAACTGGCAAAAAATGAAGTTGGAAAAAAAGACAGCGGCATGGAACTGCGTCTGGAAGACGACGAAGAAGACACTAAGGAATAACCCTGAATGGTCGATAAATAGACAGTTGACTTAACAGCATGGGGAGTTGGCCATGAAATGGCAGATAAGAAACAAAATGTTATTGCTGGCCATTGCCCCTGCACTGGTGCTGGTGCTGGCCATGCAGTTACTGTCCTGGCATGGTCAAAGCACCTTGCAACAAGAAAACCTGGATGAATTACGTCAAGGCCTTATTCAGGCAAAAAAAGATGAACTGGTGCATTACATGGAAATGGCCTACACCGCCATTAAACCCTTTTATGAGGGTGCCGATGCTCAGTCAGATGCAGCCAAAGAAGCGGCTAAATCGCTGTTACGGCGTATGGAGTTTGGCAAAGACGGTTACATCTTTGGTTACAACGATAACGGTATTCGCATTGTACAGGGCCGTGGTGGCGCCAGCGCCGAAGGCAAGTCATTCTGGGATCTCAAAGACAGTCACGGTAAGTACCTGATCCGCGAACTGATCGCCGCAGGTAAACGGGGCGGTGATTTCGTCACCTACTATTTCCCCCGCCCCGGTCAGGACAAAACCCCGTACCCGAAGCTCTCCTACGCCATTTATCTGGACAAATGGCATTGGATGCTGGGCACCGGTTTTTACATTGACGATGTTGACGCCAAGGTTGCCCGCCAGGCAGAAATCAACGCCAAAGCTAATTCACAATTGCGGATCAGGCAAAGCGTAACGGTGGTGGTGATGTTGCTGTTGCTGTTGCTGGTGGCGGTTGCTATGGCAGGCAGTATTGTTAAGCCGCTGCGACGCTTGACCGAAAATCTGACTGACCTGGCTGATGGCGAAGGCGATTTGACCCGT
Source organism: Gallaecimonas aegicerasi (assembly GCF_045291545.1). Taxonomy (GTDB): domain Bacteria; phylum Pseudomonadota; class Gammaproteobacteria; order Enterobacterales; family Gallaecimonadaceae; genus Gallaecimonas. Next base: position 2,719,259 of record NZ_CP149514.1, read on the forward strand.
CGCCTGGCGGTAGATGGCCACGATGAAACCGCGCAGCTGGCAAACGCCTTTAATACCTTTGTCTCGAAGATCCAGGAACTGGTGCGGCAGTTGACAGATTCGGTCACACAATTACAGCAACTGACCCGGCAACTGGACGGCAATGTAGTGAAAGCCAGTGACAGTCTCGCCACCCAGAAAACCGATGCCGAACAGGTCTCTCACGCCATGGAGCAAATGGCCCAGGCGACCACCAGCGTGGCGGAGTCTGCCCAGCAGGCCGCACAAGCTACTGCCGATACCGAGCAACAAGCCAATTCAATGCGCGGCAATGTGGATGACGCCATCAATACTATCAGCGGCTTGGCAGCAGATGTGGACAAGGCTACCCGCAACATCGAAACCCTGGGCGCCGATGTAGAATCTATCGGCTCAATTCTGGACGTTATTCGCGCCATTGCCGAACAGACCAACTTGCTGGCGCTCAATGCCGCCATTGAAGCTGCCCGGGCCGGCGAACAGGGCCGTGGCTTTGCCGTGGTCGCCGACGAAGTACGTTCACTGGCCAGTCGCACGCAGCAAAGTACCGAGGAAATTCAGGAGAAAATCGTCCGCTTGCAGCAAGGCGCCCGGGCCGCAGTACAGGATATGCAGGAAAGCCAGAAAGGCGGTGAAAGGGCCGTTGAAGTGGTCAACAGTACAGGGGAAACACTGCTCAACATCACCCATGCGATAAGCCAAGTCAACAGCATGAACAACCAGATTGCTACTGCCGCTGAAGAGCAGTCGCATATTGGCAAAGAGGTCAATAATAGCCTGGCTGGAATTCGTCACCGGGTTGATGACAGCGATGCTCTGGCAAAAACTAACCGCGAACTGTGCCGCCAGCTCGATGCGTTGTCAGCCACGCTTAGCGACCTGACCGGACGCTTTAAGGTTTAAGGCTGAGGCTCAACCAACAGCTGCCAACCAGCGGCTGCCAGTGTCTGCTGCTCCTCCTGCAGTAGCGCCTGCATCAGCGGGCGCGTTGCCAGCCAATCAGCCGGTAGCTGAAGCTGCAGTTGCTGCGCCTCCGGCCAGTGTACAGTCGCTGATGCCGGTGGTGCCTGGCGTTCGCCACACAACAATACCGCCAGCCGTAGTGCCAGCACCTCCGGCGATAGGATATCCGGTAATGGCCCTTGTTGATGGCCAACCAGGGTGACCATCTGGCGCCGCTCTGGAGCACTGAAACCGGGCAAATCGAGGTGTGATACCAGATAGGCACCATGATCACTGGCGCCCTTAAAGCCCACCGCCAGGCCCAGCTCATGTAGCCGCGCCGCTGCGACCAGCACGCCCGAGTCAGCCTCCGCATCTGCTACCAGTCGCACTGCCGTATCCGCCACCCGCCGGCCATGGTTAGCATCCAGCGAGAAGCGCTCTTCCAGGGCAGCCAGGGTACGGCTGCGCACATCGGCACTGACAATAGGCAATAAGGAATAAATCACCCCTTCGCGCAGCGCTCCCCCTGAAGCTTCCATACTGGTGACGGACAACTCCTCAAAGATCGCCAGCAAGATAGCCAGCCCCGCCACAAAGACCGGTTTGCGTTCTTCACTGAGGCCATTAAGCGTTAATGCCGTTAGGTTTTTACAGGCGATGGTATCGGCCTGCGTTTGTCGTAATCGCGCCAGGGTGACGGTTTCATCCTCGCCGCGCGCCAGTTGCACTTCCTGTACAGCCTGCACCGAGCCAGACGCCCCCACACAGTGTTGCCAACCCAGCTGCCTGTAAGTATCGCTGATACCCTGCAGACGCTGGCGGGCGGCTGCAATAGCGCGGGCAAAGGCCCCGGCGGTTAGCTGGCCATCAGCAAAAAACTGTTCCTGAAAGGTAACGCAGCCCATTTCCAGGCTGGTCAGCGCCAGCGCCTGGGCGCCCTCACCAATAATCAATTCCGTGGAGGCGCCGCCAATATCAACCACCAGCCGCCGGCCCGGCTGGCCGCAGGTTTGGGCAACACCTTGATAGATAAGCTCAGCTTCCTGCTCACCAGTAATGACGGTAATGGGGTGGCCTAACAGCTGTTCGGCATGAACGAGGAAGCGTTCGGCATTGCGGGCAAAGCGCAGGGTGGCAGTGGCCACAACTTTGACCTGGCCGGCAGGAATATCGCGCAGCCGCTCAGCAAACAGGGCCAGGCACTCCCAGCCTCGCTGCATGGCGGCATCATCAAGTTGGTAGTGACTGTCCAGCCCCGCAGCCAAGCGCACTTTACGTTTCACCTTGGCCAGGGTCTGTACGTGACCACCGCTGGCTTTAACCACCAGCAGGTGGAAACTGTTCGAGCCGAGATCAATTGCCGCAAAAAGCGGGCTTTTCATCGCTATCAGCTCTGACTACTGCGACCGCGGCCATTGTTACGGCGCTGGCCACCATTGCCACGGTTATTGCTGCCCCCCCGGCCAGAGGTGCGGTCCCGACCGGCACGATGCAACCGCTTCGGCGGATTGAGGTCAGTCAGCAAGGCATCCGGGTTGTATTGCGTCACCGGAATTTCATGGCCAATATATTCTTCGATAGCCGGCAGGTTAAATACATACTCTTCACAGGCCAGACTCACCGCATGCCCGGAGGCCCCGGCGCGGCCGGTACGGCCAATCCGATGCACGTAGTCTTCGCAATCGTCCGGCAGGTCAAAGTTATAGACGTGGGTCACCGCCGGGATGTGCAGACCACGGGCCGCGACATCGGTGGCAACCAGAAAGTCCAGCTTGCCCTGAGTGAAATCATCAAGAATGCGCAGCCGTTTTTTCTGCGGCACGTCGCCTGTCAACAGGCCTACCCGGTGGCCATCAGCGGCCAGATGGCCCCAGACACGCTCACAGACAATCTTGGTATTGGCAAAGATAATGGCTCGCTCTGGCCAGTCTTCTTCGATCAGCGTCAGCAGCAGTTTGAACTTATCTTCCTTGGACGGGTAGAGCAGCTCTTCGGTGATCCGCGCGCCGGTTTTCTGCGCTGGCTCTACTTCCACGTGTTCGGGGCTGTTCATGTGCTCGTAAGCCAGTTCCCGAACTTTGAAAGACAAGGTTGCAGAGAACAGCAGGTTGAGCCGCTCAGAAGCCGCCGGCATACGCCGGAACAGGTAACGGATATCCTTGATAAAGCCGAGATCGAACATCCGGTCAGCTTCATCCAGCACCACAACGTCAATGGCTTTAAGGTCAAATACACCCTGCTTGAAGTAATCGATGATGCGGCCGGTGGTGCCGATCAGCACATCCACACCGGCTTCCAGCTGCTTGCGCTGGCTGTCATAGCCCTCGCCACCATAGATTAACGCCATCGATAAATTCGATGCCTTGGCCATGGCCAGAGCGTCATTATGGATTTGAATGGCCAGTTCGCGGGTCGGTGCCATAATTATGGCCCGAGGCTGGGTGCTGGTACGGCCTTCTTTGGGTGCATGAGTCAACAGGTAATGAAAAGTTGCAGCAAGGAAGGCAATGGTTTTACCGGTGCCTGTTTGCGCCTGGCCTGCAACGTCTTTTCCCTGAAGGGCAATGGGCAGCGACAGCGCCTGAATGGGAGTGCAGTTATGAAAACCCTTGTTGCTCAGGGCTTCTAAAACCGGCTCCGCCAGGCCCAGTTCACTGAATTTGATATCGGTGAGATGTGTCTTAGTCATAGGCGCTCAAGCATATCAGCTTCGGCTTGCAATAAGGAACAGATTCCTTTGAAATAGGCGTCGATCGCGCCGCGGCAACCGGTTTTGTGCCCCGGATCGCAACCACCTTTGGAGAATGTAATGAACGACAAGATTGTTCACCTGAGTGACGACAGCTTCGACAGCGACGTGCTGCAGTCCGATACCCCGGTTCTGGTCGATTTCTGGGCCGAGTGGTGTGGTCCTTGCAAAATGATTGCGCCGGTACTCGATGACGTGGCTGATGAATACGCTGGCCGCCTGACCGTAGCCAAGCTGAACATTGATCAAAACAGCGACACGCCGCCGAAATTTGGCATCCGTGGTATTCCGACGCTGTTGTTGTTCAAGGGTGGCCAGGTAGCGGCAACCAAAGTTGGCGCCCTGTCCAAGACCCAACTGAAAGAATTCTTGGATGCCAATATCTGAGCATTCACAAGGCGCCGACAGGCGCCTTGTTCGTTTTCTCGTCGATTTTTCTAGACGCGATGCTTTATCGCTGCTAATTTAAGGCCGTTCACTTTCCTTCATGCCCTTCCTGGGTTCACGCCGGGGCGTGGAAATTTCTCGTTTGTTACCAAAAACGTAAATAAAAAAACCCACCACTATGAATCTTACCGAATTGAAGAACATGCCAGTCTCGGAACTGGTAGCCCTGGCCGGAAATATGGGCCTGGAAAACATGGCTCGTGCCCGCAAGCAGGACATCATTTTTGCCATTCTCAAGGCCCACGCTAAATCAGGCGAAGACATCTTCGGCAACGGTGTTCTTGAAATTCTCCAGGACGGCTTCGGCTTTTTACGCAGTGCGGATTCGTCCTATCTGGCCGGTCCTGATGATATTTATGTCTCACCGAGCCAAATACGCCGTTTCAATCTGCGCACCGGTGACACCATTGCCGGCAAAATCCGCCCGCCCAAAGAAGGCGAGCGTTACTTTGCACTGCTGAAGGTCAACGAAGTTAACTTTGACCGCCCGGAAAACTCCCGTAATAAAATTCTCTTTGAAAACCTGACGCCACTGCATGCCAATAACCGCATGCGGATGGAACGGGGTAACGGCTCCACCGAAGACATTACCGCCCGGGTGCTGGATTTGGCCTCACCGATTGGTAAAGGTCAGCGGGGCTTGATCGTCGCACCGCCCAAGGCCGGTAAAACCATCCTGCTGCAAAACATTGCTCAGAGCATTACCTACAACCATCCGGAAACAACCCTCATTGTGCTGCTGATTGATGAGCGCCCAGAGGAAGTCACCGAGATGCAGCGGCTGGTCAAAGGTGAAGTAGTCGCCTCCACCTTCGACGAACCTGCTAACCGCCACGTTCAGGTTGCCGAAATGGTCATTGAAAAGGCCAAACGCCTGGTGGAGCACAAAAAAGACGTGGTGATCCTGCTCGACTCCATCACCCGTCTGGCGCGCGCATACAACACCGTGGTGCCCAGCTCTGGCAAGGTGCTGACCGGTGGTGTGGATGCCAACGCCCTGCACCGGCCGAAGCGTTTCTTCGGCGCCGCCCGTAACGTTGAGGAAGGTGGCAGCCTGACCATCATTGCTACCGCTCTGGTTGATACCGGCTCGAAGATGGACGAAGTCATCTACGAAGAGTTCAAGGGCACCGGTAACATGGAACTGCACCTGTCTCGGAAAATCGCAGAAAAACGGGTTTTCCCGGCCATTGACTTCAACCGCTCCGGCACCCGCCGCGAAGAGCTGTTGTGCCGTGAAGACGAGCTGCAGAAGATGTGGATTTTGCGCAAAATTCTGCACCCGATGGATGAGATCTCGGCCATGGAATTCCTTATCGACAAACTGTCGATGACCAAAACCAACGATGAATTCTTCGAGGCCATGAAGCGCACCAAGAGCTAATCGTCATCCAAACGCAAAAACGGCCGCCATTGCGGCCGTTTTTTGTCGCTGCGCTGCCGCTACGGCTATAATGGCGCCTTCTTGTTCAGCCCACGGACGCTCATGACCTATAACGACTTACGGGACTTTATCCGCCAGTTGGAAGCTCTTGGCGAGCTCAAGCGCATCTCCCAGCCCATCGACCCGTATCTGGAAATGACCGAAATTGCCGACCGCACTCTGCGCGCCGGTGGCCCGGCCCTGCTGTTTGAAAACCCCAAAGGCTATAACATGCCGGTGCTGGCCAATCTGTTCGGCACCCCCAAGCGAGTGGCCTTGGGTATGGGCCAGGATGATGTCGGCGCCCTGCGTGACGTTGGCAAACTGCTGGCTTACCTGAAAGAACCGGATCCACCGAAGGGATTTAAAGATCTGTGGGACAAATTGCCGGTGTTCAAACAGGTATTGAACATGCCCGCCAAGCGTCTGAAAAAGGCGCCTTGCCAGGATGTGGTGCTCGCAGGCGAGCAAGTTGACCTGGATGCCATTCCCATTCAGACCTGCTGGCCTGACGACGCCGCACCGCTGATGACATGGGGCCTGACCATAACCCGCGGCCCCTATAAAAAGCGCCAGAACCTGGGCATTTACCGGCAACAAAAGCTGGGCCGCAACAAGCTGATCATGCGTTGGCTGTCGCACCGTGGCGGTGCTTTGGACTTCGCCGAATTTAAAGAAGCACACCCCGGGGAAAAATTCCCGGTGGTGGTAGCTTTTGGTGCTGACCCGGCCACCATTCTTGGCGCCGTCACGCCGGTGCCGGACACACTCTCCGAATACGCTTTTGCCGGGCTGCTACGCGGTAATAAGACCGAAGTCGTCAAGGCTCTGTCGTGCGATCTGGAACTGCCAGCCAGCGCCGAGCTGGTGCTGGAAGGTTACATCGACCCGGACGAAACGGCGATGGAAGGCCCCTTTGGCGACCACACCGGTTATTACAACGAGCAAGAACGCCATGCGGTGTTCACCGTCACTCACATCACCCGCCGCCGTGATGCCATCTACCACAGCACCTATACCGGCCGGCCACCAGATGAACCGGCGGTACTGGGCGTAGCACTGAACGAAGTTTTTGTACCTATCCTGCAAAAGCAGTTCCCGGAAATCGTCGACTTTTATCTGCCCCCGGAAGGATGCAGTTACCGCATGGCGGTGGTCACCATGAAAAAACGTTACCCCGGCCATGCCAAGCGGGTGATGATGGGCGTCTGGTCTTTCTTGCGCCAGTTCATGTACACCAAGTTCGTGATTGTCTGCGACGATGATATTGATGCCCGTAACTGGCAGGACGTGATTTGGGCCATCACCACGCGTATGGACCCCCGCCGTGATACCGTCTTTATTGACAACACTCCCATCGATTTTCTCGACTTCGCTTCACCGGAAGCAGGCCTGGGTTCCAAAATGGGCCTGGATGCCACCAACAAGTGGCCAGGTGAAGTACACCGGGAATGGGGCAAACCCATTATCAAGGACCCAGCGGTAGTGGCACGCGTTGACGCCCTCTGGGATGACCTTGGCATCCTCGACAATAACTGAGAAGCCATGCAGCAATATCAATGCCGGGTGCAGGACGTGCGCCCCTTTACCGACACCGTTTATCACATTCGCCTGGTAGCACCACAAGGCGTGCAGTTTGCCGCCGGTCAGTATCTGAAGGTGGTGCTAAGCGAGGACGACAAGCGGCCCTTTTCCATCGCCTCCTTGGCCGGTGAACCCTACATCGAGCTGCATGTGGGTGCTTTTGGCCCGGATTCCTGGGCGATGCAGGTGGTTGAGTATTTTCAGCAACATGGCGAGGTCACTATTGAGTTGGCCGCGGGTCAGGCGCAGTTGCGCGAAGGCAGCCCACGGCCATTGTTGCTGGTTGCCGGCGGCACCGGTTTTTCTTATGTTCGCGCCATTGTCCGGCGGGCACTGGCGCTCGACGCTCAGCGCGCCATCCAGGTTTTTTGGGGCGGTAAAACCCCTGAGGCGTTGTATCTGCATCAGGAAATGCAGGCGCTGGCGGACGCACATCCGGCGCTGTCGTACGTGCCCGTGCTAGAAGATAAACCTGCCGACATGGCTGGTGACAGCGGCCTGGTGATTGATGCCGTTACCCGCCACAACCCGAATTTGGCCGAGTTTGATATTTATCTTGCCGGTCGTTTTGAAATGGCGGCAGTTGCGCGGGATCACTTCAGCGCCCATGGCGCCGACCGGCAGCGCCTGTTTGGGGACGCCTTTGCGTTTATTTAATCTGCTGGCGCTGCTGCTGGTCGCTATCAACCTGCGCCCAGCCCTGACCAGCCTTGGCCCGGTATTACCAGAGCTGGGCCTGTCGACAACAGCAGCAGGTTGGCTCAATACCCTGGCAGTACTGTGTCTGGGCCTATTTGCACCGCTGGCGCCGCTATTAGCAAAACGCCTGGGGCTGGACTGGGCACTCCGGCTGGCACTGCTGGTGCTGGCCGGCGGCACCGCGTTACGTGCAGTGGCCAGCCCCTGGGCACTGTTTGCCGGCATGATCGCAGCCGGCGCTGGCATTGGCGTTGTCGGAGTACTGCTGCCCGGCGTCGTCAAACGCGACTACCCTGAGCAAGCCGGAGTGATGACCGGCCTTTACACTATGATGCTTTGTATCGGCGCCGCTGTTGCGGCTGGCACCATGGTACCGTTGGCCAACACTCTGCATTCGGTGCCGCTGGCGCTAGGTGTGTGGGCCATTCCCGCCCTGGCCGCCATGATACTGTGGCGCAGCCATCTGCAACCGCCCGCCACTACTGCCGTGGCCAAGCCCTTGTGGGGTTCAGCCCTGGCCTGGCAAGTGTCGCTGTATATGGGCTTTCAATCATCATTGGCCTACTCGGTATTTGCCTGGTTACCCAGTATGCTGATGAGTCGCGGTTTAACCCCCGAGGCCGCCGGCTGGCTGACCTCGGTGTCAATTTTCCTGCAGGCACCTGCAGCCCTGCTGGCCACCGCCTTGACTCAACGCAGCCGCAGTCAAAGCCAGGCGATTGTCATTGCCATGTTGCTGACCCTGGTGGGGTTTATCGCCATCTTACAAGCAGGGCCAAGCTGGCTGTGGCCAGCCGGCATTGTTCTGGGCGTGGGCCAGGGCAGTTCTTTTGGCCTGGCCCTGGCGCTACTGGTGCACCGGGCCAGCAACAGTGATGATGCCGCACGCTTGTCCGGCATGGCGCAAGGAGTGGGTTATGCCCTGGCTGCACTGGGGCCACTTGTCATCGGCGCCGGTCACGACTGGCTGCGCAGCTGGCCGGCACTGACGCCGCTGCTAGCGGCGATAACCTTACTGGCTTTACTGTTTGGCGCCCTGGCCGGGCGGGACAGAACCGTATAACAACGGTTATTTACGATCCTTTTGCTGCTGTTGCATGCAGGTGGTAATGGCGGCGCGGCGGGTCAGGTTACCCGGCAGCTGGCAGTCAAGGTGAATACGGTGGCTGCGATAGAGCGGCCGGTTATCCGTGCCGACAATGATCACCACCAGATGATAAGGGCTTTCAAAGTACCAGGCGCGCTGGGTCAGTACCACTGCCTTGCGGTTCAGCCAGCGGGTTGGGGTGACCACGGGCTGCCCATAGCGTGCCCCCGGCGCCGCCAACTTCTTGGGGTCACGCAGTTTCAGCAGGTTGCTTTCAAAGCTCTTTTCATTGGCATAAGCAATGTCGCCGTAATGTGATGACAACAACGGCTCTCGCGCCCAGGCTGTGGCTGTCAGCAACAACAGCCCCCACCAAACGATCCGCATGGCACCTCCTCCATTTATTAAAAAGGCTAGTGCAATCAACCACCTTTGCCACTTTCAATCAGTGCAATGCCTGAAAATGCTGCAATGCCTGCTCATTCTGGCCCATTCGTACCAGCAACTTGGCCAGCGCCAGTCGCCAGTGATGATCATCCCTTAGCGCCAGCGCCGCTTCGAGGTAACGGCGCGCTTCGGGTAATTCATGCTGTTTCTCACTCAGCATGCCAAGGGCTGCCAGCAGTACCGGATCATGATCGCGCTTATGGTGCCACTTCAATAACTGCCGCTGCGTCTTGGCGGCACTTTCCTGATCGCTAAGTGCTACCAGGGCGTCCAGTACCGGCGCCTGCGGATGGCGCTTGGCTGCCGCCAGCAACTGTTCGCGGGCTTTGTCTTGCTGGCCATTTTTTGCATAGCCATGAGCCAGAGCGGCAATCACCTCCGGGCGTTCCCGGCTGTGCTTATCCAGCACCTGTTCGAGGCGACTAAGTGCTTCACTGCCTTCATCGGTTGCCACTGCAATACGGGCGCTCAGGGCCGGCAAAAAGTACTGATCACGCTCCGTATCGGCCAGCGCATCAATATGTGGCCACAACGCCGCCAGATCGCCACGAGCCAGTGCCAGCCGGGCACTGAGTTGCTCCCCGGCTTTACTCTGCCGTAATTCGTCAGACAGGCTGTCAAAGGCCAGGCAGGCGGCGCTGATGTCCCCCAGGTGCAATAGCATCGCCGGAGCTGCTAACGGTTGTTGCAGTTGCTCAAGCAGACGGTCGCGCTCGGCCAGATCCTGCGCTTTATGGGCGGCGTAAGCGGCGGCCAGGCGTGGAAAATCCGGCAATGGCGCGTATTCTGCCGCCACCGCCAAGGCTGCGGCAGACTTGCGGTACTGCCCCAGCCAGAGTTGCTGCCAGGCCTTGGAGGCTTTTTTATTGGCGCGCCGCCCACTGCGATCACCCAACCAGTGGCGACCCCGGCCCAAGGTGCGATAAAGCCGCCGCACCAGCCAGTCCAGGCACCAAACCAAGATCAGTACCAGTGCCACAACCACCGCCAGCATCACCACGGATGACTCAACGGTATAGTGGCCAAGGGCAATCAGTACATAACCGGTATCACCAATCAGCCAAGGGCCGGCAATCAAACCGGCAATCAGCAATGCCAGAAAGATCAACAGGCGGATCATTGGCTATCCTCCGCCATACGCAGTGAATCCAAAGACTTGGGCAGGCTGAGGCTGACCGGCTTGGCCAGCAGGGCGTCCAGGCCGCTGATAAAGGCCTGGTTTACTTTGGCATCATGACTCGCCATGGTGCTCAGCCACTGCTTGGCCTGACGCAAGTTGGCCTGGTAGCGCACCTGATCACCGGCAAACATAGCCAGCTCGGCTTCATCCAATGCCAGTTTCAGCGCTTCACGCAGGTAGGCCTGATGGGACGGGCTGAGCATCGGCTGCACGTCCTGCTGGCGCTTACGCACTTTGATAAAGTCATCAGCAAACCGGCGCCAGGAGCGCTTGAGGTTTTCCCGCCAGTCGCCACTGTCATCGCTGAGCTGCAGATCCGGCTTGGCCTGATCCAGCTCTGGCAGTTTCACGGTGTTCAGTACCAGCTGGTCTACCTGCGACCGCAGGCCGCTAAGCTGCATGGCCAGGTCGGTACGGTCAATATTCGGTTGCGCCTGCAAATTCGCCAGATCTGCCGCAATGGCTTGGCGCCAGGCCAGAATGTCGCTGTCTTCCGGTAGTTTTTTCAACGTGGCATCAGCATCTTGCAATAAGGCTTCTGCTACCGGCAGGTTCTGACTGAGATACAAGCGGCGATTGGCCATACGTACCAGCATGGCGGCCTCTTTATGCGGCCAGCTTACCTGCTGGCGTTGGGCGCTTTGCAACTCGGCCAGCTGTTGGCGCAGTGTTGTCAGCTGCTGTTGATCCTGCTGGCGGCCATGGCCGAGTTGCTGTAGTTGCCCTTGTAGCTGTTGTAACTGCTGTTGCAGGGTATTGACCTGCGCAACCGAAACCTGGGGCAGGGCGGCGTTATGGCGCGCCTGATAATACTGCCAGCCTGACCAGCCCAAGGAACCGGCGGCCAGTAACAACGCCAGCAGTGCCAAGGCCGTCGAGCCTCCTTTCTTGCCAGCCTTACTGGCTACAGGCGGCTGATACTCGCTTTCACTCGCCGTTACTTCCGGCTCCAGACGTTCGTCAGTCATAGCAACCTTTTCTTTTTCAAAATAGGCCAGCACCGCATCGTCGCTGGCACCGCTTAGAATTTCAACACGGCCGAAGCCGGCCTGGTGACAATGTTCAGCAACCCGCGCAGAAGGTACCAGCAACTGTAACTCCAGCAGCCAGTCATGCAGCGGCGGCGGGGTTGTTGCCAGCAACGCATCGGCCAGACTGCAGGAAGTCACTACCACTGTCTCGACCTGGCGGTCCTGCCACCCCAGCACCTGCTCGGCCGTTAACTGCCGCCGCTGGCGCTGATAGAGGGTGACTTGCGTTACCTCGGCGCCACGTTCAGTCAGGGTGTTGGCCAGTAGCTCCCGGCCACCGTCACCTCGGGCAATGAGGATATGTTCGTCCTGCACTTTTTTCAGGGCTGGCTGCGCCAGTAAACCTTCCGAGTCGGCAGGTTCAGCCACCAGTACCGCGCTGGCACCGGCGGCGCTGAGGGCATCGGCGGTAGCCTGGCCAACAGCGGCATAGCGTGGCCCGGCCGGTAGTGGCGAGGGCAGGGCTTCGGCGGCCGCAACCGACACGGCAATCACCCACTGTTGACTGGCCAGTTGTTCGACACTAATGGGTACCGGGGTGACCGGCACAATATCCAGTAACGGCTCCGCCAGGGCATTAATGCCCTGTTGGTTGAGTTTGTCTGCCAGCCGCGGCCCCTGGGGGGCGGGCCGGATCACCAGTACCGTCATAGTGTGCGTCCGTAAACCTGCTCTAATATGGCTTTGGCGCCAGCATCCAGTAACCGTTGTCCCAGTTGCTGCCCGAGCCTTTCGGCATCGCCAGCCGGGCCGCGGATCTCATCTTCGAGCAGGATGCTGCCATCAGGGTGGCCAACCAGGCCGCGCAGCCAGAGTTGTTCTCCCTCCAACACAGCATAGCTGCCAATGGGCACCTGACAGCCCCCTTGCAGATGGCAGTTCATGGCACGCTCGGCCTGCACCCGAATACGGGTGGGCTCGTCAGCCAGTGCTGCCAGTAATGCCCGGGTATGTTGATCGTCCAACCGTGCTTCAATTCCCACCGCGCCCTGGCCAACCGCCGGCAGGCTTTGTTCGGCTGGCAAGGCCATACGAATGCGCTCGGCCATGTTCAGGCGCTTAAGGCCAGCACAGGCCAGAATAATGGCGTCATACTGGCCATCGTCCAGCTTGGCCAGGCGGGTGTTGACGTTGCCCCGTAAATCCTTGACCTGTAAATCGGGACGACGGGCCCTCAGCTGGCACTGACGGCGCAAACTGGAGGTGCCTACCACCGCCCCGGCCGGTAAATCGTCCAGGCTGTCATAATGATTGGAGACAAACGCATCCAGCGGGTCTTCTCGCTCACAGATGGTCACCAACCCCAGCCCGGCTGGAAATTCCACCGGCACGTCCTTCATGGAATGCACAGCGATGTCCGCCCGGTCGTCGAGCATGGCCTGTTCCAGTTCTTTGACAAACAGCCCTTTGCCACCGACTTTTGCCAGCGGCGTATCGAGGATTTTGTCTCCCCGGGTCACCATGGGCACCAGCTCAACGCTCAGGCCAGGGTGAGCGGCTTCCAGCGCGTCTTTTACGTAGTGGGCCTGCCACATTGCCAGCGGACTCTGGCGGGTGGCGATGCGAATCGGTTTACTCATGCGGGTTTCGTCCTGCTAGTTGAACTCATCCTACCACTAGGTGCCATGGCTGGCGACTGGTGCCAGCGTCAGCTGCCGCTGATACAGCACGGTGCCGTCATCCAGCACCACTTTGACCAGCCAATGCCCAGGCTGCAGCTTTTTATCCGACCAGGTACGCCAGCGATTGGCGCCAACGGGCAATGCCACATCTGCTTTTAACTGGCCGTCTCGGTACCAGCGATGATGCACAATATGCCCGGCCGCGTTCTTGATCTCGGTAAACAGAACGGCTTCATCAAGCCCTGCCGGCAACTGCGCACCCTTAAGTTCACCCACCGGCTCACGCTGCACCACGTCACGGCAAAGCATTACCCGGCTCAGCTGTGGCGTGCTGGCCGCCAGCAATGGTGCACTGAGCAATAGCAGCACCCAGAAAACCTTGCCTTTCATCATCAAAAATACCTTATCAACATAAAAATCAAGCACCTAGAAAAGGTCAGCAAGGTCAGCAAAATGACCATTGGCGAAAGCCTCGCCAGGGTTTAAAATGTGACCGAATTAACACTTTAAGCAGTAGATGCCATACCTTAACCTCAACGAACTCAGCCTGCATATCGCAACGCTGCATGCGCAGCGGCGGCGTTTGGCACGCCAGGCAATGACGGCTCAGGCCGCCATGGTGTTCGATATGGTGCCCGCGTTGTTGCACTGCCACGACCCGGCCTTACCGGGCGGCGAAGCAGATGCACCGCATGGTATCAAAGGTGTTGAGGATATGCCGTTACGGCGTCGCCTAGCGGAACAACTGGGAGTGTCAGCGGCCAGCCCTGCCCCAACAGACATCCTCGCAGTGTATTCCATGGGCTCTACTGGCACCCTCGGGCAGACCCGTAGTTCAGATCTGGATATCTGGGTGTGCCACCGCTCTGATTTAACACAACCACAGCGCCTGGCACTGAAAGCCAAATGTGACCGCCTGACCCAGTGGGCTCAGGGGCAGGGTATGGATCTGACCTTTTTCGTGATTGACCCGGAAGAGTTCCGCCAGGGCAATAAACAGGGCATGACCTGCGAATCCTGCGGCAGCTTTCAGCATTGGCTGTTGCTGGATGAATTTTATCGCAGTGCCATCTGTCTGGCCGGGCAGCTGCCTATCTGGCTGCTGATCTCCCCGGCGGAGCGGCGCCCCTACCTGCAGGCCAAGGCTCAGCTGTTTGCTAACGGTATTGACCCGGAGCAGTGGATTGACCTGGGCGCGCCGGACCCGATCCCCGCCGATGAGTTTCTCGGCTCCATGCTGTGGTTGCTCTACAAGGGCATCGACCGGCCCTATAAGGCCCTGCTGAAACTGACCCTGATGTCGGTTTATGCCCGCCAGTACCCCAAGGTGCGGCTGCTCAGCACCGTCTTTCGCGAAGCCCTGCACCGCGGTGAAACTGACCTGATGGCACTGGACCCTTACCTGTTACTGGAACGCTATCTGTCGGCACAGGGGCTGGCTCCGGGCGATCTGGATCTGATGCGCAGCTGCCTGTACCTCAAGTGCGGCGGTGACCGCCCCGCCGACGTGTCAGCCACCCATGCCGAAACGCTTGCCCAACTGACCCGCACCTGGGGCTGGGACAGTCAGCGCTGCCAGCAATTGCAGTCACACCGGGACTGGCCTCTGGAAGCCTTGCAGGCCTGGCACCAACGGCTGCGCGAACAGATGCTGGCAGGCCTGCATGAAGCCCGTGAACTGTTTCGCCGTACGGCCAACGACTCCCGTTTGTGCCCCATTGAACTGACGGTGCTGAGCCGCAAGCTCGATGCCGCCTTTGCCGACAAACCCGGCAAACTGGAAGTGTTGCGATTGCCCCCCGGAGTCGATGTCAGCCAAAGCACGCTGCTGCTGACCCGCCGCCAGCAGTGGCAGCTGTGTAGCGCCGATGGCCAGCGCGTGCTCTATAGTCGCCCGGATTTGCCCGGCTTGCTGGGCTGGTGCCTGCTCAATGGTTTTCTGACCGGCCACACCGAGCTCCAGCTGCCTGGCAAAGAGCTGGCCCTGGACAGTGTCGATAGCCTGTGCCGCTCCATGGCCTGGCTGGCCAACAAGCCAGACCCGCAGGATCAAATCCTGGCACAGCCAGCACAACTGGAAAAAGCGCAGCTGATCGTCAACCTGGAACAAGACGCCACCGCCGGCCTGAAACTGCGCAAGGGTGATAATGACGCCGACATGCTGCAGTTTGGCGACCGGCGCCTGAACCTGGTCAGCGAACTGACCCTGCTGCTGCGCAACACCTGGGGCGAAACCATGGTCAGCCACTTTTCCGGACCACAGGCACTGGCCAAACTGTTGTTACACTTGGTACCGCAACTGCCCCGTGACAACTCGCTGTCCCAACGTCTTTATATTCACTGCTTTGCCAGCCAGTTAGGGGAACCGCTGGCGCGCCAGCTGCTGGCGTTGCTGCTCACCGCCCGACAAAAACTGGCTGAAGGCCCCTGGACGTTGTGTGCCGGTCAGGCGAAGTGGGTGTTCTGGTGGCAGTCCGGTTCCCTGCACTGGCAGGAACTGCATGATCCACTAGCGTTTTACGCTCAATTATCAGCAGCCAAACTGGCGCAACAGCACCCTGCTACCGACAGCCACGTGCCGCCGCCGGTATACAGCAATGGCCTGTGCGGCCTGGTACAGCTGTTTTTCCTCAGCGACAGTGACGGTTATCAGCTGTTTGTTTCCAACGAACAGAACCAGGTCAGCTACTACCATTACCCGGCGATGGAAAAAGCCAGCCTGGTCAGCCTGATCAGCCGTTTTTATGCACAGAAAACCCAGACCAGTGGCGACAGCGTCTTCAACCTGCCGCAGTACTACGAACTCATGGATAACAACGGCCAGTGGCAGCTGACACCACTGACCGCCGAATTACTCGAGACCGAGCACTAACGGCTGGCCAGCCTGGCGGCTGATGGCGTCATCAAGAAAAGCTTTCAGCTCGGCGCCGGAACGCACATCAATCCACAGCCCATCCTGATAGCCGAAGTGGTGGCCGTTATAACGCGTGGCAACCCAGATCTGCTGTAGCGGTGGCTGCTTGTTGATGATGATCTTGGAGCGGTCGGGAAACAGAATGTCGACCTTGCCGCCAACCGATTCCACTTCCATATCCACACCACTGTCTTCGGCCACCGCTTCTACCGCATCTTCAATGCTCAGCAGCAGCGCATCGGCCAGATCATGGTACTGGCTATCGTTCATTGCTCACCTTCGGTTTTGCAAAAGTCATAGGTAGTGCGATTATAGGGCCAAGACACCATAAATTAACCCGATAAAGACTGTGAGAAAGCGTCTGTTGCTGCTGGCCGTTACCGGCCTTCTTCTTGCTGGCTGCGGCCAGAAAGGCCCGCTCTACAACCCGCCACCGCCGGCCAACAAGCCGCCTGCCGGGCCGGGTCGATGAGCCTGTATTACCGCGACCAGCAACTGATGCTGGAAGATTGCCAGGTCACCGAACTGGCTTCGCGTTTTGCTACGCCGCTCTATCTGTATTCGCAAAGTGCCATCACGGCGGCCTATCAAGCCTTCAGTGCTGCCCTTGGCGGGCGCGCCCACCGTATCTGCTATGCCGTCAAAGCCAATTCCAACCTGGCAGTACTGAACCTGCTGGCACGGCTTGGGGCCGGTTTTGATATTGTCTCCGGTGGGGAGCTGGCGCGAGTGCTTGCCGCCGGTGGCGACCCGGCTACCGTGGTATTTTCCGGGGTGGGTAAAAGCCGCCGGGAAATGATGCAGGCCCTGGAAGCCGGTATTCACTGCTTTAACGTTGAATCACTGGATGAACTGGACCACCTCAACAGCGTGGCCGCGCAGTTGGGCAAAGTGGCGCCGGTGAGCCTACGGGTCAACCCGGATGTGGATGCCAAAACGCACCCTTATATCGCCACCGGCCTTAAGGAAAATAAGTTCGGTATTGATATCAGCCAGGCCAAAGCCGCCTTTATTAAAGCCAGCAAGCTGCCGCACCTACAGATACTGGGCGTTGATTGCCACATTGGTTCTCAGCTTACTGACAGCGCCCCTTTTGTGGCGGCATTAAAGCGCCTGCTGAGCCTGCGCGACGAGCTCGCCACAGCTGGTATTCACCTGCAGCACCTGGATATTGGTGGTGGCCTGGGAGTACGGTACACCACCGAGCAACCGCCAGCCGTAACAGACTATCTGGCCGCCATTCTGCCGCTGGTGCCAGAAGAGTTAACGCTGCTATTGGAGCCTGGCCGCGCTCTGGTGGCCAACGCCGGCGCCCTGGTGACGCAGGTGGAGATGACCAAGGACAATGGCTTTAAACGCTTTGTAATTGTCGATGCCGGTATGAACGATCTCATGCGTCCCACACTCTATCAGGCCGTGATGCCGGTCTATGCCGCAAGCCAGCCTAATAACTCAGGTCCATTGTGCGACCTGGTTGGCCCGGTGTGTGAAACGGGCGACTGGCTGGCGCGTGATATCTACCTGACAGCCAAGGAAGGGGATATTGTCGCCATCGGCGGGGCCGGCGCTTACGGTTTTACCATGAGTTCTAACTACAACAGTCGCCCCCGCGCCGCCGAAGTCATGGTGCATGGCAACCAGGCAACGCTGATCCGCCAGCGCGAAAGCATTGACAGCCTCTGGGCAGGTGAAACCCTGCTGGCGGAGGTGTCATGTTAGTGCAGTTTTCCAAAATGCACGGTCTGGGAAATGACTTCATGGTGGTGGACAACGTCACCCAGAACGCCTTTTTTTCACCGGAACAAATCCAGCGGCTGGCTGACCGCCATACCGGCATTGGCTTTGATCAACTGCTGCTGGTGGAAGCGCCCTACGACCCAGACCTGGATTTTCATTACCGCATCTTTAACGCCGACGGCTCGGAAGTGGCCCAATGCGGCAACGGCGCCCGTTGCTTTGCCCGTTTTGTGCGCCTTAAAGGGCTGACCAACAAGAAGCTTATTCAGGTCTCGACCCAGCATGGCAAAATGACTTTGCGTATCGACAAGGACAACCTGGTCTCGGTCAATATGGGCGTACCGGTGTGGACGCCAGCAGAGGTGCCTTTTCGTGCCCAAAAGGAAGAAAAAATCTACATTCTGCGCGAACAGGACAGTACTTTTTTTGCCGGCGTCGTCTCCATGGGTAACCCGCATTGCGTGCTCACGGTGGAGGACTTGCCAAACGCCGATGTCCGAGGCATAGGTGCCCTGCTGGGCGCCAGTGATCGCTTCCCGGAAGGGGTGAATGTCGGTTTTATGCAGATACTGAACCCGCAGCATATTCGCCTGCGAGTCTTTGAACGCGGCGCCGGTGAAACCCAGGCTTGCGGTAGCGGTGCCTGTGCCGCAGTTGCGGTTGGCCAGTTGCAGGATAAACTGGCAAAGAAAGTGCGCGTTGATCTGCCCGGTGGCAGTCTCAGCATCAGTTGGGCCGGCCCCGGCGAGCCACTGTACATGACCGGGCCCGCCGACCACGTTTATGACGGACAATTACATCTATGAATAGCAACACCGCCAAGCTGCTGACGCTGGATGATGAACTGATTGCTGACTTTCTGGCAGCGACGCCGGATTTTTTTCAACGTCATCCGCAGTTGCTGGAACAGCTTCGTCTGCCCCACAACCAGCGCGGTTCGGTCTCTTTGCTGGAACGGCAGCTGGAGCTGGCCCGGCAACGGCAAAAGCATCTGGAAGAAGAAATAACCGCCCTGCTCGGTGTCGCCGCCCATAATGAGCGTGTGGCCAAAGCCTGCCATGAACTTAGCCTGCAAGCCCTGCGCGCCATCAGCCTGGATCAGCTCATTGCCTTATTGGGTAACGGCGTGCGGCAAAGTCTCGGCCTTGATATCAGCCGCCTGGTCCTGTGCTCGCGATTGGCCGAAACACAACACAAGGCGCTGGCCCAGGTATACCAGCGCCTGCACGATGGCCCCTATTTTGGCCGCCTGACCGAGCAGGAAAAACGACAGCTGCTGGGCTATGCCCCGCAAAAGGCCGAGTCGCTAGCACTGTTGCCGGTGCGCTATCAAGGTAATCTCTTGGCTATCTGGGTGATCGCGTCACCGGATGCCGGCCACTTTCAGCCAGATATGGACGCCCTGCTGGTCGGCCAGCTCTGCGACATCCTGGCACTGCAGATCGCCGCCTTGCATGATGCCCTTTGAGCAGGCCCTGAGCCGCTTTCTTCGCCACTTACGCAGCGAGCGCCAGCGCTCGGCACACACGCTCAGTAGTTACCAGCGACAACTGCAACAGCAGTTCGATTTCTTTATCTCTGAAGGGCTGTCACAGATCGATGAGGTCAGCCCCAACCACATACGCCAGTGGCTGGCTGCGCAAACCCGCCGTGGCCAGTCCCCGAAAAGCCTGGCCCAGGGCCTATCCGCGCTGCGCAGCTTTTACCAGTTCGCCGTTCATAACCAATGGCTGAGCGACAACCCGGCCAGCCGGGTTAAGCCTCCCAAGCAACCCAAACGCTTACCAAAAACACTGGATCTGGATGAAACCCAAACCCTGCTCGACAGCCAGAGCCGGGAGCCACTGCTACTACGTGACAAAGCCATGCTGGAGCTGACCTACTCCTGCGGACTGCGGGTTTCTGAGCTGGTCAGCGTCAATGTTGCTGACAGCCAGGGGGATGAATTGCGGGTCACCGGTAAGGGTGGCAAAACCCGCCTGATACCCATTGGCAGTAAGGCCAAAGAGGCCATTGGCCAGTGGCTGCGGGTGCGTGGCCAATTCAGCCGAGGCGCCGAGCCGGCGCTGTTTTTGTCCCAGCGCGGAAGCCGATTATCGCAACGGGCAGTACAGCAACGTTTTGCCCGTTATGGGCAACGTGCCGGCCTCGACAGCCACCTGCACCCCCACAAACTGCGCCACAGTTTTGCCAGCCACCTGCTGTCGGCCAGCGGCGATCTGCGGGCAGTGCAAGAATTACTGGGCCACAGTCAGCTGGCCACCACCCAGATCTATACTCATTTAGACATGCAGCGGCTAGCCACCGTCTACGATGCAACCCACCCCAGAGCGAGACGCAAATGATCCATTACCGCCCCCTGGGCCCCATTGCCGCTATCAGCTTTGATTTGGATGACACGCTCTATGACAACGGCCCGGCTATCAACCGTGCCGAGCAACGGCTTGATGCCTGGCTGGCCGAACGGGTGCAGTTACTGACCGACAGCCGCCAGTACTTTCATGGCTGGCGCAAACGGGTGATCCAGGAGAACCCCTGGCTGGCCCACGACACCACCGCCAGCCGCCAGCAAGCCCTGAGCCAGGGGTTGCTGGCGCTGGGAGTACGTGATGCCCCGGCCCTGGCCGACGCCGCCATGACGCACTTTCTCAACTGGCGCTCGGAGATCCGCATCGCCGATGAGGTGATAAGCCTGCTGGACTATCTCAGCCAACGCCGGCCACTGGTAGCCATTTCCAATGGCAACGCCAACATCGAGAAAATGGGCCTTAGCCCCTATTTCAAGGCCAGTTTTCATGCCGGAGGCGTGCGCCGCATGAAACCGGCAACCGATCTGTTCGCCGCTGCCGCGCAGCATTTACGGCTGACACCGGCCGCCATTTTGCACATTGGTGACCGCCTTGACCATGATATTGCCGGAGCCCTGGCGGCCGGTTACCAGACTGCCTGGTTCAACCCCCAACGCCACAGCCTGCTGACACAGTCGCGTGGCCAACAGTTACCACATCTTGAGATCCAATCATTGGCCTCGCTGCGCCAGTTGTTATAATGGCGCCATCGCCAACCACTGTATAAATCACCATGAATGTAGCGCACCTGCTGGACGGCCTTAATGCCAAGCAACGGGAGGCCGTAGCCGCCCCACAAGCCAACCTGCTGGTGCTGGCAGGCGCCGGCTCAGGTAAAACCCGGGTGTTGGTACACCGTATTGCTTATCTGATGCAGGCGCTGGCGGTGTCACCGTACAGCATTATGGCGGTAACCTTTACCAACAAGGCCGCCAGCGAAATGCGCGGCCGGGTAGAGCAGTTGCTCGGAGGCCAGTTGCGGGGCCTCTGGCTGGGCACCTTTCATGGCCTGGCGCACCGCCTGTTGCGTTTTCATCATCAGGACGCCGGCTTGCCGGAGAACTTCCAGATCCTCGATTCTGACGATCAGTATCGGCTGGTAAAGCGGGTGATGCGCAGCCTCAATATTGACGAAAAGAAATGGCCTATCCGCCAGGCCATGGGCTACATCAACAGTAAAAAAGACGAAGGCCTGCGGCCACGCCACATTGAACCCGAAAACCCGATTGATAAGCTCTGGCACCAGATCTATGAAAACTACCAGCAAGCCTGTGAGCTGGCTGGTTTGGTGGATTTTGCCGAGCTGCTGCTGCGGGCACTGGAACTGCTGCGTGACAACCCGCCACTGCGCCAGCATTACCAGCAGCGTTTTCGCCACCTGCTGGTAGACGAATTTCAGGATACTAACGCCATTCAGTACGCCTGGCTGCGGCTGCTGGCCGGCCCTGACAGCCACGTGATGATCGTTGGCGATGATGACCAGTCCATCTACGGCTGGCGCGGTGCCCGGGTCGATAACATTCACCGTTTTCTGGATGATTTTGCTCCGGCCAGCACCATTCGCCTGGAGCAAAATTACCGCTCCACCGGCACTATTCTCAATGCCGCCAACGGCCTTATCGCCCACAACAGCGAACGCCTCGGCAAAGATCTGTGGACCGATGGCAACAACGGTGAACCGGTGTCGGTTTACGCCGGTTTTAATGAAATAGACGAAGCGCGCTTTGTAGTCAGCCGTATTCAGGCCTGGGTAGAAGAAGGTGGCAGCTGGACAGACTGCGCCATCTTGTACCGTAACAATGCCCAGTCACGGGTGTTGGAAGATGCTCTGCTGCGCGAGAACATTCAGTACCGCATTTATGGCGGCCTGCGCTTTTTCGAGCGCCAGGAAATCAAAGATGCCCTGGCCTACCTGCGGCTGATCGCCAGCCGTGACGATGACGCCGCCTTTGAGCGAGTGGTCAATACCCCCAGCCGCGGTATCGGCGATCGCACCCTTGGCTTGATCCGCCAGCAAGCCCGCGAGCAGGGCACAACTCTGTGCCGGGCCAGCCGCCAACTGCTGCAAAACAACGTCCTGCCCAGCCGCGCCGGCAATGCCGTGCAGAGCTTTTTACAGTTGCTGGACGATCTGGAACAGCAATGCGCCGAGCAAACCCTCAGCAAGCAGGTGGATTTGGCCATTCGCGGCTCCGGTCTGCTGGCCATGTATCAGGCAGAAAAAGGCGAAAAGGGCCAGGCCAGAGTGGAAAACCTGGAAGAGCTGGTGTCAGCCACTCAGGACTTTGAGCCACCGGAAGGGGCCGAAGAAATGACCGATCTGAACGCCTTTTTGGCTCACGCCGCGCTCGAATCCGGTGACACCCAGGCCGATGAGTTCGAAGATGCCGTGCAGATGATGACCATGCATACCGCCAAAGGCCTGGAGTTTCCATTGGTCTTTGTGGTGGGAGTGGAAGAAGGCATGTTCCCCTCCATGCAGTCGGTCACCGATCCGGATCGGCTGGAGGAAGAGCGGCGCCTATGTTACGTAGGTATGACTCGAGCCATGAAGAAACTGTACCTGTGTTATGCCGAATCCCGGCGCCTATATGGCCGCGACGAATACCATACGCCCAGCCGCTTTTTACGGGAGATCCCACAAGAATGCCTGGAAGAAGTGCGGATCCGTACCCAGGTCAGCCGGCCGGCAACCCAGTACCAGCAAAGCCATGATCAGTTCAACGAAACCGGCTTTAACCTTGGCCAGCGGGTCCGGCACAGTAAGTTCGGTGACGGTATCATCATCAACTATGAAGGGACCGGCCCGCAGTCACGGGTACAGGTGGCCTTTGATGAGGCCGGCCCGAAATGGCTGGTGGTGGCTTACGCGCGCTTAACCGCCCTGTGACGACGAGCACGCCAGGCATCGGCTGAAAACAACAGCAGCGCTGCCCAGATAAAGGCAAAGGTCAGCGCATTGTGCGGGTTGAAAGGCTCGTGATAGACCAATACCGCCAGTAAAAAGGTCAGGCTGGGGCCGATATACTGGAAAAAGCCCAGTACCGATAACGGCAAATATCGGGCGGCGCCAATAAACAGCAGCAGCGGTACTGTGGTCACTATCCCGGCGGCCACCAGCAATGCATTCAAGTGCCAGCTGTTATGGCTGAGGCTGGTTGCCGAGTCACTGTTAAGGCCCAGAAACAGCAGCGCCAGCGGCAGTAACAACACGGTCTCCAGAAACAATCCGGCAACCGGGTCAACTGGCACTTTTTTACGCAGCAGGCCGTACAGGCCAAAAGAGCAAGCCAGTACCAGGGCAATCCACGGCAACCGGCCAAAAGCCAGTAATTGGATGACCACCCCGGCGATAGCCAGCAGTAATGCCAGCCACTGCAAACGCCGTAACCGCTCCCCAAGAAACAACATGCCCAAAGCGACATTCACCAGCGGGTTAATGTAGTAACCGAGGCTGGCATCGAGCATGTGATCCGAGTTCACCGCCCAGATAAACAGCCCCCAGTTGGTGGCAATCAAACAAGCGGTTACCAGTAAGGTCAGCCACTGCCGGCGGTGCCGCAAGACCTGCCGCACTGTCGCCAGCCGGCCCAGCCCCAGTAACAGCACAAACAGCAACACGCAGGACCACAGCACACGATGCGCCAGGATCTCCGGTGCCGGCACCACTTGGATCAGCTTGAAATAAATCGGGGCAACGCCCCACAGGGTATAAGCGGCCAGCGCATAAAGGCTGCCTTTGGGATCGGTACTGCGCATTGCCACTCCGTCATATCAGCAGCCGCTCATGCTAGCAAAAAGCAGCCCTGGCGGTGCTAGCCGTTAATCGCTCTGGGCCGGCGGTTGCCCGTAACGATGGCAGCTTTGCAGGTGATCATTCACCACCCCGACCGCCTGCAAAAAAGCGTAGATAATGGTGGGCCCGACAAAACGAAAGCCGCGTTTTTTCAAATCGGCACTGATGCTCTGGGCCAGTGGCGTTACCGCCGGCACCTCACTGAGCTGGCGAAAGTGATTGACCTGCGGCCGGCCATCAACAAAGCCCCACAGATAATCGGCAAAAGAACCAAATTGCTGCTGCACCGCCATAAAGGCCTGGGCGTTACTGATGCTGGCTGCAATTTTCAGACGATTACGCACAATACCGGCATCTGCACACAGCCGCGCCTGATCGGCAGCCGTGTAAGCCGCCACCTTGGCCACCGCGAAATTGTCGTAGGCCTGACGATACGCCTGGCGTTTGCGCAGAATGGTCAGCCACGACAGGCCCGCCTGCGCGCCTTCCAGAATGAGCATCTCAAAGAGCTTACGGTCATCAAAAACCGGTACACCCCACTCCTGGTCGTGGTAGCGCTGATACAAGGGATCATCACCACACCAGGGGCAGCGTACCGGTTCGCCCATGCCTTACATCCGCTCCAACGTCTTGATACCCAGCAATGCCAAACCCTGCTGCAGGGTACGGGCCGTCAGGTGGGCCAGCTTTAACCGCGAATCACGAACGGCCGGCTCCTCAACGCTGAGGATCGGGCAGGCTTCGTAAAAACCCGAGAACAAGCCAGCCAGCTCAAACAGATACAGGCACAGGTAGTGCGGCGCACCTTCACGTACCACCGAGCTGATGGTTTCCTCAAACTGCAGCAGCTTCTGCGCCAGCGCCTTTTCCTGCGGCTCTGCCAGTTGCAGCGGTACCGTCAGGCTCTGCGGGTCAACACCGGCTTTGCGGAAAATGCTGGCCACACGGGTGTAGGCATACAGCATGTAGGGGGCAGTGTTGCCCTCGAAGCTCAGCATGGCATCAAAGCTGAAGATATAGTCAGAGCTGCGATGCTTGGACAGATCGGCATATTTCACCGCACCAATGCCGACAATTTGGGCAATCTCACGCAGCTGCTCTTCATCAAAATCACTGTCGCGGGCCTTGACCAGCTGGTAGGCCTTTTCTTCTGCCTCAACCAACAGGTCAATCAGCTTGACCGTGCCGCCGGTACGGGTTTTGAACGGTTTGCCATCTTCGCCGTTCATGGTGCCAAAGCCCATGTGCTCCAGGCT
Source organism: Gallaecimonas aegicerasi (assembly GCF_045291545.1). GTDB lineage: Bacteria > Pseudomonadota > Gammaproteobacteria > Enterobacterales > Gallaecimonadaceae > Gallaecimonas. Next base: position 2,744,542 of record NZ_CP149514.1, read on the forward strand.
CAGCTCATCGCCAACAAAGCCGGCTTTATGGGCCAGGGCAAAGACCTGGCGAAAATGCAGCGCCTGGCGCTGATCCACAAAGTACAGGGCGCGATCAGCCTTCAGTACGTTATTGCGATAACGCATCGCCGCCAGATCGGTGGTGGCATAGAGATAACCGCCATCCGCCTTTTGAATAATAATTGGCAAAATGCTGCCGTCTTTACCCTTGAACTCGTCAAGAAATACGCACTTGGCGCCCTGATCTTCGGTCAAAAGGCCTTTGGCATCCAGATCCGCGACCACCTGTGCCAGGTCATCGTTATAGGCCGATTCACCCATCACATCGTCACGGGTCAGTGACACATTGAGCTTGTTGTAAATATCCAGGCAGTGGCTCAGGGAAATCTCATTAAATTCACGCCACATGGCCAGGCACTGCGGGTCGCCGCCTTGCAGCTTGACCACCAGCTCCCGGGCCCGCACGGCAAAAGCCGGATCCTCGTCAAAGCATTGCTTGGCAGCACGGTAGAACACTTCCAGATCTGCCAGCTCCATCGCCGCCTGCCCCTGGCCTTCCGCCTTGAGCTTCTCCAGATACGCCAGCAACATGCCGAACTGGGTACCCCAGTCACCAACGTGGTTCTGCCGCACCACTTTATGACCGAGAAATTCCAGGGTTCTGACTACTGCATCGCCGATGATGGTGGAGCGCAGGTGACCAACGTGCATCTCTTTGGCCAGGTTCGGGCTGGAATAATCCACGACCACGGTTTGCGTTGCGGGCTTACTTACCGCCAGTTGCGGATCAGCCAGCATCAGCTCGGCTTGCTCGGCCAGCCAGTCGGCATCAAGAAAGATATTGATAAAGCCCGGCCCGGCAATCTCCAGGCGGTCAACCATAGCCCCCAAGTCCAGATGTGCTAACACCTGTTGGGCAAACTCACGGGGATTTTGCTTCATGCGCTTGGCGGCAGCCATCACGCCATTGGCCTGATAGTCACCAAATTCCGGGCGGGCCGACTGGCGTACAGCGGCAGGGGTTCCCTCTGGGGCACCGGCCGCCGCCAGCGCGGCAGCCACCTTGTCGTTAAGAAGCGCTTGAATGTTCACTGGCAGTTTCCGTGGTTAAAGCTGTGCAAAGGGTCAGCATTTTACCTCAGACGCTGTCCCTTGGCACCATGCCAGCGGGTCAGAAACCTGATAGCGATAACGCAATCGCTCAGCAGTAGCTTTCCCCAGCACCCGCTTGCCATCGCTGTACTCGCTAAACTGCGGCGCCGGCAAGCCTGCCAGTTGCGCGGCAGCCGGGTAGAAGTGGTCGCGCCGGTAGCTGACCGGAGCCACCCCATGGAAGATCTGTCCCCAGGCCTGCTGCTCAAGGATCGCCTGGCACAGGCCAATGGCATCAGCCTGATGCACCAGGTTAACCGGTGCGGCGCCTCGGCTTAATGCCGTTTTGCCGGCGAAAAAACGGCCCGGGTAGCGCCCCGGACCAAACAGCCCCGCCAACCGCAACACCGTGCTTTGATAGCGGCGATCGGCCAGTAACTGTTGCTCAGCCTGAGCCAGTGGTGAAGCCGCCTGAGTTGGAGACTGCTCGTCCAGTTCCGCAGCCACATCCGCCAAAGCTCCGGTCGACGACAGCAACAACAGCCGGCGCACCTGACTACCGGCCAGCGCATCACGCAAGCGCGCCAACTGTTGCGGATACTGCTCAGCGTTACCGGCACGGCGGCCGGGTGGAAAGGCCAGGATCAACTGTTCGACCTGGCCCAGCTGTGCCGGCAACGGCGTAGCCTGCAGATCAACCACAACACTGGGCAGGCCTTGCGCTGCCAGGCTGTCAGCGCCTGCTTGCGAACGTCGGCTGGCACTGACTGGCCAGCCCGCTGACTGTAACGTCAGTGCCAGTGGCAGACCGAGCCAGCCGGCGCCAACAACCAGGGTTTCAGAGCGATGTGAATTAGGCATGGGCCTCGCTTTTGATTGTCATTTTGCCTATGACTGATGTATGGTACGCACAGTGTTCGTGGTTAGCCTTTTTGCAAGCGAGGTTAGCTAGGGCGAACAAGGCAGCACGCCCTCGTCCCGGTCGTGCTGCTGCGCTGGCCCGGTTTTTTGCCGGGTAACCCGACGATAACATCAACAGGCTGAGTCCCCTCTTCACACTTTTAGCCGTTATCGTCGGGTACTCTTTTCTCTTCTTGGGTAATCACTTTTTTCAGGTTCTCCAGCCCTTTTTGGTACTGGTTGCCAACCATAGTTCCCAGCATCAAGCCGACGTAACGGCCTATCACATCGTTGCCAAAGTCGACTTGAAAGCCCCAGGTGACATTGCTGCCGCCGTTGACCGGACGGATACGAAAGTAGCTGTCTGCCTGCCCCTGCGGGCCAAAGTCCAGTTTGATGCCGACATAACCTGGCGGGTTGGCTTCCACCAGTGTCATGGCACCGTTACCCACCTCCGGCTTGGCCGACTGCCAACGCAGTTGGTGCCCTGCCTGCCCGGGTTGCCCGGATACTGTGTAGCGGGCCTGCGGATCTTCCCCATACCAGGGCGACCAGGCATTAAAACGGTTAAAGTCACTGACTTCGGCATACACCACAGCCGGTGGTGCCTGAATAAAAAGGCTTCTTTCAACTTGGGCATTGCGTGGTAAAAACAGCCCGACCACCAGTAACACCACCACCAGCAGTACCACTGCCAGGGCAATACGTTTCAGCCACACCATGTCTATATCCTTGTCATTAGGTAATTAAGCTCTAGCAGCCACAACGACAATCGGCAAACGCTTAATGATGATGGTGGCCGACGGTTAGACCCTTGGGCCATAGCTCGGCAACAAAACCACGGGCACCCAAACGCAGCAAGGCCGAAGCAAATATGGCCAGCAACGCCAGTGCCGACAGCCACCGCCATGGGCTATCCGGCGCTGCCAATGGTGGCAGCTGATGCGCCTGGATCCCCAGGAAATTCCCTACCAGCAACGCCAGTGCCGCCGCCACCAGTACTACAACAGCAGCATAAATCAATGCAAAGCGTCGCGAGTGCTGCTGACTCAGATACCGTAACAGCCCCAGGTTTAGCGCCGGCCCCACCAGCAACAATGCCAGTGCCGGCCCCCAGCCAAGGCCAAACGCCAGCAGTATCGCGACCACGGGGGTCAGGCCGGTTGCACACAGGTGTAACGGCAAGGCCAGCACCAAAACCAATGCCAGTTGCCAGAACAGGTGGTCGGACAGGTTTTGCCACAGCGGATGCGGTGCCAGTGTCGAAGCGACCACCAAACCGGTGATCACCCAGGGCGTGGTGTGGTCAATCAGGTGCCCGTAGCCCATTTCAAAGGCCGAACGCAGCGGCGCTTCTGCGTCGTGACGAAAACAGCTGCGCTCAGGCACAACAGGTAGCATCCGCACCAAGACCCAGGCACTGGCCAGGGCCAGTACCAGCACCGCCACAAAGCGCCATAGGGTTAGCTCGCCGCCCAGCAGGGCCAGACTGGCCAGCAAGGTGTCGATACCAAACACCGGTGCTGCCAGCAAAAAAGCCAGCGCCATCACCGGCTTGGCGCCGTGCTGTAATAAACGCGGATAGACCCGAGCGGCATCAGGCAAGCAGACCGGTAACATCAGCCCCCACAGCATGCCCCGCCACACGCCACTGCCTTGGCTGCCATGACGATCTCGCCAGGGCCGGAGCCAGTTCAGTAGTAAGGCCACGGCATAGGCCGCCAGCAACCAGGGCGACAACGTCAGCAGCAGTTGCCAGAGTCGCAGCAGCGCCGTACCGGCACTGCCATGGCCATGGTTGTCGCTGCCATAGATGGCCGGGAGGGATATGGCCACCAGCACCAATGCGCCCAACAACCCGCCTAATCCAGCCACCCAGGCGGGGCCGTGGTGTTCACGGCTAAAGGGCCGATGCAAGACCACATGTAATAGCGTGCCGGCCACCAGCCCCTGTAACCAGCCCAACTGTTGTTCACTGAATGCCGGCAACCAGCGGTATCCCAGAAAATAACCGGTAAGTGTGCCAATGGTAACCAGCAACAAGGCCAGTATCGCCGCCCCGCGGCCAAACTGCGGCCGCAGCAACCACCACAGGGTCAGTCCTACCGGCAAACGATGCAGTACCACCCCAAGGGCCAACAGGGCACTGGCTTCGGAGTCCGGGGCCGCCACCAGCGCCGAACCGTCGGTAATGGCATGTAAAATCAACCCGGACACCCCGATCAGCAAAGTCAGGTTATGGGTTGTGTGTGCGGCGCCGCGGAACAGGTGTTCCAGTTTCCCTGGGCCAATGGCCCCGGCCAGCAACAGCAACAGCACTGGCCACCCACCGTGATGCAGCGCCTCGGGCATGATGTGAAACAGCAACAGGCCACCGATCACCACAAAGATGAAATTGTCCAGCAACACCAGCCAGTCTTGGCGACGGGCCAGATAGCGGTACAAGAGGGGACCTGACAGCAATGCCAACAGGCTCAGAACCAGCATCATGGGGATCAGCGGTTGATGATGAAAGATGTGACATCGTAACAAATGATGCCGCGCACTGACTATGCCCTGTCAGGCAGTTTTTGGCAAAACCACAAACTGGCCGCTAAATACCGACGCGGGGGGCGCGAGCCCTGCTCCGCTGATCACCGCCTCTACCGTCACCCGCGCCCGCTCACCCTGGCGCAATTTGCCGAGGCTCTGCCAGTTGGCCACCGGCAAGCTAAAACCCCTGGGGGCATCCACCAGAGGGCGGCGATAGCGGATCTCGCTTTTGGCCAGCACAATATCGCCATCAAGCCCCTGTTGTTGCAGTTGCCACCATACCCGCCCCCAGGCCGTCAACGTCGCCAGAGCCGCGTGAGCACCAGCGAACAAGGTGCCGTGCAAGTTGCTGTTGGGGGCAAAATCAGCCTCTGTCAGCAACTGCTCACCATTAAATGCGGTAGCACGCAGGGTCATAAATTTCGCTAATGGAATGGTCTCATGCCAGGTGTTGGTCAGGGTTGTTGCCAGGGTCGCCAACGCCCCTGAAAGCGCCATCGCCATCTGTTGGTGGGCAATCTCGCCGAACAGGGTGTCACCCGGGCCGGTCACCACAAAACCGGCCTGTTGATAAAAAGACACGGCGCTGTCACGGGCATTGAGTAACAGCTGCTGCATGCCCAGGCTGTCCGCCAACGCCAGCAACCCGGCCAGCAGCTTTTTCCCTAGGCCCTGGCCCCGATAATCCGGGGCCACCGCCATGTAACGCAGCTGCCCCGTACCGACGGCTGGCTGATGCAGACGGCCGGTAGCCACCACCAGCCCCTGATCTTTGATGACCAGGTGCCAGGCAGTAGCATCCCACTGATCCTGCTCCGACCCCGGTGGCTGCTGCCAGGGCGCCCGTAAAACCTGCCAACGCAATGCCAGCGCAGCTTTAAAGTCTTCGTCAGTCAGCGGAGTCACACAATGCATGCTTGATCACCAGATAGCGGGCTCGGCGGCTATTAGATACCAGCACCGTAGGCGGCGCAAATCATCGTTACAGACGATTAGGTTGAATGCTTTTAAGCGTTTATTTATTGTCTAAACAGTAAGCTATAGTCTTAGCTGTTCACAAAACGGAGGCACCAATGAGCAACCAAAACATGATTGGCCTGGACCAGGAAGGCGTCACCAACCTGACCGGCATGCTCAACAAGCTCCTGGCTGACTACCAGATCCTGTACATGAACGTACGTGGCTTTCACTGGAATGTGCGCGGAGAAAACTTCTTCGAACTGCACATGAAGTTTGAAGAAACCTATAACGACTTACTGCTGAAGGTCGACGAAATTGCCGAACGTATCCTCACTCTCGGTGAGCGGCCAATGCACAGCTTCAGTGCCTACATTGAGCGCGCCTCCATCAACGAAGAACGTGATGTGGTGGACGGCAAGCAAGGCCTGCACCACCTGCTGGCCTCTTACCAGCAACTGATTGCTGAACAGCGCAAGATCCTGGCTCTGGCCGGTGATATTGATGATGAAGGTACTGCCGCCCTGATGAGCGATTACATCAAGGAGCAGGAAAAAACCTGCTGGATGCTGGCCGCCTACTTAAATAAGTAAGCACCGCACAGCTCAAAAGAAGCCACCTTCACGGTGGCTTTTTTGTGCTCAGGCGTTGAGCCAGAAAGTAACCGGCCCGTCATTACATAAACTGACCTGCATATCGGCGCCAAAGCGCCCGGTAGCGACGTCGACGCCCTGTTCAGCACAGGCCTGACAAAATAACTGGTACAGTCGCTCCCCTTCGGCCGGAGGCGCAGCGCTGGAAAAGCTGGGACGGTTGCCACTATTGGTGTCAGCCGCCAGAGTAAACTGGCTGACCACCAATAACGCACCACCGGCCTGCTGCACATTACAATTCATTTTGCCCTCAGGGTCGGCAAACACCCGGTACTTGCAGACCTTCTGCGCCAGCCGCTGCGCCTGCACCTCAGTGTCTGCTTTTTCGACCCCCAGCAGCACCAGGAGGCCACCATCAATGGCCGCAATGGTCTGCCCCGCTACCGCCACCTGGGCCTGGCTAACCCGCTGGATAAGTGCAATCACGCCAAAGCCTCGGCCATCCATTCCATGGCTTTGAGCAGGCCATCGGCAATACCCGGCTCAGACATGCTGTGGCCCGCCGCCGGCACAATCATCAGCCGAGCATGGGGCATATGAGCTGCCAGGGTCGTGGCATTTTCCAGCTTGCAGACCATGTCATAACGGCCATGCACAATAACGGTGGGAATGTCGGCCAGGCGGTGTGCCTGGGCCAGCAACTGCCCTTCGTCGAGAAAACAGCGATTGACGAAGTAATGGCATTCCATGCGGCCCACTCCCAGCGCCAGGCTCGGGTCACTGTATATTTCATCGACATTTGACGGCGCTACCAAATTGACCATGCGCCCTTCCCACAAGGTCCAGGCTTTGGCGGCCTGCATCCGTTGCAGTTCATTGTCAGAGGTCAACAGCTGATAGTAGCGTGGCAGCAACTGCTCAGAGTTGCCGCCAAGCGGCGCCAGAAAATCCTGATAATGGTCCGGATAGACCTGGGCAGCACCACCGTCAGGCGCGGTCATCCAGTGAATATCCTGATCACGGGCCAGAAAAATGCCCCGTAGCACCAAGCCGGTAACCACCTCCGGGTGCGCCTCGGCATACGCCAGTGCCAGGGTTGAGCCCCAGGAGCCACCAAACACCAGCCAGCGGTCGATGCCCAGATGAGTACGAATTTGTTCGATATCGGCAATCAGGTGCGCGGTATCATTATTGTGTAATGACGCGTGTGGCTTGGAGCGACCAGCACCCCGTTGATCAAACAGGATCACCCGGTATTTTTGCGGGTCAAAAAAGCGTCTTAAGTTGGCATTACAGCCTGACCCCGGGCCACCGTGGAGCACCAGTACCGGCTGCCCTTGCGGCTCACCCACCTCCTCCAGATACAGTTCGTGGCCGTCACCGACCGCAAGCCACTGGTGCCAGTTGGGGTGAATGTCAGGAAAGAGTTCACGCATCGTCAGCGTCCTTTTGTTGCAGCCGGGCTTGTTCGGCTTCGGTGAGATACGCCGTCAACTCAGCGCCCACCAGCACGATCAGCCAGCACAGGTAAATCCAGAAAAAGAGGATAGGAATGGCCGCCAGGGCTCCATAAATCAGTTGATAAGACGGCACCTGGGCAACGTAGAGGGCAAAGGCACGCTTGGAAAATTCAAACAAAATGGCCGCCAGTATCGCGCCCCCCATGGCATGGCGCAGGCGAATGCGTTTATTGGGTACCAGCAGGTACAACACCATAAACGCCGCCCAGGAAGCCATAAAAGGCGCCAGCCCGATCAGAACACTGCGCAACCCCGACAAGGCGCCCTGCTGGAAGATATCCATGCTGACTATGTAAGAGGTCAGCGCCAGCGACACCCCCATCAGCAGCGGCCCCAGCGTCAGCACCGACCAGTAAGTGGCAAAAGCAACCGACCAGCGTCGGCCCTTTTGCACCCGAAAGATCTGGTTGATGGTGCGATCCACCGAGCTGATCAGCATCAGCGCCGTCACCACCAGAAACAGTACGCCTATCGCCGTCATTTTCGAGGCATTGGCAGCAAAGCCCTGGATTTGATTGGCAATCACGTCGGAGGCGGTCGGCACAAAGTTTTCAAAAATAAAGTGCTGCAAATCACCTTTGATCTGCTCAAACCCCGGAAACGCCGAAAACAAACTGAACAGCACCGCAATAAAAGGCACCAGCGACAACAGCGTGACATAAGCCATAGCGCCGGCATGCAGAGTCAGGCGGTCATTACGGATGCGCGTCAGCAGCGCTTTGAGGTGGGTCAGGCCGTCTCGCCAGTGCAGGCTATCCATTTCGTTCACTTGCTCAATGTCGGGGTGCCTTTTACTCTACATCAAATAACCGCTGCCTAGGATCTGCTGATGCGCGCTTTTGTACTGGCCATGCTGGCCCTGTTGACTCTGACCGGATGCCAGAGTGCTTATTACGCCACCATGGAAAAAATCGGTATTCATAAACGGGATATTCTTGCTGATCGGGTACAAGATGCCGGCCAGGCGCAACAGCAGGCACAGCAACAATTTAAAGATGCCCTGGAGCACTTTCGCGCCGTGGTGAAAGTCGATGGTGGCGATCTGGAACAACGCTACGACGAACTGTCGGCCCAATATGATGCTTCCAAGGCCGCTGCCGACAAGGTCAGTGACCGCATCAACGCCGTGCAGGATGTTGCTGACGCCCTGTTTGCGGAGTGGCAGGATGAGCTGGATCAGTACAGCTCGGCCAGCCTGCGTGCCGCCTCTGCCCGCACCCTCGCTGATACCCGGCAACGATACAAGCGTTTGCTGGCCGCCATGCGCAAGGCCGAGGCACGCATGCCGCCGGTACTGAACCGCTTCCATGATCAGGTGTTGTTTCTCAAACACAACCTCAATGCCCGCGCCATAGGCTCACTCAAAGGGGAGCTCAGCGGTATTGAACGGCAGGTCAATGATCTGGTGGCGCAGATGCAAAAGGCGGTCAATGAGTCTGAACGCTTCATCAAAAGCCTGAACACCGATCACAAGTAAACAAATAAACCACCATTTGTTACATTTATTTGCTGTTTTGATATTGAGTTGTAAAGTGCATTTTCGGTAGCGTCCTGTTGTTACGCCAACAAAGGACAGGACAAGATGCGCTTTTTTACTACCCTGACGGCCGCTGCCGTCGCGACAGCGCTGCTCGGTGGTTGTCAAACCACCACTGCGGCCAGCACCAGCCCCAGTGCCACCGTCAGTAACCAGGCACTGCCTCAAGTTGATATTCCCTACACCAGCTTCACCCTCAGCAATGGCCTGAAAGTGGTGGTGCATGAAGATCACAAAGCTCCCATCGTAGCCGTTAACGTTTGGTATGCCGTCGGCTCCAAAGATGAAAAACCCGGTAAAACCGGCTTTGCCCACCTGTTTGAACACCTGATGTTCAACGGCACCGAAAACTACAACGACGAATACTTCGGCCCCTTCGAAAAAGCCGGTGCCACAGACATGAACGGCACCACCAATAACGACCGTACCAACTACTTTGAAAATGTCCCCACTCCGGCACTGGATATGGCGCTGTGGATGGAGTCTGACCGTATGGGTCACCTCATCGGCGCCATCGACCAGGCCAAGCTCGATGAGCAGCGGGGCGTCGTACAGAACGAAAAACGCCAGGGTGAATCCCAGCCCTATGGCCGGGTATTTGGCTACCTGGCCCAGCAAACCTTCCCGGTCGGCCACCCTTACCACTGGACCACTATCGGCTCCATGGACGACCTCAACGCCGCTTCTTTGGATGACGTACACAAGTGGTTCAAGGACTACTACGGCGCCGCCAACGCCGTACTGGTACTGGCCGGCGACATTACCCCGGCCGAAGCCAAAGCCAAGGTGGAAAAGTACTTTGGTGACATTGCCCCGGGTAAACCCCTGAAGAAAATGAAAGCCTGGGTGGCCAAGAGCACGGGCACCAAACGGGCAGTGATGGAAGATCATGTTCCGGCAGCACGGCTGTACAAGGTCTGGAACGTGGCTCAGCGCGGCACCATGGATGCCGACAACCTGGATCTGCTCTCTGACATTCTCACCAGCGGAAAAAGCTCACGGTTGTACAAGCGCCTTGTTGACCAGGATCAGCTGGCCAGCAGCGTGGCTTCGTTCAACTACAGCCGCCAGCTAGCCGGCCAGTTCTTCATCATGGTCGATGCCAAGCCCGGTGTGAAACTGGCCGACATCGAGAAAATTGTTGACCAGGAAGTGGCCAAACTGATGGCCGATGGCCCCACGGCCGAAGAGCTGCAACGGGTCAAATTCAGCCAGGCCGCCGGTTTTGTTCGTGGTGCCGAACGCATTGGCGGTTTTGGCGGTAAATCGGACATCCTCGCTTCCGGCATGGTCTATGAAGGCAATCCGGGCTTCTACAAGACCCAGATGCAGCACCTGAGCCAGGCCACGCCAGCAGAATTACAGGCCACCATGCAACGCTGGCTCAGCGATGGTGCTTTCGTGCTGGACGTGGTGCCGCGTGCCAAGCTCAAGGCCGCCAAAACGGGCGCCGATCGCAGCAAGCTGCCGGCCGTCGGCAAATTGCCAACACTGAGTCTGCCGAGCCTGACCACCTTCACCCTGTCTAACGGCCTGGAAGTGGCATTGGCCGAGCGCCATGACATCCCCACCGTCAAGCTGCAACTGCAATTTGATGGTGGTTATGCCGCCGATTACGGCCACAAACCCGGCACGGCCAGCTTCGCCATGTCGATGCTGTCTGAGGGCACCAAGACCATGAGTGCCGCCGAACTGTCAGACGCCATGCAGCGCCTGGGCGCCAGCTGGAGCAGTGACGCCCGCCTCGACAGTGCCTCATTGTCTCTGGACAGCCTGACCGTCAACCTGGACCCGGCCCTGGCACTGTGGAGTCAGATCCTCGAGCAGCCGGCCTTCAGCGAAGACAGTATCAACAAGCTGCGTTCCCGCTGGATTGAAGGCATCAACAAGGAAAAAGCTCGACCCTTCTCCATGGCTCTGCGGGTATTGCCAAAACTGCTGTACGGTGACAACAACGCCTACAGTGCGCCACTGACCGGCTCAGGCACCAAAGCCTCTATCCAGTCACTGACCCGTGCTGATCTGGTGACTTTCCACGATACCTGGCTACGCCCGGATAACGCCCGGTTGATCGTTGTTGGTGACACCACCGCAGCGCAGCTAAAACCACTGCTGGAAAAACACTTTGCCAGCTGGCAGGCGCCGGCCAGTGCCAAACCGCAAAAACAGCTGACCAAGGCCGTCGCGCAGACGCAACCGCGGGTATTTTTGATCGACCAGCCCGGCAGCCCGCAGGCCACTATCATTGCTGGCCAGTTGGCGCCATCAGGCAAGTCTGACAACGCCACCGCCATCGATGTGATGAACGCCATCATCGGCGGCACCTTTACCAGCCGCCTGAACATGAACCTGCGCGAAGACAAACACTGGTCCTATGGCGCCCGCTCCATCTGGCTGGGTGCCGACGGCCAGGGCATGTACTTTGCCTACGCGCCGGTACAGGCCGACAAGACCAAGGAGTCAATTGTTGAGATGCGCAAGGAGCTGAGCGGTTACGTGGGTAAACACCCGGCCACCACCGCCGAGCTGGCCAAAATCAAGGCCAACAAAACCGCCAAGTTGCCCGGTGCCTATGAAACCAAAGGCGCGCTGCTGGGCGCTATTGCTGACGCCTTGGACAAGGGCAAGGATATGAACTGGCTGGCCAGTGAAGGGCAACGGGTGAATGCCCTGAACCTTGAGCAGGTGCGTGACACCGCCCGCCAGGTGCTCAAGCCGGATGCCATGACCTGGGTGATTGTCGGCGATCTGTCGAAAATCGAAGCCAGCGTTCGCCAGCTCAAACTGGGCCAGGTAACCCGCCTGGATGCTGACGGCAACGCCATTTAATGGCAAAGTAAGCACAAGGGGCGCACTGGCGCCCCTTTTTTAACGGGGTATCCAATGCGCTTATTGTGGTTATTGCCACTGTTGTTGCTGTCAGGTTGCGCCGTCACGGCCAACGACTGCGCTCACTTTGACTGGCACCAGCAAGGTCTGAACGACGGCTTCGCCGGCCGTGTGGCCCGTGCCGGTTACTGGAACAGCCAATGCGCCCAGCACGGCTACCCGGTCAACCAGCGCCAGTACAGCCAGGGCTGGGTAGCAGGCAACCGCCAGTATTGCACAACGGGCCAGGGCTATCGCCAGGGGCGTCTTGGCCATCAGTATCAAGGCACCTGCCAAGGGGATGGCGAACAGCAGTTTTTGGCCGGCTACCGCCGCGGCCATGCGGAATACGAAAAAGAGCAGTACCGCCAGTCGCTGTATCGCCAGCAGCGCGATCTTGAGCAGCGTATTGACGATATCACTGCCCAGCTTCGCGCTGACCACGAGCGGCGCCACCATGATGAACGGCGGGACAAACACGATAAGGACGATGACAAGGCGCGTAAGGATGATGCTGGCCTGAGCCACCGCCAGCGCCGCGAACTACAGGAAGAACGCTATCAGCTGCGCCAGCAACTGATGCGTATTAACACCCTGTTATTGCAGCTATTGTAAGGCGCCAGGCAGGTTTTATAAAAAACGCCCCGCAGGGCGTTTTTTATTTCATTTCAGTGACAGGTAATCGCCGGTCAGCAGGGCAATGCTGAAGCGAACCCCGAAGCCGGTCAGGTCGGTGGCCACCGCACCCAGGCCGCCTTTGTGTTCGGCGGCGCTGAGATCCACATGCACCCAGGGCACGCCCTCTTCGACAAAGCGGGACAAAAAGCGGGCCGCATCAATGTGATCGCAGCTGGCGCCGGGATTACATTGCTGGATATCAGCAACCTCAGAGCGGATGTTGTCGTCGTAGTCTGCGTCCAGCGGGAACGGCCAGACCCGCTCACCGCTTTGCCGGCCACTGGCGATAAGCGCTTCACGCCACTCATCACGATTGGTGAAAACACCACTTTGGGCCGTACCAATGGCGCGAATGCAGCTCCCGGTCAGGGTCGCGTAGTCCATGACCAGTGCCGGTTTTTCCCGCGATGCCAGGGTCAGGGTGTCGGCCAGCACCATGCGCCCTTCGGCATCTGTATCAACGACTTCGATGGTGGTGCCATTAAGCGCACGCACCAGATCATTGGGCTTATAGGCTTTCGGGCCAATATGGTTTTCTGCCAGCGCCAGGTAGCAGTCCACTTCCAAGTCACTGTTCATCAGCGTCAGTGTCAGCAAGGTACCCAGGGCAACGGCGCTGCCGCCCATGTCACCATGCATGCCAAACATATGGCTGGTTTTGAGGTTATAGCCGCCGGTATCAAAGCACAGCCCTTTGCCCACCAGCGCTACTTTCTTGCTGCCTTTGTTGGCGTTAAGGCGTAACCGCACAATGGCGGCCTGATCGTTGTCGCTGCCGCGGGAAACGGCCAGGAAGGCGCCGGCGCCGAGGCCATCAAGGCGGGTCTGGTCAAAAATATCCAGCTGCCAGTTATGCTCGCGAGCCAGGGCTTCAACGATGGTGCGATAGCTGGCCGGAGTCAGCTCCGAGGCCGGCATGGCACTTAAAAAGCGCACCAGGGCGTTGCCTTGCGCTTCTGCCAGCAACCGCGCGCTATCAACACTGACTCCATCAAGGGCAATCTCTTTTAGTGCCGCCGGCGCCGGGGCTTTTTTCTTGAAATTGGGCAGCCGGGCCTGGCGGGCCAGCAAGGCCACTACCAGAGCCTCAGCCCAGTCATCGTCATTGCCTGCAATGGTGACTTTGCCGGGGTTGGCATCGGCCAGCAGCGCCAGCCATTTACGTGCCTGTGTCAGGCGTTCAAAGGGGGATTTATCTGCTTTGGGTGCCACCACCAGAGTCGGTGTTGGCTCACTCAGTAGCCAGGCGCTGGCGTCGCTGTCCAGTTGCCGCAGTGCTGCCGGAACCTGACTGTCGTCCATGGTGATGATCAAATCACTGCCACTGCGGTTCTCAGTAAAGACAATGTTCGCGAAGGTAAAATTCTGCATGGGCTCCCCCATTGGCCAGTGAGGGAGCCATTATAGGCAGATGCCAGGCCAAGGCCCAGTCAGTTCGCCTAGCCGTTACTTTTGTGCGGCCAGCATTTCCTTGATGGCACCTACCGAACCCAGCACACCACTGGTTTCTACCGGCAGGAAAATCCGGTCACCATCCTGGGCAATATGGGGCAGGGTATTGAGGTATTCACGCCCCAGCAGATAACCGATAACCTGTTCCGGGTTCAGGCGGCCGGCACCGGCACTGAGGATTTCCTCAATGGCCTGACGCTCACCCTGCGCCTTGAGGATGGCAGCTTCCCGCTCCCCTTGAGCCAGCGTAATGGCCGCTTCTTTCTCGCCCTGGGCAATGGCGATAGCAGCCTGTTTTTGCCCTTCGGCAGCAGTTACAGTAGCTCGCCGCTCCCGCTCGGCGGTCATCTGTTTGCGCATGGCATCTTCAACGTCGCGGGGCGGGTCAATGTTCTGCAGTTCAACCCGCACCACTTTCACGCCCCAGCCATTGCCGGCCTCATCCAGTACTGTGCGCAGGCGCTCATTGATTTCTTCGCGGCTCTCAAACAGGTTATCCAGTTCCATACGGCCGATTTCCGCCCGCAGGCTGGTTTTGGCAAGCACTTCAATGGCCTGCACCAGGTTTTCCACCTCGTAAACCGCCCGCTGCGGATCCATAACCTTGTAATAGAGCACGCCATTGATGGACACCGTGACATTGTCACGGGTGATCACGTCCTGGCTGGGAAAATCCAGCACCATTTCCCGACGATCAATACGGCTAGAACGCCCCACCATTGGGATGCCGGCATTGTCGTAATGACGAATGGTGATATCGCGGTGAGTTTCAAGAATGGGGATCACGAAGTGAATACCCGGCTCCAGCACCCGGTTAAACGACCCCAGCCGTTCAATCACCACGCACTCACTCTGGTTGACCACAAAAACCCCTTTAAAGAGGATGACTACCGCCAACACCAGAATCACCACCAGTGCCAGGTTACCAATAAGAAAATTCATGGGATCTGTCCTTAATCTACGATGGCAGTAATGCCTTCAAAACGACGAATGGCCACCACCTGGCCTTCTTTCAGGCTTTGCTGGCTGGCACTTTTGAGAGGAAAGTCTTTACCGTCAATGTGGACCCGGGCCACGCCATCGCTACCCAGGCGCACCATGCCAACGGCATTGAAGCCCGCTTCGCCCAGCGTTTGGCCGGTAGTGTGATGGCGGCGCTGATAGCGGCGTACCACCAGCGGAGAGAGTAAAAAAGCAGTGAAGACGAAGCCACCGGTTTGCCAGCCAAAAGGCAAGCCAGCATAGGCAACCAGTGACGCTGACAACGCACAGGCACCCAGTGCCAGCGCAATCGCGGTGGCTGTGAAAGCCTCAGCGATAAACAGCACGAGTGCCCCGATCAGCCAGTACAACCATGGTTCCATGGCAACAGTTTCCTTACATCAACACAACAACAGTCTTTTTGACAGGAGTCGGGTCAGCCGTCAACTGTTGTGCGCTCAGTTCTGTTCAGCAGGCACCTTGCTGTCTGCGCTCACGGACTCGGTCAGGCTGGCCAGCTTGCGGTCCTTGATGGCCCAGCGGTCATTAAGCCACCCCTGAAAGCGCCGCTTGAAATCCACGTCATTGAAATAGTCGCCGCGCACTTCGGCAGTCACCGGCAGCGCTTCAACATCAACCACGATCCGCCGCAGCTTGCCGGTAATGGCATCACGGCCGATGTGCCCTTCCGAACCGGGATAAGCCAAGGTGACATCCAGCACCTTGTCAAACTGCTCACCCATGGCCGACAAGGTGTAGGCAATGCCAGCCGCTTTTGGCGGCAGCAAATACTGGTAAGGGGAGTTGCGCCGCGCGCGCTTTTCGGCGGTAAAGCGAGTCCCTTCAACAAAGTTGATCATCGTTGACGGGTGATATTTGAGCTTGTCACACGCCTTGGCGGTGGCCTCAATGTCCTTGCCTTTACGCTCCGGGTGTTTTTTCAGATAGGCCGTGGAGTAGCGGCGCATAAATGGCATATCCATGGCCCAGCAGCCCAGCCCCAGGAAGGGGATGTAAATCAATTCGTACTTGAGGAAAAAGCGCGGCAGCGGCAGACGCCCGCCCGCGACCCCGAACAACACCAGAATGTCGACCCAGGACAGGTGGTTGGCCATGATCAGATACCAGCCTTTCGGATTGGTATTGTCCAGCCCGCGAATATCCAGCTCAAAGCGGTTACCTAGGCGCAGCAGCAAGATATTGCAAACGCTCCAGACCCGCACTCCGGCTTCCATGATGGATGTCATCAACCGGCGCCAGGCCGGGATCGGGAGCAGCAGCTTGGGAATGGACATCACCATCACAAAGCCGCCCCACAAGGCAACATTGAGACACAGCAGCACCGCCATCAGCGGCGCAAGAATGAAATCAGGCAAAAAACGCAGCATGGGATCCTTGTTTATCGGGCTTTCATTTGCGCCAGCTCGGCGTCTTTTTGTGCCCAGAGTTCATTGACCCATTGCTGGAAGCGGGCCTTGTATTTAGGGTCTCCAACATAATCACCGAGCAGTTTGTCGTCAATTGGTAACACGCGCACCTTAACCTTGATCTCTTTTACCTGGCCGCTGATATAGCTCCAGAAGGTGGGGATATCCTTGCCATAACAGATGGTGACATCCAGTAATTTGTGCAATTTGTCGCCCATGGCGGTGAGCACAAAGCCGATGCCACCCGCTTTCGGTTTGAGCAGGTGCACAAACGGCGACTGCTGCTGATCATGCTTGGCTGGGGTAAAGCGGGTGCCTTCAACGAAGTTCATTACCGTTACCGGCATATGGCGAAATTTTTCACACGCCTTGCGGGTGGTAGCAATATCTTTATGGGCCAGCGACGGATCCTGGGCAATTTGCGCGCGGCTGTGGCGGCGCATGAAGGGAAAGTCCAGCGCCCACCAACACAGGCCAAGAAAAGGCACGTACAGCAGTTCTTTTTTCAAAAAGAATTTGATGAACGGAATACGGCCATTAAAAAGCCGTTGCAGCACCAGAATATCGACCCAGGACTGGTGATTGGCCACCACCAGATACCAGTCCTTTTTCTTCAGGCCATCAATGCCCTCGACCACCCAGCGAGTTCGGGAAAACAGCCGCTGATTGACGTTGTTAACGCCGATCCACAGCGTCGCAGCACCGTCGAGCAGCCAGTTACAGCCCTGACGCACCATCGGTAACGGCAGGAGCAGCTTCAATACGCCTAAAAGCACTATTACCGGAAACCAGAACAGGGTGTTCAATACATAACCCAGCATGGCCAGGGGGCCTTTCAAAAAGCCCGGAAGAAACGCCAGCATCAGTCCTCCAGATAGGTGTAACCGTGGATACCTGCTTCCAGTTCGCCGGCGTATTGCTGGCGTTCGGCAGCAGTCAAATTCGCGGCCGCTAACTGCCGACCATAGCCAGCCACCAGGCTCTGCGGCTCAAAGTTCACGTAGCGCAGCACGTCCGCTACCGTGTCACCTTTTTGGGCGGCATCAAAACGATAACCTTGCTCGGTCAGCTGCACATGCACCGAATCGGTATCACCAAAAAGGTTATGCATATCACCGAGAATTTCCTGATAGGCGCCAACCATAAACAAACCAATGCAATAGTCATCACCGGGCTGATAACCGGTCAGCGGCAGGCTCGACTCAATGCCTTCACCATCTACGTACTGGCGGATCTGGCCGTCAGAATCGCAGGTGATGTCCTGAATAATGGCCCGGGCACTGGGCTGTTTATTGAGCTGACTGACCGGCATGATCGGGAACAGCTGGTCAATACCCCAGACATCCGGTGTGCTCTGAAACAGCGAGAAGTTACAGAACAGCTTGTCTGCCAGCTTTTCATTGAGTTCATCAAGCACCGGCCGGTGCGCCCGGCTGCGGGGGTTAAGCTGGCCCTGTACCGCCCGGCAAATGGCAAAATACAACTGTTCGGCCTGTGCCCACTGGCCGATTTTCAGCAAGCCGTGGGTATACATGCTGTGCGCTTCCGACAGCAGGTAGACCGCATCATGGTAGCTTTCCAGCGGCGGTTCCGTGGCAATAGCCGCCAGGGTGCTGTACAACTCGCGCAACACCGCAGGCGCATCTTCCGGCGGCTCAGCAAAGTGACCCTGACCCGGTGCCCGCTCAACATCAATAACATTGGTAATAAGCACAGCATGGTGCGCGGTCATGGCGCGGCCGGACTCGGTAATGATGTCCGGTTCCGGTAACTGCCGGCTGGCACAAATCTCCTTCAGGGCGTGCACCACCTTGGCTGCGTATTCATCGACGCTGTAATTCATCGAACAACTGCCACGGGAGCGGGAGCCTTCGTAGTCCACTCCCAGGCCTCCGCCCACGTCCACCACATCCAGCGGTACGTTCAGATCGCGCAGTTCCGCGTAATAACGGGCACATTCTTTCAAAGCGCCCTGAATATCGCGGATATTGGCAACCTGCGAACCGATATGAAAATGCACCAGCTTCAGGCAATCCAGCTTGCCAGCGGCGCGCAGGATCTCGACGGCTTCCAGCACCTGATGGGCGGCCAGGCCAAACTTGCCCTTTTCACCGCCGGTGTTCTGCCAGTTACCTTTGCCGACCGAGTTCAGCCGCACCCGCACACCGATCAGCGGGTCAATGCCAAGATCTGCACTTTCGGCCAGCAACCGCTTGAGCTCCGACAGTTTTTCGACCACCACATAAACCCGGTGGCCAAGACGCCGGCCAATCAGCGCCAAGCGCAAAAACTCGGCATCCTTGTAGCCATTACACACCAGTGTAATGGGGCGCGTTGCTACCCCCAGCACCGCCATCAGTTCCGGCTTGGAACCCGCTTCCAGGCCTACATGCGCACTGGCAGAAAGCAGGGTTTCAACCACCGATTTCTGCTGATTCACCTTGATGGGGTAAACCGCATGGTAATGGCCGCGATAATCCAGCTGCTCGACCGCCCGGCTGAAGGCGCCGGTCAGGCGCCGCACCCGATCGGTAAGAATATCGTTGAAGCGCACCAGTACCGGCAGCGACAACCCCTGCGCTTTGAGATCGGCCACCAGGGCTGACAACCGCACGCCGGACCGACGACGGTCGCCATCAGGGAAGGCCATCAGTTCGCCGTTATCGTCAATATCAAAATAGCCATCGCTCCAGTGCGTTACACCGTAGAGCGCGCGGGCGTTGTCGAGAGTCCAATCAGACATGGTAAGCAGCTCCTCTGGCCGCATCACAGCAAGGGGCGGTATTGTAATGATACGCTGTCACTGATGCAGCTAAAATGTGCGCAAAAGCCATTGTGCCAAGCAGGCCACAAAGGCACAATGCGCGCTCTTTTTCGCCCCTGTCGACGGAGATCGAAAACATGTCAAATCTGGATGCCAAGCAGTGGTTTACTGAGATCAGTGACCGTGACGGCAGTGCTTTTTCACTGCGGATTACCGGCCACCTGGAAAGCCGCAGCTCGGCCTGGCAAACCACCGAGATGTATGACACCACCGACTGGGGCAAGCTGATGGTGATCGACGGCTGCACCATGGTGTCAAGCCGCGACAACTTCCTCTACCACGAAATGATGAGCCACCCGGCGCTGTATACCCACGCCGACCCGAAAGTGGTGGTGATCATCGGTGGCGGTGACTGCGGCACCCTGCGTGAAGTGCTCAAACACCCCGGCGTGGAGCAGGCGGTGCAAATCGACATCGACGAGAATGTCACCCGGCTGTCGGAGATTTACTTCCCGGAACTGTGCGAGTCCAACAACGACCCCCGCGCCGAATTGAAGTTCATTGACGGTATTCAGTGGATCAAAGACCGCGACACCGACTCCGTGGACATCATTATTGTCGATTCCACCGACCCCATCGGCCCTGCCGAAGGGCTGTTTAACCAGGCTTTTTATGAGCAGTGCCTGCGCGCCCTGCGCCCCGGTGGAATATTGGTGCAACAATCAGAAAGCCCGCTGATGCACCTGCCACTTATTCAGCAGATGCGCGCCGAGATGAAAAAGGCCGGTTTTGACGCCTTCCAGACCCTGCCGTTCCCGCAGCCGCTGTACCCGTCCGGCTGGTGGAGCTGCACCCTGGCCCGTAAAGGTGAGGCCTTCGGTGAGTTTCGCCGTGCCGCTGCCGACGCCCAGGCGTTTGACACCCAGTACTACAACAGCGGTATTCACCAAGGCGCCATGGCACTGCCCAATTTCATGAAAAAAGCGCTACAGGACTGACCGTTCACCCCGGCGCGCAGCCGTGCGCCGGGTCATTTGTTATAGTGAGTCATCGCCCCTGAGGAGCCCGTCATGATTGCCGCCTTTGATGTCGATGCCCAGCGCACCTTTACCCCCTTGTGTCCCGATGAGCTGCCGGTGCCCGGCGGCGCCGATATTGTCGCCGAGCTGAACGCCCAAGCCACCCTGGCCGATTTGCGCATTGCCTCCAAAGATGCCCACAGCGCCAACGCCAAGTGGGTGGTAAGCCACCATGAGCAAATGCAACAGCCGCTGGATTACCCCGAAGCCGACCTGACCTGGGTACGCCATGCCGAACCCGGCACCCCCGGCTTTGAACTGATCCCAGGGTTACCGGCACCAGAGCAGTATGATTTTTTGATCTACAAAGGGGTAGAAGGCCACATGCACCCTTACGGTGCCTGCTATCACGATATCAGTGGCCGCATTTCCACCGGCGTCATCGAATGGCTTAAATGTAACGACGTTGACCAGGTACTGGTCGGTGGCCTGGCCCTGGACTTTTGCGTCAAAACCACCGCCTTACAGCTGGCCGCCGCCGGCTTTCAGGTTTACCTCAACCTCGCCGCCTGCCGGGCGATCAGCGCCGACGGTGCTGAAACAGCGAAAGCCGACATGGCTGACGCCGGCATTATCCTCGTTGACGACACCGCTCACCTGGCAGCACTGCTGCAAAAGGACACCGCCTGAATATGTTTGGCCAAACCGCCGTACGAAGCCTGCTGGATACCGATTTTTATAAACTCACCATGCAGCAGGCGTACCTGCACCAGCAGCCAAATACCCAGTCTCGCTGGACCTTCCGCTGCCGCAGTGACGAAGATCTCAGTGCCTTTGTGGCGCCCTTGCGCAAAGAGTTTGACGAGTTGGCCAAGCTTTACGCCACCGAAGATCAAATAGCCCACTTGCGCCGCCACTATCCTTTTCTCAAACCGGACTACCTGGAATTTTTGCGGCTGTTTCACTTTAATCCGCAGTTTCTGCATGTCAGTGCCGACAAGGGGCAGCTGGTTATTGAAGCCAACGGCCCGCTGCTGCATGTCTCGCCACTAGAGATCCCGGTGCTGGCCGCAGTATCGGAAGTACGCAACCGCCAGCGCTACCCGAACCTGAATGCTGAGCAGATCCATAAAAGCACGCAGCAAAAAATCCGCCAGCTCGAACAGCTGGGCGATCAAGTGGATTTAAGCGATTTTCTGTTCACCGACTTCGGTACTCGCCGCCGCTTCAGTTACGACGCCCAGAAAATGGTACTGGAACAGCTCAAGCGGGCGTTGCCAGACAACTTTGCCGGCACCTCCAACCCACATCTGGCGCGGGAGCTGAACCTGCGCTGCCAGGGCACCATGGCGCACGAATGGCTGCAAAGCCACCAAGCGCTCAATTACCGGCTGGTTGACAGCCAGAAGATGGCGCTGGAGAACTGGGTTAAAGAATACCGCGGCGACCTGGGCGTAGCGCTGACCGATGTTATCGGAGTGGACGCTTTTTGCCGCGATCTGGACCGCTATCTGGCCAAACTTTATGACGGCTTTCGCCATGACAGTGGCGACCCTATCGAGTGGGGTGAAAAAATCATCCGCCGCCTGGAAGCCCTGGATGTGGACCCGACCCGCAAACGCCTGGTGTTTTCGGATGGTCTGAACTTTGATCGGGCGGTGGCCATTTACCGCCACTTTCGCGGCCGCATCAACACCGCCTTCGGTATTGGCACCTGGCTGATGGGTGATTTTGGCGTCAATGAACCGGTTAACATCGTCATGAAACTCACCCGCCTCAATGGCCAGCCGGTTGCCAAGATCACCGACAGCCCCGGCAAAATCATGTGCGACGATGAAAACTTTCTGCGCTACCTGATGCAGGTTTTTCAGGTGGAAGGCAGTGTCCAGCAGCAGGTGCTGACCCGCTTCGCTCGCTAGTGCAGGCCCGCCAGCAAGCGATCCATGGCCCGATACTGCATGGCTTCAGCCAGGTGCGCCTGGCTGATGTACTCAGCGTTTTGCCAGTCAGCCAGGGTACGGGCCACTTTCAGCAATTTCTGATGCACCCGCGCTGACAGCCCAAGCTGCTGCAAGGTACTGTCGTACCAGTTGGCAAGATCCGCTGGTAACCGGCAGGCCTGGCGAAAAGCGTCTCCTTCCAGCTGGGCATTGAGGCACCCCTGGCGCGCTCGCTGGCGCTGCTGGCAGCGTTGAACTTTGGCTTGTAGTTCCAGTAGATCCGGGCCCTCTGGCTGTTGCTGGCTGAGGCTGCCTGGCGGCAGCATCGCCACTTCTACCTGCAGGTCAATACGGTCCAAAAAGGGCCCGGATAACTTGCCCAGATAACGACGGATCTGTTCCGGAGTGCACCGACAAGCTCGTCGCGGATTACCAAAATGGCCGCAGGGGCAGGGGTTAGCTGCTGCCAACAACTGAAAACGGGCTGGGAAACGGGCCTGATTGGCCGCGCGGCTGATGCTGACTTCACCGCTTTCCAGTGGCTCACGCAAACAATCCAGAACTCGCCGGTCATACTCGGCCAGTTCGTCAAGAAACAACACACCGCAGTGCGCCAAAGAAATTTCCCCTGGCCGAGGTACGGAGCCGCCGCCCACCAGTGCTACCGCCGACGCCGTATGGTGTGGCGAACGCCACGGTGGCTGCCGCCAGCTGGCACTGTCACGGGGCTTACCGGCCAAAGAATGCACTGCTGCGCTTTCTTGTGCTGATTGCTCATCCAGCACCGGTAACAGCCCGGGCAAGCGCCGCGCCAGCATACTTTTACCGGTACCCGGCGGCCCAATAAACAACAAGTGGTGGCCACCGGCAGCCGCCACCAGCAAGGCTCGCTTGGCCTGCGACTGCCCCACCACGTCGTTAAGGGACGGCAACGCAGCCTGCTGAGCACGAGCGTCCGAGCGCTGGCCGGTTACGATCGCCGCCAGCGGCTGCTGCCCGGCCAAATGAGCACAAACGGCTAATAACGTCGCCGCTCCGTAGCCCTGTAAATCGGTCAGTAATTGCGCCTCAGGGCTGTTATCGGTAGCAAAAAAAGCCTGACGCCCCGCCTGCTTGCAGGCCAGTAGTGCCGGTAATAACCCGGCACAGGGCCGTAATTGCCCGGACAGCGCCAGCTCACCATAAAACTCGTAATTGCCGAGGGCGCTATCGGGAAGTTGCCCAGAGGCGCACAGGATCCCCACAGCCAGAGCTAAATCAAAGCGGCCACCGTCTTTGGGCAATTCTGCGGGCGCCAGATTGACGGTGATCCGTTTAGCAGGGAATTCAAAACCGGCATTGAGAATGGCCGAACGCACCCGTTCCCGCGCTTCGCGAACACTGGCTTCCGGCAGCCCAACCAGCGCAAAAGCAGGCAAACCATTGCCAATATCAACCTCGATTGTGACCAGTGGCGCATCCATGCCCAGTTGCGCGCGACAAAAAAGCGTTGCTAAAGCCATCGCATCTCCTTGCTATCAAACTGGCTACAAACTGATAATAGACCTATGCGAATTGTCTATTGGCTGCTGGGCCTGTTATTGCTCACCCAGCCGCATGGCCAGTTACAGGCTGCGCCATTACAGCATCCGCCCTACCTGCCACCGAAGGTACTGAATGTGGCCAAGGGATTGAGCCAGAACACGGTAACGGCCTTGTTGCGAGACCGTGAAGGCTTTTTATGGATAGCCACCCAGGACGGGCTGAACCGTTACGACGGCCAGCGCCTGCAGATCTTCCACGCCAGCTCCGCCGATCCGCACAGCCTCAGCGCCGAACACATCACCGCCCTGGGTGAAGACTCGCAAGGCCGCCTCTGGATAGGCGGAGCCGATGGCTCTTTGGTTTACCGCCAGCACGGCCGCTTTCAGGCCGTCCAGGTGCCCTGGCAACCGAGCCCTATCAACACCATTAGCACGCTTGATAATGACCTGGTGGTCGCCAACAAGGCCGGCCTGTGGCGTTTTGCCAATTCGCGCTGGCAACTGCTGTTGCCTGTGCCAATACGCAGTGTGGTCCGCCAGCAACACGCCATTTGGGTGCTGGATAACAGCGGTCAACTGTGGCGCTTTGATCAAAATGGCGCCGACAAGATACTGCAACAACCCCAGGCACTGGTGATGAGCGCCGGCCCAGATGGCAGTTTGTGGCTGGCGGGTAATGGCACGCTCTGGCGCTTGGCGAATGACAACCTGATTAGCACCATGCACTGGCCGGCAACGCCACACCATAGGCCCGTTGGTCTGAAAAGTGATCACCAGGGACGCTTTTATCTGATCACCCTAAAAGGCAGCCTCTATCTGCTGACGCCAGACAACAAGCAGCTTATGGACCTGGCCCAAGGCCCCCTGCAAGATTTGATCAGTGCCCCACGCTGCCTGCTGGTGGACGCTGACCAGCAGCTCTGGCTGGGCACCACCGCCAGTGGTGTGTTAAAGCTGCCCAGCCGCCATCATGCCATTCGCTACTTTGTCGACCCGGCCGGCAAGCGCTACAACAACATTCGCGCCATTTTCAAAGACGGTGACCAGTTATGGCTGGGTACCGCCGAACATGGCCCCAGCCTGCTCACCAAAAATGGCCATTACCGGCATTTTCAAAAGCCCCTGGCCAGCTTGTTGGGTATGAACAAAGCGCACTTTTCGCTTATGGTCAACGCCATTACCCGCGGCCCTGACAACGCCTTGTGGATGGCAACCGACCACGGCGTGATTCGCCGCGACCCGCAGGGGCAATGGCAGCAATTTGCCGGTGGTCTGAGCGATCAGACAGTATGGGATATTCGCTTTGTTAATCAGCAACTATGGGCCGCCACCCGGGCCGGCGTTTATCTGCTTTCTGCACAACACCAGTTTGAGCGCCAGGGGCCAGCGGTAGCCAGCTTTGTGCTGGCGCTACGCGGCCAACAACTGCTGGCCGGTTATGAGGATACGCTGTGCCAACTGCTGCCGCGGTTTTCCTGCTGGCCGGCCGGCCGATTCCGGCACCGGGTCAGAAGCCTGCTTGATGATGGTCATAATGGCTGGTGGATTGGCACCCAAAGTGGCTTCTTACATCTCAATGCCCAAGGGCAATTCCAACGCTGGGAACAGCAGGCCGGACTTGAAGATGACACTATTTACGCCATTGCCCGCGGTAACCACCACTTACTGTGGCTCTCGACCAACCGTGGCCTGGTTACTTTTGATACCCAGAGCAAACGCTTTCGGGCCATGTCCTCCAGCGATTTCAACCTGGAATATAACGGCAATGCCCAATGGCACGATCAGGACGGCACCCTCTATTTCGGTGGTGTTAGCGGCTTGGCGGAAGTGGGCCCGGACTTTGAGTTGCCTGGTGCCAGCCACTACGGCCTGCAGTGGGTCGACGCCCTACTTAATGGCAAGGCTCTGACACTGGTTGCAGGGCAACCATTGCAACTGCCGTCGCCTCTGGGCCGGCTCAGCCTGCGTTTTGCCGACCTCGACCTGCGCCATCAGAACCAGCGTTATGAGTATCAAATCAATGGCACCCGTCAGGCTTTGGGGGAACAGCGGCAAATCACCCTGACCCACCTCAGCCCAGGCGCTCACCTGCTGCAGGTATGGCGCCTGGGCCAGGATAGTAGCGTGTTGCGTTACCAGTTACAGGTCATGCCGCCTTGGTACCTGCATCCCCGCTATGTCTTGATCGAGCTGGCGTTATTACTGTTGCTGATAGCCGGAGTATGGTGGTTACGCTGGCAGATCCTGGCCCGGCGCCGGGCCATGCAGCAGCAGCTAGCCGAAAATGAACAGCGGCTGCGGCTGGCACTGGTGGCCTCCGGTTATGGTGTCTGGGATTGGGACTGGGAACATCACCGGGTCTTACGTACCGGCCTGGATTTCCTTGGCTACCAGCCCGGGCAAATCAATGAAACCCCGGCAGGCCTAGCAGCCTTGGTACACCCGGATGACAAAAATCGTATCACCCGGGCCGTACGACGCCATATCAAAGGCAAAGACAAGATTTACCAGTGCCGCTACCGGCTGCGCCATGCCCAGGGCCATTGGGTATGGATACAAGACCGTGGCAGCGTTGTGCAGCGTGGCGAGAACCAACAAATACTGCGAATGACCGGCACCCATATCGACATCAGCGCCGATATGAACAGAGAACGGCAACTGCAGTTGTCTGAGCTGGTTACTCAGGCCATGTCTGAGGGCGTACTGGTCACCGACAGCCACTTTGACATTATCAGTGCTAATCCAGCTGTAGAAAAACAGCTGGCCACCAGTCGTCTGCGCTTACACCAGTGCCGGCTCTGGGATTTCCTGCCTCGCGACCAGCGCCGTTACCGCTTTAGCCAATTACGCCAGGCCATCGCGGCCGAAGGCACCTGGGCCGGCGAGCTGGCAATTCGTGACGGCAGTGACCGTGAACGATTATTGGAAGTAGAGCTGCACTGGGCCCATGACGCGCAGCAAGGCGCCAACCTCGTGGTGTTATTTAACGACATTACCGAGCGTAAAGCCGCCGAAGAAGAGCTGCGCTACCTGGCCAACTTTGACCCGCTCACCGGCCTGCCCAACCGGGCGCTGTTTCATGACCGGCTGGGTCATGCCATTGCTCGAGCCAAACGTGGTGGCCATATGGTGGCCTTGCTGTTTTTGGATCTGGATCACTTCAAGAACATCAATGACTCTCTGGGTCACCACTTGGGTGACAAGCTGCTCAAGGAAGTGGCGCAGCGATTGACCAAGGCTACCCGCAGTTACGATACCGTCGCCAGACTCGGCGGCGACGAGTTCACTGTAGTGCTCGAAGATCTGCGTGACACCCTGAATGTGACACTGGTTGCCGAAAAAATTATGCAGTCGATGGAGCCGGCCATGACCCTGGCCGGGCACCAGGTGTCTATCGGTGCCAGTATTGGCATCGCCCTTTACCCACAAGACAGCGATGATCAGAACACCTTGCTGCGCTATGCCGATACCGCCATGTACCACGCCAAGAGCCGTGGCCGAGCCACCTTCCAGTACTATACCGAGGCAATGAATGCCGCCGTACAGCGGCGCCTGACGCTGGAAAGTGGCCTACGTCAGGCCCTGGCTCAGGGCGAATTGCATCTGGTGTATCAGCCCCGTATTGATCTGGCCAGTGGCCAGATGCAGGGGGTTGAAGCGCTGGCACGCTGGACGCACCCGACCCTGGGGCCGGTGTCACCGGCCGATTTCATTCCCCTGGCCGAGGAAACCGGGCTTATCCACGCCTTGGGTGACTGGGTATTGACTGAAGCCATTGCCCAGCAGCAGCGCCTGCAAAGCCAGGGCATTGATTTGCAGATGGCCGTCAACCTGTCTGCCCGGCAGTTCCAGCAACTGGATTTGCCTGGCCGCGTCAGCCGTTTGCTCAGCGAGGCCGATATGAGCCAGCCCCGCCTGGAGCTGGAGCTAACCGAGTCAGCATTACTCAGTGCCCGCGACGATGCCGCCCGGCAGATCCTGCGACTGCGACAGTTAGGCATTAAACTGGCGCTGGACGACTTCGGCACCGGTTACTCGTCGCTGTCGTACCTGACCGAGCTGCGTTTTGACATCATTAAAATCGATCGCAGCTTTGTGGCAAAAATTCCGACTGATAAAGATTCGGTAGCAGTGATCCGATCAGTGGTGGGGCTGGCCCATGCGCTGGGTATGCGCATCGTTGCCGAAGGTATTGAAACCGACGAGCAACGTCAGAGCCTGCTTGGCCTGGGCTGTGATGAGGGGCAGGGTTACTACTTTGCACGGCCGATGTCTGGCGAAGAGTTACTGCACTGGCGGCCGTGATAGTTGATTTTGTATTCAATGCCATTGCAATAAAAAACGGGTAAACTCTTCGCGCATTCCAACAATAAAGTAGTAACCACCATGTTTGATCTCTTGCTTGTACTGGTGGCTCTGGGCTTTGTGTCCATCGTCATCGAAGATGTAATTCACATCAACAAAGCGAAAACCACCTTGTTTTTTGGCTCCCTGTCCTGGGTATTGTTCTTCATCGACCCACCGGCTGGTGTAGCCACCAAACAAATCATGGGCTCTTTGGATGAAAACCTGCTGGACATTGCCACCCTGTGGCTCTTTTTGATGGCAGCCATGACCTTTGTGTCATATGTATCGAGCAAGGGCATCATTGATGCCATCGTCAACAAACTGATGCCAAGCCAGATGAGCGAGCGCAAGTTGATGATGCTAACCGGCCTGTTCGCGTTTGTTTTTTCCTCGATGGCTGACAACATTACCTCCACGCTGGTATGTATCACCGTGCTCTTGAGCCTGCGCCTGCCCGCCGACAAGCTGCTGCGTTATGTGGTGCTGGTGGTATTCGGTGTGAATGCCGGCGGTGCGGCCCTTATTACCGGCGATGTCACCACCTTGATGATCTTTTTGGCCGGCAAAGTGCAAATTGTTGACCTGGCACTGCTGAGCCTGCCGGCGCTGATTTCGGTCATGTTGCTGGCCTTCATGCTGTCACTGCCGCTAAAAGGTCAGCTGGTGATGGAAAAACGGGAATTTAATATTCTGCCGGCGGATAAAATTATTGCCGCGCTATTTCTGATGACCATCATCGGCACCATTGGCGCCAACGTCGCTTATGGTATTCCGCCGGTGCTGAGCTTCCTGTTCGGGCTGTCACTGATGTTTATGGTGGTGCAGTTCCTCAACAAGGACGAGCGTATCCTCGATTACATCCGCCGTATTGAGTTCGACACCCTGCTGTTCTTCCTCGGGGTATTGCTGCTGGTGGGTATGCTCAAGGAAATGGGCATTCTCGAACACTTCCCGAAACTCTATGACCACTTGCCAACGCTGGCAGCCAACTATGTGGTGGGGCTGATTTCGTCACTGCTGGATAACGTGCCGCTGACCGCTGCGCTGCTCAAATCCGGCATTGATATGAATGTACCGCAATGGCTGACCCTCACCTACTCTGTTGGGGTAGGCGGCTCGCTGCTGGTGATTGGCTCTGCTGCCGGTGTGGTGGCCATGAGCAAAATCGAATCCATGACCTTCGTGACCTACCTACGGTTTAGCCTGTATCTGCTGGTGGCCTACACCATCGGCTTCGGCGGTGTTTATCTGGTCAGTCAATTGCTCTGAGCAATTGAACAGTACAAAAAAGCCCTGCCATGGCAGGGCTTTTTTTATGCTTCCGGTTCGCCGGGAGCTTGCTCCAAAGCATGCACCCGGGCTTCCAGAGCGTCCAGTTTTTCACGGGTTTTCAATAACACCCGGCTCTGTACATCAAATTCGTCACGGCTGACCAGATCCAGCTTCATCAGTTGCTGCTGCAACACCTGCTTGATGCGGCCTTCCACTTCGCCACCAAACTGCCGAACCCCCTCAGGCAGGGCTTCACTGATTTGCCGGGCCAGCTCTTCGAGCTTCTGGGAATTGATCATGGCATTTCTCCTCACTCCACTGTGTTCATAGGATAAGGTGCCTGCGGCGCAGATGCATCTGCCAATGCTACAATGGCCACCCTTTTGTTGTGCTGCCAGTCATGAAACTTAATCGCCACCAACAAGACGCTGTCACCTATATCTCCGGGCCCTTACTGGTGCTGGCCGGTGCCGGCTCGGGCAAAACCCGGGTGATCACCAATAAAATTGCCTATCTGGTACAACAGTGCGGCTGGCAGGCGCGTCATATTGCGGCGGTCACCTTTACCAATAAAGCCGCCCGGGAAATGAAAGAACGGGTGGCCCAGACGCTGGGAAAAAAAGAAGCCCGCGGCCTGACGGTTTCTACTTTTCACACTCTAGGGCTGACCATTCTCAAACGCGAAGGGCACCACCTGGGGCTGCGCCCGGGTTTTACCCTGTTTGATGAAGCCGACATGAGCCTGGCACTTAAGGAAATTGGCGCCAAAGCCATTAACGATGATAAGGATCTGCTGAATCAACTGAGCGGGCGTATTGGCCAGTGGAAAAACGACCTGGTGTTGCCGGAGCAAGCGAAAGTGCAGGCCCAGGACGGTAAAGATGCCGTTTTCGCTGAAATCTATGACCGCTACAGCCAGTATATGCGCGCGGTTAATGCCCTGGATTTTGATGATCTGATCCTGCTGCCAACCCTGCTGCTGCAACAAAACACCGACGCCCGTGAACGCTGGCAAAACCGCATCCGCTACCTGCTGGTAGATGAATACCAAGACACCAACACCAGCCAGTATGAGCTGGTCAAACTACTGGTCGGTGAACGTGGCCGCTTTACCGTAGTGGGCGACGATGATCAGTCGATTTATTCCTGGCGCGGCGCCAGGCCGGAAAACCTGGTGCGGCTCAAGGATGACTTCCCCAGCTTAAAGCTGGTGAAACTGGAGCAGAACTACCGTTCCACCGGCACCATTTTGCGCAGCGCCAATATCCTCATCGCCAATAACCCTCACGTTTATGAAAAGGCACTCTTTTCCGAGCTGGGCGACGGTGAACGGCTAAAAGTGATGATGGCCAATAACGAGGAGCACGAAGCTGAGCGAGTGGTAGCAGAGATCCTCTCTCACAAGTTTCTCAATAAAACCCACTACAGGGATTATGCCGTGCTCTATCGCGGCAACCACCAGTCCCGGCTGCTGGAAAAAGCCCTGATGCAAAACCGCATCCCCTATCGCATCTCTGGCGGTACCAGCTTCTTTTCCCGCGTAGAAGTCAAAGACATCATGGCTTACCTGCGGCTGCTGGTGAACCCGGATGATGACACCGCCTTTTTGCGGGTAGTGAACGTGCCACGGCGGGAAATCGGCCCGGTTACCCTGGAAAAACTGGGCAGCTACGCTCGCTTGCGCCAAAGCAGTCTGTTTGCTGCCAGCTTTGAGCTGGGGCTGGAGCAGCACCTCAGTGGCCGCGGCCTGGAAGCGGTACAGCGCTTTACCCGCTGGTTGACCGATCTGCAAGAAACCGCCACCCGGGGTGAACCCGTTGAAGCGGTGCGGGAACTGATCCGCGCCAGTCATTACGAAGACTGGCTCTATGAAAGCTCGCCCTCACCCAAAGCCGCCGAGATGCGCATGAAGAACGTCTCGCAACTGTTTGGCTGGATCACCGGCATGCTCAATGGCGATGACCTGGACGAGCCCATGTCGCTGCCAGAAGTCGTCACCCGGCTGACACTGCGCGACATGATGGAACGCCAGAGCGAAGAGGGTGAAGCTGATCAGGTACAGCTGATGACCCTGCATGCCTCCAAAGGCCTGGAATTTCCTTATGTTTACCTGATCGGCATGGAAGAGGGGCTGCTGCCGCACCAAAGCAGTATCGACGAAGACAATGTCGAGGAAGAACGGCGGCTGGCATATGTTGGCATTACCCGCGCCCAGCGGGAACTGACCTTCCTGTTATGCCGGGAACGCCAGCAATTTGGCGAACGGGTACGGCCACAGCCGTCGCGGTTTCTTGATGAGTTACCGCAGGATGATCTGCATTGGGAGCAACAAGCCTCGGCACAAACACCAGAGCAGCGGCAGCAAAAAGGTCAGGCGAATATTGCTAACCTGCGGGCCATGCTCAAAGCGGGTCGTTAAGCACAGAGCATCAGCTCCGCTTGCGCCAGTGCCAGCGGTGGGCTGAGGTAATCGCCCTGGGCAAAGGAAAAGCCCAGCCGCTTGACCGTCATGAAACGCTGCTCATCTTCAACGCCATGGGCGATCAGGGGAATATTCAGGTGGTGCGACAGTGCCAACACCGACTGCAACAGGCTCTTGCCGTTGTCATGCTCCGAGGTCTGCTTGAGAAAATGCGGGCTCATTTTCAGCGCCTTGAAGTTATATTCCATCAAGATCGACAAGGTAGCAGAGCCAGCCCCAAAGTGGTCCAGCACCAGTCCCACACCGGCTTGGATCAGCCGCGATAAGCCGTCGGCCATGCCCTGCGAGGGTGCCAGCAAGGCGCTTTCACGGATCTCCAACAGCAGTTGCGTCGACGCCAAGTCGTGGTCTTGCATGCAGTTCAGCAATTGCGAAATGAAGTCCTGATTCTGCAAGCTGCGGGCAGATACATTCACCGACACAAACAGCGGTTGCCCGGTTCTCTGGTTGCTCCAGAGCCGTAATTGCCGGCAGGCATGGCGGATCATCAAGCGGTCGATATCAACGATGATACCGGTCTCTTCGGCGGCCTCAAGAAAGAGTTCCGCCGCCAGCTCACCGCCACCCATGCGCGGCCACCGAGCCAGCACTTCAAAGCCACACAAGCGCTTTTGCGGCAAACTGAAAACCGGCTGAAACACCGGCGCCAGCTTGTTGTTATCAACAGCCGACCGCAAGGCATTTTGCAGGCTGAAGCGGCTAACCAGCTGCTCACGCATGCCATCATCAAAATACACCACCTGGCCCCGCCCCCGGGCCTTGGCCTGATACATTGCCGTATCAGCGTCACGCAGCACCTCAGAGGCATCTTCATAGCGGCGGCCCAGTTGCGCTACCCCCACCGAACAGCCACTGAAAACCTGTTGCTCCTGTATGCTGAAAGGCTGATGCATGCAGTGAATGATGCGGTCGGTGATCTGGCTGATCTCGTCCTGGTTGTGTACCGAATCAAAGAGAATAACGAACTCGTCCCCGCCGAGCCGCGCCAGCATGTCGGCTTCACGCACGCAGCTTTGTAGCCGCTCGGAAACCTCGCGCAGGAGCTGATCGCCCGCCAAATGCCCCATGGAGTCATTAATGATCTTGAAACGGTCCAGGTCGATGAAGGCCACCACATAATGACGATTGGGGAAACGCGAACGGGATTTCAGCACCCGGTTAAGCTGGGAAGTGAAAAAAGCACGGTTAGCCAGGCCCGTGAGGGGATCATGCAGGGCATCATGGCGATGACGTTCAGCCAGCGCCTCCTTTTCCTGCATCTGTTGACGCAAAGCGAGGTTGGCACCTTCCAGTTCGCGGGTACGAGCGGCGACTTTTTCTTCCAGCTCCCGCTTGGCCGCCTCCAGGGCTTCACGGTGCCGGCGCCGGCCAATGGCATTAGCCACCGAACGCGATACAAACTGGATCAGTTCGACATCTTTCTTACGATAACGGTGCGCCGGATCATAACTCTGCACGGCAATGGCACCGACTACCACATCATCAACAATCAGCGGCGCACCAAGCCACTGAAATGCCTTGGTACCTTCCGGATCTATCAGTTTTTCTCGCAGCAGCATGTCCCGTACTTTTTTGGTCACCAGCGCTGGCTCACGCTTGTGCATGACATACTCCGTCAGGCCCCGGCCAGCTTGCCGGGGAGAGGCACTGCGTTGTTGTTCATCGACGAAATAGGGAAAATTTAGCGTGCCCGCATCCGCCAGCATCGCAATATAAAAGTTACGGGCATCAATAAGCCGGGAAACCTGTTCATGCACCTGCTGGAAGAAGAACTGGGGTTCCTCGTTGGAATTGGACAACTCTGACAGGTGCAGCATCACCGATTGAAAAGTCTCGGCCCGCTCCCGTTCTTTCACTTCATTACGCAAGCGCAGGTTATTTTGCTGTAAGGCCTGGGTACGCTCGAGGATCTGCTGTTCCAGCAATTCCCGGTGGCGGATCCGCTCCAACGTATTGACCACTTGGCGGGCCACGAAGGTCAGCAGCGCTTTATCAGCCTCACTGTAACGGGTGGTGGAGTCATAACTTTGCACCACCATAGCGCCGATGACGGCATTATCACGCTTCAGTGGAATACCCAGCCAATCGATGGCATCGGGGCCAAGGTCATCAATATCGCTATTGCTCTGGGCTAGTTCCCGAAAGCCATCAGACGATAGCAGTAGTGGATCACCACTACGCAAGAGGTAGCCGGTCAGGCCGCGATGCAGGGCTTCGGACGGTACAGTGGAAGGGTCAAGGTCCGGATCGGCCTGGTCCACCAGATAGACCAGCTCAATGGAGTCATCCAACTCATGGTAGAGCGCCACATAGAAGTTTTCTGCAGGCAGCAGGTTATCGATAATGCGATGAACGGCCGGAAAAAACGACGCCAAATCACTGGCTTGTGATGAAAGCTCAGCAATTTCAAAAAGGGCGTCCAACAACTTATCTTTGGCGCCCACATCTTGCGATCGTTCATCCATGACGGGCCTATTACAATGAGTTTAGGTGGCGCTAACAGCCTCTTTTAGCATAAAAAATCAACATACTTCAATGCACGTTGCATTGAAAAGGCCGCTATTTAGCGGCCTTTTTGCTGCGCATCGCGTTATTTACTGGCCATGAACTCAATAGCCGCTTTGATCTCGTCGTCACTACAGTCCATACAGGTGCCTTTGGGCGGCATGGCATTGAAACCTTCGATAGCATGTTTCATCAACGTATCCATGCCTTTAGCCAAACGCGGCTGCCATTGCTCGGTATGTGCCTTGGGTGAATTGAGGGCACCGGTACCGTGGCAGGCAAAACAGGCCGACTGATAAACCTGTTGGCCACTGCGTGGCCCGGCGGGCTTGGCTGCTACCTGCGTTTTCGGGGCCGCTCCGGCCAGATACACTGAACCCACCGGCTTGATACGCTCGGCGATAGCCTTGTTGTCAGTATCAGCGGCATACGCCATCGAACTGATGATGCCCATGCTCAAAATTAACAGCACGGATTGCTTCCGTTTGCTCACAGCATTCTCCCCGTTAAGACGGCAGGATGTTTCCAGTTTTAAACAAAATGACAAATTTTTGTGAAATTATACCGCTAAGGCTTGCCGCCACAACCCATTTGTAGCCAGATAAAGCTGCCGGTATGGCGACAAAGTAGCCGAACAGTACCCCTCATAGCGATTTTTTCCTGTTTCGCCGTAGACGCCCCTGATCCAAGTCAGTAATATATGCCCTCGCCAGTCGGGCGCCCGTAGCTCAGCTGGATAGAGCGCTGCCCTCCGGAGGCAGAGGTCAGAGGTTCGAATCCTCTCGGGCGCGCCATCCAAAAATTGACTGGTCAGTACTATGGTGGGCGTAGCTCAGTTGGTAGAGCCCCGGATTGTGATTCCGGTTGTCGTGGGTTCAAGTCCCATCGTCCACCCCATATTTTCGGTGCTTAGCGCAGTTTGGTAGCGCATCTGGTTTGGGACCAGAGGGTCGGGGGTTCGAATCCCTCAGCACCGACCACATAAAAAAGCCCGCTCATTGAGCGGGCTTTTTTGTTGTCTACCCTATCAGCCTTTCTTCTCAGCCAGGTATTTCACCAGCGCATCCAGCCGTTGCTGGAACAGCTTTTTAGAAAAGTTGTCTTTGCTGGTCAGTGATGCCAGATTCACCAGGTACTTGCCGTTCACAACGATAGCCGGTACACCACGGATCTTTTTCTCAACGGTGTTGTGCTCCATCTGCGCCAGGCGAGCATTAACGGAAAACGAATTCACCGCTGCATCAAAGTCTTTGCCGGAAACGCCGGCGGCTTCAAACATTTTGCGAATGTCAGCCATTCCGGACGGGCGCAGGTGGTCTTTATGAATAAAATCAAACACCACCGGTACCACTTTCTTGTCTACCCCCAGCACCTGCATCACTGCATAGGCACGGGACATCTGTTTGCCCATCGGGCCACCGACAAAATCCACGTGATTGCGTTTGAACTCCACCCCTTTGGGCAGGCTGTCACGCAGCTGCTCGGCGTATTCTTCGAAATGGTAGCAATGCGGACAAAACAGCGAGAAGTATTCGGTAACCTGGGGCTGCGGCGTCGGTGCCGCCATATCCAGCACCGTGTAATTGACCCCTTCCTTGAACTGACTGGCAAAGGCAGCAGGCGCCAAGCATAGCGCCAGCACAACCAACATCAACTTTTTCATATACAGCGACTTCCTAGTGAGTTGTGTGTCGGCATGACTATTACACAGGCATCAGGAATGAGGAAAGCGCGGCCACAAAAAAGCCCGCTAAAAGCGGGCTTGGTCACAGTAATTTAGTCTTTCTTTTCGGTGAGATAGGTCACCAGGTCAATGAACTCCTGTTCCGAAGACACGGAATTATTGATGACCTTGTACTTGCCGTTAACGATCAGCGTCGGCACGCCGCGCACGTTATTGGCTTCAGTATTATGCTCCATTTGCGCCAGCCGGGCATTGACGGAGAAAGAATTCAGTGCCGAGTCAAAGTCCTCACCGGAAACGCCGGCAGCAATGAAGATCTTACGAATATCATCCATACCGTTGAGACGCAGATGATCTTTGTGGATGTAGTCGAACAGCTTCGGGCCGACGCTATCTTCTACATCCAGCAATTCCATTACGGCATAGGCACGGGATAAATCCACACCCAGCGGGCCGCCGAGAAAATCGACATGGTTGCGGGTAAAGCGAACGTTCTCCGGCAAGCTGGCCCGCAGTTTTTTGATGATCGGCTCAAAGTGGTAGCAATGAGGGCATAAAAACGAAAAGTACTCGGTGACTTCCGGCTGGGCAGAAGGTGCCACCATCTTCAGCACGGTGTAGTTCACCCCTTCCTTGAAGTCCTTGGCAAAGGCCATTGGCACCAGGCACAGGGCCAGCAGCCCCAGTATCAGCTTTTTCATACCCATCCTCGAATCACGGTTATCAGATAAAGATTACCACAGTGTCTTTGCGCCTATAGAACCGGCAGTAAACTGTCGCGTTGCTGAACCACTAACGGTTACCGCCGCTTAATTGCAGCGGCGGTTCGTCCAAAGCCGCCAGAGTTTCTTTGAACGTCAGGATCTGCTGTTCCCAATACTTGCCATCAGCAAACCACGGAAAAGCCCGGGGAAAGGCCGGATCTTGCCAGCGCTGGGCCAGCCAGCTCAGATAACGTACCTGACGCAGTGCCTGCAGTGGCCTTATCAGCCGCAGCTCTGACAGCGCCAGAGGCCGGTGTTGCTGATAGGCATCCAGGAGTACTTCCAATTGCAGTGTCTGTTCTTCTGTCGTACCGCTAAGCAGCATCCACAGGTCCTGCATGGCCGGGCCGTTCAGGGCGTCGTCCAAGTCGAGCATAAAGAGCCCGGCTGGGCCATCGAGAAAGTTACCGGCATGGCAATCACCATGCAGGCGAATGTTGCTTGCTTGGTGCTGGCGAAAAGCCTCGTCAGTGCGCTGACAAAGCGGAGCAAGAATCGCTTGCAACGGCCGCTGTAAATCCACCGGGATCAGTTCGCAATCGGCCAATACCGCTTGGCTACTGGCCAGCATGCTCTTGGCATCTAACACTGGCCGACTAGCAAAAGCCTGCCGGGCGCCAACATTGTGCAACCGTCCCAGATAGTGGCCCAGTTGTTCCAGCCGGTCGAGGTCGGCCAGTTCCACACCGTGCCCCCCCACTGACCGGTATAAAGTCCAGCGAAAGCCCTGATGGTGATGCAGGGTCTTACCTGCCAGAGCAACCGGCGCAACCACCGGTATTTCGGCGTCCTGTAATTCCAGGGCAAAGTCATGTTCTTCCTGGATTTGTGCATCGCTCCAGCGCTGTGGCCGGTAAAACTTCACTACCCAACGCTGGCGGTCGTCGTCCAGAAACTGGTAGACACGGTTTTCAAAGGAGTTGAGCGCCAGCAGCCCGGAGCTAGCAAAAATGCCCTGGGCTTCCAGGGCATCGAGAATACAATCGGGACTGAGCTGACTGAAATTGAATGTGGCCGTCATTGAGGTCCGAAAAAGCGTGAGCCATGCTCGGCATTGATGTCGGCATTGTCAGCTGCTTTGGCGCTAAACTCAATGTCAGTGATGGTGCCCTTAAGGTCGTAAGGGTCAACCGACAGGCTCACCGGCAGGGTAGCCACTTCACCGGACGCCACCATGATTTTATGGTTGCCACTCCAATGTAGAGCAGTTGGGTCTATCCCTTTTACCGTTACCACAAATTCATGGGCCTTGACGTCTTTGTTGAGCACTTTCAGGGTGTACTCGTTGACGATCAACCCTTCGGCACTCTCGCGGTATAAAGCACTACGGTCACGTACCACATCCAGCTGCGCCAGAGTACGGTTGGCAAAACTCACCAGCAGCAGGCCGGTCATGATGATCATCACCAGGCCGTAACCGAGTAGCTTCGGCCGCAGCACATGGGTTTTACCGCCCGCCAACTGGTGCTCGGTGGTGTAGGAAATCAGCTTCGGCTGATAACCCATTTTCACCATCACTTCATCGCAGGCGTCAATACAGGCGCCGCAGTTGATGCATTCGTATTGCAGGCCATCACGAATATCAATACCGGTGGGGCATACCTGCACACAGAGCTTGCAGTCGATGCAATCACCCAGCCCCAGGGTTTTCGGATCCTGCTTGCGTGAGCGGGGGCCACGCTGCTCACCACGGCTGGCGTCGTAACCGACGATAAAGGTGTCTTTATCAAACATGGCAGACTGGAAGCGGGCATAAGGGCACATGTGTGTACACATGATTTCGCGCATCCAGCCCGCATTACCGTAAGTACAAAAGGCAAAAAAGAGCACCCAGAAAGTCAGCCAAAAACCGGCCTGGCCGGTAAAAAAGTCCAGCACCAGGCCATGGATAGGCACGAAATAGCCAACAAAGGTCAGCGCCGTTACCAACGACACCAATAGCCAGCCACCATGCTTAGCGGCTTTGCGCCACAACTTATTGACACTCATTGGCGCACTGTCGAGTTTTTTGCGCTGGTTGGCATTGCCTTCGAATTTTTCTTCAAACCAGATAAACAGGAAGGTCCACACTGTCTGCGGGCACATGTAGCCACACCAGACCCGGCCCAAAAAGGTGGTCACAAAAAATAATGCGAAGGCAGAGAACATCAGCAGGTATGCCAACAGAGTCAGATCCTGCGGCCACAGCGTGACGCCAAACAAATAAAACTTCTGATTGGCCAAATCCAGCAAAATACCCTGCCGCCCTTCATACGGCACCCACGGTAATCCTAAAAAGGCCAGCATCATCAGCCAGCCCATGTTACGCCGCAGCCGTTGATAAAGGCCTTTAACTGCCCGCACATAAATGCGCTTGCCCGGGTTAAAGCGTTCCGCCTTATGGCCGTCATCAGGCTTTTTCGGGTTTGCCGGGGTGATCTGTTTAACCGGGATCTGCTCGCTCATCAGGCAACCTCACTGTGCACTGGCATCCTCAAAAACCGGTGCCACAATTGCTAAGACACCGAAAAACCACAGAACCATAACATTTTAGTTACCCGGTTATATTGGCACGGGTCAAAAAATTGTATTCACGGCGGGGAAATACCTTTGTATGGATAAAGCAACAGCCAAAAACAAACCGGTGCTATTCAGCACTGAGCAGCTGTACGCCATGCTGGCCACGCTCCCCGACCCGGCATTCGTAATGACGCGCTCAGGCCGCTATGAAGCAGTCTTCGGCGGCACCGACTTACGCTACTACCATGATGGCAGTTCCCTGGTCGGCCGCTCCGTTTTTGATGTGGTCAGTACCCCGAAAGCCCGCTGGTTTTGTGCTCAAATAGCCAAAGCGCTGGACGGCGGCCAGCTACACATTGTTGAGTACGGTCTCGGAGGCACTGATGTTGATGGCCTGGCGGCCGGCCCGGATGGCGAAATCTGGTTTGAAGCACGTATTCAGCGGTTGCCCTTTCAAGTAGCCAAAGAAGATGCCGTGCTATGGCTAGCCAGCAATATCACCCAACGCCACCGCCTGGAACTGCAACTGCGCCACGCTTCTGATACCGATTCTTTGACCGGCCTTTATAACCGCCGGCGGCTGATCCAGGCGCTGCATGCACAGTTTGGCGAATTCCAGCGTCATGGCACTGCAACGGCTCTGTTGCTGTTTGATATTGATGATTTCAAGCAGATCAACGATAACCACGGCCACCTAAAAGGTGATCAGGCGCTGCAATTGACCGGGCAGATATGCCGCCAGCAGCTCAGGCCCAGTGATATTTGTGCCCGCCTTGGTGGTGATGAGTTTGTGGTACTGATGCAACATACCGATATCGACAGCGCCACCGACACCGCCGAAAGACTACGTACCCAGATCTCAGAAACGCTGCACCTGCACCTGGGTTCAGGGTCATTAAGTGGCGGCCTGACAGCCTTTAGTGGTGCAGACCGCCACTTTGAAGACACTCTCAAGCGGGCCGACGACGCTCTGTATCAAGCCAAACGCCGTGGCCGCGACCAGTTGGTGGTAAGCCGTTAGTGCTGCACGGCCTCGGTAGACAGGCGAATGGTTACCGCATCACTGACAGCAGGCACATACTGACCCATGCCAAAGTCAGAACGCTTGATGGTGGTAATGGCATCAAAACCGACCGCTGGTTTTTTCTCCATGGGTTGCACTCCCTGCTTGTTGAGAGTCGCTTTGAGTACCACCGGTTTACTGATGCCTTTGATGGTTAGCAGCCCATGCACTGCGAAGTGGTTGTTGCCCTTGGCAACGACTTTATTACTGACGAAGGTAGCCGTCGGATACTTGGCAACATTGAAGTAGGGTTCGGCCAGGAACTCTTTGGTCAGTGCCGGTACGTGGGTATCCACCGTTTTAACCGGGATAGAGACTTTCACCACCGCCTCAGCCGGTTTGCTGGCATCAAAATCGATGGTGCCGGTAATGTCAGAAAAATCGGCCGTAGGATGGGAAAAACCAAAGTGGCTCCAGCTCATCACCACACTGGTATGAGTCGGATCAAGCTGATAGGTAGCAGCAGAAGCACCGAGGCTGGCGGAGGCCAGCAGTAACGCAGTAGCAGAACGGGTAAACAGGCCCATGTTGTCTCTCCTTGGTTAATGTCCGGGCAGCTACCCGGTTGGCATCATGCTAATCCCTAAAAAATAACAAACAATGGCGAAATATCGCCAAAATAATCTTATTTTATCGAAACTTCAGCCGCTCACCCGGGCCAGAATACGATCCAAATGGCCCGCAAACGCCTGGCGGTCACGCTGGTTTAGCGGTGGCGGGCCACTGCTTTCCAGACCACTGGCGCGCATGGTGTCAAAGAAATCGCGCAGATTAAGGCGCTCACCAATATTGTTTTTGGTGAACAGCTCACCGCGCGGGCTCAATGCCTGGGCACCTTTGGCAATCACCTCTGCCGCCAGCGGAATGTCGCTGGTGATCACCAAGTCGCCAGGAGCCACCCGCTGAACAATTTCCGAGTCGGCCACATCAAAACCTTTGGGCACCTGTAAGGCACGGATATTGGGCGCCGCCGGTACCCGCAATCCCTGATTAGCCACCAGCGTCAGTGCCAAGCCGGTACGCTGCGCCGCGCGAAACAAAATGTCTTTGATCACCACCGGGCAGGCATCGGCATCCACCCATATCGCCATACTCATGGTTGTGTGCCTTGCTGTTTGGTCGAAAAGTAATATGTCGCCAGCACTTTCTTTTGCTGACCAAACTGGTCGGCAATGCCAATACCCATACCGATGATGCGCCCCTGGGCCATCGGTGGCTTAGCTGCCAGAGCTTGTTGCACCTGCTTTAACGCCGGGTTTTGCTCGGCCGCCAGCAACGTTAGATGCGGCTCAAAATTCTGGAACACATTGGGGCTGCCATAGCGCTCAAAGGCGGCCCGTTTATTGGGGTAAGCCTTCACCCAGCCCGGCAGGGTTGGCTGCGGGTTACGCAGTGGCGATACTGCCATGGTTACTTCATCCGCCAGCCGTTGCAGCTGTGGCGAACGCTCAACATCAATGAACGCCCAGTTGCCCGCACTGACAGTAAAACCATTGGCCCGCACCGAAAAAGACTGCTGGCGCGCCGCAATCGCCGCCACGGCCTGTTTGATGGCCGCTTCACTGCTCTCGGGGAATGATGTCAGATACAAGGTCACATGCACTGGCAGGCCTTTGGCATAGAAGCTTTGCATGCCGTGGTGCTTAAGGTTGTCACTGGTCTTGGCCACCAATGCCACAATGGGTTTGGAGGGAATGGCAAACACATCCAGGCCAATATTCGCTGCTGCCACCGGCCCGGCCGCCGCCAACAGCATAAGGCCCAGACATAGCCGGCGATAAAAAGACAGTGTCATGGTTTGTTCTCCGTTCAGCGTTTCGCGCCTGATGGCACATACTCTACCATTAGCCAGAAGCTGCGTTGCGGGGAGATTTGGCGTCACGCAGGCAGCGATATAGCCCTTAAAAACCAATGCCCGGTGTCAAACAGTTCAACACACGGGCATTGTGAGATGTGGGATGAAAATAAAGTGTCATCCTAACTAACGGCAAAAGCCGCCTGGATTGGCGGCTTTTTGTTCAAAGTGGAGGCTAAAGTATCATCCTAAACCAGCGGCCAGGCGCCCCGTCAGTCGGATTCGTGAAAATAAAGTTTCATCCTACCGTTGCGCCTCTGCCAGAAAGGGACAAGCTGGCCCTCGGATCACTGCTGGGCAGAGTAGTTCGCCGGATTTGGGAAACCACGCCGTTTACCGCTCATAAGAACCTTCCAGTCATTTATCTAACTGGGATGTGTCCAACAAATCGGTGGAGATTCACATGTTCCAATGTATATATATTATGTGCAATGTTTTAGGAACGCTACCCCTGTTGCATCCTTGATGATGATGCCAAAAGCACCCATGCACAAAAATACAAAGATTGTACTTTTTCATCACTATATCAGGCCTTCCAGGAAGTTCACTACAATACAACCGATAACGAAAGCCTAGACGATGAAGGACTCTACGCACCTTGATTTCTGCGGAAGAATTTTTGGAGCTTATATGTGACATGATTTCATGTCTTTTTTCACGAGAAAAGATATCCATAGGACGTACCAAACTATACTCACCTGAGTATAGTTCAATCACCTACTTCTAAAAAATATGAACAATAGAAAATCACATAGATAGCTTTTGAAAATTTGGTATGTAGCGATAATATTTCATATAACTCTCTATCTCTTTTCTAGCTCTGATTCCATTATTGTTAAGCTTGAAAGGAAGTTGGTCAACATCAACCATACCATCTTTTATAGGCAGCATTTTATTTATTTCGAACTTTTCTCTGAGAGTTAAATCAGGGACATTAATCTCGTGGACATCATTCCATGAACTGCAAATATGTGATGTAACATCAAGGTGTGAATCTTTGATTAAATTAGAAATCCCTTCCCCATCATTTTTTTTCAGTACTATACCTGTTACTGAAAGCATCTGACATCTATTATCAATATACCGAAAAATTGTAATGGGGAAAAAGCTGAGTTCTTCAGTCAAATCAAGCGTGCTTTGCACTGCAGTATGAATCATCTCACTAAGTGTCAATGCAAATCGATCCATTGTTGTGACATCGTTGATTAATACATTTTCATTGAAAAATTTCCCCGACGCACGTTTTCTAAAAACTTCAAGACGATCTAATTCCTTATCGGAAAAATCGACAAGAGAATCAGGGTTGGCATTTATAGTGATCTTACAGATGTCAAACTCATCTAGCTTGTTCAGAAGATCACTAAACTCTATGAGCTGTGTATTCCATTGCGTATTTGTATAGTCAAGCCAAACGATGGTACTACCTTGTCTCTCAAAGTTATTAATGTATTCACCTATAGAAGTGTTTAAACATTTTATGCAATTATAAACTCTATTAAATTCTTGTCGTGAATATACAGCCTTATCTCTCTCTACAGACTCTAAATTGGTAATGCCAAGACTGTGATGAAGGATGTGATGGTCTTCCAGCATAGGACCACCCAGGCTGACGTACTTATATGTCTGAACTTTATTTCTCAAGCTCAGCCTGTTCAATATTTCAAAAAAAATCTGTCTATCTATGGCCTTGTTTGTCCTAAGATGGTAGGGGATATTTGTAGCACTCATTTGGCTCCCTCCTTGAAAACAAATTCAAAGCACTCTTCACCTACTTGGTTTG
Source organism: Gallaecimonas aegicerasi (assembly GCF_045291545.1). Classification (GTDB taxonomy): domain Bacteria; phylum Pseudomonadota; class Gammaproteobacteria; order Enterobacterales; family Gallaecimonadaceae; genus Gallaecimonas. Next base: position 2,788,576 of record NZ_CP149514.1, read on the forward strand.
GTGTACAGCCTTCGTCTAAGCCAAGATAGCAAGCTACAAACTCAATTTTATCTTCATCCTTCCGAAATGTAATCTTTTTTGTCTTTAATTCAGGATTAGAGGGTACTGGAAGCTTGGGTTTATATTTTAACTCATTGCTCCTATTTTTAACTTTTGTCCAGGACGAAGCAACTTCACTTTCAAATTTATCGATAACTTCTAGTGGGGTGGCATGCTCACTTTTATTCAATCTCGCATTGCTTTCTTTTATTAGCTCTTCACCTTTCCACTTATTAGTGTAATCAATAAATATTTTTGTTCCTTCAATTATATGCTTCCTAACCTTTAGGAATAGTGGAGACGTGACATCAATCCCCCTTTTGGTCGTTGTTATAGGAAGGCTTTCAGGATTAGTAGACTTAAAGTACACTATTCCACTAATGGCAATATACTGAGTGTGATATCTAGAAAAATCAACGCCCCAACCTGTTAATTCAGACTTATCACGATAGACAACTATTCTATCATTGCAAACTATAGTCCAACCCGCGTTCTCTGTTCTATTCTTAGGTGCTTTTTTTTCTTCTTCCTCTTCTTTTTCAGTAACAAGAGGTGCATTCAGTCCAACAACTAGGCTCACGTCAACGTCATCAATTCTTGCTTTGTACATATACGGTTGTATTGCGCTTCCACTTTCATGGTCTATCTCGTATCTGATCTTTATTGGATTGGGGTTTATTTTTTCCCCATTTATTTCTACAGAAAACCCCTTAGAAATAATATAGCTATATGCATAAATGACTTTATTAATAACAGAGGTGACAAAGCTTTTATTCCCGAATTTATTAGATACAGCTGGTATTATTTTTGTAATCTCAATGGTTGTCCCCGTCCGGCTGTCTAAACTTAGTGTCCTCTGTAGGTCAACTTCCCAGTTTAGATCACTCTTTAGCCACTCTTCATCAATCACTACTTGAAAGGAGTCATCGTCGCTGTGCTTGGTATTTACAACACAGTGCTTACCTATCTTAAAGATAGACCTCTTCATACCAATGCCATAAACGCCGACGGTAGCTAAATTTTCCTTTGGAGCATTAGAAGGTCTTCCCATTCTAAATGCATAATCAACACTACTTGTTGGTATCCCCCCGCAGTTGTCAGAAATGATAAATTGATTTTTATCGAAATTTATTTTTACCCAATAGCCTTTATAATCGACTTCATCTGGATTCTTATTTTGCTTTCTAGCTACTCCATCAAGACAATTATCTAGCAAATCCAATATTGCATCTTCTAGATCAATATCTCTCGTAAGCATTTCCACAAAGAATCGTTTAGTGGGTGTAAAATCCGCTTTGGTTGGCAATGTCATAATGTAATAACTCCATCTTGTACATCAAAAAGTCCTTGGTTCTACATCTCAACCATTAAAAATCTAGCTCGCTAAAAGCATATCTTCACTAGCAATCACTCTCATAACTTTAGCAAAAATTCCCTCTGCAACAATGGGGCTCACGCTATTCCCAATCTGCCTAAAGCTATGCCATTTCGTGCTGTGGAAAACAAACCAATCAGGGAAACCCTGAAGTCTAGCTGCCTCCCGAGGAGTAATCACCCTCGGCTCGATATGATGAATAGGCCTTACAGCTTGATAACTTCCTTTATCTTTTCCTGTTCCTGCCCTCAACGTAGGACAATATCCATTAGGATTCAGCCTGATAGATTTAGAGATCCGGTCAGCCTTTCCATGTTCGAGCGCGCCGTACCTTTCGGATACTACTCCACTATGTTTAGTGCCTTGGCAAGAAGAAACCAGACCATCCCTATGGTACCTTTCTAAGGCGTTTGAATTGCCCACCCCTTGTGGAATGACTCCACTAACCCTATCAAAAAAGTGGCCTTCTTCTGTAGGAAGCTTATAAGGCCTCCATCCGTCTTCCTCTGTCTGCCAATCGGGGTTGATTTCTACAGGGAGACCATAAAGAGCTTTGGAAACCACAGGAGAAATTCTATACTCCGGTTGTATATCTTCCTTACTTATACTTCTATTTAATATCTTTTTCTTGTAGCCGAAAAAGAAGATTCGCGTTCTTGTTGTTGGTGCACCGCAATCGGAAGCCTTTACCTCAATAGGAGGCAGAATCACGTACTCTTTTGATACTTGAGAGAATGCCTTATCTCTTATTGATTCGTACTTCTCAGACATTATCCCCGGTACGTTTTCAGCAACAAAAAAGACAGGAGATGTTTCTCTCACCAATCTGAAGAAGTGATGGAAAAGGTTGTTCCTAGGATCATTCACTTCACCCTTCCCAATGGTGCTGAATCCTTGGCAGGGAGGTCCACCAACCAGCCCCGACAACTCCCCAGGCCCCACGCCAGCAAGACTCAGCAGTTCTTCACCCGACAGTGTGGATACGTCCCTATTCAAGTGGACGGTGAGAGGGAAATTTTTTATATGCGTCTCAATCGCGAAAGGATCAAGTTCGACCGCCGCGGCAACCTCGAAGCCAGCCCTTGATGCACCAAGACTGATCCCGCCCGCCCCAGCAAATAAATCTATTATTTTCATAGCGTTAACGTTTTATTTTCCATGTGGGCCATCTTATCTGCACATATCATATCTATTTGCGCCCCGGGCGTCGACCGTCGGACCTAAATTGCACATTTTGCGTCCAAAAAGGGAACTATAGATACGCGCGCGCCATGCTAGGGCTCGAACATCCATGTCGCCTCGGCCCTCGATATTCATACACGGATGCCTAATCGAATTGCAATCGAAGAGAAGCTTACTCAGCTTCTCCGCCGGCCATCGAAGAGAACCTTTCAATAGTGCTTTTAGTAACAAATCAATAGTCTGCTTTTCCATTGTCCCATTTTTGAAGGCTATGACTTGTGTCGAGAGGTTTTTCTTGCCATCTGACAAGTCGATATCAACAAGGCATCTGACTCCTGCAACCGGGTGCTTGAAGCCGGCAAGCAGATAGCAGCGGGGGGTACCATCTACCATCATGTGGTAGCTGCAGCGCGGTACCTGGGGTAGGGGCTTCACTTCTAGTTCCAACAGCTCTATACCCGGCTCTTGGGCTATCTCCCGGATGATCTCCCGGAGCAGCACGAAGCGGTTGGGGTACTGGCCTTGGTCTTCCTGCTTTTCCAGCTGTTGGAACTCCCCTGGTGCTATGGTGCCGCCGGTGGCGTCGTCGGCAACGCCCAAGGTCTTGGTGTCCCCGCCGGGGGCAGTGTCATCGTCCACCTTCTTGCCATGGCCGTTAGCTCGCTGGCCTTTGTACGCGATCCGCGTCGCCGGATAGCCGTCGAAGGCGATGCCTTCTATGGGCAGCTCAAGCAGCTGCCGCTCCTTGGCTTCGTCCGGGTCTTCCTCGGCGTCCACTTCGATATCCCCGCCGCCCGGTGCCGGGCGTATCCAGCCGCCGCCTTCGCCCCTGACAGGCTGCCGGAGGGAGGGATGGTGGAAGAAGATGGCGTCCCCGCTCGGGAACTTAAGCCCTTGCAGGGCCTTTATCTCCCATACCAGCAGATCCCTGCTGTCCCAATCCAAGGGCCCCTGAACCTCCATGGTGACGCCAGCGAGGCAGCTGGGCGGTATGAAGTTGAACTGCCACCTGGCGTACCTGGAACCGGCGGAGGTTTGCTCCTCGTTGAGGCTCCGCCAGATGGATTCGAAGGAACGCCGCACGTCAGGATCCAGCAGCAACCAGCTGAAATGGTCCCGGTATCCTTTGATCTTGAGCAGTTGGCTCGGCGCCCCGACCTTCGACGGCGTGCGGATGTGGGTCACGTCCCCTTCCTTGTACACCGAAAAGGCCATGTCCAGGCCGTTGGGATCGAAGGCGGCACGGACCAGGAAGGCTGCATGGAAGAAGAGTTTGCGCGCCAGCTCGAACTTGGGGAGCCAAACGGTCAAGCCGTCCGCCTCGAACACGAAGCAGCGCTGGCCGGCTACCTCCGGGTTGCGGGCCAACCTCCTGGCCAGGCGCGGGCATTCGCCCAGCGGCCTGTCCTGCCATTCTTCGACGGGCGGCAGCTCCAGCCGCTTCCTAAAGCCGTGGGACAGGTACGGGGCGTTGTCTTCGCCGACGAACTCCCGGCCGACGCCCAGGATGCAGGACATCTCCAAGTCGAACCAACGTTGCCTAAGCTCGCCGCCTTGGTCGAAGAGCGAACCCAGGCGCCACCTTGGAGTAGGCTCGTCCTTCTTGAAGAAGTTGCCTATGGCCAGCAGCCTGTCCCCTTTGGGGATCTTGCTGAAAAGGATCCGGCTCAATCCAGCCCTCCTACCTGTTCGATAAAGGATTCCGCCAAGGGAGTAATCCTGGATTTGTCCAACCCACAGCGCCTTGCCAACTGCCAGCGTTTGGAGCGCCCGCCGGCCCTGGCGTCTTCCAACAGCGCCCTAGTCAGGCGCCGGACTTGGTACTCGCCTACGGACTCGGCATAGCGGTCCAGAAAGGCACGACAGAGGGGCAGTTGGTCCAGGTGATGTTCCACCGAAACACTATGGGGAAGTTGGTGAAGGAACCAGCTGCGGCTCCGGCGCGGCAGGTCCAAGTCCTCGGCGGCGCCTTCTTCTATCCGCACCAGCCGGCGTACCAGCATCCTGTCCCGCCCGGACCAATCGACGTGGCTATGGTTGCCCTGCGGCCTGCGGCTGGCGTTGTTGGCCGCTGCCAACCAGTCCCTGTCGTGCCGGTAGAGCCAGGCGTAGCTCGCCTGTCCAATGCTTTCCCTGGCTGCCTTGGCTCCGCCATGGGCATCAAGTGCCGCCTTCCAGAGGGTGCGGTAACGTTGCCTCATTGCCGGCTCGGCCGGCAGTTGCCGCGCCGGCACCCTGGCCAGTTCGGCTTGGCAGCGGCAGGCCTCGTCGATGATGTCGCCGGCCCGTTGGCCCGGACGCAGACTGGTCCAGGCGACGAGGTGCTGCAGGCAGCCGAAGGCCTTGCGATGCTTCCTGAACAAGGCCAGCAGCCAAGGGGGCGGTTCGGCGGCCCATAGGCCGTTGGCAGCGAGCTGCTCCCTGGGATGACAGGCCAGGACCTGATCCCAAACGACCGGGGCCCTAACCTGCCGACCCCGACTGGCGCCGCATTCCGACGCTAGGCGCCGGTAGAAACTGGTCCATCGCCCGTAGCCGGGGGACTCCCTGCCTTGAAAAGCCAGGAGCTGGGACAAGCCGGCGGCAAGCCTGGTGGCCCCTTCGTCGGCGGTAACCACCTTGGCACCGCTCGGCAGGAGCCTAGGGGAGGCGGCATGGAACTCATGCCGCTGCGCCCGCCGGAAGGCAACGGGTGAATCCCAAAGCAGGCAGCGGTGCTCGGGGCAGGCGTCCACGCCCTGAACCTGCCAGCAGCGCCGCCAGTAGGGTTCGCCGTAGCTAGCCGCCATCTCCTCGAAGCAGAGCGGGCAGCAGCGCAACTTTTCCGGCCACTTGACCAGAGCCGTCGACGCGCCCGCCAAACCGAGGGCGCCAGGCTGGTCCGGGGCCAGCATGGCCTGGTGCAGCTTGAGGCGGCGCTCTTTGGGGATGAATGGCGCGTAGAGGGGGAAGAGGGTGTGGTTGGCCACCAGCTCCCCAGCATCCAAGCCGGTGTTGCCTGCCAGGCTTTGCAGGTGGCTGGGCAGGTCGGTGACCGCGGCCACTCTGGTGTCGCCGAACAGCATGGCCAAAAGGCCTTTGTGGCTGCCCATACCCAAGTGCACCCTGCAGCGGGCTATGGCGCTGTAGAGCAGTTCGTCCGGGTAGAGCCTAGGGAAGTACATCTCAGCCCACCTTACCCAGCAGCGCCTGCAGGTCGAACACCAGGCCGGCTTTTTTGAAGCTGTCGTAGGCGCCGCCCTCGGGCCCGTCCGCATAGAGCCGCCGCAGGTCCCCTTGGGGTAGCCGGCCCCACTCGGTCCGTTTCACTTTGGAGATGATCGGCGCCTTGGGCTTGTCCTGGGCAAGATAAGCCGTCGCCTTGTGGACCAGGGTCGCCAGGGGAAGGCTAGGGTGGTCAGCCACCAGTTCGTCGGCCATGGGCACAGCGATGTCCTTCGGTATCTCCATTTCCTCGAGCAAAGCAGCCAGCCTTTTGGCCTTGTCGTCGGCCGGGGGCGATGGCGGTTTGGGTGGAGCAACCCTGTCCAGCGACCGGTTGAGGGAGATCAGCCGGCCTTCGATCTCGGGCATCAGCAGGTCGTCGTACTTGGCGATAAGCTCGGGCCTGCCGCTCTTCAAGGCGGCCAGCATGGGGTGGACAGGTTTGAACTCGTCTTCGAAGACCTTGCGCAGCAACGGCGGCTTGATGCGCTCGACGCCCGTCACTATGGCGCGGATCTGCGCCAGGGCGAAGAGCTTGACCACGATGTCCATGACCCCCTGGGTCAGCTCGTACATGGTCGCTTCCAACTCCTCGTCCAGGGGCGCTGCCTCCCTCAGCCATTGGTACTTCCAGAGCCGTTTCAGGAGCCTCGTCCAGTGTTCGTCCCTGGGCAGCCTGTCCCAGCGGATGCTGCCCAGCCCGGAGATCCGCCGCGCCGCCCTGAAGGTGCGCTGGAAGAACTTGCTGGCCCTGTGGGTACCCACCTGGATGATGGGCACCCCTATGGTGTTGACCAGGGACACGAAGAAATTGTGCATCTTCTCGGCGCCGCCCGACCTGGCCTCGTTGAGGTTCTGGACCTCGTCGATGATGAGGACCCCGAGGGCGTGGAGGTTGGCCACCTGGCACATGCTGGCCAAGAGGCGCTTCGTCCCCAGCTTCTTGCGGCCGTGGCTGCGGCTGTAACGGGTGCCGAGTACCTTGTCCACCTGGTTGAAAAAGCTCAGGCACAGCTCGTCCAAGTCGCCGTCGATGGGGCAATCGACCTTCAGGTAGGTCAGTTGGGTGATGTTGTATTCGGGGTGGTGGAGGGCCTGGGGGTACATGCCCAGAATCCGCTCCAAGGTGCGGGTCTTGCCACAGCCCGAGCAACCGAACAACGACAAGCTGCTGGCCGAGGAGGAAACGCTTTGGTAGACGGCCGCATCCAGGTCCTCTTCCTCCACCCGGCGGTAGCCGTTCTGGAGGTGCGAATACCAAGCGCCGTTGGCCGGGTTCCGGCCTATGTAGCCCTGGCGGATCATCAGGCTGATTTTGCCTTCCAACTCCAGGTGATGGGTCAACGGCTGGAAGAAGCCGTGGAGCAACCGGGCTATGGCGTGGGCCCTGACCCGGCCGTCCAGCAAGGCCTCTTGGGGATCGAAGGCGGGCAAGGCCTGGAGCTGGGCGACCACCTCCTGGAAACCGGGTATGGGCGGCAGGGCGCTGATGAGGGGGTTGCCGTCGTACTCGGGCAGCTGCTGTTCCTGATAGCTGGCCAGGGGGATGGCGCCTTGGCGGATTTCGTCAGTCATCGTCGCCCTCCCCGAAGATAAGGTCGCTCATGTCCGGATAGGCGTAGTCGTCCGGCTTGCCGCCTTTGAGCGGAACCACGTCGGCCGGTTTGCTTTGCAGCACCTTAGCCGGCTTGAAGGCCGCCTGGCGGCGCTCGTGGCGTTTTTCCTGCTGCTTGTTTTCCCGGATCTGGGTGCCGAGATCCTTCTTGGTGAGGCCTGCCTTGGCAGGGCTGGCTTTTTCAGCCTGAGAGGCGATGGACTCTATCTTCTCCAGCAGCTTGCCCTTTTCCTTCATCCCTTCCATGGCGGCGTTTGCATCGCTGCGGCGTTCGGCTTTGGACAGCAGCCAGACATCCCAGAAGGCCATCCCCCTGAAACGCCGACTACGGTCCGCTAAGTCACACACCCAATATTCCTTGAGGTTGTTGGATGGACGGATGTAGATGTGGTCGGCGCTGCGCGGGTCGTAGGCCACTGTCACCCTTGCCGGCCTGTGGCCCTGGCCCCGATGGAACCAGCCCGCCTTGAGCGCTTCCTGGCAGGTGTAGAAGCAGCCGAACAACCTGACGCCCAGTTCCGATACCGTGGCTTGCTCATGGGGCAATAGGTTGATACTGACCAGATCCTGTGGGGCCGTACGCAAGCGGCCGGTGAGGTTGGCCAGCCCCCAGTTCCACAGGGTGATCGGGATGGCCGGCAAATCGCCCGGCATGTCGGCAGGCCTGTCGTATTTAGCTAGGGTCTGGAAATTGTTGTGCCAGAGGACACCGGCGATGATGGTCTTGGTGAACTCGGCCAGGGTCAGGCTGGCATCCAACCTGTAGTCGCGGCCGCCGCGTTTGCGGCTGGTGGTGCCTTCCACCATGCCGCTGACATAGGGCTTGAAGCGTTCCTGCACCGTCCGGAAATGGCGTTCTACTATTCCCTTGGCGTCCCCACGCCGGGCAGGCGCGTTCTCGATACGGACCCCGAAGGCCTGGGAGAAGGCTTCGACCTTGGTGCCGTTCAGTTCGCCTTTGTCGGCCAGCACCACGTCGGGCAGCCCCTTGACCGGCCAGTCGCCGGCATCGATATCCACGCCGTACTGGCGGCAGTACTCCACTTTGTCCGAGATGGTGTTGGCAAGGGCCACCATGGCGCTGGCCCAGGAAGGCCCCTCGAATCCGACGTACATGCCGGCCACCATCCGGCTGAAAACGTCGATCACCAAATAGATGACAGGCCGCCCCACTATGAGGCTGCGGTCGTGCTCGGACACCAGGTAGATGTCAGCAATGGTGGCGTCGATCTGGTAGCGATAGCCCGGCCCCAGCGCCTCTGTTGTCGATGTACCCCTGATGGGGCGGATGTCCTTGGCGAAATCCATCGCAGTGGTCCTGCTCGCCAAGGTTTCCGTGAAGTGGTATTCGCGCTTGTAGAAGTACCTGAACTGTTCCAGGGTCGGGAGTTCCTTGGCGGGCAGCTCCGGCCTGGCGACGCCGAGCAGGTTGAGCCCTGCTGAGTAGGCGTCAGGTATGGACGGGTGCTTTTCCTTGAGAAGCCGCTCTTCGATGACCCGCCTGAAGATCCTCTCCACGTCTGGTGTTACGTTGCTCCCCCGGCCATCCCTGACGACCCTAGGCCTGCCCAGCTTGGCTTGGTCCGGTTTGCGCTTCTTGCCCTTGCCGCCGGAATTGGCGTAGTCCGGCAACAACGCATTCCTGCACATGCCCCTTTGCCAGTAGCGCCGCAACAACCGATACACCGTCTGTTTGGTGACGCCGTGGCGCTCCATGACGCCTTTGACGATAACCCCCCTGGACCGGCGTTCGAAGAGACCAATGTCTTGTGCCACGTCGGCGAGCATTTCCCATGCCGCGTCGCGTTTCTGTTGGTCGACGGAGCCTTCCCCGACTTCGCGCAAGGTGGCGTCCAGGAAGGGCTCGTCGATACGCTCAAGCGCCCCATCCAGCAGCAACTTTTCCAGCTCTGCGACCGGCACCGTTTCCGGGAGGGCGGTAGTCGAATCGATGTCGATCCATACGACCTGCTCGACATCGCACCACAAAAGGCGCCGGCGCACGCTCCCCATTTGGAGGACCTGGTTAACGGGGAACACGGTGCAGCTCCTGCAGTGCGTGGTGTGGATTAGCGGCCAGGTCCTCCGGTTTGAGTTCCCGGTAGGGCCTGTTGATATCGAAAAGGAAGTGGTGCCTCGCCAGCAACTGGCGGAGCCAATACAAGGCCTGGCCGGGTTCCGTTCCATAGGCCATATCCAGATCCTGCGCGATGGCAGTCAGTTTCTTGCCGGGGTGGCGCCGGAACCCATCCAGGTACAGCCCTTGATAACGGTCCAGCTCGTCCAGGGGAATGTCTTCCTCAACTTGTGCCGGGTAGAGCCACTGGATGTTGGCGAGTGCCACTTTGGACACTTCCCTTTCCGTGACGAGGGCCCAAGGGATCCCCTTATCGCTCCAATACCGCCTCTCGATCTCCAATCTTTCGATGACTTCAGGTTGCTCGAGGTCGGCACTGTACTTGGCTTGGATGGCCAGGGCCGGCCGGCCCGGGTCGTCGAAGTCCACCAGGAAGTCGCTGGTCAGAACTTGGGGGAAACCTTGGTATTTGGCGTGGGGAAGGCCGTGCTCTTGTGCAAGCCGGACTGTGTCTTCGACCCGCATCGGAAATTGTTCCCGGATGTCGGTGACCTGAGGAGACCAGTCCAGGGTAAGGAATACGGCGAGTTCAAGATCGGATAGGAGGTGGTGCAGGCGTCGGGTTTTACTGCCGGGCAGGCGGTGGGAACGTCCCAAGGAAGAAACGTCCCTGGTGTAGATGAACGGCTTGTAGTCCGCCCCATGGCCTTGGCCACGGCCTTCCTTAACCCTTCTGTCGATTTGCGCCTGGGTCAGTCCCTTGAATGTTCCAGCCATGCAAAAAGCCAACGTCACTTGTCGATAACATCAACATAGCGGACGTTGGCTTTGGATGAAACTTTATTCTCAAGGATGAGACTTTATTTTCAGGGATGAAACTCTATTTTCATCCCACATGAGAATATTATTGCGCAATCTGACCTATTCAACCGTCACGGATTTAGCCAGGTTACGAGGCTGATCTACGTCGGTGCCTTTGATGATGGCGACGTGGTAGCTCAGCAGTTGCAGGGGTAGGGTGTAAAGCACAGGGGCGAGGATGTCGTCACAGTGCGGCACCGCCAGTACCTGCATGTTGGCCGCCGGGGTAATGGCGGCGTCTTTGTCGGCGAACACATAGAACTCGCCACCACGGGCGCGCACTTCTTCGATGTTGGATTTGAGCTTTTCTACCAGGTCGTTGTTGGGCGCTACCACGATGATCGGCATGTCGGCGTCAATCAGTGCCAGAGGGCCGTGTTTGAGTTCCCCTGCGGCATAGGCCTCGGCGTGAATGTAGCTGATTTCCTTGAGTTTTAACGCCCCTTCCATGGCGATGGGGTATTGGTCGCCACGGCCCAGGAACAGCGCGTGGTGTTTTTCGGCGAAACGCCCGGCCAGTGCTTCAATGTCGCTGTCCAGATTCAGGGCGCTTTCAATCAGTGCCGGCAGTTTGTGCAAGGCTCTGGCAATGGCGGTTTGCTGGCTGCGGCCGTTACCCAGGGCGGCAGTCAGCAGCAGCAGGGCGGTGAGCTGGGTGGTAAAGGCCTTGGTGGAGGCCACGCCGATTTCGGCGCCGGCGCGGGTCATCAATGCCAGGTCGGACTCACGCACCAGCGATGATCCCGGCACGTTACAGATGGTCAGGGTGCGGGCGTAGCCGATCTCCTTGGCCAGGCGCAGGGCGGCCAGGGTGTCTGCGGTTTCGCCACTTTGCGAGATGGTGACCAGCAGTGAACCGGGGCGGGTTACCGACTTGCGGTAACGAAACTCCGAGGCAATTTCCACATTGCAGCTGATACCGGCGATGTCTTCAATCCAGTAACGGGCTGTCATACCGGCGTGGTAACTGGTACCGCAGGCGATGATCTGCACATGCTGAATGTCGCTCAAGTCACCCAGTTCATCCAGGTGCAGGCTGTCGCCAACCAGGCGCCCCTCCAGGGTGTTGCGAATGGCGATGGGCTGCTCGTGAATTTCCTTAAGCATGTAGTGGCGGTAGGGGCCTTTGTCACCGCTGTCATGTTTGAGATCGGTCTCGCTGGCTTCGCGTTCCACCTGCTGGCCGCTCTGATCAAAAATGGTGACTTGGTGGCGGGTGATTTTTGCCACGTCACCTTCTTCAAGAAAGGCAAATTTGCGGGTAACCGGCAGTAGCGCCAGTTGGTCTGAGGCCAGGAAGTTTTCACCAATGCCAAAACCAATCACCAGCGGGCTACCGCTGCGGGCAGCAATAAGTTGCTCGGGGTCTTGCTGGTCCATTACCACCATGCCGTAAGCGCCGTGTAGCTGGCGGACTGCCGCCTGCACAGCTGCCAGCAAACTATCTGCTTGTTGCAGTTCGTGGTGTACCAGATGGGCAATCACTTCGGTGTCGGTGTCAGAGGTGAACTGGTAGCCGAGGTTTTGTAGACGCGCTCGCAGCACTTCATGGTTTTCGATGATGCCATTGTGCACCACGGCCAGGCGATTGCCCGAAACATGAGGGTGGGCATTAGCCTCAGAAGGCACGCCATGAGTAGCCCAGCGGGTATGAGCAATACCGGTACCGCCCGCCAGAGGCGTGGCTTGCAGCGCATCCGCCAGGGCCTGTACTTTACCCAGACGGCGCAACCGGCCCAGCTCGCCAGTGTCATTTAATACCGCTACACCGGCAGAATCATAACCGCGGTATTCCAGGCGCTTGAGGCCTTCTACCAGAATATTTGCTACATCACGCTGCGCCACAGCGCCAACAATGCCACACATGATCACTCCTTGCTTGGGGCCAGCAGCACGGTAACGCCCTGACCCTCAATTTGTAATTTGGCCGCCGCGTCCAGGCGGTCATCGGTAATAAGAACAGAAACGGCCTGCCAAGGCAGTTCCAGATTGGGTATGCGCCGGCCCAGTTTGTCGGCCTCCGCTACCACCACCACTTCCCGGGCGACATCAGCCATAACTCGAGACAACCCCAGTAGTTCATTGAAGGTGGTGGTGCCACGGGCCGGATCAATGCCATCACAGCCGATAAATAACTGGTCAAAATCATAGGCCCGCAGCACCTGCTCAGCCATTTGCCCCTGAAAGGCTTCGCTGTGCGGATCCCAGGTGCCACCGGTCATCAATAATGTTGGCTCGTTTTCCAGCTCACGCAGGGCTTGCACCATATTAAGGCTGTTGGTCATCACCACCAGGCCACGTTTTTGGCTGAAATGCGGGATCATCGCCGCGGTGGTGGAGCCAAAATCCATGATAATGCGGTTGTGGTCGCGGATACGGCTGGCGGCCAGTTCGGCAATAGCTTGCTTTCGTTTCGAAACTTCCTGATCAATACCGCTGACCACCAACTCCGTAGGCACCGGCACCGCGCCACCATAACGACGCAACAGCAGGCCATTACGCTCCAATTCGGCGAGATCCTTGCGGATGGTTACTTCTGAGGTGGCAAAATGCTGAGCCAGCTGCTCCACCGATACTTCGCCCTGCTCCGCCAGTATTTGCACTATGGTGTGGCGCCGCGGCAGGGTGTTACGTTTAGCCATGAAAGTTAAGTTCTTTCGAAACGAAAGAAAATACTAGCAAACCCCTGAACACTGGCCAATAAAAAAGCGACCCGCAGGTCGCTTTCATTCAGCTTTTTTTCACCGGCCGCTGCCAGTTGGCTATATTGCGCTGCCGGCCCCGAGCCACCGCCAGCTCGCCATCGGCAACATCTTTGGCAATAGTCGAGCCAGCCCCTACTGTAGCGCCTTTACCAATATTGACCGGCGCCACCAGCGAACTGTTTGAGCCGATAAAGGCACCGTCATCAATACACGTCTGGTGTTTGTTGGCACCGTCGTAGTTGCAGGTAATGGTGCCGGCACCAATATTGACGTTCTGGCCAATGTCAGCGTCACCTAGGTAAGTCAGGTGATTGGCCTTGGAGCCTTCGCCCAGCACCGCCTTTTTCATTTCCACAAAATTACCGACGTGGCTGTTGTGGTGCATCTGGGCACCGGGGCGCAACCGCGCCATAGGGCCAACGGTGCAATGCTGGCCAAGGGTGGCACCATCAATCAAGGAACCGGTCTTGATATGGCAACCATCAGCGATGGTGCAGTCTTTAAGAACGCAACCACTGTCGATGGTGACGTTATTGCCAATAACCACCCGACCTTCAAAAATCACGTTTACATCTACCAGCACATCTTCGCCAACGCTGACCTCGCCACGTACATCAATGCGGGCCGGGTCACGCAGGGTTGCGCCGGCCAGCATCAGCTGTTCGGCCTGACGTTGCTGGTAAGCCCGCTCCAGGGCTGCCAGTTGCACGCGGTTATTGGCTCCTTCCACTTCCATGGCGTCTTGCGGCTGGCCGCTGGTAATGGCTTTGCCTTCACTGTGGGCCATGGCAATGATGTCGGTCAGGTAGTATTCGCCCTGGGCATTGTTATTGGACAGGCTGCCCAGCCAGCGCTTTAAGTCGGCCGCATCGGCAGCCAGGATGCCAGTGTTGACTTCGCCAATGGTCAGTTCGTCAGCACTGGCATCTTTTTGTTCACGGATGCCCACCACCTGGCCGCTGTCACGCAAAATACGGCCATAGCCGCTGGGGTCATCGAGGGTGACGGTCAGCAGTGCCACACCACCGGCCTGGCGCTCTGCCAGCAAAGCCTCGAGGGTGGCCGGGCGGATCAGCGGCACATCACCGTACAGCACCAGTACCACTGCGTCGTCTGGCACGGCGGGCATGGCCTGGGCCACGGCATGGCCGGTGCCCAACTGTTCGGCCTGTAGTGCCCAGCTGACTTGCTCGCCCGCCAGCTGTTCGCGCATCAGTTCGCCGCCATGGCCGTACACCAAATGCACACCGGCGGCATTGACGGCATTAGCAGCATCAATCACATGCTTGACCATGCTCTTGTGTGCCACCCGGTGCAGTACCTTGGGCAGGCTTGAGCGCATACGGGTGCCTTTACCGGCGGCGAGAATAACGATGTGCAGATCCATAACGGCTTACTAATTTCTCAGTTGGCGGGCAGCATAGCCCAAAACAAAAAGGCGGCCAAGTTGGCCGCCTTTGCACACTGATGTGGTTACTTGCGCTTGAGCATTTCCAGCAACCGCAGCTTCGCAGCGGCCTGGGCCAGCACGGCCATGGCTTCGGCATAGTCGAAGTCGTGGCTGTGGGACGTTACTGAGGACAGTGCTTGCTGATGCGCCGCTTCCGCCGCTTCGGCATCAATGTCCTTGCCACGCAGTACGGTATCAGCCAGTACGGTAACACCTGCCGATTGCACTTCAAGTACACCGCCAGACAGGTACAGCAGTTCTTCGTCGCCGAACTGTTTGACCATACGCAGGACGCCGGGCTTGAGCTTGGTCAGTAGCGGCGCGTGGCCGTACATCACACCCAAATCACCCCAGTCACCGGACACCTGGATACTTTCCACGAGACCGGAGAAGATTTTCTTCTCCGCACTCACCACATCCAACTGTATCGTCATCGCTGCCATGAGCTCCTCCTATTAGAGCTTAGCGGCTTTCTCGACTGCCTCGTCGATGCTACCAACCATATAGAAGGCCTGCTCAGGCATGTGATCATACTCACCGTCGAGGATGCCCTTGAAGCCACGAATGGTGTCTTTCAAGGAAACGTATTTACCTGGCGCACCGGTAAAGACCTCTGCAACGAAGAACGGCTGAGACAGGAAACGCTCGATTTTACGGGCGCGGGCTACTGTCCGCTTGTCGTCTTCTGACAGCTCGTCCATACCGAGGATGGCGATGATGTCTTTGAGCTCTTTGTAACGTTGCAGTACGGTTTGCACACCACGGGCAACGTTGTAGTGCTCTTCACCCACCACCAGCGGATCCAGCTGACGGCTGGTGGAATCCAGCGGGTCAACAGCCGGGTAGATACCCAAAGAGGCGATCTGACGGCTCAGAACCACAGTCGCATCCAAATGCGCGAAGGTGGTAGCTGGTGACGGGTCAGTCAAGTCATCCGCAGGAACGTAAACGGCCTGAACGGAGGTGATAGAACCGGTCTTGGTGGAGGTGATCCGCTCTTGCAGTACACCCATCTCTTCAGCCAAGGTCGGCTGATAGCCTACCGCTGACGGCATCCGGCCCAACAGCGCGGATACTTCGGTACCGGCCAGGGTATAACGGTAGATGTTATCCACAAAGAACAGTACGTCACGGCCTTCGTCACGGAATTTTTCAGCCATGGTCAAACCGGTCAGAGCAACGCGCAGACGGTTACCCGGCGGCTCGTTCATCTGGCCATAAACCATGGTTACCTTGGACTGGCTCAGGTCGTCAGCGTTGATAACGCCCGCGTCCTGCATTTCATAGTAGAAATCGTTACCTTCACGGGTCCGTTCACCAACACCGGCAAATACTGACAGACCACTGTGCTGGGTGGCGATGTTGTTGATAAGTTCCATCATGTTGACGGTCTTACCTACACCGGCGCCACCGAACAGGCCAACCTTACCACCCTTGGCAAAGGGGCAAACCAGGTCGATAACCTTGATGCCGGTTTCCAGCAGCTCGGTGCTGTTGGACTGTTCTTCGTAGCTGGGGGCGTCACGGTGGATAGACCAACGCTCCTGCTCACCGATTTCGCCTTGCTCATCGATGGGATTACCCAGCACGTCCATGATGCGGCCAAGGGTAGAAGTACCTACCGGCACTTTAATGGTGCCACCGGTGGCTTGCATCACCATGCCACGCTTGAGGCCTTCGGACGGGCCCATAACAATACAGCGGACCACGCCGCCGCCCAGCTGCTGCTGGACTTCAAATACCAGGCCGTCCAGCTCGTGGCCGTCTGCCTGGAGTTTCAGGGCTTCGTATACCTGAGGTACAGCGTTCTGCGGGAACTCTACGTCCACCACAGCACCGATGACCTGTACGATCTTGCCTGTACTCATGATGTTTCCTCTGAACTATTAATTCGGACGAATGCCTTAAACGGCTGCCGCACCGGCAACAATTTCGCTGAGTTCCTGGGTGATCGCGGCCTGACGGGCCTTGTTGAACACCAGTTGTAACTCGTCGATAAGGTTGCCAGCGTTGTCGGTAGCCGCCTTCATGGCCACCATCCGGGCTGCTTGCTCACAAGCCAGGTTTTCGACGACACCCTGATAGACCTGGGACTCCACATAACGTTTGCAGAGAGTGTCCAACAGGTCGCGCGGATCACCTTCATAAAGGTAATCCCAGCGGTGGGCATAGCTGTCGTCATCGGACTTGGGCAGCGGCAGCAGCTGGTCGATTTTCGGCTCCTGCTTCATGGTGTTTACAAAGTTGTTGAACACCAGGAACAGCCGATCCAATCGACCTTCATCAAATGCTTTCAACATCACCTGAACGGACCCAATCAGGTCAGCCAGGGCTGGCTCATCACCCAGACCGCTGGTCTGGGCAAGGAGGTTGCCGCCATGACGTTTGAAAAAAGCAGTGGCTTTGGTGCCGATCACGGCAAAGTCCACTTCTGCGCCTTTTTCACGCCACTGGCTAACATCAGCCGTGACTTTTTTGAGCAGGTTCACGTTCAGGCCGCCGCAAAGACCACGGTCGGTCGAGACCACAATGTAGCCAACCCGTTTTGCCTCACGCTCATCCACGTAGGGATGTTTGTACTCGAGGTTGCCACGGGCAATATGGCCAATCACCTGCCGAATGGCCTGGGCATAGGGACGGCTCTGCGCCATGCGCTCTTGCGCGCGACGCATTTTTGAGGCCGCCACCATTTCCATGGCTTTGGTGATTTTCTGTGTGCTCTTGACGCTGGCGATCTTGCCTTTAATTTCTTTCGCGCCGGCCATAATGCTTTACTCCGTTATCCACGGGGGGCGGGTTTGACCCGCCCGGCGAATTACCAGGTCTGAGTTGCCTTGAAGTCGTTCAGGGCAGCCTTAAGGCCTGACTCGATCTCTTCGTTGTAATCGCCTTTCACATTGATCTTGGCCAGAAGCTCGGCCTTCTCACTACGCATGTAGGAAAGCAGGGCGTCTTCAAAGGCGACCACCTTGTTGACCTCAACGTCGTCCAGATAGCCTTTTTCTGCTGCGAACAGAGAAACCGCCATTTCCGCAACGGACATCGGCGCGTATTGCTTCTGTTTCAGAAGTTCAGTGACTTTCTGACCGTGATCCAGCTGGCGACGAGTGGCGTCATCAAGATCAGAGGCAAACTGGGCAAATGCTGCCAGTTCACGGTACTGCGCCAGAGCGGTACGAATACCACCGGACAGTTTCTTGATGATCTTGGTCTGTGCCGCACCACCAACACGCGATACCGAAATACCCGGGTCAGCTGCCGGGCGGATGCCGGAGTTGAACAGGTCGGTGGTCAGGAAGATCTGGCCGTCGGTAATGGAGATCACGTTGGTCGGTACGAACGCAGATACGTCACCGGCCTGGGTTTCGATGATCGGCAGGGCGGTCAGAGAACCGGTTTTGCCTTTCACTTCACCCTTGGTGAATTTTTCCACGTAGTCGGCATTAACGCGGGAGGCCCGCTCCAGCAGACGTGAGTGCAGATAGAAAACGTCACCCGGGTAGGCTTCACGGCCCGGCGGACGGCGCAGCAGCAGTGAGATCTGACGGTAAGCAACGGCCTGTTTGGACAGGTCATCATAAACAATCAGGGCATCTTCACCGCGGTCACGGAAGTACTCACCCATGGCACAACCGGAATACGGAGCCAGGTATTGCAGGGCAGCCGCTTCAGAAGCAGAAGCCACCACCACGATGGTGTTCTGCAGGGCGCCGTGCTCTTCGAGCTTGCGAACCACGTTAGCAATGGTGGATGCCTTCTGGCCAACCGCCACGTAAACGCTGTATACGCCAGAATCTTTCTGGTTGATGATGGCATCGATGGCCAGCGCGGTTTTACCCACCTGACGGTCACCGATGATCAGCTCACGCTGACCACGGCCTACCGGTACCATGGCATCAATAGCCTTATAGCCGGTTTGCAGTGGCTGGTCGACGCCCTGACGGTCGATAACGCCCGGGGCAATCACTTCAACCGGTGAAAAGCCATCGTGTTCGATAGGGCCTTTGCCATCAATCGGCTCACCCAGGGTGTTAACCACACGGCCCAGCAAGCCACGGCCTACCGGTACTTCCAGGATACGACCAGTGGACTTTACCTTGACGCCTTCGGCCAGGTCAGCATAAGGACCCATAACCACAGCACCGACAGAGTCACGCTCCAGGTTCAGAGCGATGGCGTAGCGGTTGCCAGGCAGTTCAATCATTTCGCCTTGCATGACGTCAGCGAGGCCGTGAACACGGATGATGCCGTCGGACACAGAAACAATGGTGCCCTCATCATGCGCTTCACTGACGACGTCGAACTGCTCAATACGAGACTTGATCAGCTCGGCGATTTCGGTGGAATTCAGTTGCATGCTCTATTCCCCAATCAGGACTGCAGCGTGTGATTCATGCGGCTCAGCTGTCCTTTGACGGAGCTGTCGATTACCAAGTCACCCACTTTTACCAGGGTGCCGGAAATCAGGGCCGGGTCGACACTGCAATTCAGCTTTACTTTGCGTGCGAGACGTTTCTCTAGGGCAGCCGCCAGCTTGCCTTGTTCAGCATCACTCAGGGCAGTCGCAGATGACACATCGGCCTCTACTTCCTGGTTATGCTCAAGGCGCAGCGCTTCAAACAGGGCTGCCACCGCCGGCAAGGCCGGCAGGCGTTCATTTTCAGCCATCACCTTCACCAGGTTTTGGCCGTTTGCGTCCAGTTGCTCACCGCAGATGCCGATGAAGGCGTCAGCTTGCTGGGCCGGCGCCAGGGTGCTGGCGAACAACGCCTGCATTCTGTCGTGCTTGGCCAGTTCGCCGGCAAAGGTCAGCATCGCTGACCATTGATCAACGGCGGCTTTTTCAACCGCAAACTCAAAAGCCGCTTTGGCGTAGGGACGAGCAACAGTAGTCAGCTCAGACATGGCTCCCCCTTTCACACTTCGGCGACAATCTTGTCGAGAATGTCGCGGTGCGCAGCTTCGTCAATGGAACGCTCGAGAATCTTCTCAGCGCCGGAAACAGCAAGAGCAGCAACGTGCTTGCGCAGGTCTTCTTTCACCCGCACACGCTCGGCATCTACTTCGGCGTGGCCAGAAGCAACAATTTTTGCTTTCTCGGCCAGCGCTTCTGCTTGCGCCTCTTCGATGATCTGCGCCTTGCGCTTGTTAGCTTGTTCAATAATGGCGCTGGCGTTAGCCTTGGCATCTTTAATGGTTTCGGCCGCTTTGGCCTGTGCCAGTTCTAGATCCTTGGCGGCGCGGTCAGCGCTGGCCAGACCATCAGCAATTTTCTTCTGACGATCTTCGATGGCCTTGATCAGGGGTGGCCAAACATACTTCATGCAGAACAGCACGAAGATGATGAAGGCAATAGCCTGACCAATGAGGGTAGCGGTGATACTCACAACGGATCTCCTCTATGTCGTTAAGTTGGAGGGGGTTCCGTTGGGATCAGCCTGCTGCAACTTGAGACAAGAAGGGGTTGGCAAAGGTGAAGAACAGCGCCAGACCAACACCAATCATGGTTACCGCATCCAGCAGACCCGCTACGATGAACATTTTCACCTGCAGCATCGGCGCCAGTTCCGGCTGACGAGCAGCGCTTTCCAGGAACTTGCCACCGAGCAGACCAAAACCGATAGCAGTACCCAGGGCACCCATACCGATCAGCAGCGCAACAGCGATAGCGGTAAAGCCAACGATAGTTTCCATAGTTTTCTCCAGACTTAATGGTTAATGGTTAAAAGCAAAAGTAAAACGTAATTAATGGTCTTCACTGGCCAGGCTCAGATACACGATGGTCAACATCATGAAAATGAACGCCTGCAAAGTGATGATCAGAATGTGGAAAATGGCCCACGGTACCGACAGCAGCCACTGCCCGTACCACGGCAGCAGGGCAATCAGGATAAAGATCAGCTCACCAGCATAGAGGTTACCGAACAGACGCAGTGACAGCGAAATAGGCTTGGCCAGCAGCGTTACGGACTCCAGCAGGAAGTTGAAGGGGATCATCCACTTGCTGTTAAAGGGTTGCATGGTCAGCTCTTTGACGAAGCCGCTGACACCCTTGATAGCAACGGTGTAATACAGCATCAGGAAGAACACACCGAGCGACAGCGCAAAAGTGGTGTTGAGGTCAGTGGTCGGTACCACGCGAGAGTACACGTGGCTGGGGTCGGCACCGAACAGCTCAGCAACCTTCTGAACCAGAACCGGCAGAAAATCCACCGGGATCAAGTCCATGAAGTTCATCAGGAAAATCCATACGAAGATGGTCAGCGCCAACGGCGCAATGAGCTTGGAGCGGCCGTGAAAGGTTTCTTTCACCGAGGTGTCAACAAACTCAATGATCATCTCCACAAAGCATTGCAGCTTGCCCGGCACGCCGGTATCAGCCTTTTTGGCTACCATCCGGAAGATTGCCAGGAACAGGATACCCAGCACTGCCGAGACAATGAGGGTGTCGATATTCCAGGTCCAGAACCCTTCACCGACCTGCGCGTTGGTCAGGTGGTGCTGAATGTAACTGGACGAGGTCATGGTTGCGTTACCAGACATGGTTAGTCCCACTTAGTTTCGTTGATTCAAAACCGGTGCTAGCCATTGTGCCAACAATGCCACCCCGTAGGTGGCAAAAAGGGCCCCCGTCACTACGGGAACCCACTTGAGCACAACAACAAACAGCAAAATTGTCAGCCCGATCTTGGCTGCTTCGCCTTTATAGAAGCCGTTCACCACTTGTCGGGCGGCGCGTGCGCCGGCATGAGCAAACGCCAGCCGGGCAAACACCCAGTGTGGCAGTACCGCTATCAAACCGCCAAGCAAAGCGGAATAACCGGGGCGGACTCCCCACACTAAAAACACCATCATGACAACCAAGGCCACCAGCGTTGCCTGGGTGACGACCAGTTGGTAGGCCTTTCTACGGCCTGCTACTGCCAGGGCGTCAGTCACGATTTAGCTCCATTCACCTCGTAAAAAATGCCTTTTATTACCAGGTGCCAAAAAAACTGGCGAAAGTATACCGTTTTGCAATCTGATTGCAAATCAGGAACCCCTTTAACAAGGTCTTTTAAAGTGGTTTTTAGACTAAGGTATTGTTGTGGTTTAACCCCGCTTTTTCCTTAAAACTTCTGACAACAGACCACAATCATCACAGTCATTCGAAGCGCCGTGAGCAATGGCACGGCTTACGCCATTGTTAAATTGATGTTGCTTTACTACAAAACCGCTAGTTAGTAAAAAAAAGCGCCCTTGGCGGCGCTTTTAGTTGTCATTTTAACTATTAATGAGCAAATTTTGACTCAAGGTGCTAATACGTCATTAATTCTCTGCATCAACGCCCAGATGCCTGAGAATACCGTCAAGTTCATCCAGCGAACCGTAGTTAATCACCACTTTACCTTTGCCACGGGCGCCGTTGTTTATGGCGACTTTGGCACCAAAACGTTCCGATAAGGTGGTTTCCAAGCGGCGAATATCCGGGTCAACCGGCTTTTCTACCTTGACCGGCTTGCCTTCCAGTACTTTTTTGACCAGTTTTTCCGTTTCCCGCACGGACAAGCCGCGGCCAGCAACAACTCGGGCGGTATCACTTTGCTTCTCTCCCCCCAGAGCCAACAGCGCCCGGGCGTGGCCCATTTCTATATCGCCGTGCTCCAGCAGCCGTTTGACATCATCGTTCAGGGAGTTAAGACGCAGCAGGTTGGTGACAGCGGCCCGGGATTTACCCACTGCATCGGCGACTTCCTGATGGGTCAGTTCAAATTCGCCCATCAGCCGTTTCAGCGCCACAGCCTCTTCCATAGCATTGAGATCTTCACGCTGAATGTTCTCAATCAAGGCGATGGCCACAGCCGCTTCATCCGGCACGGCCTTGACCACGCAGGGTACCTGCTCCAGTTCGGTCATTTGCGCGGCCCGCCAGCGCCTTTCACCGGCAATGATTTCAAACTCGTCATCGGCTAGCGGTCGCACCACTATCGGCTGAATAATCCCCTGGGCACGAATGGAGCTGGCCAGCTCTTCCAACGCATCAGCGGCCATATCACGGCGCGGCTGATATTTACCGGGTTTGAGCCATTCTACTGGCAACCGTCGCAGTTCCCGCTGCAACGGCGGGGTATTGGCTTCGTCATTGCTTTGCTGTTGTGATTCACGGCTGTTGCTGCTGGTAGCCAGCAGAGCATCAAGACCGCGGCCCAATCCGCGAGGTTTTTTGACCATGCTCTATCTATTCCCTTACTGTCCGCTGGCCGCCGGCAACGCCGAGGTATCTTCATCATGGCGGCGTAACAACTCGCCCGCCAGTGCCAAGTAAGCCTTGGCACCATTGGAGGCTTTATCGTAGTACATGACAGGTGCACCAAAGCTGGGGGCTTCGGCCAACCTGACATTGCGGGGGATCACGGTGCGGTACAGCTTGTCGCCAAAATGCGTTTTCAGCTGATCGGACACATCATTGGCCAGGCGGTTGCGAGCATCAAACATGGTGCGCAAAATGCCTTCGATATGCAGCGCTGGGTTAATCACCGCAGCCAGCTTGCTGATGGTGTCCATCAATGACGTCAGCCCTTCCAGGGCATAGTATTCGCACTGCATCGGTACCAGTACCGAATCAGCCGCTGACAGGGCATTGACAGTCAACAGGTTTAGCGATGGCGGACAATCAATAAAAACGTAGTCGTAGTCACTTTGCACCGTAGCCAGGGCATTTCGCAGCCGCACTTCACGGGCGAAAAACTCCATCATCTTCACTTCGGCCGCAGTCACGTCACCGTTGGCCGCGATCAGATCGTAGCCACCGGCCGTTTCAGTCTGAACCACATCAGCAAAGGGTTTTTCATCAACCAGCAGATCGTAGACGGTACTGCCAACATCGTATTTATCCACCCCGGAGCCCATGGTGGCATTGCCCTGGGGGTCAAGATCGATCAGTAGTACCCGGCGTTTGGTTGCTGCCAGTGAGGCAGCCAGGTTGACACTGGTAGTGGTTTTGCCGACTCCGCCTTTTTGATTGGCGATGGCGATGACTCTGGCCACAGTGGTCCCTTATCCGTTTGACGTATTGGCGTATCCTAGCGCGATAAGGTGACGCTGACCATCCAGGCCCGGCACCTTCAGTTCATAGACGTGACGCACAGCGATATTGGCAGGCAGGGTATTTAGTTCACTTTCAGGCAACTGTCCTTTCATCGCCAGAAACTGACCGCTTTCGTCGGTCAGGTGGCCACACCAACTCAGCATGTCATGAACACTGGCAAAGGCCCGGCTCAGTACCGCTGCATAGGGCGTTTCTGGCTGATGCTGTTCCACCCGACTGTGGATAGCCGTGACGTTATCAATGCCCAATTCAAAACAGGTCTGGCGGATAAAGCGGATGCGCTTGCCCAGTGAATCGAGTAATACAAAGTGTTTATCGGGGTTGATAATAGCCAGCGGCAAACCTGGCAAACCCGGACCTGTACCCACATCAATCAAGGCGCCATCAGGTAAGTAAGGACTTACCACCAAACTGTCGAGTATGTGCTTGCTGAGCATTTCTAACGGCTCACGCACCGAAGTCAGGTTATAAGCCTTGTTCCACTTGTGCAGCGCAGCTACCAAGGCTAGCAACTGCTGGCGCTGCGGTTCGGTTACTTGCAGCTCAGTCTCAGCCAGCAGGGCATTGAGGCGCTCAGGCAGCATCTTCACGTTTGAGCAATCCTTGTTTTTTCAGATAGACCAGCAGCAGTGAAATGGCGGCCGGGGTAATACCGGAGATCCTCGATGCCTGACCAACGGTTTGCGGGCGCACATCATTGAGCTTGGCAATTACCTCGTTGGAAAGCCCCTTTACCTGCTGGTAATCCAGCTGTGCTGGCAGCAGGGTATGCTCATTACGCAGGATTTTATCGATTTCATCCTTCTGGCGTTCGATATAACCGGCGTATTTGATTTGTGTTTCCACCTGCTCGGCGGCCTGAGCATGGGCCAGGCCAGGGCCAAAACCGTCAATGCTCATCAACGCCGGGTAGGTCATTTCCGGGCGCCGTAATAATTCTTCGAGATTGTGCTCACGGGTCAGCGGATTTTTCAGTAAGGCATTAAGTTGCTCTACCTGGGGGCTGCCCGGGTGGGCGAAACTGGCCCGCAAACGCTGCGCTTCCTGTTCAATCAACTCAACTTTTTCATTAAAAGCAGCCCAGCGCCGGTCATCAACCAGGCCCAGTTCGCGGCCTTTGGCAGTCAAACGCAGATCTGCATTGTCTTCTCGCAGCAATAATCGGTACTCGGCGCGGCTGGTAAACATCCGGTACGGTTCTTTGGTTCCCAAAGTGGTCAGGTCGTCAATCAGCACACCGGCGTAAGCTTCTGAGCGATGCGGGCTCCAGCCTTCTTCGCCTCGAGCTTGGCGGGCCGCATTGAGGCCGGCAATGAGCCCCTGAGCAGCGGCTTCTTCGTAACCGGTGGTACCGTTGATCTGGCCAGCAAAGAACAGCCCCTGGATAAACTTGGTTTCCAGAGTGGTTTTGAGATCCCGCGGATCGAAAAAGTCATACTCGATGGCGTAACCGGGGCGGGTAATATGCGCCTGCTCCAGGCCCTTGATCGATTGTACGATCGCCAGCTGCACATCAAAGGGCAGGGAGGTGGATATACCGTTGGGGTAGATCTCGTGAGTGCTAAGCCCTTCCGGCTCCAAAAAGATCTGGTGGCTTTGCTTGTCAGCAAAACGGACAATTTTATCTTCAATAGACGGGCAATAACGAGGCCCAATACCTTCAATCACACCGGCATACATGGGGCTGCGATGGAGGTTATCACGGATCACCTGGTGGCTTGCTTCACTGGTGTGTGCGATATAACAGGGGATCTGCTGCGGATGCTGGGCGGCGCTACCAAGAAAAGAGAATACCGGCGTTGGAGTATCACCCGGCTGCTCCTGAAGCTGGGAAAAATCAATGGTACGGGCATCAAGCCTTGGTGGGGTGCCAGTTTTCAGCCGTTCAACCCGAAACGGCAATTCCCGTAAACGCTGTGCCAGAGCGTTGGCCGGCGGATCGCCAGCTCGACCACCGGCAAAGTTGTCCATGCCGATATGAATGCGGCCGCCGAGGAAAGTACCCACAGTCAACACCACAGTGGGGGCATAAAAGGCCAGTCCCATCTGGGTTTGTACACCGACAACGCGATCGCCTTCGACGATCAGATCGGTGCAGGGCTGCTGAAACAACGTCAGATTCGGCTGATTTTCCAGTGCCGAGCGTACATAGGCTTTGTAAAGCGCGCGATCAGCCTGAGCACGGGTAGCTCGAACGGCAGGGCCTTTTGAAGCATTGAGGGTACGAAACTGGATCCCGGCGTGATCGATCGCTTCTGCCATCAGGCCACCCAAGGCATCAACTTCCTTTACCAGATGACCTTTACCGATCCCGCCGATCGCCGGGTTGCAGGACATTTGCCCGAGGGTATCAATATTGTGGGTTAGCAGCAGTGTTGCTACACCCATACGGGCAGCTGCCAGCGCCGCTTCGGTACCGGCATGCCCGCCACCGACCACGATCACTTCAAAACGCTGTGCTTGTCCCATCTGACACCTCTGTACAGCCCATAAAAAAGGGGCGTTATTGTACCTGCTGAACTGGCCCCTACCAAGTGTTGGATCACCACGGCGATCTATCATTAGATCAAAGATCTTTTTTAAAGATCCTTATTATTTGATCTATTAGATCCACCGTTTTCTGTGGGTAAGGCTTAAAAGATCAATAAAAGCAGGATCTTGTTAGCGATCAGATCATGTGTACAGCCGTTGATCGCAGCCGGTATTAGCTGGGATCAGATC
Organism: Gallaecimonas aegicerasi; assembly: GCF_045291545.1. GTDB lineage: Bacteria > Pseudomonadota > Gammaproteobacteria > Enterobacterales > Gallaecimonadaceae > Gallaecimonas. Next base: position 2,814,893 of record NZ_CP149514.1, read on the forward strand.
GCTACTTTATGCACAGGGCATGGCGGCACTTGATCTTATTCAGTGTGTAAGTAGAGGTTTTACACCGGTTAGATCGGTGTTTATCCACAAAGAAAGTGAATAAAGATCGGTGATTGTGCATTCAAATTTGCTCGATCAGATAAGCAACAGCACGATCTTCCGGCAGGGTTTCGTCCAGTACATCAAGCGTGATCATCGGCCATAACCGGCTGGCACCCGCGGTTTGCATCAAGGTATCCAGGGTTTTACCACCTTCACAGAAAGTATCGTAGCTGGAGTCGCCCAGTGCGAAAACGGCGTACTTCACAGCACTGAGATCAGGTTCGGTAGCCAGTTCTGCGGCAAATGGCTGGATATTGTCGGGGAGTTCACCGGCACCATGGGTTGAGCTGACCAAGAGCCAGTACCCTTGTGGCGGTAGCTGGACCAGCTGAGGTTCCAGGTACAGGTGGTGATTGATGCCACGGTTAGCAAGTTCTGTGGCCAGGGCATCGGCGACGTATTCAGCGGCGCCGAGGGTTGAGCCGACGATCAGATGTACAGTATCCATGTGACCTTTCATGGTTCTGGGGTGGGAGGATATTTTACCCTAATGTGCTGGTATTGGCGGTACGTTCCAGTGTCAGTGCCAGCCGCGTCATAGTGCCTTCAATCACATCCAGTTGCAGGTCGGCCTGGCCTGATTTGGCGATAGCCCGCACCAGCAGGTGGCTGGTACGGCGAAACTGCGGTTCAATACGGCCCTCGGTGGCAGCCAAAAAAGCGCTGGCCAATACCTGTTGCCAGCGTTTTAGCAGCGCTTTAATGCGAGGGTCGTGGGTGTGCGCCAGCTGGCGGTGCAAGCGCAGGGTCACATGGCCAAGGTTCAGGCAGGTTAGCCCCAGATCGGTAAGGTAACGTTGCCCCAAGGGTTTGGTCTGCTCAAGCTGTGCCAAACGCATCAACCGCTCTGCCATACGGCCGTTAAACCACAGGGGTGGGTCCCGGTGCAGCTGCAAACGGGTCAGATCGCCGGCACTGGCCGCCAGCAACCGTCGCTGCATCAAGGTGCTGCCGGGAGGGGCCAGCAGCCAGAAGGTGCCGTACAACAGCAACATGCCCACAACGATGCCCAAAGCGCTGGCGCCATGAGAGAGCGTTACGCCGTGGCTGGCGCCCGGCATGATCAGTAATGTGTAGGGAATACAAAAGCCAATGCCATATTGCAGCCGGTTTTGTTGTGCCATGGCCACTAGCCCAAAGAAAAAGGGGACGCCCATGACCAGCAGCAATACCGGCAATTGCCCGGGGTAGTGGCTAAGTAGTGGCAGGCCAAATAACCAAGCCACCGGCACGGCCAAAAGGCTACCGGCCAACAGCTTGGCCAGCGGCATGTTTGGCGAGGTTAGCCTGGCAAACATCACCGAAAAGGTAACCGGTAATACCATCATCACCACAGCCCCAGGCCAGCCGCTTAGCGCCCAGGTTAAGGCGCCAACGGCAAAAACCAAAGCGCTGCGAAAACCAGTCAGAACCCCCAGCAAAGGATCTTTATAGTTACCTAAGCTGGGAGCCTTGAGGTTAATGCGATTGCGGGTGTTGATGGCATCAAAAGCCTTTAACAGCACCATCAGTTCATTGACCATTTCCATGCTGGTATGAATAAGCCGGGCCTGGATGGGTACCCGGGTTACCTGGCCGGCACGATAATGCAGCAACTGGCGGCGTAACTGGCGTAAAAGCACCATCGCCTGGGGGCCATTTTCTGCTGCTGCCATGGCCTTGAAACTGTGGTGCATATCATCCAATAACTGATGCTGTGACTGGCTTAGCAGTTGCGGGTGGTTACGGCGAAAGCGGCCAAAAATCTGGATGATGGCCAGTAGCGATAACACTTTTTGGCAAAGCAGATTGGCCGCCCTGGCCCGGCCACGGCCTTCCGGACTCTCGTAGACCACGGCACTGGAATCATCATTAAGGGTGATCAGGGATTCAAAAATACCGTCAATGTGCGTATGACGCTGATCGTGAGTACCGTTGGTATCGAGTTCTACAGCAAGATATTCAAGGGTTTTATTGACTACCCGTTTAGCGTGATGGCGCAGAATGGTTTTTACCCTAACCGGCCATAACAGCAGGCTGACGGTGCTGGCACACAAGGCACCAACAACAATTTCACTGGCCCGTGCCCAGGCGGTATCGAGTATGACTTGTTGGTTCAGGCCGTCAGGGTGGATCAGGCTGAGAATGGCAACCAGGGTGGCGGTAACTGCCGCAATGGCATAGGCATAGATAAAATTGACTCTGTGTACCATGGCGGAGGCAGCGGCATTGAGGCCAATCCAGAGTGTCAGCGCCGCCATCAGCCAGGCCAGGTGCTGGCCCAGTGTCATCAGCATGGCAATGCCGGCCAGGCCGCCAACCAGAGTACCGGCCATCTGACACAGGGCTTTTTCTATCACCAAACCGCTTTCTGGCCGGATCTGTAAAAAAACGGCAGAAATCAATGCCCAGTAAGGGCGATCAAGGCCAAGGCTGATGGCCACCGACAGCGCCAGCGCCATGGCAATGACCCCTTTGATGGCATAGCGCAGGGTGTAACGGTTTGGCACCAATGCGCTCAGCTGCATCTGCAGCCCCAAAGCCTGTTGGCAATGACCGGCAAGCCCTTGCGGCTGGTGCTGTTATTCATGGCCGTGAGCTAATCCCCAACTTTGCAAATGAAATGAACCTGTTGTGGCTACAACGAAGGCCTGCTGATTGTGCCATTTTTTCAGCAAATGCCAATTGCGAAGACCACTTAGGCCGCGCATAGCTGAGGTTTCAGCTTGGTCAGTGGCACAAAACCACGAAAACCGCTGACCAACTGCCCCTGCGCGTTCATCATTAGCATGACTGGTGTTGCCGGAATACCGCCCAGCTGCACCAGCAGCGCCGGATCCGGCTTAAAGCCACGGCTGCTGATCCCCAGGGAAAACATGGCCTGGCGCAGAGCCGGCAGGTTGCCATTGATACCCATGGCGACTTGCTTCAGATGCGGACATTGCTGTTTTAGCTGTTGCAGAACCTTAGCCTGGCGGGCGCACCACCTACATTGCGGCTCAAAAAACAGCAGCAAAGTGTCATGCCCCCGGTAGCCTGCCAGAGTCTGTATCTGGCCGGTACGCAGATCCTGGTGGCGAAAATCGTACATTGATGCTGCTAAGGGAGCACTGAGCAGAGCCAGTAGCCAGATCAGATGTTTCATCAGAAGCTTATCTTCAGGCCAGCATAGACTTCACGACCCCGCAGCGGGCCATAGATATAGGCAACATCAAAGCCGCCTGCGGGCCCATAAAAGAGTGGCGAGTCTTCATCGCCAGCCTGGGTATGATCAAACAGGTTGGTGGCACCGACATAAAGCTCGGCAGTATCGTTAAGCTGGTAGGCGGCTCGCACATCAACCGTGCTGTAAGCCGGGGCATCTAGTGTTTTTTTACTGGCCGGGTCGACATTACCGTCGCTAAAGATCCGGTTGTAGCCATCATAGCCATACTGAGCCAAGTCGCGAGCCCCTACCCAGCTCCAGCTAGCGTAGAGATCCCAGCCGGCAATATCCCAGTCCAGGCTGGCATTTATGCGGTTTTCCACCGGTGCGATGGCGTAGGACGATTTAAACACCTGACTGTGATCAAAATGCTCGGCAGTCAGGTTTGCACTGAGGCCATTACCCAGATCATAACCAATAGCGATGTCGGTAGTGACAACCGAGCCACGCTTATTCAGCTGATGCAGCAGTGGAACGCCATTGGCGTCAGCTGTCAGTGCGGCCAGGTTATCAACAGCAGTCCATGCCACCGCCGCAGTGGCAGTGAGGCGTTGGCCCTGATAGTTCAGAGAATAGGTAACCGAATCAGAGCGTTCGACATCGTGAATATCAATGTGAAAGCCCAAGGCGCTGTCGAGAATACCGTGGTCGGTTTCAAAAAAAGACAGTGGCGCCCGGTAGCCGCGGCCTAGAGATAATCGTGAGGTCCACAGCGGGGTGTGGTGGTAGCGCAGGTCGATACGTGGCGAGACAATGGTTTTTGCGAGCTCAACACCGGGCTTGGCCGGGTCGATAAAATCAGCGGTGATCTGATCAATCCGCAAGGCCATGGCCACTTCCAATGCTGCATTGGGATGCCAGGTATCCTGGCCGTAAAGGCCGTTGACGACGTAATTAAAGGCGTCTGAGACATAGTCCGGATTGGCGCTGCCGGCTTTGGAAAAAGAACGCATGCGTTCGTCACGACGGTCGGCACCGAAAGTCAGCAGGTGCTGGTCTGATGCCACATAGTTGGCCCGGGCATCAAAAAACAGCATGTAGTCCTTGGCGCTGTAATCAAAGCCTTCGTAGAAAGAGTCCTGATTGTGGTCGGCATAGCTTACTGCCAGATGCAGGTTCCAGCGGCTGTTGATTTCTTTTAGCAGTGCCAGCGAGGCTTCGTTACGTTGGGTCTTGATCCATTCGGTGGTTTCCCAGGCCTTACCGATGTAACGGTGGCGAACATCGCCGTCGGCAAACAGCTGGCTGGGCGCACTTGCCTGGCCATCAAAACTGGCCAGCACACTGCCAATGCTGGCGGCCTGGCCATCGGCAAAAGTACGGCCCAACATTGGCCCACCAAATATTTCCGATTCGGTGTTGGCTACGCGCACAACAATGTTGTCAAAGTCACCGATGTCATGGGACACCCTGGCCACCAGGGTACGGTTACTCTGCTGAGGCGCTTCATTGACGTTGTTGTGATCCTTGTCCACCTGATCGCGGTTATCGTACTGCGCCACCAGCGTACCGCGGGTGCGGCCATTGTCACTGACACCTTTACCCAGCAGGGCCAGCTTGCGGTAGCCGTCGCTGCCACTGGCCAGTTCCAGGCTGGCGCCGTTGTCGTAGGGGGTGAGGCTGACAATATTAATGGTGCCACCAATGGCTTCCGGAGCGATCAAAGAAGCCCCGGCACCGCGTGCCACCTCAATCCGGCTGATGCCGGTGGTAGGAATAGCGTCCACCGCGTAATAGCCAGAAATCATGGTATGAACCGGCAGGCCATCGACCAAGAGGGTGGTTTGTTCCCCTTTCATGCCGTTGAGCATGATGCGCTTGACGCCGCACATGGAACACTCGTTAGAGACCTTCACTCCCGGTGAGCTATCAATAGCCTCAGTCAGGTTAACTGCGTTCTGACGGGCAATCCGCTGCTCGCCAATCACCTCTGTTTTGATGATGGTATTGGCCAGGCTGCCAGCCTGTTCAAGGCGCTGGCGAACACCAGTGACAGTGATCACCTCTGGCTTGGCTGTAGAGGTATTGTCGATATTGTTTGCCAGTACCGGCAAAGCAGGCAGTACAGTGACAGCAGGTAGCAGGGTGAACAGCGAACGCATGGCAATGAGCTCCGTTAAACTAAACGGCGCTCATAGTAATGTTGTTGATAATGGTTATCAACCGTATTTGTGTTTAATCTGTATCACCACTACTTGCCGATACAGAATGTAAAGAATCTATTGGCTTCAATACGTTAGTGACTTTCCGGGGGGCACTTGGGGTAAAAGTAACTAAAACAGCATCTTGAGAGGTCTATCACGGGTTTCTACTATCGTGCAGTGTTTCCATCGGTGGCTCGGCCTATCCGTGTAACCACCCCACATACAACATATTTATTCCCAGCCAGTAGTCGATAGATTATGAGGGAGCGTCACGCTTCCCATTTGATCAACTAAATGTCCTAGGTTCGAGTCCTATACCCTTGTGATCTTACATTCAGCTGCGATTTCACCCGTCACGTCCAGGTGATTGTGCACCAATTCACATGGTAACTATGCTACCCGTGATCACTGCACCTTGTATTTTTCAGACCAAATTCGCAGGTCGTCCAGCACCTTTAGGGCGCTGCGGCCAAAGTCGGTCAGCTCGTAGGTGACCGCCACCGGACGATCGCTGAGAACCTTGCGGATCACCATGCCACGGCCTTCGAGTTCCTTGAGGCGCTGGTCGATGATCTTCTTGCTGGCGCCGCCCAGCATACGAGTCAGGTCATTGAAGCGCACCGGGCCGTCTTTCAAGTGAAAGATGATGGATCCTGTCCACTTGCCGCCAATCACCCGCATGCCCTTTTCGATGGAACAGGGTTCCAGGCAGGGATTGATCACTTTTTTCCTGCCGTAATCATCTGTTTCGACAGTCGTTTTTCCTTTCTCACTCATGTTTTTTGCCCAGTTACCAAAAGTAAACCAATTGAACCGACATTCAAGGTGAAAATAGTATACCAGCACACCTTAATTGACCGCAAAGCCCGATAGCGAGGAGAGCGCCATGAGTAATGTGCTGATCATCAACGCCCACCATAAGTACCCTTTTTCCGAAGGCCGCATGAATGCCGCCCTGGTGCAGTCAGCCGACGAGTTGCTGCGTGCCAAGGGTCATCAAACCCGTATTGTCACCATCGATGACGGCTGGGATGTCGAGCAGGAACTGGCCAATCACCAATGGGCTGACATTGTCATTCTGCAAACCCCAGTGAACTGGATGATGGTGCCCTGGACCTTCAAGAAATACATGGACGAGGTCTACACCGCCGGTATGGGCGGCGCCCTCTGCAAGGGTGATGGTCGCCACCACGACGCGCCCAAGGAAAACTACGGCGCTGGCGGTACCTTGCAGGGCAAGCGCTACATGCTGTCGCTGACCTTCAACGCCCCCGCTGAGTCCTTCAATGATCCGGATGAATACCTCTTCCAAGGTAAAGGCGTCGACGATCTGTGGTTGCCCATGCATATGAACTTCCGTTTCTTCGGGATGGAAGCCATGCCTACCTTCGCCTGCTACGACGTGATGAAAAATGGCGATTTCGAAGGTGACCTGGCGCGGTTCCAGTCCTATCTGAAAGATAATTTCTGATCTTGATTTGAGCTCCGTGGAGCCATGCTCACGGTGCTATTTAATGAGGATAAATCCATGAGCCCGTTTCAGTACCACAATCAGGAAAGCGCTCCTGATGAGGCCAAACCTCTGCTGACCCAGTCGCAGAAAAGCTTCGGCATGATCCCTAATCTTCACAAGATCCTCGCCGAGGCGCCGGCCACTTACGCCGCCTACAACACCACTTTTGAGCTCTTCATGAAAAACACCACGCTGTCACCCTTGGAGCAGCAAGTGGTGTTCATGACCGCCAACTTCGAGAACAACTGCCACTATTGCGTGCCCGGCCATACCTGGATGATGCATGCGGCCAAAATGCCTGAAGCGGTGATAACTGCCCTGCGCGAAGGCACGGCTCTGCCCGATGCCAAACTGCAAGCGCTGCACGACTTCAGCAAGGCATTGTTGGATAACCGTGGCCATATCGGTGATGAAGGCCTGCAGGCCTTCTTGGGGGCTGGCTACAGCAAGCGCCAGGCGCTGGAGGTGCTGACCGGTCTTGCCGCCAAGCTCATCTCCAACTTTACCAACGCCTTAGCGCACACCGAGCCGGATGCGGTCTTCGAGGTCTACGCCTGGACCCATCCCAGTCAACGTTAACCTAAGGAGCCGCCGTGGTGGACTCTCTCTATCGCGCCAAAGAGCGACATGCGACCTGGCTGGAACTGTTCTTTGACCTGGTTTTTGTGGCGGTGATCGGCGTTATCGCCCACGACTTGGCGCACACTCACGGCGGCCATATCAGCGGCGTGCAATTGCTGCGCTTTTTGTTGGTGTTCATCCCGATCTGGTGGATTTGGATGACCCACACGCTCTTTGCCAACCGTTTTGACAAGGACAGCCGCGAGCATCGCCTGCTGAGCCTGACGATCATGGCGTTGCTGGTGATGCTCTCCACCGTGGTTGAGGAGAGTTTAGGCCGTGGCTTTGGCCTATTCGCCGGCCTTTATGGCGCTGTTAGACTATTGCTGGCCCTGTTGTACGGCCTGGCCTATCGGCACCACGAGGCGCTGCGCGCACCACTTAAATCAGTCATGCTGGCCATTGCCCTGGGCGGCGTTATCAGCGCCAGCGCGGCGCTGCTGGACGGACCTTGGCGCTATGGGGTGTTTTATCTGGGTATTTTGTTTGACGTGCTGTGGCAGGTCAGCCGGCGCCACCAGCTCGAGCAACTGCCCATCGACCGGCGCCACCTGGTTGAGCGCATTGGTCTGCTGGCGATCATCATCCTCGGCGAGTCGATGATTGCCATGGTCGCCTCGCTGGACCATAGCCACTGGGATGCCTTTGATGTCGGCTCGGCCGTCACCGGCTTTTTGCTGATCGGTGCCATCTGGTGGATTTACTTCGACAGTTTCCCGGTGCTGGAACGGGCCCAGCGCCTAACCAACGGCTATGTACTGATTTTCGCCCACCTCTTTTTATGCATGGGCTTGCTGCTGTTGGCCAACATGATCCGCCACGCCATTTTGGGCGATCTTGACCGTACCACCTTCAGCATGCTGGGGGTCTCGGGGCTCTGTCTATTCTATTTGGGTAAGCAGGTGCCTTATTGGTACGCCTTCGTGCCGTGGCGCCGCGCCATCGTCAGCAATACCCTGATCTGCGTTGGCATCACGGTGGCCAGTAGCTTCCTGCCCAGGGTCGAGTACTCCCTGTTCGGGATGATGCTGGGCATGTTGGTCTATGTGGCCCTCACATTTAGGCGGATCCTTTCCGTGGATGTCAGCGACTACCTCAGTGAGCACTGACGCATCGAGTCAACGAGGAATGTATGAGCAATAACTACCAAGTATCCTGCGATTGTCAGGCTGTCTCCGTCAGCATGGAAGGACAACCGCGTGTCCACGCCTATTGTCACTGCGAAGACTGCCGCGAGCTGCTGCAAGTCCCTTACCATTCGGTACTGGCCTGGGAAGCCGATCGGCTGCACATCAGCAAGGGAGCCGGTGAAGTCGTGAGTTTTCAGCACCCGCATAAACGTATGACGCGGGTCTTCTGCAAGCACTGTGGCGAGATCTTGTACAACACCAATGCCATGGGCTGGAAGCTGGTATCCCAACACCTATTCAAAAAGTGTAATGCCAATCAGTTACCATCAGGCTTTGAGGCGAATGCACACTTTTTCTACGATCGACGTGTAATCGACATCGCCGATAACCTACCTAAGAAGTGAGATGGGATGAGACCCAGTATGGGTCTGTATCATCTGGCCTAAGGTCTTATCGGTCAGTCTGGAAGCCCTGTTGGGACAGTTCCATCTATGCCTGAATTGCTTGAGTAAATAGTACCTTCTTGCTTCACTTGCGCTAGCCGGCTATGCCGTCACTCCAGAACACTGGGGCAATCGAGATGGTGTTTGCCGGTCTAGTATTCGAAGAGCCCTTTGGCGCGGATGGCTTGCTGCCCGCAGGGGTTCCTTGTTGCTGACTCACTGAGCCGAGGTACTCTCGGGGTAAAAGCAACTCAAACAGTGTCTTGAGATGATGAACACGGGGTTTCTGCTATCGTGCAGCGTTCCCACATAGTTCGTCCGCTCCTCCATATGAATCAATGCGAGACCACCACACGCAATCAAAACCGCTTTTTTGGGTGAGTTTTGAGCGTATTTTGGACCGACTATAGCCTGCTTGGTGCCTGGAAAACTGCTTTTACGCTTCGAACTGTGCAAGGTTCCCAGATATCAGTCTGGGCATTCGTGCAACTGCCCCATATGCGGTAATCCTTAATCCCAGCCCGTTGTCAGCCTGGCTGAGCGAGCCTTAACGCCCTCTAATATGGCGCTGCTGATGGCAGCCGGGAAGTCTGCTGGCAGTTGTTGGGTCACGCGCTCAATAACATTATCAACGGAGTTGGCCAGTTCTGTCAGGATCTCTGCCATAGCAGAACGCTCAAATCCCACAGCTTTGGCCGTTTGGAAGAAGTGGCGCGGGAATATCTGTTCAATGGCGTACTTCTTACCCTTGCTGCCTGCCAGACCCATGGCGAGCTTGGCGTCCCTTCGGTTGAGGCCTCGGCCGCCAAACACCGGATAGACAGACAGGATGTCGTAAAAAGGGGTCAGCCGAAAACGCCCTTGTGGCTCAATGAACACCGAGAAGTTCTTGGCGTGGCCATCGGTAGCGGCCAGCAACCAGAACAACACTTGTGCCTTCATGAAGTGGTAGCGGTCCTGCTCTGCGTTGGCTGACCCCAGCAGGTAGTGCATTATCTCGCCTATCCCAGGGCCGCCTTGGCTTTCGTATTTCCGTGCTGACGGAACACTCAACACCTGGCAAAAATCTTCCTGGGGCAGCCGCATGATCCAACTACCGTCCGAGGCATACCTGCGGTCAAAACGTTCCACGGCCAAGGCTTTGATGTCATCAAGGTGCACCATAAAGCAATGGGGGACCGGTAAACCAAACTCTTTTGCCAGCAGGGTGCAGAGATATTCGTTTTCGACGCTGTCTGACAAGTCGAGGCTGTATGAGTGGCTCTCTATCTTGCCGATAGGCAACTTGAGGATATGGGTGGTAGGCGTGGTGCCTTTGGGTTGGCACCAGCGGTCGTCTTTGAACAGCAGGGCGGTTTTTTCCTGGGCTCCTGCCAAGGAGATACGAAAGTCCTCAATGTCCTCAATCATGCCCAAAGGGGCGCCAACCTTGTAGCCGGTGAGTATCTTGGCCAGTTCTTGGTCAGGCAATGCTTTGAAGTCGATGGTGCGAATGTCACCCGGCGCGGCACCTTTGGGTAGCAGTTGTAGCGCGCCAACGGTATCTGCACCGACTCGTGCCAAAAGGTCGAAGGGTTGGGTTGAGTCTGCGTGATAGCGGGACAGGATCCGGCCTCTGATATCCGGGTTATCCGGCAACAGGTTATCGAAGAAGTTGTAGGCCTCATCACCCCGATAAGGCTGTCGCCGTAAGGGCATGGAAAGTGATATAGGACGGCTTCCAGGCTGATTAAGCCAGCTATCAGCGTATTGGAATGCATGGGCGCCGGTGCCAGCACGGCTGAAAACGCCCACCTGGTAGCCATTCATGTAGACATCCAGGTCAGCCATTACCACTCCTCTTTCCAGCCATCAGGGCTTTGGGTGTCGTTGCCTTTGGGTTTCACTTCCAGCTCCAGATCCAGTGCTGACAGGATCTTGAAGAAGGTTTCCAGCTTGGTTGTGCCCGGCTGGAGCTCAAAGCTCGATACCGTGTCCTGGCGGATCCCCACTTTGCTGGCCACTTTCCCCTGGGACAAATCGTCAGATAGACGCACATCTCGCAAGTAGGCGCTGAGCTGCTTAGCGTTGGTGATCTTCATGTCGTGGCACCCTGTGAACTGGATGATTTCAATTTACACGCTTAAGCAGGTAAATCAAATTTCACACGCTATAGAGTGTGAAACTGTTCATACACGCTATGGCGTGTAATTCCGCTATTACCTGCCATAGAGAGTCGTGTTTCCACTGACACCCAACCCAAAAAGTCGCTTTTGGATGAGCTCGCCCGTTGAGGATTGCGGGTGTGATCGAAAAGCTATCTGTAGGTACTGTTTGAGTGGCTGTACGTCAGTGCTTTAAGGGTATACCTAATAGGAACTATATTCCGGGCAGTAAAAAACTATTTTGGAACCACTTAAAATGCACTAAGGTTGAGGAACTATTTAAAACAGACTTGAGGCTGACATCGATGTTCATTCGCGCCTATCTGCGAGCCTCCACAGCCGATCAAGACGCTGAGCGCGCCAAAGAGCAGTTGGTGACCTTTGCTCGGGAGCATGGCCACCAGATCGCCTCTTTTTATGTTGAGAACGAATCTGGGGCTACGCTGGCCCGGCCCGAGCTGATGCGGCTTATTCGCGATGCCGGGCCCCGAGACATTGTTCTGGTGGAACAGATTGACCGCCTTGCCCGTTTGACCCAGGCCGACTGGCAGACGTTGAAGGCGCGTTTGGCGCAGAAGCAACTGGCCATCGTCTCCCCCGAGCTGCCAACCTCCTGGGTGGCATTACGGGGTGACAGCGGCTCCGATTTCACCAGCGCCATCTTGCAGGCCGTCAACGGAATGCTGTTGGATATGCTGGCCGCCGTGGCCCGCAAGGACTACGACGACAGGCGGCGCCGGCAGCAGCAAGGCATTGCCAAAGCCAAAGAGGAGGGCAAATACCGTGGCCGGCAGAAAGATGAGAAGAAGCGTCAGCACATCGCCAGGCTATTGGTGACAGGCCACAGCTATTCAGCGATCCAAGAGATGTTAGGCTGCTCAAGGCACCTTATTGCCAGCGTGGCCAAGGAGGAGCGCAGTCAGTTCCAGAAGTAGTACTTTTTGATGACCGGCCCACCCTTGCGCGGTGGGCGTGGGGTTGCCTTGAGGGTTTTCACCGACCAGACAAGCGCGATGCTCAGCGCTGTGAACAGCCCGGCGGGCCAGTGCCAGCAGGTAAGGGCGGCAAGGGCCAGTAGCAGCAGCCTGGCCGTGATGGGCCGTTTGGTAGCCCATGTCAGTATTGGCCAGCACCAGTACACCAGTGGCTGGCAGATCAGCAGCCAAGCGAACAGCGTGTTGCCCAGTGCCATCAAGCCCAGTACCACCACCGCCATCAGGGCGATATCAGCGATCGGTTTCATGGTGCCGCTCTTTTGCGTGCGCCTTGTAGCTATACAGGCTCCACACGAACACAAGCGTGAAGAAGGCCAATAAGCCCGCCATCCCCCAACTGAACGCATCCATCGCTTTGCTCCACCACTGAACATAATTTCAGCATGGCACCGAAGGTGTTGGTGTTCAATCAACTTATTGAAAATATTGAGTTTGTTTGTTAGTGACAAAGTTGAAACTATGGAATCCAGTGACTAACTAACCAGTGGAATCAGCGCCTTCCGACCCGGCCAATCCCTGTCCAATTCCCTTCCACATAACTATCTATCTGGAATCTTGGTGCGCAATTTCCAGATAGTGGAATGTTGCTTCAGAACGTGCCCCTGGAATCTGTAGAGGGGCTTTCCTATCTATCTGGAATGTTAGGGGCGGGCTTCCCTATGGAAACCCGCTACCTTGGCCACTCCAAGCTGCGGGGTGGAAAGCAGGCGCGATGATTCCTATCTATCTGGAATAATGGTGTGCTCTTTCACACGGTGAGCAGCTGATGTGCCATCCCATCCAGCCTGGCTTTCGTCTTCTCCCACCCCGGCATCACTTGTCCCATCAGCCGGTAGAACCGCTCGCTATGGTTGTGCTCGGCGATGTGGCAAAGCTCATGGAGAATGACGTAATCAATGCACTCCCTCGGCGCCTTAACCAGGTGGGGGTTCAGGGTGATACGGCCATTGGGGGAACAACTTCCCCATTGGGTTTGCATGGTCAGTATGCGCAGTGGCGGACGTTCATCTACCCATAGTGCCTGCTCCAGCATGGCATCGAGGCGCTTGGCGAATAGTTCTCTGGCGCGGGCTTTGTACCAGTCAGCCAGCAGGGCTTTAACCTTGTGGGCGGACTTTGTTCGCACAGAAACCTCCAGCTTGCCGCGCAGCAGCTTTACGCTTTGAAGCTGTTCGGGGGCCTCTATCACTTTCAGCAGGTATTGTTTACCCAAGTAGTAGTGGCTCTCGCCACTGATGTACTGGCGGGGAGTAGTGAATTCAAGCTGCTTGCGAAAGTCACGCAGCTGCTCGTATATCCAACGGCCCCGTTTTTTTACAGCGGATAGAACGGCTTCGTTGTCGGCATCTTCGGGAGCCGATGCGATCACCCGGCAATCCGGATGCACCTTGATCAGTACCCTGCCCGTGGCTTGCAGGCGCTTGACGCGCTCAACGGTGATCTGCTCGTCGCCGTAGCGAAAGTGCATGGTCTGGTTATGAGGTTTTATCGGCACATTCATCTAACTTACAGTCCGCTCAAACCCACACGGGTGATCTGCACAATCATCTCAACAATGTTCTTGGCCTGGTCCATGCCGCCGCCAATGGCTTTGCATTCCTGGAACATGCGCGGAAGTAGCTTCTTGCGGATGTCGGCTTCAATGTTTTGCGGGTTGATGGAGTGCTCGGCAACGGACGTTTCTACCGCCTGGTCGATTTCAAAGGCGACCTTGACCCATTTGTCCTGCACTTGTTGGTCCATCACCGCCAAGGCGGCTGGCAGCACTTTCTTGAATACGCCGAAGTAGGCCTGGGCGTGGCGATTGCCGGCAAACACATCGGGAATATCCCCCAGGCGCCTGTCTTGTACTTGCTCTTCAAACTCACGGAACAGCATGTACTGTTTCAGAGGGTGGTCGAACAGCTTTTCGGCTTCCTCAATGGCTTGACGCAACAAGGCTGAGAAGGCTTCCTGAGCGTAAGGGTCATCCCGTAACTCCTGCTCAATCATGCGGGTTACGCGGGTTTTGATGATGTCGGTTTCGTTGCGGGTTTTATCTTCGCTCCAGTCTTGTGGCTGTGTCGATTGACCCATCTTGCCCACTTCATATACGCCGTCGGGTTCTTTGACCTGTACACCCACCACATGCTTATCCAGCAGCTTTTTCACCTGGTCGGCGTATTCGTCGTAGTCGATTCTTTCGCCAGCATCTTGCTGCACCAGTTGGCGTAGGCTGGAGAACTGCTTCACCGTTTCTTTGTAGTGGCGGCGGTCGGCATCGCTAAAGCTTTTATCTTCAAAGAAGGTGGCCGATTGCAGGGCGACTTTCAGGCAACTGGCGAAGGCCGTCAGAGCCTCGTAAAAGTCTTCTCGCACCTTCAGGTGCACATCGACCAGCTCATCGTCCCGCGCTTCGATTTTGGGTACCAGAACCTGGCGCAACTGTTCGATATCGTTCTTGTTTTTTACGCCATCGAATATGGCCCAGAGCTGCTTATAGAGCTGCGGCAGGCGCTTGTACTCGGTACTCATCTGGTTGTAGAGGCCAGCAATATCATTGATGTCGTAACCGCCCTGGGTACGGGAGGCCAGATCCTGATACTTGGCGATGGTGGTATCCAATTCCGCCAGAATGCCGCGATAGTCGATGAGCAGGCCAAACTGCTTCTTCGGATGCAGGCGATTTACCCGCGCAATCGCCTGAATGAGGTTGTGCTCTTTCAGCGGTTTGTCGATGTACAGCACAGCGTTTTTCGGCTCATCGAAGCCGGTGAGCAGCTTATCGACCACGATAAGGATCTTCAGAGAGTCATCTTTGTCGAAGCGTTCAATCAGATGTTTGGTGTAAGCCTGTTCGTCCTGGCTGCCAACGTTGTCTTTCCACCACTGGGTCACTTCCGGCGTGGCGGCTTCATCTATGGCGGTATTGCCTTCACGGCTGTCCGGGGGGCTCATTACCACGGCAGATTCAAACAAGCCTGCCTCATCCAGGTACTTTTTGTATTTGATGGCCGACAGCTTGCTGTCGCAGGCCAGTTGGCCTTTTAGACCGTCGTCGATGTTTTTAACGAAGTGGTTGGCGATATCCAGGGCAATCAGGCGGATGCGGTCATCCGTGCTATACACTTGGCCTTTTTTGGCAAACTTGCGCTTCAGGTCGGCTTTTTGCTCGTCTGAAAGCCCCTCGGTGATGCGTTCAAACCAGCTGTCGATGGCGCGTTCATTCACGTCCAAGTCGGGAATGCGCTCTTCGTACAGCAGTGGCGTTACGGTCTTATCTTCCACGGCGTGTTGCATGGTATAGGCGTGGACAATGGGGCCAAATTTATTGGTAGTCTTGTCGTCTTTTAGCAGCGGCGTGCCGGTAAAAGCGACGAAAGCAGCATTGGGCAGCGCCTGCTTCATGCGGATGTGGTTTTCACCGCCTTGGCTGCGGTGGCCTTCGTCAATCAGCACAATCACATCTGCGCTGTTGTTTACGCACTCCGGCAGTTTGGTGGCGGTATTAAATTTTTGAATAAGCGAGAAGACAATCCGCTCGGTGCCTTTGCCAATCTGCTCGGCCAGGCGTTTGCCAGAGGTGGCCATGGCGGCGGCTTTGTCCTTCTTACCGGCCAGTTCACCACCCGAGGCAAAGGTTTTGCTGAGCTGGTCTTCCAAGTCTACCCGGTCGGTCACCACCACAATGCGGCATTGTTTAAGGCTGTCGTGCAGGATCAGCGCCTTACTTAAAAACACCATAGTGAATGACTTACCTGAACCCGTGGTGTGCCAGATCACGCCGCCTTCACGGCCGCCGGTGCTGCTGCGAGTATTGATGCGCTCAATCAGTCGCTTGATGCCGAACACCTGCTGGTAACGGGCAACGATTTTGCCGGCCTTTTTATCGAACAAGGTAAAGTAACGGGTCATCTCCAATAGTCGGGCAGGGCTTAACAAGCTGATCAGCAGTTGATCTTGCCCGGTCACCGCCAACTCGCCCCCCGCGACAAGGCTTTGGTACCAGTCCAGGTCTTTTGCCGGGCGATGGCTGAAGAGGTTTGCCAACTGTGCCTCGTTGAGCGCTCTGTTCTTGGTGGTGTGCATCTGGGCATCACTGATGTCCTCTTCACGCCAGGCGGCCCAAAACTTAGCGGGCGTGCCACAGGTGCCATAGCGGCCATCATTGCCGTTAATAGACAGCAGCAGCTGGCTATAGGCGAACAGCAGCGGAATTTCGTCATGGCGCTGGTTACGCAGGCTTTGGGAAATGCCTTCGTCAATGGTGGGGCCTTTTTTGGCATTGCCATCGGGGCGTTTGGCCTCAATCACCACCAGCGGAATACCGTTCACAAAGCACACTATGTCGGGCCTGCGCTTATCTTGAAATGAAGAGCCGACGCCGCCAGAGCGGGTAACGGTAAACTCTTCGGTAAACACAAAGCTGTTGTTGGCCGGGTTTTGCCAGTCAATCAGCGCAACCGTCGGATTGACCTTTTTACCCTCCACAAACTCGGTCACGCTGATGCCATACAACAGGTGGTTGTACAGGCGCTCATTAGCCGTGAGCAGGCCCTCATTAAGGGCCGGGCTGCACACCTCGGCAATCAGGTTATCAATGGCCTTTTCAGACAGGGGGTAGCTTTTGCCAGCAAAGGTAAAGGTGCGCTTCTGGAGTTCACTGCGCAGTACCTGGCGTAAAACCACCTCATCGGCCTTGCCACCCCGGGCGGCCAACGCCTGTTCAGGAGAGAGGAAGGACCACCCCAGGTTGGTTAACAACGTCAGCGCCGGCAACTTGGCACTGTATTCTTCCTGAAATTTGGGGGCGGGTTGGGTCACTTTGTCTGCTTCCTTTTCTGGTTCAGGCGTTGCTCTAATCTTTCCAATTCCTTGAGTTCTTTTTTGTCTTCCGCCAGAGCCTCCTGCCTGCTGCGCTGCAAATGGAAAGCCTCATAATGTTTGTGGGCTATTTGCTCCATCTGTTTTCGACTGATGCGCCCGGCGCTGTTGAGTAGTGGCTGCTCATTAAAATCCATAAACTTATCGACATACTCACGCCAATCTTGCAGGCGAAGATGGGCTTTGTTTTTCGCCCTGAACTCGGCGAACTCGAAGAACATGCTGACCAAGCGATTGAGGCTCTCCAATTCGTCTGCGTGCAGGTAATTTTTCGCGACCACCACATCGGCCTTGCGCACCTTATTGCCAGCAAAACTGGTGAGGTTCATGTTGGGCTTGGAGGGATCTGCACGTTCGACAACCAGCTCCGCGGCGGTGTGGCCGGTCACGGCATAGAACAGCTTGTTTTGAACCTCGGCAAACAATAATCCCGTCTCTTTTTCGTTTGCCCGGTAGTCTTCAGATAACGCCAACAGGTCGCGAACCTTCTGATAGAAACGCTTCTCCGACGAGCGTATGTCGCGGATGCGTTCCAGCAGTTCATCAAAGTAGTCCCATTTAGGGTCTTTAAGGCGGTCGTCATCCATGGCGAATCCCTTGGTCAGGTATTCACCCAGGGTACGTGTTGCCCACTGGCGAAATTGCGTGCCACGAGTCGAGCGTACCCGATAGCCCACAGCGATGATCATCGGCAGTGCGTAAAGCTGAGTCAGGTACTCTTTGCCATCCGCCGCAGTAGTCAACTTGGAGTTGACAACTGCCCCTTCAGCCAGCTCCCTGTCTGACAAAATGGCCTTCACGTGCTTGCTGATATTCTGCTTGCTGGTTTGGTACAACTCCGCCATTTCCAGTTGGGTGAGCCATACCTGGCCACCCAGCTCACGCAGTACCAACTGGGATTGACCGTCGTCGGTGGTATAGAGGATGAGGTCGTTATCGGCCATGTCTATTCCTCTTGTAGAAGGTCAAATACCTGGTTCAGCCATAGACGATCACCTTGGCACCTTGTCCGCTCATCCACAGGAAGCACCGTCAGTAGGTGATTCGAGGCGTGGGAGATACGCAGCTTGTTACGCAGTCGCCTCTTCTGCTCATCTGCCGTCCCGTCCACAGATCTTGCAATCAGTATTAAGCGACGGCCTTGATTTTCGACCAGTTCGCGGAAGAGCCCGTTAATATGGCTGTCATCCTTATGGAACCCGAAACCGACAACGACGATCGCATCAGAATCTGCATAAGCATCAAAGAGCCTGACGTAACGCCGCGACATGGCCACTGAGGTAAGCGGTTTGAGGCCGCTTTGAGTAAGAATGAAAGGGACATGGATCTGACTTCTGTCTACATCATCTGGATTGTCACAGGTAATGACTGAGTTTTTGTAAGGATTGTAGTAGTCATGCACACTGCCGTTTAGGTGGATTATTTCCGGCAGGTCCATGTTCATGCCACGAAATATTTCAGCCAAGAGGCTGTTGTAGTTAGCCGTTCCTATAGCCGAGAAGTTTAGGTCGCCATCAAATGCGGCCAGATCGTGGTAATAACCCTGGGCCGGAATTGCTGCCACGTCTGGTGCTTGAGCACTGATGTAATCACGGGCAACCTTAAGGAAGATCACCATGCGGGTGAACTTTGCCCATTCAGTGGAAGGCGAAAACAGATAGCGGAAGTGATCATCGATCAACTTCTGGTAGTCCAGCACTGTAGTGAAAAGGTTTTCCAACACCTTCTGGGCAATTGCGCAGAACAGGGTTAGGGCCGTAGCGCCCTCGCCTGTCTCAAAAGCCCGGTTCTCCTCTAGCAGCAGTTCAAGCGCTGTTGAGCCGATGCGGTTAAACTCCAGACGGAACATGCCTGCGATGTCGTCAAAGATAGGCAGATCATCAGGTGCCGCCTCGAACAGTTCCTGATTCAGCCGCTGAACCAAGGCTTGGCCGTGGGCCCCAACCAGCAATTGTAAGAAGGCCGTGACATACCGTTTCAGATCATCGTTATGGGCAGACTGGCGTACCACGTCCAGCATCGCTGAATAGTATTCAGACTCGAACAATTGTACGTCTCTGGCCAATAATTCGTTGAGGCGAATATCATGCGTATATAGGCGTTCGCCAATGGCGTTGCCGGTTAGATCAAGAAATGCCTGTTCCAAAGTCGCCTTCTCTATGCCCAAATCGGCAATGGCATAGTCACATTCCTGATCAAAACTGTTCAGTCGCCGAATAATTTCATCCCTTTTATATTCGATAGATGATTCTATGAGACTGGTAAACTCGTTCCGCCCAAAGGCATGAATACGCTTCTCGGCATACCCCTGAGGCAGCCAGTCACTGGCATAGAGTGAGCGTGAGTCCAATGCACGGAGCTGATCGCGAAGCTCTGTTTTGTATTGACTCGGGTCTTGCCGGAACAGGTCTATGGCGAATTTACCTCCACTGGGCAGGCCATATCCCATCTCGGCGCCAGCGCCAAAGAAGAAACCTAGTCTCATAACTATCTCCTTGTCAGTTGATTTGGACTCGACATTTACCGGTTAGCAACTGCTGCATCAGGGCTTTTTTCTCTTGCTTTAGGGCATCCAGCTTTTGTTGAAGCGTAGAAATTTCCTGATCGGCGGTGGACAGTACGGCTGCGATTTTTGATTGCTCTTTCAGACAAGGGACGGTCAAAGTGTATACCTTTCTGATAACACTTGGATGTGCTTTTGACTGGTAATCAAATTCCAATCTTGAATGGTGTAATTCTAATTGGGCAGCAATAAACTGACAATTCAGATTTTCTGCATTTAATCGCATATAGCCAGAAACATTAGTGACCGAGAACTTGTGCTTTGGCCGATAGAAAAAGTTTCCTCCACCATCAACAGACCAAGATATAAGCTCCTCGTCAAACATATATTCGCCATATTTACCCATCAATCCATTATTCTTTACGGAGGAGGAATAAATTGGATAGTCACCTGGAATGTTATCAATATCTTTTTTTGATATTACATTTCCACGACCTAACTCAATCCACCCCAATTCCTCCAGCTCTTCCAGCAGGTAGCTAGCCCATTCCCCACTAAACCTAACCCCATTCTTATCCAGCAGGCGTTTTTTGCCGGTGAGCAGTTGTTGCATCAGGGCTTTTTTCTGCTGCTGGCTGTTGGCGAGCAGTTGTTCGGTGGTGGTGATGGCCTTATCCCAGGTGGAGAGGATTTGGGCGATTTTCTTTTGTTCGGGGAGTGGGGGAAGTTTAATTTTTAGCACTTGATATGCGCCAACATTCAAATGCTTCTGTGCCATACCCCCTTGTAGATCCAAGACTTGGCTCTTCCCCATGTGGCTGTTTGTATATGCACAAAGATACTCAGATATGATCTGCTCCCTATCTGGTCGTGCGATTACAATGTCTATTGCATTTGAGCCTTCAAATTCAGGAGTCACCACACAGGCGGTACCAGGATATCCTGTACGCACTATTAGAATATCTCCGGCTTTAAGCTGACTTTTTTTATTTGCAGCGTGTCCTTCATGGGAGAAATATACCCAGTCATGATCATTGATAAAGCCTTCTCTGACATTGGCTGACCTGAAGGCTTTAACCCCTTCACTTTCTTCAACATAATATTGAGTAGGCTTGATGACTACGCCAACAGAAATGGATTCACATACATCCTTAGCTTCAACAAGCTTCCATCCATTAGGCACCATAACCACCTCCAATACGTTGGCCAAGGTGTTTTGCATTAACCTTGGTGTCGCCACCCATCCCTGGGGCTTGGGTCCGGCTCGGCCATCCACGGCCTCGCGTACTCAGCTTGCTGAGTGATGTTAAATCACTCATCATCGCCTCCGGCGCACGCTGCGTACCCCAACTCCTTCAGATACTTTGCCATCTCGGTTTCCAGTTCGGTCAGTTGTGCTTTTAGCTGCTCACGCTCGGCGCGTACCGCCATCAGGTCGATTTCTTCCTCTTCTTCAAAGGTATCGACATAGCGGGGGATATTGAGGTTGTAGTCGTTGTCCTGGATTTCTTTGAGGCTGGCCACATAGGCGTATTTGTCGACATTGGCGCCGCCGTTGTAGGTGGCGACGATCTTCTTGATGTTGTCGTCGGTGAGCTGGTTCTGGTTTTTGCCCGCCTTAAAGTCGCGGCTGGCGTCGATAAACATCACTTTGTCGTCGAATTTGTCTTTACGGAACACCAGGATGGCGGCGGGGATGCCGGTGCCGAAGAACAGCTTTTCCGGCAGGCCAATCACGGCGTCCAGCAGGTTTTCGTCAATCAGCTTTTGGCGGATTTTACCTTCGCTTGAACCCCGGAACAGCACGCCGTGGGGCACCACTACCGCCATGCGGCCGCTTTTGGGTTTGAGGGTTTCAATCATGTGCAGGATAAAGGCGTAGTCGCCTTTGGTTTTGGGTGGGACGCCGCGGCGGAAGCGGCTGAACTTGTCGTGCTCGGCTTCGTCATGGCCCCATTTGTCCAAAGAGAACGGCGGGTTGGCGGTGACGATGTCGAACAGCATCAGCTCGCCGTTTTTGTCCAGCAGCTTGGGGTTACGGATGGTGTCGCCCCATTCGATTTTGTGGTTGTCTTCGCCGTGCAGGAACATGTTCATCTTGGCCAGTGACCAGGTAGAGCCGATGGCCTCTTGCCCGTAGAGGGCGTATTGCTTACTGCCGTGGTTGGCCACTACTTTGCGGCCACACTTCATCAGGAGGGAGCCAGAACCACAGGCCGGATCACAGATGCTCATGCCGGGCTCGGGGGCCAGCAGCTCGGCAATCAGGTCAGAGACTTCTGGCGGGGTATAAAACTCACCGGCTTTCTGGCCGCCGCTGGCTGCAAAGTTTTTGATGAGGTATTCGTAGGCGTTGCCGATCACATCCAGGGTGCCAACGCGGCTGGGCTTGAGGTTGAGCTCCGGCTTGGCAAAGTCTTCCAAGAGGTGGCGCAAAATGGTGTTCTTTTGCTTCTCTTCGCCCAGTTTGTCGGTGTTAAAGCTGATGTCCTGGAACACGCTTTTGCCGGCGTCTTTGAGTTTGGTGCCGTTGGCTTCTTCAATGGCGTGCAGGGCCTGGTCAATGCGCTCGCCGTTACCGGGTTCATGGCGGTGCTCCCACAGGGCGTAGAAGCTGGATTGCTTGGGCAGCACAAAGCGCTCGTTTTTCATCATCTCTTCGATGAGCTGTGGCTCGTCGCCGTACTGGGCTTTGTAATCGTCATAGTGGTCTTGCCATACATCGGAGATGTACTTCAAAAACAGCATGGTGAGGATGAAGTCTTTGTAGGTGTCGGCGCTGATGGTGCCGCGAAAGGTGTCACAGGCGGCCCACAGGGCTTTGTTAATGCTGTCTTGGTTGATTTTGTCGGTCACTGCTTAATCCTCTGACGATGTGTCCTGCAGCTTTTTGGCGGCAGATTCTATTTGTTTGATGCTGTTGTCTGGTGTGGGCAGGTTCTCGGGCATGGTGCCCCCCAACTCGACTATGGTTTGGCGTACCTTTCGGCCAACCTCGAAGTGCGTTTCATTGGCCTGGCGTTTGCCCTGAACCTGATCGCGGCGCAGCTTTTCTTCTGTTTGGGTGGCGCGAAAGAGGTTGGCAGCCAGCTCGGTGGAGCCCATGTGAACCAGGATCTTCTGGCTTTTCTTCAGCCCTTTTTTGGCGTAAATAGCCTTTTGGTCCAGGCCGCCGTACAGGCCCTGATAACCGTGGTTTTGGAAGATAGCGAAATCCAGGCCTGTTGCCACACCCGCCTGCTGTGCCGCTTCGACCAGTTGCTTGTTATGCTCTTTCAGTTCATTGCGCAGGAATAGGCGTTTCTCGTCTTCCCTTAGTTGCTTGAAGGCTTCGTCGTCAGCGAGCTCCTGGCGGCGAGTTTGCACAGCAAAGTAGGTTTGCCCTGCTGCTATGACGGGTTTGGATGGATCGCCATTTTGTACCACCAGGTAGCAGGCGTAACGGGAGAGCTGGATATCATCCAGGGGGCGTTGTGAGCCTGAGCCCAGAGCAACCATTTTGGTGGTATCAACGAAATGGTCTGCAATAGCATGGCCACTGCTCTCACAAGCCTGTTTGGCTTTCTGGATAACATTGAGGAAGTTTCTCCAGTCTTTGTAATCCAGTAGTGGTGCCAGTGCTCTGGCCGACCAAAACTCGATCCCGTCTGAGCTGATCACCTTTAATGCCTCGAAGGACTCGTGCTGCTCGTTCATTGCCCTACCTCCTTGTTGAATAAGTCTGCGGCTACGGCATTCATCATGCGCTCGCCGTTCTCGATGAGATTTTCCAGCAGCCGCTGTTCTTCGCGCAGGGTATGGGCCATGGCGATGATACCGTGTTGCCTGGTGAGTGGCGGGACTGCGATGGGGGCCTCTTCCAGCACGGTACGGCGAATGCTCTTGGTGAGGGTGCCTTCGGCATGCAGTTCGAAGTAACGCTGGCAGGGCAGCTGATTGAGCTGCCAGGCAAGGAATTCCGGTATCAGTGCATCAGGTTGTGGCCGCACCACATAAAAGTGCGGGGCTGCAACAGCTGGCATTAGGGCATGCCGGGTATCAACCAGCACGGCATAGTTTTGGTTGCCCCGTGCTGCCACCAGAATATCCCCGGTTTGCAGCCAGTACGGCGCTTTCTTGCCCGTTGCTTCACTGCGCACGCAGTTCATCCAGTCGACACCGAACTCTGACGAGGTGTCTTTCATCTGCACCACGGTCAGATCCCCCTCGGGGTGCTCAGGGATCTTGCCGCGAAACGGATAACCGGCGCTGATTGTGGCTATTTGATGCAGCTTTAATTTCACAAAAATTCTCGTCATCGTTAATGATGCTTTGGCCAGTGTCTATGATGAGACTCTGTTCCGTCAATACAAAGCTCGATTTTTTTGCATCAATGAAGATGAAGTTTTGTGTATGGCTTTCACATGTGAAAGTTTCCCTCCGCAAAAAACGCTCTAAGTGCCCAAATTGGACAACTACAGCGACGAGGATTTCGCCAGGCCCCCGGTACGCTCTTGCATGCTGATGATTGCTACGAGGAGACCATCTGCATGCGTGAACAAAATCCGTCAGTTTATAGTGATCCTAACGGGTCAATTCTGAAAGAGCTTTATGAGCTGAAACAGCTGGTGCGCCAGCAAGGCCAGGCGCTGAAGGAGGTGCTTTGTGCCGAAGAGTGTGCCGAGCTATTGGGGGTTTCAGTTAGTTATGTGTACCGGCTGACTAGCGAAAAACGCCTGCCGCATTACAAGCCCCAGGGTAAGAAGATCTACTTTAAGCGCGATGAGCTGCTGGACTGGCTGCTCTCTCACCGTATCTCCCCAGACACCGAGCTGACTGAGCATGTAGCCAAGCGCGTGCGGCAAGCCCGCCATGGGCGGCTGTGAGGCTGTAATGGAGCAGGATCTCATCGCATCTCACTGGCCCCTGGATCTTCAGGCGGCCTTTACCGAACCTCCCAAGCCAATTGACTTTGTCTTACCGGGCCTGCCGGTGGGCTGTGTCGGAGCCTTGGTGTCACCAGGCGGTGCCGGCAAATCCATGCTGGCACTGCAGTTGGCAATGCAGATAGCCGGCGGGCCGGACTGGCTCGATCTTGGCAGGCTGGAACAGGGAGCTGTGCTCTACCTGCCTGCCGAGGACCCTCTGCCGGTGCTACACCACCGCTTGTTCGCTTTGGGTCAGAACCTTGATGCAGGGCAGCGTGTGGCGCTTGAGCGTGACCTTAAGTTGATACCGCTTCAGGGAGCCAGCCCCAACCTGTTGGACAGCCAATGGCTGGAAGCGATTGCCCTTTGGGCTGAGGGCGTGAGGTTGGTAGTTATCGACACCCTCCGGCGTTTTCATAATGCCGACGAGAACGCGGCCTGTGCCATGACGCAGGTGCTGGGTCAGTTGGAACGGCTGGCCATGGGGCAGGGATGCGCCGTGCTGTTTTTGCACCACACCAGCAAGTTGGCCGCCTTCCAGGAGGTTGGCGATCAGCAGCAGGCCAGCCGTGGTTCGTCTGTGCTGGTAGACAATGTGCGTTGGCAGGGCTACCTCGCCACCATGACCAGGAAGGAGGCGCAGCAGCTGGGCATATCGGCACAGCAGAGCCATCGCTACGTGCGGTTTGGGGTCAGTAAAAGCAACTATATGCAGCCACTACCAGAGCGCTGGCTGGTGCGAGAGGAAGATGGCGTGCTACACCCTGCCAGGTTGGACGTAGCACGCCGAGCGGGAGGCAAACGTGCCTTGCTTTGAATTGACCCATGCCCGGCACGACCATATGCACTGTCTGGCGCCAGGATTGTTCAGAGCCATCTCTCGTGGCCAGCGCCGCCGAGACAAGCTGGATGTGGTGTATCGATTCGGTGGGGGCAATCAGATTGAGTTTTCCGGGCCAGAACCCTTGGGGGCTGACGATTTGCGCGTACTTCAAGGGTTGGTTGCCCTGGCTGGTATCGAGGACTACAGCGCCATCATCGAACCCATTGCCGCTACCGGGGAGGGCAACACCTTGCGGACCCTGCTAGAGCCTCGCTGGGCAGCCAATCAGCAACGCGTCTTGGTGGTCAAAAGCAGCCTGCGCAAACTGGCCAAGGAGATAGGCTACGCCAACCCTCGTGACACCAATACAGTGCGCCGCTGTGTCGAGCGGTTGTGGAAGGTGTCGGTGATAGCCCAGGTGGCTGGCCAGCGCAGCGGTTTTCGTCTGCTGGCGAACTATGCCAGCGACGCCCTGACCGATGGGCTCTTTGTGGCGCTTAATCCTTTGCTGACCTCCGCCATTATGGGCACTGGCCGCCATGTTCGTATCGACATGACAGAGGTGCGGCGCCTGAATAGCAGCATCACCAGATTGTTACATCAACGGCTATGTGCCTGGGTCGATGGTGGCCAGAGTAGAGTGGTGCAGTTAGACACCTTGGTTGCTTATGTCTTTCCTGAGGAAGCCAGCATGGCCACCCGCCGCAAGCGGCAATCGCGAGTCCGCAAGGCATTGGGTGAGCTAGCCGAATTGGGCTGGTTTATCAATGAACATGCCAAGGGGCGGTTCACCATAGGCCGGCCTGCGCTATCACGATAATGGTCACAGACCATCACGAAAGTGGTCACAAAGCTCACGATAATGGTCACAAACCAATTGAGCGAAACCCAGGTGCTACTTGGGCTGCAGGGCGATCCTGAAATCCGATCTAGATTATCTAAGATCATCTACACCAGCGCTGGGTGGCGCCGGCGCTTTTGTTGGCTCTTCCTGGCCAGGATCCGCTTCTTGCTCTAACTGGTTAAGTATCAGCGCAGCCTGCTGTTTGGCGGCCGCGACCACTTCAGGCTTTTCACTGGCCAGGATCTCGTCGAGGGTGCGTCCCATCTTCTATCACTCTAATACGTTGGGGAAATCCAGCATGGCATCTCTTCGCCGTGATTCAAGGATGTCTGCATAGATCTCTGTTGTTCTCAATTCACTGTACCCCAGCAAGCGAGATAGGGCATAGATATCGACGCCGCGGTTAAGCTGGATCACGGCGAAGGTATGACGCGCGCTGTGGAAGGTCACCTTCTTGGTTATACCCGCCTGCAACGCCCAGCGGGTGAGCTCCATGTTGTGCCAGGCCGAGTATTTCAGCCCCTTGAAGATCCGCTCTGTTGCCTTGCCAGGGCGCCCCATCAGCTGCATCGCCATGTCATTCAGATCCAGGTATTGCAGGCCGCTGGTCTTCTTCTGGGTGAAGACGATGCGGTAATGGCCGTAGAAGGGTTCAAGCTCTGCCCAGGTCAACTTGTGAATGTCGGACCAGCGCAAGCCAGTGCAACAAGAGAACAGAAAGGCACGCTTAAGAACGTCGTAGCGGCACTCAGCCTGTGCCAAGGCTCGTACCTCGTCTTCGGTCAGATAAACCCGTTTGTTCTTCTCTCCTTGGATGGCTTTGACACGCCGCACCGGATTATCCATCAGTAGCCGCTCCTGCTCTGCTTGGTTCAGGGCAGCCCTCAACTTGTTGAAGTAGGCACTTTGGGTGTTGCGGCTCAGTGGCGCGCCGCTTTTGGTGCGTGCCTTGTGCATCAGGTAGTGCCGAAAACCCTCCAGGAACAGCTGATCGACTTCCTCTAAAGTCAGGTCCGGCAGTTTATGGAACTGGCGCAAATGCTTGAGGGTAGACACCCAGATGGAATGGTTGCTCTTGCTGCCTGCCGCCTTTTGGTCGGTCACTTCCTGGAAGTACTCGAAGAAGCTGGCCTTGTGGGCATTTGAGAAATCCAGGTGGTGTTTGCCGGTCTCGTATTCGAAGAGCCGCTTGGCGCGGATGGCTTCGGCTGCTCGCTGGGTTTCTTTGTTGTGAAGCCGCTGTGCCGGGGTGCGTGGCTTGTCGTACAGGAAGAGATCCAGGCTCTCTCTGCTGCGCTTGTGCTTGCGGATACCCGTGGCGGGGTCAAGGTAGGAGCCGGCGTAGTAGGTTAAGCGCAGAGCGCGCTTGCCTTCGGCGTCCGGTGCGCGGTATTCGATGCTGATCTTCATGAGTGTCCCCCAAAAGTACCCCAAGAGGTTACTTCGGGGTACTCTCGGGGTAAATTCTCACGAAACAAGATCAGGCAAGAACAGCCAGTAAAAAACAAAGCCCAGCATTTACAATGGCTTATGTTATTTCTGGCTGCTTTTTATTGCTGATTTTTCACCACATTACTTGCCGATACAGAAACTGGAGAATATACGCCCCAGCAGGTCATCAGCACTGAACTCACCGGTGATTTCTGACAGTGCCAGCTGCGCCAGTCGTAATTCTTCTGCAAGGATTTCACCGGCGGCATAGCCATGCAATTGTTCGCTGCCGCTGTCCAGGTGTTGCTGAGCAGTCGCCAGGGCGTCGAGGTGGCGGCGCCGGGCCAGAAAGCTGCCTTCGCTGGTGCCTTCATAGCCCAT
The DNA here is from genome assembly GCF_045291545.1 of Gallaecimonas aegicerasi. Classification (GTDB taxonomy): domain Bacteria; phylum Pseudomonadota; class Gammaproteobacteria; order Enterobacterales; family Gallaecimonadaceae; genus Gallaecimonas. Next base: position 2,842,921 of record NZ_CP149514.1, read on the forward strand.
CAGCTGTTTGAGATGTTGGCGTAATTGTTCTACACCGGCACCTGTTTTGGCCGACAGGCGAATGATGCCATCGGCCAGGCCAGGGGTTTCGCCGGTCAGCTCTACTTTGTTGCGCACCACGGTAATGCCCAGCCCGGCGGGCAGCCGGTCAACAAAGTCAGGCCAGATGGCGTGCGGATCGGTGGCGGCGGTTTCTGTGGCATCCACCATAAAGAGCACCCGGTCGGCTTGATTGATTTCTGCCCAGGCTCGTTCAATGCCGATGCGTTCTACCGCATCGCCGGCTTCGCGCAAACCTGCGGTATCGATGATATGCAGTGGCATACCGTCAATATGAATATGCTCGCGTAGTACGTCACGGGTGGTACCGGCGATGTCAGTCACAATCGCCCGTTCCTGCCCCGCCAGGGCATTGAGCAGGCTCGATTTGCCGGCATTGGGGCGCCCGGCGATAACCACCCGCATACCGTCACGCAGCAAACTGCCCTGGTGGGCGCTGGCTTTGACCGCTGCCAGTTCATCGCTGACGGCGCTGAGGTCGGCCGCCACTTTGCCGTCAGAGAGAAAATCAATTTCTTCTTCCGGAAAGTCGATGGCCGCTTCCACATAGATACGCAGCTGGGTCAGAGATTCCACCAAGGCCCGAATACGCCGGGAAAACTCACCCTGCATGGATTGCACGGCGCTGCGGGCGGCCTGTTCGGAGCTGGCCTCAATCAAATCGGCAATGGCCTCAGCCTGCGCCAGATCGAGTTTGTCATTTAAAAAGGCCCGCTCGGAAAATTCTCCTGGCTTTGCCATCCGCACCCCTGGCACGCAGAGCACTGCCCGCAACAACATATCAAGGATCACCGGGCCACCATGGCCCTGCAGTTCCAGTACATCTTCGCCGGTAAAGCTGTTGGGGCCCTGAAAGTACAGGGCGATACCCTGATCAAGGACACGGCCGTCAGTATCAAGAAAGTCACCAAAGTGGGCATAACGGGGTGCCGGCAAGCGGCCCAGGCAGGCATTGGCAACGGTGGCTGCTGCCGGCCCGGAAACCCGCACAATACCCACACCACCCTGACCGGTGGCAGTAGCAATGGCGGCAATGGTGTCGGTCATGACGAACTCCTGACAAAAAAGGCGGCTTGCGCCGCCTCTTGGGTTACTTCAGGCCTTTTTTCTCAAGGCCCTTATAGATGATCAGCTGCTGGCCAATGGACACCATGTTACTGACTACGTAGTACAACACCAGGCCAGATGGGAATAGCGCAAAGAAGGCCCCCATCAGTATTGGCATCAGCTGCATGACCTTCTGTTGCATCGGGTCGGTCATGGTGGAGGGGTTCAGTTTCTGACTGAACCACATGGTGCCGATAAACAGTAAGGGCAGCACAAAGAACGGATCTTTGGCTGACAGGTCATGGATCCACAGAATAAAGGGCGCCTGGCGCAGTTCCACGGACTCCTGCAGTACGTAGTAGAGGGCCATGAAGATAGGCATCTGCAGCAAAATGGGGAAGCAGCCGCCCAGCGGGTTAACCCCTTCTTTTTTGTACAGTTCCATCATCGCCTGTGACATGCGCTGGCGGTCATCACCAAAACGCTCTTTCAGGGAAGCCAGTTTCGGCTGCAACAAGCGCATTTTGGCCATGGAGGTGTACTGCGCTTTGGTCAGCGGGTACATGGCACCACGCACCAACAGGGTCAGCAGCACAATGGCAAAGCCCCAGTTGTGCACCACGCCGTGCAGTAGTTTCAGCAGCCAGAACAGGAATTCGCTGATAAACCACAGGAAGCCGTAGTCGACGGTTTTTTCCAGTTTGGGGGCAACGGCGGCCAGGGCGTCCTGGTCTTTGGGGCCCACGAACAGGTCAGCGGTCAGGCTGGCAGAACCTTGTGCCGGTACGGTAACGGGCTTGCTCTTGATGCCGATGATGGCGTCAGAGCCGGACTGCAGGCTGTAAACGTCCAGTTTGACGTTGTCGAGCTTGGGCGCCCAGGCAGACACAAAGTAGTGCTGCAGCATGGCTACCCAACCGGTGTTGGTTTCCTTGTTGAGGTTACGTTCTTTGACGTCGTCAAAGTTGTACTTCTCGTAGGACTCGTCATCGGTGGAATACACCGGGCCGGTGTAAGTGCCGTGGGAGGTGATACCGGAGTCGGGCTCGTGGTTGGTACGTTTGATTTGACCAAAGAACTGCACGGACAAAGGCTTGTCGGTGGGATTGGTCACTTCGAAACGGGTGTTGACCACATACTTGCCGGGGGTCAGGGTCAGCACCTTTTTATAGACAACGCCATTCGCGCCGTCATAAGTGAGGGTCAGCTGACTGTCGCCGTTGGCCAGGGTAGTGGCCTCGGATGAGGTGTAAACCGGGCGGCTCTGGGTGTCGGAGCCGTTGGGGCCGATAAGGCCGCTCATGGCCACGTAGTTAAAGCCGGGCTCGCGGGTAAAGAGGGTCAGCCGCTCTTCGCCACCTTGCACCTTGGCAAAATGCTTGAGCTGGGCACCGACGATGTCGCCGCCGCGGGTATCAACGGTCAGCTTGAGCTCGTCGTTTTGCAGGGTAACCAAGTGAGCCTTGGTGGTGGCAGCAGGCGCCGCGCCTGCGGTCTGGGGAATATCGTCGGAACTGGGCAGGGCGTCGGCAGGCGCTTCAGTGGGTACCGAAGCGGTAGCGGCTACAGGCGCCGGCTTGGGCGCATGATCTGTCTGCCAAGCGTTATACAGCAAGTAGCTGACCGCTATCAGGCCGAAGAACAACAGCGAGCGTTGTGATTCCATGGGTTACAGTTCTCTTTTTTTGCGTTCGGGTACCGGATCGTGGCCACCGGGATTAAGAGGGTGACATCTTAATATTCTGCGCCCTGCTAACCAACTGCCGCGTAGCGGGCCATGTTTCTCAATGGCTTCCACAGCGTAGTGCGAGCAGCTGGGGGTAAACCGGCACGTCTGTCCCAACAGCGGGCTAATAAACCGCTGATACAACCGGATGGGGAAGATCAGACACGCGCCAAGCGCTTTGCCAATAAGGTCCATAAACGGTCCAGCAGGGCGACATAATCGCCGTTTTCCAGAAATTGTGCCGGCTTCTTGGCGATGATAATGACATCGGCGTCAGGTAAATCGCCCTGGCGCAGCCGCAGGTATTCCCGACTCAAGCGTTTGAGGCGGTTACGCGCAGTGGCTTTTTTAACCTGTTTACGGGCAATTGTCAGCCCCATACGCGGATGGCTCAGCGTATTACTACGGGCAAGAAGGGTTATTTCAGGAGAGGCAGCGCGGACGGGCTTATCAAACACCCTTTGAAAATGCGCGGGAGTTAACAGGCGTAACTCCCGGCTATACGTCTGTGCAGTCACTTGCGTGCGAAGATGCACTCAAGGTGATCAGGCAGACAGGCGAGCACGACCCTTGGCACGGCGGCGAGCCAGTACCTTGCGGCCGTTCTTGGTTGCCATGCGAGCACGGAAACCGTGGTCACGCTTGCGCTTGATTACGCTCGGTTGGAAAGTACGTTTCATAGTTATTTCCGTCGGTCAGTCGTTTAAACCACTGGGTACCACTGCCGGCGTAGCCGTTTGGCCCCTGCGGGATAGCCCATAAAAAGAGGCCGAATTATACAGAGGCCCCTGTGGTGCGTCAAACCCCAACAAGGGTAAATTTGCAGCGGCAGTCATTCTAGATCAGTTCGCGATCGATGTAACGATCCTGATGATCGCAGTTGATCTTGTTGCGGGTCGTAGACCACAATGATCGACCTGCTCAAAGCCGCGATCCCGTCGTCGTCAAGACCCGGACAAAAACCGTCCAGGCCGCTGTTTTGGCCGTGCTCAAAGGGTGCGGTTGGCAGGGCAAACCGATACAATAACGGACTTTAATTTTGGGAGAGGTCAGCA